>JBGTNH010000040.1:0-40095 GCA_041743165.1 Gillisia sp. | reverse complement strand
CTCACCTCTTCCCATTCCGAACAGAGAAGTTAAGCCCGTTAGCGCAGATGGTACTGCTGTATTGTGGGAGAGTATGTCGCCGCCTTCTTTTTGAAACCCTTCATCATGTATTTGATGAAGGGTTTTTTTATGGGGTAAAGTGAAGTAGAAGTTCGGCACGGATTTCAAATCCGTGCCAACCGCAGGTAAATAAATTAAAAGCTCCTTCCCTTTCCAAGGGAAGCCCGGCTGAACCGTACGGGCAGGGTGGATTGAGCGGAAGGCAATTATTCTTTATTGTAAAAATTTTGCTCCGCTCAAGACGGAAGGGTTACTTGGAAGTAGGATTCCTGTTTTTTAAACAAAATTAGGGATGGATTGTTGTTTCTACTTGTAAAAAACATCAAGTCTGTTACGGATTACAAATCCGAGCCAGCTCGTGACAACAAACGAAGTTAGTGCGGATTTGCCATCAGTGCGGAAGTTAAATTCAGTAATTTATAATCCGTACTTCCCTTCATTTTTTAATTACCTATTAATCAGTTCGTAAGGCTTTTTGGAGTATATTTATTTCTAATCTCAAATATTTTAGTCTTATGAAAACACCAAATAGCAGATTCGTGGTTGGTTCAATATTAATGGGATTTATTTTTTTATTATCGGGATGTGGAGGTGTCTATAATTCAACCAATATTCCTATGCAGCAAGCGCTGGAAACCGATAAACCTTTAAAGATTAAAACAACAGAAGGAACAATTTATAAGGTTCACAGATTGGAACAAGATGATTCAGGAATTCATGGTATTGCCAAGAAAACATCTAATACTGCCAGAAAGCATAAAGAAAATATCGTTGATAACGATTACCAGGGGAAATTTGTCAAGTTAGACCTACCCGAAGATTCTATTCAGCAGATCAGGACTAAGAATAAAGAACTTTCAATTCTTTTGCCAGTTACCATAGGGGTAGCCATTGTAGGATTATTTGTTCTTGGCGTGTCTAGTATGGCTGTTCTCCCGTAAATTATTTCGTGGCACGGATTGCAAATCCGCGCAAGCCCGCCGGCAAACGAAGTTAGCGCAGATTTGTAATCTGTGGTGAAGTAGTACCCGTTAGAGTACTGATTTTAATTCCGCGCTGACGCCTTTTCCCAAAATAAAAACTCCTTCCCTTTTCAAGGGAAGCCCGCCTGAACCGTACGGGCAGGGTGGATTGAGCGGAAGGCAATTATTCTTTATTGTAAAAATTTTGCTCCGTTCAAGACGGAAGGGTTACTTGGAAGTAGGATTCCTGTTTTTTAAACAAAATTAGGGATGGATAGTTGTTTCTACCTGTAAAAAACAACAAGTCTGTCACGGATTGCAAATCCGCGCCATCGTTAGCGCGGATTTGTAATCCGTGCTAAAGTTTCAACTATTGTGATCTAAGCTAAGCATCAATTACATCCCTATATTCCAAAAAGAACCGTTCCAAAAGATCCATCCTGTCATAGAGAAATTCCTGAACGAGGGGCCAATCTGTTTTCCGGTAGATGTTTACCCGTTTTATCTCCACAAAAACCCGGGAGATTGTTTTATCTTCAGGTAGCTCATAGTGGGATTCATATATCGCATCAGGGAGATATTCAGTGAGAAGGATATTTTGAAGGCTCTGTAACTTTTCAAAATAATACTCTCTAATAATTTCATCCGGAGAAGTTATATCCAGTGAAACCTGTGCAACTTCATTCGTAAAGGTAAATTTTAATTGAATGTCCTTGATCTTTGTGTCATAGAGTACCCACTTACGCGGATATAATTTTCCGAAGTTTGTCCAGAATTCTTCCCTCACGCGTTTTGCTTCCTCCCTGCTAAACATTATTAAAGCAGATAAGCCAATAGGATTCCAAAAACTATTACTGCAAGCTTGGAAGCGTTAAAAGAATGGTTTTTGGACGCTTCAAATAAGATAGTAGTAGATACGTGAAGAAAAATACCGATTACCATAGCATTAATATATGTGCCATATTCATTGATGGCAGGAAAGTTTGCCTGCAACCAGCTTCCAAGGGGAGTCATCATAGCAAAGATTCCAAGGAATAATATTGCTTTGGGTTTTCCAACATTGGAATTAAGCAAAAATGCTGCAAGAATAGCTGCAACGGGAATTTTATGCACTACAACCCCGGTTAATAAATGATCACTTTTCTCAAGAGGAAATCCTTCGAGAAGGGAATGAATGCTTAAACTTATCAATAAAAGCAGGGGAAATCTGTTTGTATTCTTATCCAGGTGCATGTGTCCATGTTCAACACCTTTGGAAAGAAATTCCAGGACAATTTGCAGTAAAAGCCCCATCATAATAAATAATCCAATATTTTCGCTACCCGCTTCGTAAACTTCGGGCAGCAATTCGAATACGGTAACCGATAGCAGGTAGGCCCCACTAAAAGAAAGCAATAACTGGAAACCCTGTGATGTGGATGGTTTTAAAAAAAAGGAAATAACAAGACCAATTACTACCGAAAGTATGGGAAGTATATATATCATCAGGATTTTTGTGTGGCTGAATTGAAAAAATGTATTGAAAGACAAACATATTTTATACTCATGCGGAAGCTTGTTTTCTTTATTTTATCGGTCAAAATTAATGTATTTTTGCGATTATAGAAGTTTATATAATGGTAAATAATTTTGAGATGGTGGCAAAGACCCTTTTTGGCTTTGAACCACTACTGGCGAAGGAACTAAGGGCTCTTGGGGCTATGGATGTTGTAGAAGGTACACGCAACGTGAAATTTGTGGGGGATAAAGGGTTTATGTATAAGGCAAACCTTTGCCTGAGAACGGCAATTAAAGTTTTAAAACCCTTCAAATCATTCCGAATAAAAAATGAGGATGATCTATACCGGGAGGTAAATGCCATTGCCTGGGAAGAGTTTATGGACATAAAAGACACACTTGCTATTGATGCTACAGTGCATTCAGAAAAATTTACCCATTCCAAATATATTGCGCAAAAAACAAAAGATGCCATAGTAGACAGGTTCAGGGATAAATTTGGAACCCGTCCGGATGTTGATCTCGATTTTCCAACTTTGAGGATAAATGTACATATTGAAAATGATTATTGTAATCTTTCGTTTGACAGTTCCGGCCAGTCGCTACACAAAAGAGGGTATAAGACAGCAACAAATATAGCACCCATCAACGAGGTTCTTGCCGCGGGATTACTTTTACTTTCCGGATGGGATGGGCAGAGCGATTTCCTGGATCCCATGTGTGGAAGTGGAACTATCCTGATAGAAGCGGCAATGATCGCTGCAAACATTCCGCCTAACCTGAACAGAAAAGAATTTGCCTTTGAAAAATGGAAAGATTGGGATGTGGATCTATTTGAAAAGATCGAAGAATCTGTCTTGAAAAAAGTAAGAGATTTTCATTTTACCATTATGGGTTATGATACCGCTCCTTCCGCAGTAAATAAAGCTATAGATAATGTTGAGAATGCCCATCTTTCTGATTTTATAAAGGTTGAACAACAGGATTTCTTTCAAAGTGAAAAGATCAATGACCGACACTTACACATTGTGTTCAATCCTCCTTATGGCGAAAGACTGGACGTGGATATGCCTGTATTTTATAAGAAAATAGGAGATACCCTAAAGCAGAATTACCCCGGTACTGAAGCCTGGTTTATTACTTCCAATCTGGAATCTATAAAACATGTGGGTTTACGTCCTTCCCGAAAGATCAAACTATTCAATGGCGCACTTGAGTCCAAATTCCTAAAATATGAAATTTATGAAGGAACCAAAAAGGTACATAAACTTGAAAAGAGGGAGATTTAATTATTGGCCCTTCTGAAAAGGGGGATTAGATAGGAGATATTATAACTATAGCCCACTCCAAAAGAACTTATGTCATTTGTGCGGTTAAATCCCGGAACCACGAGATTGTCCATATTTGAAGGAGAAACCTGGGAGATCATACTTTTAAGCTGCACATTACCTCCCAAATAAAGATTGGGAAGAACTTCCACTTTTAAGCCAATTATGAATTCCAGCCAATTAGCAGTTAAACCTGAAGATTCAACGGGTCCTTCAATAGTGGTAGGAGGGAAAAACGGATTAATTGCAAATATATTATATTCTTCCAGAGTCTGGGAGAAGGTTGCAAATCCATAGCGAAGACCCGCAAAGATCATATTTTCCATTCCCGCCCAGTTCTCATAAGCATTATAATCAACTCCCAGTTTGATATAACTTCCGCTGGAAGATACCCGGATGTTGTCACCGTCAAATGGAATTTTCTCATTTCCCAGTTCTGCAGCGATATAATAATTCTTATAAACCCGGTAATCTCCCATGATCTCCACACCACTGTAATCCTCTTCCAATAAAGTGCGTATGGGTTTACTGAGATCTACACCCACTCTTATTCCGTATCTTTCTTTATAAGAAATGGTATCCACCACAACTTGCGCAGAAACCGGATTATAATCAAGAAATAAAAGACTAATGGTAAATATGAACGTGATCGCTTGTTTCATTTTCTATATTTTCTTCGACGACAGTAATAGAACTGATCCATGAATTGTTTTCTGGAGTAAAAGTAACATTGAGGTCTCGAAATTCAACTTTAAAACTACAAGCCCTGTTTACAAAAACCTCCTGGGGATCATAACTGAAAGTTAAACGAGCAGAACTTGATTCATCTGTACCTCCCTCAACAGGTGCATTAAGTATAAATTCATATTCTGTTGTCCCCACATCCACCCTTAATGGGATCCTGATCTCGGCTGAAGTTTCTCTGGCAACAATAACGGTGTCAAAGAATATTTCCCTTACAAGTAAGTTGGACGCGGGTTTAGGCACGGTAGGATCTTCAGCATCAAAAAATGAGATTCTCAGCATTGGCGTGGTCTGGGTTGTAGGGGTACATATATCATCTTTTTGACAACCCACTGCAATTACTACTAAAAATGCGGATAAAAGGAGAAACTTTATCCCAGTCATCAAATTTTTTATCTTCTTTCCAGACATACTACATTTTCTACATGAAAAGTTTGAGGAAACATATCTACAGGGCGTACCCTGGTAACCTTATAATTTTGATCCAGTAATTCAAGGTCTCGTGCCTGTGTGGCAGAATTGCAGCTCACATACACGATACGCTGCGGCAATATACCAATTATTTGTGCAATTACATCCCGGTGCATTCCGTCACGGGGTGGATCTGTAATTATTACATCGGGCCTTCCATGACGTTCAATAAACTCCCGGGTGAAAACCTTTTTCATGTCGCCAACAAAGAATTCAGTATTTTCAATATTGTTTATCAGTGAATTTTCCTTTGCATCCTCAATGGCCACCGGAACGGCTTCAATACCAATTACCTTACCTGCATAACGTGAAACGAACTGTGCAATTGTTCCCGTACCTGTGTAAAGATCATAAACCAGTTCATGACCTTCCAGTTGGGCAAAATCACGGGTGATCTTATATAATTCGTAAGCTTGTTTGGAATTGGTCTGATAGAAAGATTTTGCATTGATCTTGAACTTAAGACCTTCCATTTCCTCAAAAATATGATCCTTGCCTTTATAAATGATCACCTCCTGATCGTATATTGTGTCATTGCCCTTGGAGTTGATCACATACTGCAGGGAAGTTATTTCAGGAAAATTTGAGGCTATATTATCCAGTAAAAGTTTCCGTTTTTCCTCATGGTCCTCAAAAAATTGAACCACCACCATTATCTCCCCGGTGGAAGATGTGCGTATCATAAGGGTTCTCAATAAACCAAATTGCTCTCTTGTATTAAAAAAGGAAATTTGATTGTCGTTGGCAAATTTCTTTACAAAATTCCTGATAGCATTGCTTGGATCCTGTTGCAGATGGCATTTTTTTATATCAAGGATCTTGTCCCACATTCCGGGGATATGGAATCCAAGGGCATTTTTATCATTGATGTCCCTGTCGCTTTTAATTTCATCAAGGGATAACCAGCGACTGTCACTAAATGAGAATTCCATTTTATTCCGGTAAAAGTAAATGTCTTCGCTACCCAAAATGGGCATGAGAGGAGGAAGGTCTACTTTTCCTATTCGTCTCAGGTTATTCTCTACTTCCTGTTGTTTGTAGTGAAGTTGATGTTCATATCCCATGAATTGCCATTTACAACCGCCACAGGTTCCAAAATGCTGGCAAACGGGTGCTACCCTACGAGTGGAATATTCATGGAAGTGTATGGCCGTACCTTCATAAAAAGACCGCTTTTTTTTAGTGGTCCTTATATCCACCACATCCCCCGGTACTGCATTATTAATAAAGATTACTTTTCCGTCAGGTGCTTTTGCAATACTCTTTCCTTTTGCACCCGCACCGGTAATCTCGAGTTTTTCAAATATTATGTTTTGTTTCTTTTTACGCATGGCGCAAAATTAAGGTTTTGGACAGGATTAGAAATTCAATTTTTTATATTTTAAGTAGCAATAACTAAAAAAATAAAAATGAAGTTACGAGAGTCCACAGTATTATAAGTACCGGGCCTGTCAATCCTACAAATATTCCTCCCAGTCTGAATTCCTTTTGCTCCACCATGCCGGTGCTGTACACCATTGCATTGGGAGGAGTAGAAACCGGCAGGAGCAGGGCACATGAGGCGCAGAGTCCTATTACCAATGGTAAGATAACGGGGTTTACACCAGGTGTCAAAGCGGAAAAAGAAATGGCCACGGGTATTAATATAGTGGTTGCCGCCGTATTGCTCATAAAGTTTGATACCAAAACAGAGATTAGACTGAAAATGAGCAGAAGCAGATAGAAATTTATCTGCACCGAACTGATCTTGTCTATAAAAAAAGGAATGAGTTCCTGTTCCTGAATAGCTATTCCCAGAGATAAACCTCCTGCTACAAGCATTAAGGTATCCCATGGGATCTTTCTCACATCATCTGCATCGAGAATCCCCAGCATGGTAAGTCCTACAATTGGGACCCCTGAAACTACAGCTACGGGAATGCCCGTCCATTGAGAAGTGAGCCACATTCCAACCGTAATAAAAAGGATTCCCAGTACGATGCTTCTTTGAGTTAAATCCTCCCTCGTAGGAATTAGAGAGGCGTTGGCTATCTTTAAATTATCAAGGGAAATCGTTTCCTCACCAATTTTATATTTCCTGATAAGAACTTTCCAGAACAAAAATGTAAGAAAGGTGGCCACAGGAATCCCCACGATCATCCATTCAATAAAACTTATTTGAATGCCTACAGATTCAAGAGCACCAACTGCGATAGCATTGGGAGCAGATCCAATGATTGTTCCCATCCCACCAATTGCAGCTGCAGTTGGTATTCCCAGATAAAATGCCTTTGCAAGGTGGGATTTTTGAGGGTGTACAAACAATGGGGCAATGGTTGCCACCATCATGGCTGTTGTAGCTGTATTGCTCATTACCATAGATAATATGCCGGTTACTGCCATTAATCCAAGAAGTACATTTTTAGCGAGCTTGCCAAATCGGGGTACAGCAAGGAGGAGAAGTTGCCGGTCAAGACTTGTTTTCTTCATCCCTTCAGCAAGAAAAAAACCGCCCAGGAAAAGCCAGATCACCCCATCTGACCAGGTTTGAACATATTGTTTTATATCCATAGTGTCCTCTCTTCCCATAGTAAAAACTAAAAATCCCACAATGAGGATCCCAACTGCAAAGGGAGGTATAGCTTCGGTCACCCAAAGCCCGATAGAAAAAAAAAGTAAGAAAAGCACCAGGTTTTGAGTTCGGGAAAATCCCTCACTTCCCAACAAAAATACCAGCAGCATGCTTATGGCAACACAGGCAAGAAACATGACGGTCCTTGATTCGCGGGCATACTGAAAAGGTTTTCCCGCTATTTGTTTCAGGGAGTAATTTCTGGAATCTGGCATGTAATAAAGATCTGATTAAAGATAATGGTTTTGAAGCATTAACCGGTTAAACTTGTTGTGATGTATAAGGTTTTTACAAGAAAATAAGGTAATTTTGTACCTCTTCCGGATGATTTCTCTCCCATTGTTGATCATGACATATGATCCCCTAAAAGAAGGAATTTTAAAGTAGAATTATAAATAAATTTAAAATGCAACTAGAAAAAATCACTACTTCCCAAAAGGCAATTGAACTCGAGGATAAATATGGAGCCCATAACTACCATCCTTTACCTGTGGTGCTTGCTAAAGGAGAAGGGGTGCATGTATGGGATGTGGAAGGAAAAAAATATTATGATTTCTTATCTGCTTATTCAGCTGTAAATCAAGGGCATTGTCATCCAAAGATAGTGGATGCTTTGTACAAACAGGCAACTAAACTTTGTTTGACCTCCCGTGCATTTTATAATGATGTGCTTGGCCCGTTTGAAAAATATGCCACAACATATTTTGGGTACGATAAGTTGCTTCCTATGAATACGGGAGCAGAGGCTGTGGAGACCGCTATTAAGATCTCCCGAAAGTGGGCTTATGAGAAAAAAGGTGTAGAGGAAAAGGAAGCGCAAATCATAGTATGTGAAAATAATTTCCACGGAAGAACCACAACTATTATTTCCTTTTCAAACGATGAAGGCGCACGAAAGAATTTTGGTCCTTATACTCCCGGATTTCTGAAGATCCCTTATGATGATATTGATGCCCTGAGAGAGGCGCTTGAGAATAACGATAATGTAGCTGCTTTCCTGGTGGAACCTATACAGGGAGAAGCCGGAGTTTATGTTCCCTCACCCGGTTATTTAAAACAGGCTAAAGAACTTTGTGAAAAGCATAATATACTTTTTGTTGCAGATGAAGTACAAACCGGGATTGCCAGAACCGGAAAATTGCTGGCTGTTGATCATGAAGATGTGCGACCCGATATCGTAATACTTGGCAAAGCAATTTCAGGTGGTGTCTATCCTGTTTCGGTTGTATTGGCAGATAATCATATTATGAATGTGATCAAGCCCGGACAGCACGGTTCAACTTTCGGTGGAAATCCGGTGGCATGTGCTGTTGCAACGGCAGCCTTAAAGGTTATAAAAGATGAAAATTTAGCTGAAAATGCCGAGAAACTTGGAAATCTTTTCCGCCGGAGAATGAATGACTACATCCGGAATTCAAATATTGTAAGTCTGGTAAGAGGTAAAGGCCTTTTAAATGCAATTGTTATAAATGATAGCGAGGACAGTTCGACAGCCTGGGATATTTGCATTGCCTTAAAAGAAAACGGATTATTGGCCAAGCCTACCCATGGAAATATTATTCGTTTTGCCCCTCCACTTGTCATGAACGAGGAAGAGCTCAATGAGTGTATTGATATCATTACAACTACTTTAAAGGACTTCGAGAAATAGGATTCTAATTATAAAATACCGGAGCTGTCCATTAAAAGTGGACAGCTCTTTTTAATGATAATGAATAAACCTCCAGACCCACGTCTCATTGAATTTCTTGAAGGGATGCTCACACCAGAGCGAAGAGTCTTGTTCAATAAAGTTCTGGATCAAAGGACAAATCATTTTACAGTAGCCACAGAAGATGTCTACCAGCTTCATAACACGAGTGCGGTAATAAGAAGCTGTGATGTATTTGGGATACAGAATATTCATGTTATAGAAGAGCGTAACAGAAAGAAGATAGACCGGGAAATTGCTATGGGAGCACAAAAATGGGTAAGTCTTACCCGGCATCATTCAAGCATGGATTGTATCAGGCATCTTAAAGAAAAAGGATATCAAATTGTGGGAACCACCCCACGTGGCAACTCCTCGTTTCTGGAAGATTTTGATATAAGTACTCCTTCGGCCATCTTTTTTGGAACTGAGCATGATGGGCTTTCAAAGGATGTATTAAATTATGCCGATCATTATATTAAAATACCAATGAGTGGGTTTACAGATAGTTTGAATATCTCCGTTTCTGCTGCCATCATCCTTCAATATATTACCGGCAAATTAAGAAATAGTAAAATAAATTGGGAACTTACTGAAAATGAGAAAAATGCGGTTAAATTTGAATGGCTTAGCAAAAGTTTTAAAAATTTACCCCAATTAATCCAAAGATTTCAGGAGAATGCGTAATTTTCTGGTTTTATTATCCCTAAAGAGGAATTAATGACCTTAGTTTTTTACATATTTATTGCCATTATAACATTTTTTGCTTTTTTACATGCCTGGGCAAAAAAAGAGTTTGATATAAGCAGGACCGTGATCATTAACCGTCCTAAGGAAGAAGTATTTAATTTTGTGCGACAGTTGAAGAAGGAGCCTCTATGGATGCCATGGTTTGAGAAAGATTATAGGGGAATATTGAAATTTAAGGGGGATGACGGGAAACCTGAAGCTTTACTATATTGGAAGGGCCACAAATTTTTTTATGAAGGTACCCAAAAGATTAATAAGCTTAACCAGGGAAGAATAATGGAAACCAGAATTCTTGTTGTAAAACCCTTTACTCTGGCGCTACTGGAATATAAGGGATTAAAGGAAATCGACGAGAACAAGACGAAAATTGTCTGGGGTATTAGAGGAAGCCTTGCTTTTCCGTTTTCCGTAATATCACTTATTCATCCTGTGGATAAAGCATTTGGAAAAGATCTTGAAAGCGGTTTAAAAAGGATTAAAAGTATACTGGAGATCAGAAATGAGAGAACGGCTCCTATTCAGGAGAATTTCTAGTATCAATAGTTTATCTTTTTAAAACCCTGTATTCTTCATAACAACCGCTTATGGCATCAAGAATTTGCAGGTCATTTGCATTTCTGGCAAAACTTTGGGAATAATTGCACCTGGCAAGGATTTCTTCGATCTCAACGGGGCTTATCTGCAAGACAGCAGAAAGCGTTTGACGGTCAAATTTACTTTGCAGTAGTTTCCTTATTTCTTCATCGTCTTTCATTTGCCGTAGTTTTTTCATTTGGCGGGGCTTCTGGCCAAAACTATTGTAAAGAGCATCTGCCGGATTAAAGAGTGAGCCTAAAATTTTTCCAGCCGCAGAGGGAGAATGTTCACCTGCTTCATAACCCACATTAAGGCCCGAGATACTGTAGCGATAATTCTCATAAATAGGAATATTCTTTGCATCAATCTCAAGATATCCGGTAAGTTGTATTGGTTTAAGTACGACTTCCTCCAGAGCTATGCCAATTTCGGTCATTTTTACTTTAACCTCTCCATATTTCATCCAGTCATTAGTTACGCGCACCTGTATGGTCCTGAATCCCAGATAAGAAAAATATAAAGTATCATTCACCGCTGCAGATATTTCAAAATATCCTTTTTCATCGGTCGTGGTTCCTATAACCTGATTAAGATTTACCAGGTTAACATTTTCCAGCGGAAGATCATTTGCAGCATTAAGGACCACCCCAGAAACTTTTGTATCCTGGGCCTGAATGTTGAAAACCAATAAAAAGAAAAAAATCAGCGTTAAATATATTCTCATAGAAATGAAATACAAAGGGGAAAAGCGTACAGTAAATATTGTACCAAACTCATCCCCATATCTTGTTTTTTTAAGATCTCCTTGATTTACGGCGATTTACCGAACTTTCAATGTTTTTTTTTCGACTACCATCCTTACCTGCAGCTCTGTCTCCACCTCCTTCAAAAGGCTTTGAAGATCTTCTTCGGCCTCCGTCATCAGAACCTGAAGTTGTCCTGCGGGAACCACCACTACGCTCACTGCTTCGGGGTTTGAAATCTCCACCACCGCTTCGTTCTCCTCCGCGAGGTTTAAAGTCTCCACCGCCTCTTGGCTTACGGCTACGGCCAGAGGATCTTCCTCCGCCACCGCCATCCTGGGAAACTTCAACGCTTATACGTCTTCCCTGGTGCTGGAAATTCTCAAATGTTGAAAGAACCTTATCTGCGATCTCAGAGTGAGTATTGAAAAAAGAAAAACTCTCTTTAACGTCAACCCTGAAAACGTCATCCCTCCCAAGATCCAATGTTGCCTTTATAAAATCTTTTAATGTCATCCAGTCAAAATCGTCCTTGGATCCAACATTGATAAAGAACCTTGTGCTGTCTCCACCCGAAGGACTATCATCCCGGCTACTGCTGCCGGAGATCTTTGCATTGAGATCTGATGAATTTTTATAATAGTTAAAAAATCTGGTGAATTCAACAGAGAAAACTTTTTTAATAAGTTCCTCTTTTGAAAAATCCTGAAGATATTCTTCAATACCTGGAAGGTAAGGATCTATATCATGATTAATTTCTGTATTCTTTATGTCATTTGCCAGGTGGTATAACTGTACCCTGCAAATCTCCATTCCATCGGGAATTTCCTTTTGTTCAAATGGCTGCTTGATGATGCGTTCAATGCTTTTGATCTTGCGAATTTCACTTTTGGTCATAATAACCATGGATACTCCGCTCTTACCTGCACGCCCTGTCCTGCCACTACGGTGAGTATATATTTCAGGCTCATCTGGTAATTGGTAGTGTATAACATGAGTTATATCATCTACATCAATTCCTCTTGCGGCAACATCTGTAGCTACAAGCATCTGGATTTGTCGGCCTCTGAAGCTTTTCATTACCAAATCTCTCTGGTTCTGACTAAGATCTCCATGTAAAGCTGCCGCATTATAACCATCTTCAATTAATTGCTCTGCAACCTTTTGGGTATCCCGTTTGGTACGGCAAAATACTACTGAGAAAATATCGGGATTGGCATCTGCCAGTCTCTTTAATGCCGAATAACGGTCTCGCGAATTAACCGCATAATATTCATGCGAGACATTTGCGGTACCCTGATTCTTGGTTCCCACAGTGATCTCTACCGGGGTACGCATAAATTTTTTGGCTATTGTTGAAACTTCCTGTGGCATAGTAGCCGAAAATAACCAGGTATTCTTCTCTTTAGGGGTATGAGAAAGAATAGCCGTTATATCTTCAAAGAAACCCATGTTCAGCATTTCATCTGCCTCATCAAGGATACAATATTCAATTTTGGAGATATCAACCATTCTGCGATTAATCATATCCTGCATTCTTCCCGGAGTGGCCACGATAATTTGTGCACCTCTCTGAATAAGTTTTGCCTGGTCCTGGATACTGGCGCCTCCATAAATGGCCACCGCATGTAAGCCCGGAGTATGTCTTGAGTAATTTTTAAGTTCATTTGTTATTTGCAAACACAATTCCCTGGTCGGGCTAAGAATTAATCCCTGAGTATGCTTACTGTTAGCGTTGATCTTTTGAATGAGCGGAAAACCAAAAGCAGCGGTTTTTCCTGTACCGGTTTGGGCAAGTGCCACCATATCGGTGTCTTTTTGCAATAAAATAGGGATCGCTTTTTCCTGTACTTCACTCGGACTTTCGAAGCCCATTTCTTCAACAGCTTTGAGTATGGCAGGGTTTAATCCTAATTGTTCAAATTTATTCATATAAAATTTTAATAAGTTGCAAAGGTAAGCATTAGTTTACAGCTTATTGTAGAAATTTTTATGAATAAATAGGCTTATTTGGAGAGATATTCAGTGAGATCGCGAAGGGCAATTCCTCGATGACTCAGGATGGCCTTTTCTTCAATATTCATCTCTGCAAAAGTTTTATCACTCCCATGGGGCTGAAATACAGCATCATATCCAAAGCCTTTATTTCCGCGTCTTTCACGGGTGATCTCCCCTGCGCAAATTCCCTGGAATAAATGTTGACGTCTGTCGAGATTGAGTGCAATAACCGTTTTAAATCTTGCATTCCTGTTATTCTTCCTTTCTAATTCTGAAAGGAGTTTATCAATATTGTCTTCATTGTTCTTTGCTTCACCTGCATATCTGGCGGAATAAACTCCCGGCCGGCCATTCAAAGCAGCCACTTCAAGGCCGGTATCATCTGCAAAACAATCATAACCGTAGCGTTCTTTGACAAAATTTGCCTTGAGGATAGCATTTTCTTCGATAGTTTCAGCGGTTTCCGGGATATCCTCGTAGCAACCTATATCATCAAGGGAGAGCAATTCAATGGTAGATGGAATAAGCAAACGAACTTCTTCCAGTTTATTGTGATTATGAGTAGCGAATACTAATTTCATTATAATTTTTATCTGTGGTGGTAGGGTTCATTTTTTAGTATGGTAAAACCCCTGTATAACTGTTCAATAAAGAACAACCTTATCATCTGGTGAGAAAAGGTCATTTTTGATAGTGATAATCTGGAATTAGCACGGCTATAGACTTCTTCTGAAAATCCGTAAGGGCCTCCTATTATAAAAACAAGTTGTTTTAAACCACTATTCATTCTTTTTTGCAGGAATTCTGAAAAACCTTCAGAAGTAAACTGTTCTCCATTTTCATCCAGCAATACCACAAAATCCTGGGAGGATAATTTTCCTAATATAAGTTCCCCTTCTTTTTGTTTTTGAAGTGCCTCATCCAAATGCTTCATTTTTTTAAGATCGGGTATGAATTCCAGTTCAAATTTGGAATAGAATTTTAATCTGCGAATATATATATTGGTTAAATTTTGAAGAGAAGGATCATCGGTTTTTCCTATCCCGAGTAATTTTATGGTCATTTTCCTGAGACTTTGCTACATTTACAAAAATAACATTTGCAATGATCTCACAAGCACAATTTGATAGGGAAATTGAATTAATTATTGCCAATGCCGTAAGAGAAGATGTGGGAGAAGGAGATCACAGTTCTCTAGCCTGTATACCAAAGGACGCAAATGGTAAAGCAAAATTGCTGGTTAAGGATACCGGTATTATTGCAGGGGTTGAATTTGCAGCAAAAGTATTTGCATTTATTGATTCAGGGCTTAAACTTGAAGTTTTGATTCAGGATGGACAGGAAGTTAAAAAAGGGGATATAGTATTTTTTGTGAAAGGTTCTTCCCAATCAATCCTTAAAGCAGAAAGACTGGTGTTAAATGCCATGCAACGCATGAGTGCCATTGCCACTAAGACAAATAAGTATGTTCAAAAATTAAAAGGAACCCAGACACAAATCCTCGACACCCGGAAAACCACACCTGGAATAAGAGCTTTGGAAAAATGGGCAGTTAAAATAGGAGGAGGTGGTAACCACCGTTTTGCACTTTATGACATGATCATGCTCAAGGATAATCATATTGATTTCGCCGGAGGTATTTCCAATGCCATAGAAAAAACAAGATCTTATTTAACTGAGAATGATCTGGATCTCAGGATCATTGTCGAGGCCCGCGATCTAAAGGAAATAGAAGAGATCCTGGAGCACAAAGATATCTACAGAATTCTTATTGATAATTTTAGTTTTGAGGATACCCGAAAAGCGGTAAAATTAATAAACAAGAAGTGTCTCACAGAGTCCAGTGGAGGCGTAACACTTGAAACAGTTAGAAAATATGCAGATTGCGGCGTGGATTTTGTTTCCAGTGGAGCCTTGACACATTCCATATACAATATGGATCTCAGTTTAAAAGCAGTATAAGTATGAGTACTGAAGCAGCTGAAACCCCGGGATTCTTTGAAAGAATTTCCAATTCGCTTGAAAGAAAGAGCAAGAGGATTATCCTTCCCGGGATGGATGGTTTAACATTTTATGATCTTTGGTCAATCTATATCAAAGGAATCATAGAAGGTACCTTCTCGACAAGGGCCAGTGCAATAGCATACAGTTTTTTTATGGCTATTTTTCCCTTCCTTATCTTTATGCTTAATCTAATACCTTATATTAATTTCATTGATGATTTTCAGTTGCATTTTCTTTTGTTTATGGACTCATTAATGCCTCCCACCACATCTGAAGCCTTTAATGATGTTTTTATGGACATTGCAAGTACACCGCGCGCTGGTCTTTTATCCTTTACCTTCCTTTTGTCGCTTTTTTTAATGACAAATGGTGTAAATGCTATTTTTACAGGATTTGAATTTTCATATCATACCCATGTAAACCGCTCTATAGTGAGACAGTATGTGATAGCAACAGGGGTTTCCCTAATCATGGCATTGTTGTTGCTCCTTACAGTAATAGTGGTGGTTTACCTCACTTATGCTGTGGACGATATAAAAGATCTTGGAGGTATTTTTGAAAATATAGTTACCGTTCAATTGTTAACATATAGTGCCTTTATCCTTCTTGTTTATCTGGCTGTGGCAACACTTTACTATTTTGGAACGAGAGAAGGCCGGGAATCCAGTTATTTCTCACTTGGAGCATTTTTTACTACGATCTCAATAATTATTACTACATTTTTATTTGGTCTTTATATTACAAACTTTTCAAACTATAATGAATTATATGGCTCTATAGGAGCGTTACTCGTCCTCATGGTTTATATCTGGATTAATTCCAATATACTTTTATTAGGTTTTGAACTTAATGCCTGTTTGAATAAATTGCGTAAGAGTTTTGATTAATACCCTAACAATTAAAAACATATTCCATTTTATTGCGTTAATGATTACCTGTTCACTTCGTGCTCAAATCAAAAATCGGCGAGCCACCTTTCCCAATACTGTGAGTTTTGAATATAAAAAAATTATTCTTAACAGAACAGGAGTACCCTTAAAGCAAACATAAAGACCTTCAAGGGCTTCTTTAAAGATAACATACATAAAGAGGGTTTTTTTAATGTGGAATACTTCGCCTCCAGGTCAGTAACACTGTAAGAACGGCAGAGAACTTGATATAACAAAGGGATTGCCCTATAAACAAGCTTATTTGGAATTTGGTTATCAGATAAACCGGCAGACAAAATGTTAAAAATGGGTATGCTGGTGAATTAAATGCTTTTATTTGGGATTCAAAAATTTTATTAACCAATTTAATGAAAGGGATGTTGAAGCTGAAATACATATTGTTAACTTTAATTTTTATTACGGGTGCTTCTGTTCATGCACAAAGTGTTCTGGGGAAATGGCATACTCTTAACGAGGATACCGGAAAACCTAATGCCTTGATTGAGATCTATCAGGAAGCTGGAATGGTAAAGGGAAAAGTTCTTAAGATATTAAAAGAAGAAGATCGGGAGCAGGTATGTTATAATTGTTCCGGCCCGTTAAAGAATCAACCCATTGAAGGTCTTGAGCTTATGTCAGGTTTTGAAAAAAAAGGGGATGTATATTCCGGCGGGGTGATCACAGATCCCAATAGCGGGAAGCAATATAAAGCCAAAATATGGATAGATGAGGATAATCCCAACAGGTTGAAAGTGAGAGGCTTTATAGCATTTTTTTATAAGACCCAAACCTGGCACAGGGCACAATAATCCTGTACTTTCTATATAATAAAATTACCATTCTTAATATTTTAGGGATGGTTTTTTATTAGGAATAAAAAGAAAAGTAAATTTGTCATCAATCTTATCATAAATGAGTTTCTTTGTAGATGTCATCCTCCCCCTTCCTCTTGAAAACCATTTCACCTATGAGATAAGTTCCCGGGAAAGTAATTTTTTAAAACCCGGGATGAGGGTTGCCGTACCTTTTGGAAAGACCAGGATATATACTGGTATAGTTTCCCGTGTTCATAACATGGCTCCCCAGATATATGAAGCCAAACCCATTGAACAGATCCTGGATGAAGAACCTGTGGTGACTACTATTCAGCTCGAACTTTGGTCCTGGATAGCGAAATATTATATGTGCGCAGAAGGGGAGGTGCTTCGTGCAGCACTTCCGGGATCATTTTTGCTTGAAAGTGAAACCCTTATTCAGCTTTCACCATCTCAGGTGATGGCAGAAGAAGACCTGGATGATCAGGAATATCTGATATTTGAAGCATTAAAAACCCAGTCTTCTTTAAGAATCCAGGAGGTGATGCAATTACTGGATAAAAAAACAGTATTACCCGTGATTAACCGGCTGGTGGCCAAAAACATTATTGTTGTAAACCAGGAGATTTTTGAACAATATAAGCCAAAGCTGGTTAGGTATGTGAAGCTCGCAGATGGATATTCCTCTGAAGCTCAAATGCCTATTCTCCTGGATGAGCTTAGTAAGGCTCCTAAACAACGAGATGTGGTTTTAACCTGGTTTCAGCTTCAGGCAAGTTCAAAAAAACCGGTCAGGTTAAAAGACCTTTCCCAACTAAGCGGTGCTTCAGCTGCTATCATAAAAAGCCTTCTTGATAAGAATATTTTTACCGAATATTATTTGAAGGAGGACAGGGTCAATTTTGATGGAGATGCCACTAATACCAATTTTCAACTTAATAAAGGTCAGCAAACAGCGCTGGAAGAGATAAATTCAGGTTTTGCTGAAGGCAATGTTTGTTTGCTCCATGGAGTGACCTCTTCAGGAAAAACAGAGATATATATTAAGCTTATAAATGATGCTATCGCCGGGGGTAAACAGGCACTTTATCTGTTACCGGAGATAGCGCTTACTTCACAACTTGTTTCCCGCCTGCAGGCGTTTTTTGGGGAACAGGTAATGGTATATCACAGCAAGTATTCGGTTAATGAAAGAATGGAGATCTATAATCATGTTCTAAAAGATGATTCAAAAGCAAAGATCATACTGGGAGCCAGATCGTCCTTGTTCCTGCCATTCAGGGATCTTGGATTGATCGTGGTAGATGAAGAGCACGAGACCACTTTTAAGCAATTTGATCCTGCGCCCAGGTATAACGCAAGAGATACAGCGGTTGTACTGGCAGGGATGCATAAAGCAAATCTTATCCTTGGCTCGGCAACCCCCTCCCTGGAATCTTATTATAACGCCACCCATAATAAGTACAAACTGGTAGACCTTAAAGAGCGTTATGGCAATGTGCTCATGCCCAAGATCGAAATTGTAGACCTTAAAGAAAAATATAAAAAGAAACTAATGACGGGACATTTCTCTGACAGGTTACTGGAAGAGATACGCATAACCTTAAATGAAGGGGAGCAGGTCATCCTTTTTCAAAACAGACGTGGGTATTCTCCCATCCTGGAATGTAATACCTGCGGGCATAGCCCGCATTGTCCCAATTGTGATGTGAGTTTAACCTTCCATCAATTCAGTAACCAGCTGCGTTGCCACTATTGCGGTTATCATATGGCTATGCAGCAAAGTTGTATGGTATGCGAAAGCACAGAGCTCACCACAAAAGGCTTTGGGACAGAACAAATAGAAACCGAACTAAAAGCCCTGTTGCCTGAAACCAGGATTGGTAGAATGGACTTTGATACCACCCGGGGTAAACACGGGCACCAAAAAATAATAAGTGCCTTTGAGCAGGAGAATATAGATGTACTCGTGGGAACCCAGATGTTGAGCAAGGGTCTCGATTTTAGAAAGGTAAGACTGGTAGGGATCATGAATGCAGACACGCTGTTGAATTTTCCCGATTTTCGTGCCCATGAAAGAAGTTTTCAATTGATGTTGCAGGTGGCAGGCCGGGCAGGGAGGACGCAGGCAAGGGGTAAGGTGTTGATCCAGACTTACAATCCGCACCACCAGATCGTGAAGCAGGTTTCAGAAAACAATTATTCTGCAATGTATAAAGAACAGTTGGTGGAAAGATATCAGTATCAATACCCGCCGTATTATAAGATTATAAAATTTACTCTGAAAAGCCGGGACTATTCCAAAACCAATGAAGCGGCAGACTGGATCGCGAAAGGTTTGGGGAATGTATTTAAAGAAAATGTGTTGGGTCCCGAGTTTCCACCTGTTGCCAGGATAAGGAATGAATATTATAAAAATATCCTACTCAAGATCCCGCCGCAACAATCATTAGGTAAAACCAAACAATATATTGAGAAATTGCTAAAGAGTTTTAAAGCTATCGCAATTTGGAGAAGTGTTCGGGTTATTATAAATGTGGATCCTTATTAAAAGGATGCTATGAAAAAAAAATTCGGCCTTAGGGTGCCGAATAAAAATTTTGAAGACTTTTCTAATCCTGCATCGCGCTTAAAGCCTCGATAAGATTAGTCTTTTTGTGTCGGCTTAAAGGAATTTGCTGCTTATCAATTTCAATATTCTTACTATTATACCTTTCTACCTTTTCAAGATTGACGATATAAGATTTGTGAATACGCAGGAATTGTTCCGGCGGGAGTTGATTTTCAAAAGATTTCATAGTTGCAAGAACTACAAACGTATCTTTTTCTGTTACAAATTTCACGTAATCTCCAAGTGCTTCAATATACTTTAGCTTGTTGAGAAAAACTTTTCTGTTCTTGAGGTTGCTCTTTACAAATATGAAATTCTCATCTTCAATGGGAATTCCATTATGTTTGAGATTGTAAAGATTGATAGCCTTTGAAACAGCGTTGTTGAAACGCTCCCGGTTTACTGGCTTATGAATATAATCCACAGCATCATAATCAAATGCCTTAAATGCATATTTGGTTTTTCCGGTTACAAAAATGATCTGTGGCTTGTTTGGCAGATCATCAAGAAGTTCAAATCCTGTCAGGATGGGCATTTCAATGTCAAGGAAAATAAGATCAACCTCAATATCAAGCAGGCCGTTCTTTGTTTCAATAGCATTGTTGTATTCGGCTACCAATTTTAAATTGGGATGGTCTTTGATCAGTTTTACAATAGACAGGCGTTGCAAACTCGAATCATCAACTACAGCACATTTGAGTAATGTTTCTTCCACGGTAAAAGGTTAAGTCTAAACAATATTAGTTATAAAATTCTTTTAAAGCAAGACAAAAGTGAATTTCGTCGATAAAAATAGTAGTTTACCGTATCAGATAGGCTTTGTAGATATAAAAAAAGATGTTACTTTTGCAGCCACTTTAATTTAAATCATATTTTATGAATCATTATGAAACTGTTTTCATCTTGAATCCCGTTTTATCTGAAGACCAGATAAAGGAAACAGTAAAGAAGTACGAAGATTTTCTTGTTTCGCACGGAGCTGAGATGGTATCCAAAGAAGATTGGGGGCTTAAAAAGCTGGCTTACCCAATCCAACACAAAAAGAGTGGTTTTTACCACCTGTTTGAATTTAAAGCTCCTGGAGAGGTGATCAACCCTCTTGAAGTAGAATTCAGAAGAGAGGAGCGTATGATGCGTTACCTTACTGTAAGGCTTGATAAGCATGCTATCGCCTGGGCAGAGAAGAGAAGAAACAGAAACAAAGAAAAAGCGTAGTTATGTCATCTATTGAACAACAAGCAAAAGGAAAAAAAGACGGAGAGATCAGGTATCTTACTCCTCTTAACATAGAAACCAACAAGACTAAAAAGTATTGCAGGTTTAAAAGATCAGGTATCAAGTATATCGATTATAAGGATCCGGATTTTTTAATGAGCTTTGTTAACGAGCAGGGAAAATTACTTCCACGACGTTTAACAGGAACTTCATTGAAATATCAACGTAAAACAGCTGTAGCGGTTAAACGTGCACGTCATTTAGCATTAATGCCGTATGTTGGCGATTTATTAAAATAAGAAAGAGGCAATTATGGAATTGATACTTAAAAAAGACGTAGAAAATTTAGGATTTAAGGATGATGTGGTAACCGTTAAGAACGGTTTTGCCCGCAATTACCTCATTCCACAGGGATATGCTTCTTTAGCTACTCCTTCTGCAAAAAAGGCGTTAGCCGAATCTATTAAGCAACGTGCTTATAAGGAACAGAAAAATATAGATGCTGCGAAGCAACAGGCCGCAAAATTAAACAATCTTGATCTAAAACTTACTGCAAAAGCAGGGAATGATGAGAAGATGTTTGGATCTATTACAGATGCAGATCTTGCTGAAGCTCTTGCAAAAGAAGGTATTGAACTTGAAAAGAAATACATTACTATAGCAGGTGGTAACATCAAGAGATTAGGACAGTACGAGGCGACTTTGCGTTTTCACCGCGAAGTGGTTGCAAACTTCACTTTCTCTGTTGTAGCCGAAGCTTAATTAAATAAAGTTTATCTGAAAAGCCTGCTCCCCGAGAGTAGGCTTTTCTGTTTTTTATTTTTTTTGTTACTGCACAAGCGTAATCTAATTAATCAAAAATGAAGTATACAAGACTTACCAAAGAGCAGTTTGAAGAATTACACCAGGAATTTATAAATTTTCTGGCCTCTCAATCAATAACCGTAAAAGAATGGGATGAGATAAAATCTCAAAAGCCTGATGTGGCCGAAGAAGAACTCGATGTTTTCAGCGATCTCATTTGGGAAGGGGTGCTTGATAAAGTTACTCATCTTGAACATTTTTCTCCAAGCCAGATGTATTTATTTCATATTACCCAGGTTGAGATACATCTCATTGCCGTGAAAGTAAAAAATGAATCTATTGATATCACCACAAGGGAAGGCTACCAATGGCTGCAGAAAAATCTTATGGATGATAGCGTAAACCTTTATACTTCCCGCAAAGTTCTTACTGATGACCGGAATAAGGATATTTTTGCTTTAATACAACAGGGAGCGGTAATCACTAAAGGAGCGTTATTCAATTATTTTGATAAAGTTATTAATAACTGATCATTCATAGTGAAGTGATGCTACCGGATCCTGGCTGGCCGCTTTGCTGGCAGGATAACTACCGGCAAGAATAGCCACCAGTATAGTAATTCCCGTAGCCCATAACATTGCTTTCCAGGGAGTGACAAAAACAAATCCTGCAGCTGAGGAGACCGCGAATCCTATAAGGATACCCAGGAGGATTCCCAATAATCCCCCAATTTGTCCAATAATAAGAGTTTCCATAAAAAACTGGGTTGCAATTGTTCCTTTTTTGGCTCCAAGTGCCTTTCTTATCCCAATTTCCCGGGTTCGCTCGGCTACCGAGACCAGCATTATATTCATCAAAGCGATCGAAGATCCAAAAATGGTAATAATGGAAATGATCCAGGCCGCCACATTAAGGTAACTGGTAATTGAAAAAATCTGGTTGATAAGGTCATCGCTTCTGCCAATCCCAAAATTATTCTCCTCCACCGGGCTTAAACCCCGAATATTCCTGAATGTTATTATAGCTTCACTTTGAGCTCCCTCAAGCATTTCCTGGCTTTCAACTTTTACACTTATATTGTAATTGATATTGGGCTGGGTAAAAACAGAACGGGCAACTTCAATGGGTATTAAAACCCGGAGGTCCTGGTTGTTGCCAAATGTAGACCCCTTTGCTTCTAAAATCCCAATCACATTGAATTTTACTCCACGTATACTTATTGTTTTATCAATTGGATCCATATCCTTGAAAAGACCTTTTGCAAAGTCAGCTCCAAGGATGGCTACATTATTGTTGTTCTGAATGTCAAAAAATGTAAAATCCCTTCCTTCTTCCAGGGAAAGACCTGAGTTTGAGAGAAAAAATTCGTTTACTCCAAGAACCTGTACTTCGGGGTCTGTTTTTCGTTCTTCATGTTTCACTTCAGCACCACCGGTGCCGGTAAAGGAAATAGAAGTCTGGATTCCCGGATATATAAAGGTTTCTTTAAATTCTTTTACTTCACGATAAGATATAATGGGGTTGATCTTCCTCTTTTCACCACCTCCCCGGGTTTGGGTTGTAAATTCATAGCGCTGGAGATTAAACGTATTTGCCCCCATTGATGCGAAATCACTGCTAATTGTGTTTTCCAGTGCACTTACGGCACTTAAAATGCCAACAAGGGCTGTTATGCCTATAGCTATGATCAGGACAGTAAGAATGGTTCTGAGGATCTGGCTTTTAATAGAGTCAAAAGCGATCCTGATATTTTCCTTTAATAGTGGAAACATAGTTAAATTCTATCAATCTAATTGATTAGACTCAAAAGTAACCTGAAAGTTACTTAATAATTGAATTTTGTTCAGGTTAGATTAAATTTTAAGATATTTGCATCTTAGAAAATTATCCTATAAATCCCGGGGAAAGGACGGGATTTCTTGATTTACAGCAAAGTATACTAAAAATGGCACAAAAGCCTTCCACTCCAAAAGGAACAAGGGATTTCTCTCCTGTAGAGGTTGCTAAACGCAATTATATCTTTGACAGCATGAAGTCACAGTTTGAAAAATTTGGTTTTCAGCCTATAGAAACCCCAAGTTTTGAGAATTCTGAAACTCTTATGGGGAAATATGGAGAAGAGGGGGACAGGCTAATTTTTAAAATACTTAATTCGGGCGATTTTCTTAGCAAAGCAGATAATAAGGCTTACGAGGAAAAAAATAGTTTAAAGATTACCGGCTCGATAAGTGAAAAGGCTCTGCGCTATGACCTCACAGTTCCATTTGCAAGATATGTAGTGCAACACCAGGGCGAGATAGAATTTCCGTTTAAGCGCTTCCAGATCCAGCCGGTATGGAGAGCAGATCGACCTCAAAAAGGTCGCTTCAGGGAATTTTACCAGTGCGATGCAGATGTGGTGGGTAGCGACAGCCTTTGGCAGGAAGTAGAATTTGTTCAGCTATACGATGCGGTTTTTACCCAATTGGGATTGACCGGAGTTACTATAAAGATCAACAATCGCAAAGTTCTTTCAGGTTTTGCCGAAGTAATTGGGGAGCAGGATAAGCTAATAGATTTCACTGTGGCTCTGGATAAACTGGATAAAATTGGAGAAGAAGGCGTAAAAAAAGAGATGCTGGAAAAGGGAATTTCAGAAGAGGCTTTAGAGAAGATCCGGCCAATATTCAGTTTGAAAGGAACTTTTTCAGAAAAAATGGAAATCCTTAAGAGAATACTTCAATTCTCAGAAATTGGAATGAAAGGAATAGAAGAGTTGAACTTCGTAAAAAGTGCAATACAGACACTAGGACTTACCTCTGCGCTTCTTGAACTCGATGTAACCCTTGCTCGCGGGCTTAATTATTATACAGGGGCCATATTTGAAGTGGCAGCACCGGCCGGTGTTCAAATGGGATCTATAGGCGGGGGTGGTCGTTATGATGATCTTACAGGCATCTTTGGATTAAAAGGTATGAGTGGGGTAGGAATATCATTTGGTTTGGACAGGATATACCTTGTACTGGAAGAACTGGGGTTATTTCCCGATACGGTTACTCAGAACACAAGAATCATGTTTATAAATTTTGGAGAGGAAGAAGCTTTATATGCTTTAAAAGCAATAAAGCATCTAAGAGAGAAAGGAATTGCTGCCGAGCTTTATCCCGATGCAGCTAAAATGAAAAAACAAATGAATTATGCTAATAAACGCGATATTCCTTTTATCGCCCTTGCAGGACCTGAAGAAATGGAAGGATCATTATACGGGTTAAAAAATATGGAAAGCGGCGAGCAGGAAAAATTGAGTATTACTGAGTTGACAGATAGAATAAAATAAATTAGAATTAAATAAAGAGTGCCCTCAAAAAGTTAGAAAATTTTTGAGGGCATTCTATCATACAGTAAATAAAATTTAAGGATTTATCCCTGTTGTTCCAACATTTCTCGTTGCATCTCCTCAATCATTTCCTGGAATCCTTCAGCACCATATATGACCAGTACTGCAATTTGCGTGATGATCACAAGAGCACTTAATATTATACCTATTATAGCCAGAATCCTTCCGGTTTTTACATTCTGGTATCCAATATACATTTCGGGATTTGCATTATAAATATCAGTAGCTTTCTTAGCCATTATTATGGCCACAATTCCGAAGATAAGGCCTACAATACCATAACAGCAGCATCCTACGATAGATAATATACCAAATACGAGAATTAATGTTGAATTGGGGAGTTGTTGTCTTTCAGGTTCCATAAAGTTTTAGGTTTTTTTGATTGGTTAGTAGTTAGGTGAAAACATTGAACATCTTGATCGCGTAATTGATAAAGATTACTCCAGCAGTAATTAGTATAAGGCTTATTTTGATGAAATAATCATATTTGAATTTGAAAAAGATATTGACCAGGACAAAAAGGAGCAGGAAAAGTAATGGATATATAGCAGGAAACATCTGGTAGGCGGCTGCAAAATCTCCATTGAATATCATGAGCAGCGCCCGCTGGCCACCACATCCATGGCAATCTAAGCCAGAAATTTGTTTATTAAGGCAGGGAAGTAAAAAATCTTCCATAAAAAATATAAAGTTATAGATTTGAAATTATAACTTTTTTAGAAACTATGGTCCCATCCTCTGAAATAATTTTTACAATATAAATACCACGGGTGAAATTCCCGGTAGGGATTTCATAATAGAGGGCATTGGGAACCCCTTTAATTTCGCGCAATTTTCTTCCGCTTATGTCATATAATCCAATTATTTTTAAAGTTGACGTAAAGGGAGCCAGTATCTCTGCCCGTTGCCGGGAATTGTTCTGAAAGATCTTAAATTCATACAGATCAAAAGATTGATCCCCGGTTATGTTTTCTTCCGAAGTAAATGAAATCCAGAACTTTCCGGAATGATCTCCTGCAGACACAGGAATACTCACCTGCTGATCCTTCAGATTATAATAGAGGTTATCCTGTGAATTCCATAAGTAAATATTCTCTTTATAATTTGTTTCCGGGGCAATGGAGAAATTTACCTGCGTTGAGACAGGAGTATTGATTATAAGTGGGATATTTCCCGGTTCCGGCCTCACATCTATTACAAATTTTTCATTCTCATTCCAGATGCCGGCATCGGTATCCAAAGGAGATAAATTTTTTGCGTCCATAGCGCGGTCCACAGCATTTGTAGATCGAGGATGGAAAGCAAGAAGGAGTTGCCGGGTATATTTATCTTTAAAATCTACATTTAAGCGTATTATGGGAATGAAACTTTCGTTAAGCGCGTTGGCCACTGATTTAAATTCTGAAAACTCCGGATTTTCTTTTTGAAATCTCCTGTATCTGTTTCTGAAATACACCTTCCCTGTATTTAATCCCTCTACAATAAATCCCTGTCCAATTGGAGAATATCCTCTGGCATAGTAATCACCGGTTACCCCTGTACTTCCTGAAACCGCCCCTGTATTATCATACGTCTGAAAAACCGGTGGTACATATCCGTGCCTCCCCAGAGCAGGGGAATAAGCCCCGTAACCTCCTTCATAGTCCTGAAGGTAATGTGAAGCAACAGGCCTGGAATCCCAGAAGTATGCGATTCCGGTAGCATTGATATTTTCTTCCAGGAATTGATTTAGGTCCAGGGCAGAAGGGTAGGGGTTTCCCACAAGAATGATCTCATCTCTCTTAATATCCAGGGAAATCGTTCCGGTATTTGGAATTCCCCGGAAATCATATCGCTGTTCTCCTCCGGGATTATTGAATATGCCATAAAGCCTGACTTCTGTATTAACCCCATCTACACCTTTCATCGTAAATCCCTCTCCTGGGTTGAGATCAAAATTATTTCCAATGAACTGCCAGTCTGAATACTCTCTCCCAGAGAGTTTATAAATCCATCTTGAGGAAATAGTTAATGGATTTGCTTTGCCATTATAGTTGGAAGTAATCGAAGCCCGGCGGCTTTCGGTCCTGCTAAGGGGCTCATATACAATTTTTTCCAAACCTTGTGAAGCGGTTGAATTTCTTACTGGTAACCCCCAGTAATTATAGGTGTAAGCTGTTGCTTTTCCTTCCTGAAAGACAGATAACAGCCCATTCCCTGTATTTTCTGCATCTTCTCTTCCCTGCAACAATTGTCCTTCATTTCTTAGATAAATACTGGCTTCCACAGGGCCTGCGGGATTTCTTTTGAGATCGATGTTCTTTTCTACATATAACATACTGCCTTCTACATACACAAAGCTTTCCTGATCTCCAAAGGGTTTTATATACAATTGGGAAAAACACCAGAATGGTAAAAAAAATATGCTTATGACGTATATTTGTTTCATAATAAATGCCCTTTATATAAATTTAGCACTTATAATGCGCTAATTGAGTTAAATAAAATGAATGAGGTGCTAAAAATCAGTTAATTATGGATAAGAAAAATTCCCAGGTTATCAATACAATACTTATAATCCTGGGGGGTGGATTGTTGATCTATACAATAGCTGCAGAAAACCCTGAAAGATATATTCAGATACTTGGTTTTATTATCATCATGCTTGGATTGTACCGGGCCACAAATCATTGGGTCGAAACTAAGGACGACCATAATGAACCTGAAGAAGAACAAAAGAAAAAAGATGAAATTTGAGATTGGTGACAGGGTAGAGGTTTTAGACGATGCTTTAAAAGGAAGGGTCGTCGCAGTGGAGGGTCAAATGGTTTCAATTGAGACCACAGAGGGTTTTGCTCTGGATTTTCATGAAAATGAATTGGTGAAGACCGGGGAAGAACAAAACAGGCTTATTGCAACCTCTAATATTTCTATGTCTCAAATACTTGAAGAAAAGAAGATAAGGAAGAAGCCGGGATCAGTGAGAGTAAAACCTAAAGAACGCAATTTACCACCCATGGAGGTGGACCTTCACATTGAGAAGCTCGTGAATTCTTACAGAGGAATGTCAAATCACGAGATCCTTAACCTTCAAATGGAAACTGCTAAAAGACAAATTGAGTTTGCGACAAGAAAAAGGATACAGAAGTTAGTATTCATTCA
Organism: Gillisia sp.; assembly: GCA_041743165.1. Taxonomy (GTDB): domain Bacteria; phylum Bacteroidota; class Bacteroidia; order Flavobacteriales; family Flavobacteriaceae; genus Gillisia. Next base: position 11,770 of record JBGTNH010000040.1, on the reverse strand, counting down.
TGGAGTAGGAGAGGGAGTTCTCAAGGCAGAGCTTGATTATCTCCTGGGTCGATATGATAATTTAAAATTTTACGATGCCGATTATCAAAAATACGGGGTGGGAGCTACAGAGGTTTATTTTTTCCAGAATTCCTAAGACCAAAATCCTTAATTTTCTCCTGCAGGGGCAGTAAAACTTCCAATAACAATACTGGTAAAAGAAATATCTCCACCATCAGGTCCCTGATTTTGAAGCTGAAGGTTTTCAACTTCAATAAGAGATTCATAATTTCCGTTTACCTCTGCCGTTTTAATAATTACCGTTCCTCCCACGCTTTTTAATTCCTGTGTTACCCGGGGCGAAGATGGCGGATTAAAAGTGCAAAAGAAAGCATTCCTTGCAGTTGGAACTGCAGCATCATATGTCCTGTAGGTGATTTCATTGGCTCCTGAAAGGGGAATTCTTAATTCCTCAATAGAAGAAACTAACCTGGTATTGTCCTGGGAAAAGGAGGGGTTATTTAACTGAAGAGTTAAAGTTTCAAAAACGCTGCTGTTCTTTATGTGATAAAGAAATTTGTCCCGGCCCTCACTGCATAATTCAAATCGTTCTTCCTCAAAATCAAAGGTGGTCACAATAATATCACCGTCTTCACAGGAGGAGAATAACACCAGTATCAAAACCAAAAAAGAAAGCTTGTGCATATTCATCATTTTAAACAAAAATAAACTTTTAGGAATTTGTAGCGCAGGAACCTTTAATATATTTATTTCTTTTAATTTTGTTGCCCATGAAAAAAGTATATTTAGACAGCGCAGCCACAACTCAAATGCGTCAGGAGGTTATTAACCGTATGGTATCTGTAATGAAAGATACCTACGGCAACCCATCTTCAGTCCACGCTTTTGGCAGATCTTCCAAATCCCTGATAGAAAATGCGCGCAAAACCGTGGCAACCTATCTGAATGTTTCTTCTTCTGAAATAATTTTTACGTCTGGAGGGACTGAAGCAGATAACCTTGCCCTGAATTCTGCTGTAAGAGATCTTGGGGTTAAAAGGATCATCACTTCGCGAATTGAGCATCATGCCGTATTATATACCGTGAACCAGTTAAAATCGTGTTACGACATTTTAGTGGAATATGTTGATCTTGATCACTGCGGAAATGTTGTACTGTCACACCTTGAGGAATTACTTGGAAATTCTGAAGATAAAACCCTTGTAACCTTAATGCATGTAAATAATGAGATAGGAAATCTTATGGATATTCATTCCGTAGGAAGGATGTGCAGAGATCATAAGAGCTTATTTCATTGCGATATGGTGCAATCCATAGGTCACTTTGATATAGATCTTTCAGAAATTCCTGTTGATTTCACTGCGGTGAGTGCACATAAATTTCATGGCCCAAAAGGAATTGGATTTGCCTTTGTTAGAAAGAACACCGGTTTAAAGCCATTGATATTTGGAGGTGAGCAGGAGCGTGGGCATAGGGCAGGAACAGAAAGCGTTCATAATATTGTAGGACTGGAAGAGGCGCTGAAAATTGCTTATGAAAACCTGGAAGAGGAGAAATCTTATATTCACTCGCTTAAAAATTATTTTATTGAGCAGCTGAAGAAGGAGATCCCCGGGGTAAAGTTTAACGGGAATTGCGAAGATCACCAGAAAAGCACCTATACCCTTGTAAATGTATGCCTTCCGGTAAGCCAGGAAAAGGCACTAATGCTATTATTTCAACTCGATCTCAAAGGAATTGCCTGTTCCAAAGGAAGTGCCTGCCAGAGCGGAAGCGATAAAGGCTCTCACGTCCTAAATGCATTTCTGTCCCAGGAAGACCTTGCAAAACCTTCTCTTAGGTTTTCTTTTTCTCATTTTAACACCAAAGAGGAACTGGATTATGTGGTGGAGGTGTTACGCGATTTTGTTGAGTCGTAAGATTTAAGATTCAAGATTCAAGGTTCAAGGTTTTAAAATTGCAGATTTAAGGTTCAAGATTCAGGATTCAATTGTATATTGTATACTGTAAAATGTATATTGAATTATAATAATTCATGGGTATTCCGAGATGTAAGACTAAATTTTTCCCATTTGGAAATGTCATCCCCATCAGTGACCCAACATCAACATTCGAGGTTTTAAAATCTGTGAGGTTTAAGCCCCAATTGAGCTTACTCTTATATTTGACTGTGGAAGCGGTAATAGAAGGAATTGTTTAAACTTTGTAGCAACATGCTTTTCAACTTTTCACTTATTACCCACCACCTACAATATACAGTATACAATATACAGTTTAAAAAAAAGAATTACTTTCTATGAAAAGTCGCTTCATAGGTACTGCTGTTCCCCATATTATCTGTCACTACTACCTTTAACTTATTTTCGGTATCGGTTACCACTCCGTCACTGAAATGATGAGTGAGGGTATTGTTCTTATATTCATGTTCCATGAGGATGAACTTGCCATTTACTGTGGCCCGGTAACTTTTTATTCCAGAAAGATCATCTGTTACTCTTAACACCAGGGTTGAGTTGCCTGATAACCATTGCCCGTCCTTAAAATTGACAGGAGTTATGGAAGGGGGTTTTACATCAGAGCGCAAGCCATATTTCCCGAAGGTGCGAACACCGGCTGTAAATCTGTCACCCTTTTTTGTTGTCGCATTATAGAATGGCCTTCCCTGATATCCCAGGCGGGCAATGAACATTTTTTCCTTTTCAGCAGGGCTGTATTTGCTCACATCAAAACCAATTGTAATATTGCTGTGAATTGCGGTGTCGTCTCTATGAAAAGTTACACTTTCCTCTTCAAATGTAATATCCAGATAGGTGTCTTCATATAAGCTGCCTGCGGGTATATAAATGTCAATTCCGTTCTCTTCAACATTATAAGCCTGGTTAGCTCTCACAAAATGATCTGTTTGCTTCAGGGGACTTTGCAATTCCTTTCCCGGATGTTTTCCCTGTATTGGGATTCTTACTAATCTATCATTGCCGGCAAAATCCTGGACTTTTATGGTATAAACATAATTGAGGCTATCCTGTATATTGAGTTTTCCCTGGTTTTTTACATTATTATAAATACTCAGGGGATTGTTGTCTCCAAGGAATAGTTTTTTAACCCTGCTTTTGTTATTGCTGAAATATTCATAATCTATCAATTGATTTAGATGTCTGGTCTCCCCAAATGAAAACCTATCCATAATCATTTCAAAAACCAGTTCCCCGTTCATATTGGCTTCGATCTTGTATACCCCGTTTTGATTGGCGCCGGCATCCTGTTGATCATAGGCAGAAATTCCAAACCCTATATCTCCGCATGCATTGATTTGATCTGTGCGAAATGAACCATCATCGAGAGGAATAAGTCTTATTCTTTGCCTCTGGGCACTACCGTTAATATGGGCTTCCTCTCCAAGAGGATACGCAAAAAGGCTGTTAATGGTTGGAGGCCGGGTATCCTTTACATTAATCCCAAATTTTTTAGGATTCATAGGTCTCTGGTCTCCATCCCTGATCTCAAAGTGAAGGTGGGGTCCACCACTTCCGCCTGTGTTACCACTATAAGCAATAATATCACCCTGGGAAACCGAAAGAACACCCGCATCGGGATAAACCTCTATATCATAAGACTCTTTAGCATACTGGATCTTTCTGATGTAGGCTTCAATTTCCGGAGAAAAATTTTTCAGGTGACCATAAACGGTTGTATATCCATTAGGATGTTGTACGTATAAAGCTTTTCCATAACCATAAGTTGCCACATTGATCCTGCTTATATAGCCGGGAGCAGATGCAATAACGTTTAAACCTTCCCTTTGCTGGGTTTTAATATCAAGGCCACTATGAAAATGATTGGAGCGCAATTCACCAAAAGTTCCTGAAAGCTCCAGAGGTACATCCAGGGGGCTGGCAAAATATTCTCCGGAATCAGGAGACTGGGCAAGAATTCCTGAGGTTATTAAAATAAACAGCAAAGCAAATCTCTTCTTCATGGTGCAGGGTTTCAGCGTTTTTTTGGGATCCTAAAGATAATAAAGTTGAACAAAAATAACGGACTGATATCTTGGTTATTATATTATTTTGCAGGCTTTTTGAAAATAGATTTAAAAGTATTGGGAAATTTCAAGCGGTATGTTAACTTTGTAAGAATTAGTAGCGCGTTGAGCTTTTATGAGTGAGTTGACGGAAATAGTTGATAGTCTTGAAAATAGGATTAGCAAGATGCTTCATAAGTATGAAGTGCTAAAGCAATCTTATAATAATTGTCAGGAAGAATTAGCTGGCGTTAAAGCAGACAACAAAAAGCTGGAGGGAGAAATTGAAAATTACCTCCAACAGGTCCATACACTTAAAGCCGCAAATGCGATGCTGGGCAGTAATGATTTCAAAAAAGAAACTAAGCTCAAAATAAACAGCTTAATAAGAGAAATTGATCAATGCATTGTTCAATTATCAGAATAAAAAGTAATGGCAGATTCGCTAAAAATTAAACTTTCAATTGCAGACAGGGTATATCCTTTAACAATCCAATCCCACCAGGAAGAAGGATTGCGAAAGGCTGCAAAAAAAATTGAGGCGATGATTAAACAATTTGAGCAGAGTTATGCCGTTAGGGATAAGCAGGATGTACTGGCGATGTGCGCCTTGCAGTTTGCTGCCCAAACCGAGCAAAAAAGCATAAATAATAATAGTGAAGTGCAACTGGCTGAGGATAAATTAAAGTCATTAAACGATCTCCTTCAGCAGCATTTAACTACATAGTTCTTTAAATAACAAGGTTTACTGCCTGTATTAGTCATTTTTTTGATAAACTCAACACGAATTCTTTAAAAAGGGTGAGTTTAAGTTGTAAAAGCGAGCCGTCTTTGAACGGATACTTGATCAGCTTGTTAGCCCTAAGCATATCTTAAGGAGTTTATACAAAATCGAAGCTAATACAGGCTTTTTTTATTCATCTAATTTTAATATATGGAAACAACTACTATAATAATTTCTGTTTTAGCAGGTCTCGTTCTGGGCTACGTGATCGCAAAGGTCCTTGAAAGGAACAATGCGTCTAAGGTAATTCAGAGGGCAAAAAGATCGGCAGCTGCCATTCTTAAAGAGGCCAAATCTGAGGCAGAAAGCATTAAAAAGGATAAGATCCTTCAGGCCAAGGAGAAATTCATTGAACTTAAGAGCGAGCACGAGAAAGTGATCCTTTCCAGGGATAAGAAAATAGGGGAGGCTGAAAAAAGGGTGAGAGATAAAGAGTCCCAGGTATCAAACGAACTTGCGAGAAATAAAAATCTTAACAAAGAGCTGGAAGATAAGATTGAAGATTATAATAACCGAAATGAATATTTAGAGAAGAAACAACAGGAAGTTGATAAACTACATTTCAGTAAGGTTCAGCAACTGGAAGTAATATCAGGCTTATCTGCAGAAGAGGCTAAAAAGCAGCTTACCGAGTCCTTAAAAGATACCGCGAAAGCAGATGCCATGTCCCTGATTCAGGATACCATAGAAGAGGCAAAACTTACAGCACAGCAGGAAGCCAAAAAGATCATTATTACAACTATACAACGCATTGGAACTGAAGAGGCAATAGATAATTGTGTTTCGGTATTCAATCTGGAAAGCGATGATGTTAAGGGAAGGATCATTGGCCGGGAAGGTAGAAACATCAGGGCCATTGAAGCAGCCACGGGGGTAGAGATCATAGTAGATGACACTCCTGAAGCCATAATACTTTCATGCTTTGATACCGTGAGAAGAGAAGTTGCAAGACTTTCGCTTCATAAGCTGGTTACAGATGGAAGGATTCACCCTGCCAGGATAGAGGAGGTTGTAAAGAAAACAAGAAAACAAATTGACGAAGAGATCATTGATATTGGAAAGCGCACAGTGATAGATCTTGGTATTCATGGATTACATCCCGAATTAATTAAGGCTGTGGGAAGAATGAAATACCGTTCTTCTTATGGGCAAAACCTTTTACAGCATTCCCGGGAAGTTGCAAAACTATGCGGAGTAATGGCCGCCGAACTTGGACTTAATGCGAAACTGGCAAAACGTGCTGGCTTATTACATGATATAGGAAAGGTGCCAGATACAGAAACCGAAATGCCTCACGCATTGCTTGGTATGCAATGGGCAGAAAAATATGGTGAAAAACCTGAAATTTGTAACGCCATAGGCGCTCACCACGATGAAATAGAAATGAATTCCCTTTTATCACCCATTGTTCAGGTTTGTGATGCTATAAGCGGCGCCAGACCGGGGGCAAGAAGACAGGTGCTGGATTCATATATTCAGAGATTGAAGGATCTCGAAGATATTGCCTTTGGTTTTGGAGGTGTGAAGAAAGCATACGCCATCCAGGCCGGCCGTGAATTACGGGTTATCGTAGAAAGTGAAAAAGTGACAGATGAAAAAGCCGCTAATCTCTCCTTTGAAATATCGCAAAAAATCCAGACAGATATGACTTATCCGGGTCAGGTAAAAGTTACAGTAATAAGGGAAACCAGGGCTGTAAACATTGCCAAATAGAAAAACGTAATTTTATTTATAACGGCCTTACAGATCCTGTGGGGCCGTTTCATTTTAAAAAGGTCTTAGTATTTACTACGAGGATGAAAGTCCATCATCACGCCTCTTAAATGAGACTTATCCACATGCATATAAATTTCAGTAGTAGTAATACTCTCATGCCCCATCATTTGCTGGATGGCCCTAAGATCTGCACCATTTTCAAGGAGATGAGTGGCAAATGAATGCCTGAAGGTGTGGGGACTTATTTTTTTGTTTAGATTGGCGGCTAGAGCCAGATTCTTCACAATAGTAAATATCATTGCGCGGGTTAGGTGGTTGCCCCGGCGGTTCAGGAAAACAATATCTGTAGCTTTCTTCTTAATGGGTACCCGATTTCGGGAATTTTCAATATAGCCCGTTATAAATTCCTGAGTAACCTTTCCTATGGGAACAAATCTTTCCTTATTTCCTTTTCCGGTGACTTTCATGAATCCTTCTTTAAAATAAAGGTCAGATAATTTAAGGTCAATGATCTCTGATACCCGCAACCCGCAACCATAAAGCGTTTCAATAATTGCTTTATTCCTTTCTCCCTCAGAAGATCCCGGGTCTATAGCACAAATAAGCTGATCAATTTCCTCCAGCGAGAGGGTATCCGGAAGTTTACGCCCGGTTTTGGGCGATTCTATAAGATCCATGGGATTATCTTCCCGGTATCCTTCAAAAATGAGATAATTAAAAAAGCTTCTTAAGCCTGAAATGATTCGGGATTGGGAGCGTGAATTGACTTTTTTAGCTATTTCGTAAACAAAATGCTGTAAAGTTTCGACTGAAATTTTTACAGGAGAAACCTCTATTTCATTTAAAACTAAATGGTTAATAAGTTTGGAAATATCGAGGGCATAATTTTCTACTGAATTATTTGCGAGGCCCCGCTCTATCTGTAAATAATCCTTAAAATCCTTAAGTGCCTGGGGCCAGTTCATTTCTTAATTATTAACAAATTAATAGGGCAGTATTAATATTACTTTATGCTTAGTTACTGTTTCCTTAACAAATGTAAGCCTAAATTTGCCTCAAACATAAAAATTAAAAAGATGAAGAAATCAATTTTATTAATAGCAATAGGATTATTTGGATTTACAAATATGAACGCCCAGGAATATTTTTTGTTCGGGGTTAAAGGTGGTGTAAACTTTTCAACCTTCTCACAGGGAGAAAGTAATGTTTGGAATGATCCCTCGGGAAGGACCTCCTTCCACCTGGGGTTATTGGCTGAAATACCAATATCTGAAAGATTTTCCATTCAGCCGGAGGTATTGTATTCAGGACAGGGTTTTGATATTTCCAACAGAACCAATGAAGATGATATAGAATTTCAATTGGACTATATTAATGTTCCTGTTATTGCTAAGGTGTATATATTTGAAGGATTAGCTCTTGAAGCAGGGCCTCAGGTAGGTTTCCTGGTAAAGAGTGAGATAGACAGAAGGCCATCCAGCGTAGGAAGTGGAGATACTAATCTTGACTCTGATATGTTTAACACAGTAGATTTTAGTGTTGCTTTAGGTGCTTCATATAAATTTCGCGGAGGTTTCTTTGTACACGGAAGATATAATATAGGACTTACCGATATTTATGATGATAGCTTTGCAGGGGGTCTGTTTTCAGGGTCAGATGCAAAAAATTCTGTTGTTCACGCAGGAATAGGATTTATGTTCTAATCCCATCCAAAGAATATTTTATAGGTGTAAGTCTCTGGCTTACACCTTTTTTTAGTTAAAGTTAAAAGAATGAACATTTTATTTACATTTGATGTAATATTCATTAATCTAAAAACACTAAAATATTTATCAAATGAAAAAATTATTTCTTTTTATGGTAGTTGCTATTTTAGCGATACCTTCTTTTCAAGCTCAGGAATTCTTTAGAATGGGGGCCAAGGCCGGAGTTAATTTTGCTAACTTAGTTGGCGACACAGAGGGAGCAGAAATGCGAACAAGTTTTCATTTAGGTCTTGTGGGCGAAATCCCTATGTCAGATCAATTTTATTTTGGTCCTGAGGTTTTATATTCTTCCCAGGGTGCAGAATTCAGTGATGGAGAATTTGATGGTGCTTTAAAACTTGATTATATTCAGGTTCCCTTAATGGCAAGATATTATATTGCTGAAGGTTTTAGTATTGAAGCAGGACCGCAGATAGGATTTTTAATTTCCTCAGAAGTTGAAATAGACGGGATTAGTGTTGATGCCGATGAAATTATGAAGGGATTTGATTATGGTGTTAATTTTGGTTTAGGTTACAAACTTACATCGGGTATTTTTGTTCAGGGTCGTTATAATCTGGGTCTTGCTAATGTTTTTGAAACTGAAGATATGGAAAACGAAAAGGTTAAAAACTCTGTTATCCAATTTTCTTTGGGATATATGTTTTAAGACTTTCATTTCATAACATTAAAGGGAGCAGCGCTCCCTTTTGTATTTTAATCCCGAATTATGTAATATTAAATTTGTAAATATTTTAACTCACTATTTTTCAATTAGTTAACTTAATTCATATATTTATATTAAACCTTAAAACAACTTATATGAAAAAATTAATTTTATTATTAGCATTGACATTCGTGGGAAGTTCTGTATTTGGTCAGGGATTTAGAGTTGGGGTAGAAGCCGGTATACCGGTAGGAGACGCCAGTGATATTACGACTTTTCACTTAGGTGCAGACCTGGCTTATTTATTTCCCACATCAGATTTATTTAGCGTAGGAGGTCTTATAGGTTTTTCCCACTATTTTGGAGATGATTTTGATACACCTTTGGGTAACATAAGTGTCGACGATTTTTCATTCTTACCAATTGCAGCTACTGCAAGATTTGGTTTTTCAGATTTTCTTTTTGTAGGAGGAGACCTTGGATACGCAATTGGCATAAGCAGTGATAATGACGGCGGATTTTATTACAGGCCAAAAGTTGGCTATGGCCTGGGGAACCTGGCTATAATAGCATCTTTTTCAGGAATAAGCGTAAGCGGGGGAGATGTTTCATCCGTAAATCTTGGACTGGAATTTGGTTTTTAGACCATTTTTAAGTTATATAAAAAGCGGGTTACAGAAATGTGCCCGCTTTCTATTTCTTATTTTTTCCTGCATTTCATTTAAAATTGTATCGCATCCTTTTGTAATATTTAGGCTACATAATTTTCAACTTATTAGTTGTCAATAGGTTAACTTCATTCTTATCTTTATTATGAAACTTTAAAACCAACATTATGAAGAAACTTATTTTACTGTTAGTATTGACATGTATTGGATTTGGTACTGTATTTAGTCAGGGTTTAAGATTGGGAATTAACGCAGGAATACCTGTGGGAGATGCAAGTGACTTTACAAACTTTCAACTGGGAGGAGATATTGCTTATATGATAGACCTTGCCGGTATAGTTTCTGTAGGACCCATGGTAGGCTACTCCCATTTTTTTGGGGATTCGGGCACAGAGGGTTCACTCACCTTTGAGGTAGATGATGTACAGTTTGCACCTATAGCCGCTTCAGGAAGATTTAATTTGATGGCATTGGCACTGGGATTAGACCTGGGTTATGCCCTCGGGTTAAATGACGGGAATGATGGCGGATTCTATTACAGACCGCAGGTAGGCTTTTCATTAGGTCGTTTAGGATTGATTGCCTCTTACCAGGGGATTAGTTTAGATGGAGATAATATTTCATCCATAAATCTGGGAGTTGAATTTGGTTTATGATTTGAACAACTTTCATAGGTAAAAGCAGGAGAGATCCTGCTTTTTTATGTGCTACAATCTGGATATTTTCCTAAAAAATTAAATACCTTTATGCTATGAAATTACTTATTATAAATGGTCCCAACCTGAATTTGTTGGGTACCAGAGAACCAGAGACCTACGGAAATCAGAGTTTTGAAGAATATTTTTCTAAATTGCAATTTGCCTTCCCGAAGACTGAGCTGTCCTATGTGCAAAGCAATATTGAGGGTGAGATCATAGATGAGATCCAGAGGGCCGACAAATTATTTGATGGGATCATACTTAATGCGGCTGCCTATACGCATACTTCAATTGGTATAGGGGATGCGGTAAAAGCAATAAGAACACCGGTTGTAGAGGTGCATATTTCAAACACATTTTCCAGGGAGAGTTTCAGGCATACTTCTCACATTTCTCCAAACGCCAAAGGAGTAATTATTGGTTTCGGACTTCAAAGTTATGACTTGGCTATAAAGAGTTTTCTAATTTAAAAATGAAAAAAGCCTATCTCAACTGGAGTAGTGGTAAGGATGCTGCGCTGGCTTTGTATAAAATCTTGAACAGGGGTGAATATTCTGTTGAAAAACTTCTAACTACGGTAAATTCTGAAATTGACAGGATAAGCATGCACGGGGTTCGCACAGAACTTCTTAAATCTCAGGCAGCACAATTAGGACTGCAACTTGAAATCGTTGGGCTTAACGGTAACGTACCTTTGTCTTTATATAACCAGGTAATGGACACACAAACAGCAAAATTGAGAAACGAGGGGTTTGAATATAGTTTATTTGGTGATATATTTCTTGAAGATCTAAGGAAATACAGGGAGGAACAATTAGATAAGGTGGGTTTAAAGCCAGTTTTCCCCTTGTGGAAAATAGATACCCTGGAATTGATGCAGGAATTTCTCGAGGTGGGGTTTAAAGCTATAGTTGTTTGTGTTAATTCCCGCTTACTGGACAGATCTTTCTGCGGAAGGATCCTGGATCGCGAATTTCTTTCTTCCTTACCCGCCGGCGTTGATCCATGTGGCGAAAATGGTGAATTCCATACCTTTGTTTATGATGGACCAATTTTTAAGGAACCCGTTAAATTTCAGATAGGAGAGGTGGTAGAAAGAATTTTTCAGCCTACAGATAACGAGGATGATTGTTTTAAAGAAAAAACAGATTCCTGGGACACCGCCTTCTGGTATTGCGATTTGATTCCTGAATAAAATTTTTTTAGAATAATGGAATAAAATAAGATATCCCCGCAAAGCATTGCGGGGCTACACGATTATTTGCCCCGCAAGGAATTGCGGGTTTATTTTATATATACGGCGCAATGCATTGCGCAGCTACACAATTATTTTTATTTTCGCCTAACGCCTAACGCCTAACGCCTAACGCCTAACGCCTAACGCCTAACGCCTAACGCCTAACGCCTAACGCCTAACGCCTAACGCCTAACGCCTAACGCCTAACGCCTAACGCCTAACGCCTAACGCCTAACG
>JBGTNH010000039.1:0-60809 GCA_041743165.1 Gillisia sp. | reverse complement strand
TACCAGACACAGAAGCTTCGATAACTTCTTGTCAAACTTACTCTCTGGGCTGATCGCCTACAGCTTCTTTCCTAAAAAACCTTCCTTAAACCTCGAAATTATTGATCAAAGACTATCTGCTTAAGTCGAACTCACGTTAAATTAAATGCTGCTTCCACAGTATTATATCTGGAACAACTGGATCCTTCTAAAGAAGAACATCTTTCTAATAACACGAATCCCAATTCAAGATGTGTGCCTGTGGGCACAAAAATGATTGCTCCCGGTGGTCGCAAGAAAAAAGAGATGTTTAAGGCGAAAAGGGTTTTCGTGAAATTTAGATGTTCCGTGTATGAGAAAAAGTTACTGCAGGTCAAGGCAAAAAGAAGCGGCTTGTCATTAAGCGAATTCATCAGGAGAGTTGTCTTGGAAAAGGAAATAAAAGAACGTCTATCTGAAGATCATCTCGAGATCTATAAAAGCCTGGTGAAGTTCCATAACAATTTTAAATCCATCGGAAATATGTTCCGTAAAAAGGATCCAAAACTTTCAGAAGCGGTTTATAAAATAGCCGCAGATATAAAACTTCATCTTCAAAGGGTTGAAAAATGATAGGTAAAGGAAAATCTATATCACATACCAGGGCCTCAATGATGTATGGATGGAACCAGGAGAAAGATGCTGAAATAATTTTCAGCCAGAATATAGCAGGAGAAAATCCTGCAGAAATCACACAGGAATTCAGGTTCATACAGGAACAAAATATAAACTGTCAGAAAAATACTTTGTCATTTGTACTGAGCCCAACCATTGAAGACGGAAGATCCTTAAGGCAAAAAGAACTCAGAGAGATCTGCCAAAAATTTATGAAGGAGATGAACCTGGGTGAACGTCAGGCAATTGCCTTTGTTCACCAGGATAAGGAACATAAACACATTCACCTTTACGTAAACAGGATTAACTTTAATGGCAGGGCATACAATGACAGCTTTATCGGGAAGCGCAGTCAATTGGCTGCAGAAAAAGTTGCCGGAGAAATGAAACTCACTACAGTAAAACAAGTACAGGTTGAAAAAGAAATTAACCTGAAGGATATAAGATCAGAAATAAAGCGTCGCCACGACCTGGTGATGAAGGATCACCGTCCAAAAACATACAACCAGTATATCGAATTGATGAAAGCCAATAAAGTGGAAGTCATTCCCTGTATAAATAAGGCCGGAAAACTCCAGGGGTTCAGATTTGAATTTGATGGTTACAATCTTAAAGGAAGCGAGGTTCACCGGTCAATGAGCATTGGCAATATAGGTAAACAAATGGCGACAACCATTGGGGTAAAAGCCTTTGTGAGAAACAATTCAAATATTATAATGGGTGACAAGGTGGTACGCCTGTCAACCAACCTGGCAATGAATATTTTAAAACAGGCTTTAAAAAGAGAAATCACCCGGGGATTTGGGTACTAAAAATATTATGCAATGGCAAAACTTGAAGAATTATCCGAATTGCTGGTATCAGAAATTGAACAGTTTGAGAAAACCGTAGAAAAACTGCAGAAAATCCAGGAGCAAAAAATAGGAATTGATAGCCGGATGTTGGAGCTGTTATTTAAAGATCATCATGAAAATGTGAAGGATATGCTTGAGGATCATTCTAGAGAAATGAAAAATTTTGGAAAAGGTCTGATAAAATCCAAAGCCTATCCTATATGGGCTTTGACCACTTTTGCCCTGTCATTAATGGTTAACGGAATACTCATTTATATATTAATCACGAGTTTGTAGAGATTCTGGAAGAGAGTAAAATCATTTCCATTAGACCCATGAAATCACATTATAGTGTGGATTTTAATGTATTTTGCTGGACAATCATTAAAATTACTTTGATTTTCACCCTAAAGTGTGGATTTTAATGTATTTTTGAATTCGCTAATCACTTTAAGGATATTTATCACAATAGAATGTGGATTAAGAGTTAGAAAATAATATGGAAACGATAAAGAACATTGGTAAATTAATTCAGCAGCGCCGAGATCAGATGCGTATCACTCAAATACAATTAGCTGAAATGGCTGACATAGGGATTAATACACTTTATAAAATTGAGACCGGTCTGGCCAACCCTACCCTGGGATCATTGCAAAAAATCACCGATATCCTGGGAATGGAAATCACTTTACAGATCAAAAAACCATAAGGTAAATGAGGCAAGCTAAGATATACTATAAAGGAGAAGAAGCAGGTATCCTGGAACAGCATGATGACGGAAGCTTTACTTTCCGTTATCTGGAAGCATGGCTCGTTGATACAGCCAATCCATCCATTAGTCTAACCCTGCCCCGAACCCAATCGGACTATCAGGCTGAATACCTATTCCCCTTTTTTTACAATATGCTTCCGGAAGGGACCAATCGACAAGCCGTTTGTAAGGCAAATCGCCTGGATTCCGATGATTATTTCGGAATTCTTATGACTACTGCCCGTTATGATACTATAGGTGCCATTACGGTCGAAAAAATATAAAGCCTAAATGAAAATAGAACACTGCCCCGGAACCTTAGCCGAAGGATTTAGTACTTATAGCAGAACCTGCTTAAAGCGTGTGTTTGATGGTCGAAAAGTTTCTCACGTGCTTCCTTATGAGGCACCAAATTCTAATCGACTAACCGATAAACTTTTTGAAGACAATAAAAAACGTATCTCCATATCCGGAGTTCAGGAAAAATTCTCGGTACTATTAGAAAAAAATAAACTGCGTCTAATAAATGAAGGAGAGCAGGGCACACATATATTGAAACCAGTTCCCCATGCAGGCAAACAACGCGATCAAATGCCTGCCAATGAACATTTAACCATGCAGATCGCAAGGCAAGTATATAATATTGAAACAGCCGAAAATGCCCTAATCTTTTTTAAAAATGATGCGCCTGCCTACATCACTAAGCGTTTTGATGTAAAACCGGATGGCTCGAAAAAAGCCAAGGAAGATTTTGCCACACTTGCAGGCAAAACTCCACAAACACATGGCGAACATTATAAATACCAAGGAAATTACCTCGAATTATTTCAGCTGATGAAAAAATTCCTACCTGCCTATCGCATTGAAACGCCTAAATTGTTTAAACTATTAATTTTTAATTATTTGTTTTCCAACGGTGATGCCCACCTGAAAAACTTCGCCATTCTTGAAACACCTATGGGAGATCACCGATTAAGTCCGGCTTACGATTTACTTAATACAAGAATACATGTAGATGATAGTAATTTTGCCCTGGAGGATGGATTGTTGCCTAAAAATATAGCACAAACAACTATTGCCGGACAATTCAAAATTCTCGCAGAAAAGGTAGAAATCAAGCCAAAACGATTTGATCAAATCATGGTAAGCATGTTGGAAAGTTCGCCAGAGGTCATAAAATTAACACATGCGTCCTTTTTGGAGAAACCCACACAAAGAAATTATATCCAGGATTATCAATATCGGTTGAAGCAATTGCAGAAAATAAAATCCTGATGCCTGCAGTATTATTACCCCAAAATTCCAAAACTAATTATTGGGATGAAATTGTTTAATCTATTATATTTAAAAGTTCTATTTGTTCATCTCACCACAAATTGGTACTTTTATTATTAGACGAGAGCAAATCGATTAAAAAGGTTCACAAATCGGTCAACAAAAAAATTAAGCACTCTGAAATACCAGTAAATACAGGGGTTCTAAAAATAATAGGTGATCCTGACGCGATCACACCAAGCATAAGAAGCTGTCTCATTAATTTGAGGCAGTTTTTTTTGTTTTATAGCTGTCTGAGGTTGCAGTTTTACTGGGATTTTCGTATTTTTAAGTACTGATAATCACATAAATGAGCCATAAATTTAAGGATTACAACCAGCAACAAAATTGGCTATTACCACCTTCCATTGAAGAATTGATTCCCCAGGACCATCCGGTTAGGATCGTCAATGGAGTGATCGAGTATTTGGATCTCCAGCCCCTAATAGAAGCCTATAGTAAAGACGGTCAACCCAGTTATCATCCCAAGATGATGTTGAAGGTGATGGTCTATGCTTATATGGATAATACTTACTCCAGTCGTAAGATTGAGAAGGCCATGCGTGAGAACATCAACTTCATGTGGCTCTCCAATAAACAGGTAGCCGATCATAACACCATAGCCCGTTTCAGGAGCAAGAAACTCAAAGAAGTATTTAAAGACATCTTTAAGCAAGTGGTACTATTGCTTTCCCAGGAAGGTCTGGTTACTTTAAAGCAGGTGTATACCGATGGTACCAAGATTGAATCGGTGGCCGGGCGATATACTTTTAGATGGGGTAACTCCATAAAGACCAGCAAGGAGAAAATGATGCAGCAACTTGAAGGGATGTGGGAGTATGCCCAGAGCATTGCTGATGAAGAAGACCAGGATCCTACCCCTCCGGATTTTAAAAAAGTCGATAAAGAGAAGGTGGAGAAAACGGCTCAAAAAATTAATAAAATCCTTAAAGGGAATGACAAGGCCAGTTCCAAGGCTAAAGCCAAAGCCCGTTACATGGTAAAGAACTTTGCTGCCAACCTGGAGAAGTATGAGCAGCAGGAAAAAATTCTTGGTAAAAGAAACAGTTACAGCAAAACAGATCCCGATGCGACTTTTATGCGCATGAAAGAGGATCATATGAAAAACGGGCAACTCAAGCCCGGTTATAATGTACAGATCAGTTCTGAAGACCAGTTTATTGTTAACTACACTTTGCACCAGGATACCAACGACATCCATACCTTAAAACCTCACCTGGAGAGTTATGAATACCTATACCAGAATGTACCTGAATCCCTTACCGCCGATGCTGGATATGGAAGCCAGGAAAATTTTGAATTATTATCCAATAAAGGAATCCAGGCATACGTAAAGTTTAACACTTTCGATAAAGAACAGAATGCTGCGGGTAGAAAAAAAAATAATACTCCTTTCCACAGGGACACCCTTCATTATAATGAGAAGGAGGACTATTATGTATGCCCCATGGGACAGCGTATGAATAAAATATCTGAGAATTCTAAAACCACTAAATCCGGTTACAAACAAACCTATAGTAAATACAGGGCACAAAACTGTATGGGGTGCCCAATAAGAAGTACATGTTTTTCTGGAAAGAGTAATCGTGTTGTGGAGCGCAATCATACCCTGGAGTATTACAAACAAAAAGCCAGGGAAGCATTACTATCTGAAATCGGGGAAATAAAGCGAAGAAAACGGACAGCTGATGTGGAACCGGTCTTTGCTCATATCAAACACAACAGAAATTTTAAAAGATTTACCCATCGAGGCCTCGAAAAAGTAGAATTAGAGTTTGGATTGCACGCTCTGGCACATAATATTAGAAAGAAGAGTGCCTAGAAACACTCATCTTTATTTTTTCTACCCAAAAAAATCAATATTCCATCTAAAAAATACATATCATAAAAAAACCGCCTCATTTTGGTAAATGAGACGGCTTCTAAAAGTGTTATTTGGAAGCACTTAAATTTCTGTTACTCTAAGGGTATTTACCATTCCTCGCGCGGTAATTGGCATTGCTGCCAGATTGATCACAAAATCTCCGGCTTCAACATAACCTTCGTCAAAGGCTATTTTATTAATATCTTCTATTGTTGTATCTGTCGAAGAATATTTGTCATAAAAGAAGGCCTTAACTCCCCATAATAAGCTTAATTGAGAAAGAATCCTTCTGTTTGAAGTAAATACCAGAATATTAGATTCCGGTCTCCAGGCCGAGATCTGGAATGCGGTATAACCGCTGTTAGTAAGCGTACAAATAGCTTTGGCCTTAATTTCATTTGCCATACCGGCTGCATGATAGCACACAGATTTGGTAATATAACGTTTGGTGCGAATATGCGGAGGATCGTGAGGCACTTTAATTAAAGGCGAGTTCTCTACTGCTTTAATGATCTGACATATTTTCTCAATAACCTGAACAGGATAATTCCCTACAGAAGTTTCCCCGCTTAACATCACAGCATCTGCTCCATCCATAATAGAGTTAGCCACGTCATTTACCTCGGCCCGGGTGGGGGTAAGGCTTGTGATCATGGTTTCCATCATTTGCGTGGCAATAATAATCGGAATTCTTGCTTTTTTTGCCGTAAGTACTAATTGTTTCTGAATCAATGGAACTTCATGAGCAGGAATTTCAACCCCAAGATCACCCCGGGCTACCATCAACCCGTCACAATAGGCGACGATCTTATCAATATTTCTTACCCCTTCCGGTTTCTCTATCTTGGAAATGATTGGGATCTTGTGCTCGCTATGTTCTTTGATCAAATTTTGCAGAAGTATAAGGTCCTGCTCATTTCTTACAAATGAAAGAGCCATCCAGTCAACCTTTAGCTCACAGGCAAAAATGGCGTCCTCGATATCCTTTTCTGTCAAAGCCGGAAGGGAAATGTTGGTATTGGGAAGGTTTACACCCTTTTTGGATTTAAGCGGACCTCCCTGAATTACTTTGGTTACGACCTCGTCAACTTTGTTTGTACTTATAATTTCAAAAATCAATTTTCCGTCATCCAATAGAATTCGTTCTCCTTTCTGAACATCCTGGGGAAAGGTATCATAATTCATGTATACCCGTGAAGCTGTTCCTTTGAATTCCTCCCCAGTGGCAAATACTATAATATCTCCCGGATTAACCACAACTTCCTCTTTCATTATTCCTACGCGGAGCTTGGGACCCTGTAAATCTGCTAGTATAGCAGCCGTATACCCAAATTCTTCATTAAGCTCCCTGATCATTTCTACTCTTTCCTTGACATCTTCATAATTGGCATGGGAAAAGTTGATCCTAAATACATTGACACCGGCATCCAGCATATCCTTTAATACAGATTTTTTGGATGTGGCCGGGCCTAATGTGGCTACGATCTTGGTTCTTTTATTTATAGGCATTATTCTAAAATTAAATTATTTTTTGATTTAAGCTGAGTGTGATCAACTTCATATATTGTTTGAATACCTGGAATTATCCCAATTTTATTGATTAAATTTTGTTTTTGATCATTATTCATATCTTCATCAATCTTTAAAAAATAATCAACAACTTTATATTCCGGAATAAGAAATGAACTTTTGGTTGTTACGTCTTCCTCGGTAAAAAGTGAGCCAGAACTTATTACCTTTTTAAGTGTTCCTTTAAATTTATTTTTTATAAGAAAATAGTTACGGTATTTCGCTGGTTCCTTAAAAAAATATAATGGATATAACGCCTGGACTAAACCATGATTAAAATCCAGATCCTGCCTGGCACGGCTAAAATTGACCTGTAGATACTTATTTAAAAAATAAGCAATTTTATAATCTTCTAAAGAACTGTGAATAGCTAATAACAGGTAATCTTCCTCAACCTCATCCAGCAATAACTTGTGAGATAACATATTCCAAACTTAGGGGTTAAAGATAAAATAAGATTGCCAAATTATGAGAATTTGTAAGATATTTTTAGAAAATATCTACGAAAACGATATAGTATTGTTTATCTGTTAATCAATCTCAATATGGTTTTGAAGTGCATAAAATGCTCTTTTGGAAGCTCTTTCTTCCGCCTTTTTTTTGGAAGTTGCACGGGCTTTAGCTACCACCCTCTCATCAATCCTTAACTTGACCGCAAAATGTTTAATTTCATCATTGCCGGTATCATCGTACACTTCAAAATTAAAATTCTTTTTCTTTTTTTGACACCATTCAATCAAAAGGCTCTTATAACTTATAACCTTTCCTTCAAGTTGCTCTATATCTACATATGGATTAATGAGTCTTTCATAGATAAAACGCTTACAGTATTTATAACCCCGATCCCAGTAGATAGCCCCTACCAATGCTTCAAATAAGTTCCCGTGAATATTGGCGCCAAATTGATCCTTGGGAATATTGGTCTGTACAAAACTTATAAGATTCAGATCCTTGCCAAGCTCGTTCAAATGTTTTCGGCTCACAACTTTGGAGCGCATCTTCGTGAGATATCCTTCATTTCCACCCGGAACAGTTTTAAAGAGAAAGCTGGCAATCACAGCGCTTAGCATAGCATCTCCCAGAAATTCCAGTCTTTCAAAATTTATTGCATTACCCTCTTTATCTTTTTGATTAAGCGACCTATGGGTGAAAGCCTTTTCATAATGAGAAATATCCTTGGGTTTAAAGCCAAGTATCTTTTGCATAGACATAAAAAAATTCCCGTTTTTTGAAGAACGGGAATTTAATATGTTTCGGATAACACTCATATCAGGTTATTCGGTGAATTTTTTAAATAATACGCATGCATTATGACCTCCAAATCCAAAGGTATTGCTCATAACCACATTTACTTCTCTCTCTTGTGCCTTGTTAAGTGTAAGATTGAGTTCAGGATCAATATTTTCATCCTTGTGTTCATGATTGATAGTGGGAGGAACAATGCCATATTTCATTGACAAAATTGCTGAAATAGCTTCAACAGCTCCAGCGGCTCCTAACAGGTGACCTGTCATGGACTTAGTGGAATTAATATTGATATTCTTTGCATGCTCTCCAAAAACAATGCTTATTGCCTTTAATTCTGCTACATCTCCAAGGGGGGTTGAAGTTCCATGGGTATTAATGGCATCTACATCTTCGGGTTTGATACCCGCATTTTGCAGGCAGTTTTTCATCACTGCAACCACGCCTGTTCCTTCAGGATGCGGGGCCGTCATATGATAGGCATCAGAGGAAAGACCGCCGCCAATAAACTCAGCATAGATCTTAGCTCCTCTGGCTTTGGCATGTTCATATTCCTCAAGAACCATCGCCCCGGCTCCTTCACCCAATACAAAACCATCTCTGGTTGCATCAAAAGGACGAGATGCTGTCTCGGGACTTTCGTTTCTTGTTGATAAAGCATGCATTGCATTAAAACCACCCATACCCGCCTGGGTTACGGCAGCTTCAGAACCACCGGTGATAATGATATCACTATAGCCCAACCTGATGTAATTCAATGCGTCAATCATAGCATTTGCTGCAGATGCGCAGGCAGAAACCGTAGTATAGTTAGGTCCCATAAAACCGTGCTTGATGGAGATGTTGCCCGGGGCAATATCTGCAATCATTTTAGGAATGAAGAATGGGTTAAACCTTGGAGTTCCATCTCCGGTTGCAAAATTCTTAACCTCATCCTGAAAAGTTTCCAAACCACCAATTCCAGCACCCCAAATTACTCCAACCCTGTACTTATCTATGGTTTCAAGGTCTATGCCAGAATCATTTATAGCTTCATCTGATGCAACCAATGCATATTGAGCAAACCTGTCAAGTTTTCTGGCTTCTTTGCGATCAAAAAATTCAAGAACATCAAAATTTTTGAGTTCACACGCGAATTTAGTTTTAAACTTTTCCGTATCGAAATAGGTAATGGGTGCGCATCCGCTTTTACCTGCTACCAAACTGTTCCAATATTCTTCAATATTGTTGCCAATAGGTGTCAGGGCCCCTAAGCCTGTAACCACAACTCGCTTTAACTCCATAAAAAGGTATTCGTTGTTTTATTTTGCGTTTTCAATGTATGAAATGGCCTGGCCAACAGTAGCAATGTTTTCAGCCTGGTCGTCAGGGATCTGGATATCAAATTCCTTTTCGAACTCCATGATAAGCTCCACGGTGTCCAATGAATCAGCGCCCAAGTCGTTGGTGAAGCTGGCTTCGTTTACAACTTCATTCTCGTCAACTCCAAGTTTGTCGACGATAATCGCTTTTACTCTTGATGCACTGTCTGACATAATCTTCTATTTTAATTTTGATTAAGTGGCAAAAATAAAAAACTTTATTTTAAAACCGGTTGTTAGTTTAAAAATGTGAAGGTAATTTACGTAAATTTCATTTAAACCTTTAATTTTAAGCCTTAATTCTTGTTAACATTTCTCAATTGAATCCATCCACCACAAAATCTCTCGGTAAACTTGTAATATTTGCATCTGGTTCGGGAACCAATGCCGAGAATATAATCCGTTATTTCAAAAACTCAGGCACTGCCGAGGTGGTCGCGGTATTTTCAAATATTCGAAGTGCAAAAGTGCTTCGCCGGGCCCACAAGCATGAGGTTAAAGCACTACACTTTGACAGGGAAGCAA
The DNA here is from genome assembly GCA_041743165.1 of Gillisia sp. GTDB lineage: Bacteria > Bacteroidota > Bacteroidia > Flavobacteriales > Flavobacteriaceae > Gillisia. The sequence continues at coordinate 50,693 of JBGTNH010000039.1, read as the reverse complement.
TGTATGATACAAATGAGGTTCTTCATGTTCTAAAAGATATAGATCCGGATCTCATTATTCTTGCAGGTTTCCTGTGGTTGTTCCCTAAAAAGATTCTGGATGAATTTCCAGACAGAGTAATAAATCTTCATCCGGCACTTTTACCCAAATTTGGGGGTAAAGGAATGTATGGAGAAGCCGTACATAAAGCGGTGGTAGAAAATAAAGAAACAGAGACAGGTATTACGGTTCATTTTGTAAATCCTGAATATGACAAAGGGAACATTATCTTCCAGGACCACTTTCACATTCAACCCGATATGGACCACCTGGATATAGCAGAAAAGATCCATGAACTGGAGTATAAGCATCTGCCCGTGGTAATAGAAAAGATTTTAAAAGAACGTCAAGTTGAATAGCGCGACCGTTCATATATATACAGATGGTGCCGCCCGGGGCAATCCCGGCCCGGGAGGCTATGGTATTGTTATGGAATGGGTAGGAAAATCTTACAGGAAAGAATTTTCAAGGGGCTTTGCTCACACTACCAACAATAGGATGGAATTGATCGCTGTTATAGATGCTCTTAAAAAATTAAAAAATCCCGGAACAAAAGCCATAGTCTTTACAGACTCCAGGTACGTGGTAGACGCAGTGGAGAAAAAATGGGTCGTAGGTTGGGAAAAAAAAGGCTTTAAAGATCGGAAAAACGCCGACCTTTGGAAAGATTTTCTTAAGGAATATCGTAAACATAATATTAAATTTCAATGGATCAGGGGCCACAACAATCATGTACAAAATGAGCGTTGCGATGCACTGGCAGTTGAAGCCTCAAAGCAGCCTCGACTTCCACCTGATACAGGATTTGTGGAGACTGAAAATTGAAATTTACCATCTGCTAAAGTTTGTTTTTTCCACATATGCTTGGAAAACATCTTGTATATTTGCACCTCAAATTTGAAATCCAGTTATGAGTAAATTATTGATAGTAGGTACAGTAGCCTTCGATGCAATTGAAACCCCCTTTGGAAAAACTGATAAGATACTTGGTGGTGCAGCTACCTATATTGGTCTCTCGTCATCCATGTTTAATATAGACAATGCCATTGTATCTATAGTGGGAGAGGATTTTCCTCAGGAATATCTTGACCTTTTAACAGACAGGGGTATAAATATAGAGGGAATAGAAATAGTGGAAGGAGGAAAGACTTTTTTCTGGAGTGGAAAGTATCATAATGACCTTAATACCAGGGATACGCTGGAAACCCAATTAAATGTACTGGCCGATTTTAAACCCGTTGTACCAGAATATTACCGGGATGCAGAGATTGTAATGCTTGGCAACCTTCACCCTCTTGTTCAGCAAAGTGTGCTTGAACAGGTAACGAATCCAAAACTCGTAATACTCGACACGATGAATTTTTGGATGGATAATACCTGGGATGACCTCATAAATGTCATTTCCCAGGTTGATGTTATTACCATAAATGATGAGGAGGCCCGGCAGTTGACAGGGGAACATTCATTGGTTAGGGCAGCCAGAAAGATTGAAGAACTAGGGCCAGAATATATTGTGATTAAAAAAGGCGAACATGGAGCGCTGCTTTTCCATAAAGAACAAGTGTTTTTTGCGCCGGCTCTCCCCCTTGAAGAAGTATTTGACCCAACAGGGGCAGGTGATACATTTGCAGGGGGTTTTGTGGGTTATCTTACCCAAACCCAGAATATCTCCTTTGAGAACATGAAGAATGCTGTAATCTATGGCTCCAGTCTGGCTTCCTTTTGTGTTGAGAAGTTCGGTACCAAAAGAATGGAAAATCTTCAACTGGAAGAAATAGATTCCCGGATGATAGAATTTAAAAGTCTTACGCAATTTGATATTGAACTGTCACCAAATAAAGCTCTGTAATTTCAGGGCTTTTTTGTGACTAATCGACCCCTAATTAGTAGATCCCGAAAGGAAATAAATTATGAGTGATGCTTTAAAACATGAGTGTGGAATTGCACTCGTACGTCTTTTAAAACCTCTTGAATTTTATAAAGAAAAATATGGCACTGCATTTTATGGAATCAATAAAATGTACCTGCTTATGGAAAAACAACATAACCGGGGTCAGGACGGTGCCGGTTTTGCCAGTATAAAATTAAATACAACTCCCGGTGACAGGTATATAAGCAGGTTACGGTCCAACGCTTCCCAACCAATCCAGGATATCTTTACTCAGATCAATGAAAGAGTAAATGAAGAATTGGCTAAACATCCTGAATACGCCAATAATGTAGCCTTACAAAAAAAGGAGTTACCCTACCTGGGAGAATTATATCTGGGGCATGTGAGGTATGGAACCTTTGGTAAGAACAACATTGAAAGTGTCCATCCTTTTCTAAGGCAAAACAACTGGATGCACAGGAATCTGATCGTGGCGGGAAATTTTAATATGACCAATGTTTTTCAGCTTTTCAACAATCTTGTAGACCTGGGGCAACATCCAAAGGAACGTGCAGACACTGTAACCGTAATGGAAAAAATAGGTCATTTTCTGGATGACGAAGTAAGAAAATTATATAAAAAACTCAAGAAGGAAGGTTATACAAAAGTTGAAGCGTCTCCTATTATTGCCGAAAGGTTAAATGTAGCCAAGATCCTAAAAAAATCTGCTAAAAACTGGGATGGAGGGTATGCTATGGCCGGCCTTCTAGGCCATGGTGATTCTTTCGTGTTAAGGGATCCTGCAGGCATAAGACCGGCATATTATTATAAGGATGAGGAGATAGTTGTGGTAGCTTCAGAAAGACCGGTGATCCAAACCGCTTTCAATGTAAAATTTGAAGATGTAAAAGAGCTGGATCCGGGTCATGCGATCATTACCAAAAAAAATGGGGAGGTAACTATAAAGCAGATACTTGAACCCTTGGAAAGAAAAGCCTGTTCTTTTGAAAGGATCTATTTTTCCCGGGGAAGTGATGCAGAAATATATAAGGAGAGGAAGATGTTGGGTCGCCTTTTAATGCCGGAAGTCCTTAAGGCAATATCTCACGATACTGTCAACACCGTATTTTCCTACATTCCCAATACCGCCGAAACTTCTTTCTACGGAATGGTAGAGGCCGCTCAGGATGAGCTTAGCTTACAAAAGAACAAGGCCATACTTGATGAAAAGGAAACTCTAACCGATGAAAGATTAAAGCAAATTCTGGACTATCGACTCAGAACCGAAAAAATAGCAATAAAGGATGTTAAGCTAAGAACCTTTATCACAGAAGATAGCAGCCGTGATGATCTGGTTGCTCATGTTTACGATGTTACCTATGGGGTTGTTAAACCTGAAGACACCCTGGTAATCATAGATGATAGTATTGTGAGAGGAACAACCCTGAGAAAGAGTATTATAAAAATGCTGGACAGGTTAAATCCTAAAAAACTAGTGGTTGTTTCATCTGCCCCCCAAATAAGATATCCAGATTGTTATGGTATCGATATGGCACGGCTTGAAGATCTTATTGCCTTTCGCGCTACATTAGAGCTACTAAAAGACAACAATAAATATCATTTAATAGACGAGGTTTATGAAAAATGTAAAACACAGGTAGACCTTGAGGATAATGTTGTTCAGAATTTTGTAAAGGAGATCTACGAACCATTCACAGATCAACAGATATCTGATAAAATTGCTCAGTTATTAAGTGATCCCGAAGTTAAAACAGAGGTAAAAATATTATATCAAACAGTCGATAATCTACATAAGGCTTGTCCCAAGAATTTAGGAGATTGGTATTTTACCGGAGATTATCCAACTTTTGGTGGAAACAGAGTAGTAAATCGTGCGTTTATTAATTTCTATGAAGGAAATAAAAACAGGGCATATTAAGCCACTTTCTTACAATTTTGATTTAAAAATCTATAAAAGTTGTATTTCAACTAATTTTTAAGCGCTTCATCTAAAAGTATTCTGTGCGTGTATGAATAACTGTATATTAGTCGAGCCATAGCATAAGTAGGTTAAGTTCATGGTAGATTTGGGGCAAAAAAAGGTGGATTCTCATCCGCCTTTTTTTATGTCTTATCGCGAAATAAAAAAAGCTTGCCCGGTTACCCAAACAAGCTTCTAAATTTCTGTATTTTTCTATTATTGAGCCTGCGCGTATCTGGCGGCTACTTCTTTCCAGTTCACAACATTCCAGAAGGCATCGATGTACTCGGGTCTTTTATTTTGATATTTTAAATAATACGCATGTTCCCATACATCAAGTCCAAGAATTGGCGTTCCACCACACCCAACATCGGGCATTAAAGGATTATCCTGATTTGGAGTGGAACAAATTTCAAGCTTTCCACCTTCCTTTACGCATAACCAGGCCCACCCTGAACCAAACTGAGTAGCTGCTGCTTTTGAAAATTCTTCTTTGAAGGCCTCAAACGAACCAAAAGCCCTATCGATTGCAGTACTTAAATCTCCGTCTGGTTTTCCTCCACCCTCGGGAGAAAGAATCTCCCAGAAGAGATTATGGTTATAATATCCTCCACCATTATTTCTAACAGCTTTATTGGATTTATCAAGATTCTTAAGAATATTTTCTATATTCTTTCCCTCATTCTCTGTACCTTCAACCGCATCATTAAGTTTACTTGTATAACCTGCATGATGCTTATCATGATGAACTTCCATGGTTTTTGCGTCAATATGTGGCTCCAATGCATCAAAGGAATATTTTAAGGGTGGTAATTCAAATGCCATAATTCTAAATTTTAGTTAATTAAATCGTTGTTTCAAATTTAAGTATAAAGCATATGAATTAAAATATAAATATGTTATAATAACCTTAAAGAATCAACAAAATCAATACTTTTCCCGGAAAACTTTTTAACTTTTGTAATCCCCTAAATAATCAACAGATTTTGACCCCATTAAATAAATTTACAGTTTATAATGCTTCAGCAGGATCGGGGAAAACTTTTACCCTCGTCAAAGAATATATATTGTTACTTCTGGAAAGCTCCAGAGCAGACAGTTACAAAAATATCCTCGCAATAACTTTTACAAACAAAGCGGTGGCTGAGATGAAATCTCGCGTTCTTCATAATCTCAATGGCCTGGCTTCTCCTGATTGTCCCGCAAGTTGCCGAACCCTGTTGAAGGAATTAATTAGTGAATCCGGCTTCACAGAAGAGAGGATACGTCAGAAATCCAGGGAAGTACTAAAGAGTATTCTGCATAATTATGCCTCTTTTGACATATCCACTATTGACAGATTTACCCATAAAGTATTAAGATCATTTGCTAAAGACCTGGGACTACCCACCAATTTTGAAGTAGAGCTGGACAATCTCCAAATTTTACAGGAAGCTATTGATAAGTTGATAAACCGGGCCGGAGAGGATAAAGAATTGACGAGGGTCCTGATCAATTTTACTCTTTCCAAAACCGATGAGGATAAAAGCTGGGATATTTCAAAGGATATTTTTCTTTTTTCAAAGATTCTCCTTTATGAGAACCACCAGCCCTATGTTGATTCCCTCAAAAGAAAAACCTTAAAAGATTTTACACAGTATTCTGCCAGGATTCGCCGGGAGATAGAAATAACAGAAAAGTCCCTGGAAGAAATTGCTAAAATTTTCTTTTCCATCGTTAATAGAGAGGGGCTGGAAAAGATGGATTTTTCCAGAGGATCATGTTTTACCTATTTTAAAAAACTTCAGGATAAGGACTTTAAGATCGAATATAAAGCAGATTGGCAAAATAATATTTCAGAAAAAAAACTCTATGCAGGGAAATGTCTCCCCCATAAGAAATCAATACTGGATCATCATCATAAAACAATAGCAGGCCTTTTCAATAATTCCAAAGAAGCATTTTTTCGCAGGGAATACCTGAAACAACTGCTGGCTATGATAACACCCCTTTCGCTGCTTAGTGAGGTAGCCTCAGAAATGGATAAAATTAAAAAAGAACGGGCTCTTGTCCTGATCTCAGATTTTAATCCAACAATTGCGGCACAAGTTCAGGATCAGCCAGCGCCTTTTATCTACGAGAGGATTGGGGAAAGGTATCGGAATTATTTTATTGATGAATTTCAGGATACCTCAGAAATGCAATGGACAAATATGATTCCCCTTATTGATCATGCCCTGTCTGGAATGCCTCAAAATCATGAAACCGCAGCTCTAACACTTGTGGGAGATGCTAAACAATCCATCTACAGGTTTCGGGGGGGAAAAGCGGAGCAATTTATAGGGTTATATGATAAGGAGAACCCTTTCACTATAGAAAAAACCGTTTCCAACCTACCTTTTAATTATCGTAGTGCCACAAATATTGTAGAATTCAACAACAGTTTTTTTAAATTTTTGTCTTCAGGATTTTCCAATTCCAGATATGGTGAGCTATTTAAAAATAGTAGCCAGACAGCAAAAAAGGAGGAATCCGGTTATGTAAATGTAAGCTTTATTGAAGCTAAAAATGCCGAGGAAGAAAATATCCTGCATCCGGAAAAGATATTTAACATCATTGAAAATCTTCGCTCAAAAAACTATTTACTAAGTGATATATGTATTCTTACGAGAACCCGCAAACAAAGTATAACAGTTGCCGGGTATCTAAGTGAGAGAGGGGTTTCAATTATTTCTTCCGAATCCCTTTTGGTTGCAAATTCACCTGAAGTCAGTTTTCTTAATGCCGTACTTAAATTTGCTGTAAATAATGAAGATAAAAACTTAAAGTGGGAAATACTCAATTTTCTGGCAGATCATTTAAAAATTGAGGATCGCCATAAGGTCATCTCCCAAAATATTGAGAAAGACAGCAGAAATTTTCTATCCTGGCTGAAGAAGTATGATATTAATTTCGACATCTCTTTGGTACCGATGTTCCCATTATATGAAGCTGCTGAATATATTATAAGAAGCTTTTCACTGGTTTCAGGATCCAATGCTTACATCCAGTTTTATCTGGATTTTATTTATGAAAAAACAATAAAATCCCCGGTGTCTATTCCCGTATTCCTGGAACTATGGGAGTTCCAAAAGGACCGGTTGAGCATTATCGCCCCCAAATCTGATAACGCGGTGCAAATAATGACCATTCATAAATCAAAAGGACTTGAATTCCCTGTTGTTATTTATCCTTTTGCCAATACAAAGATAAGGGACGTTTCCAAAGAATATATCTGGCTTCCATTAGCTTCAGACCTTATAGACCTCCCGTTTGGTTATTTTAAAGCCTCTTCCAAAATGAAAAACTGGGGTGAGGTGGAAGCTGCGGCATTTAATGAATTATTAGATCAAAGTGAGTTTGACTCGATTAATATCCTATACGTGGCCTTTACCCGGGCTTCCCGTCAACTTTATATCATTTCCTGCGCAGAATTTCAAAAAGGAGAACCCAATCAAGAGAAAGTTTCAGGATTATTAATCAATTATTTAAAATCAATAAATAAATGGAATGATAGTCTGGAGTATGAGTTTGGTAACATACAGATCACAGTTGCTACACAAGAGGGCAGTCTCATTTCCAACTATCCCGAACAATATTATTCCTCTCCCATCCTTAATGACCGGGTAAAACTTGTTACCCGGTCTGGCGAATTATGGGGTACGCCACAGGAGAAAGCGCTTTTTCAAGGAACATTGGTTCATAATATACTTTCTGAAACAGACACCTTTGAAGATCTGCCAATGGCCCTGGATAAATACAGCACACGGGAAGATCTCAATACTGGCGAGATTAAGGATTTAAATGTCCTGGTTTGGGGTTTGATGCATCACCCGGAATTAAAAGATTACTTTTCTCCCGGGGTCAAAGTTTTAAGAGAAAAAGATATTGTAAGCCCTTCCGGGAAAATCCTTCGGCCGGACAGGTTGAACTTTAATGGAAATCAAGTCGCAATTTTAGATTACAAGACCGGAAAATTGAGACCGGAACATCGTGATCAAATGGAGGATTACGGGTTTATTTTGAAGGAAATGGGATTTGAAGTTGAGAAAAAAATTCTAATCTATATTAATGATGATGTAAACATTTCATTTATTTGAAAGATGTTTAATTTTGTAAAAATTAAAATTTTATGTACGGAGCAATAAAAGAATATTTAAGACAGGAACTAGAAAAAATTAAGGCAGAGGGTCTATATAAAAAAGAAAGAATTATCACTTCTCCACAGGGTGCGGTGATTAAAATATCAACAGGCCAGGAAGTAATAAATTTTTGCGCCAATAACTATCTTGGTCTTTCCTCACATCCTGATGTGATCAGGGCAGCAAAAGACACTTTAGATTCTCATGGATTTGGAATGTCCAGCGTAAGATTTATTTGCGGGACTCAGGATATACATAAAGAACTGGAAGCAAAAATTGCAGATTTTTATCAAACTGAAGATACTATTTTATATGCGGCCGCTTTTGATGCAAATGGAGGAATTTTTGAGCCCCTTCTTTCTACAGAGGACGCGATTATTTCCGATTCTCTGAACCATGCATCCATTATAGATGGGGTAAGGCTGTGTAAAGCTGCCAGGTACAGATATGAGAATGGTAATATGGAAGACCTGGAAAAGCAATTGCAGGATGCCACCGCGAAAAATGCCAGGTTTAAACTCATTGTTACCGACGGTGTTTTTTCCATGGATGGCTTACTGGCACCCCTCGATAAAATATGTGATCTGGCCGATAAATATGATGCGATGGTTATGATTGATGAATGTCATGCAGCTGGTTTTATTGGAGAAACAGGGATAGGAACGCTGGAAGAAAAGGGGGTAATGGGAAGAATAGATATTATCACCGGTACTTTGGGCAAGGCCCTGGGAGGAGCCATGGGTGGATATACCACGGGTAAGAAGGAGATTATTGAACTCTTAAGACAAAGGTCCAGACCTTATTTATTCTCCAATTCGCTGGCGCCAGCAATTGTGGGAGCTTCTATAAAGGTTTTTGATATGTTGAAAAATGATCATACTTTACGTAATACCCTGGAGCAGAATACCAATTATTTTAAAAAAGGGATTAAAGAGGCAGGATTCGATATCATTGATGGAGAATCTGCTATTGTTCCGGTAATGTTAAATGACGCAAAATTATCCCAGAAAATGGCCGACAGGTTGCTTGAGGAAGGAATCTATGTAATTGGTTTCTTTTTTCCTGTGGTCCCCAAAGGAAAAGCAAGGATAAGGGTTCAACTCTCAGCAGCGCATACCACAGAGCATCTGGATCATGCTATAAAAGCCTTTACAAAAGTTGGGAAGGAGCTTGAAATTATTTAAAAGGTATAACAAATGCTTTTGTTAATTTATTGAAGAGTTTTTAAATTTATAGATGAAATTTTGGTAAATTATAAACCGTATTTTATCTAAAAATTATAGTAAATTATTAACGAATTTTCGCGCAACCCTTAGAAATAGTAGGTATATGACGCTTTATTAAGAAAACTTTATTAAATTTATCTTTGTTAATATTGAATAACCACATACTTTTGCTGCAATTAACACTTATAATTAACTTAACAGATATGAAACATCTTAGCAGATTTTTATTAGCTTCTATCTTGGTCCTGAGCTTCAGTGCTGTACAGGCACAAGATGCAAATAATCCATGGTCCCTTGAAGTAGGCGTGAACGCCGTAGATACTTACCCTACCGGGGAGGATGCTCCTAATGGGGGATGGTTTAATCAATTCTTTAGTGTGGGTGACCACTGGAATATAGTTGAGTCAGTATCCCGTGTTGCTGTTGGCCGTTATATTGGTAGTGGGTTTGTATTTGAAGCAGCCGGTACATATAACAGAATTGACCAATTTGGAGACATGGCTGTGAATGATCTCAATTATTACGCCCTTGACGGAAATTTTAAATATAGCCTCAGAGCCTTGTTAAATCATGGCTGGTTAGATCCGCATATTGGAATTGGTGGGGGTTACACCTGGTTGGATGGAAGCACCAACTTTATGAGAGGCCCCGGCGAACCGTTGCCTAATACTGCGTTCTTAGCAAACAATACGAACTTTGCTACATTAAATGGAACAGCAGGTTTAAGTATTTGGTTTTCAGACAATATTGCATTTAATTTACAATCAACATTAAAGCATAGTTTCTCTGATGATGGTGTAAGGCATTTCCAACACGCTGCCGGACTTAAATTTGTTTTTGGCGGAAGAGATACAGATGGTGACGGAATTTATGACAAAGATGATCTTTGTCCAGAAGTATGGGGTCTTCCTGAGTTCCAGGGATGTCCTGATACAGATGGTGACGGTATTCCTGATCATTTGGATGAATGTCCTGACACTCCTGGTTTAGCTCAGTTTAATGGTTGTCCTGATACAGATGGTGATGGTGTTCCAGATCATTTAGATAAATGTCCTACTGTAGCCGGATTAGCTCAATTTGACGGATGTCCTGATACAGATGGTGATGGAATTCCAGATAATTTAGACGAATGTCCAAACGAAGCAGGACCTAAAGAAAATAAAGGTTGTCCATTTGAAGACCGTGATGGTGATGGTGTTTTAGACAAAGATGACGAATGTCCTGATACTCCCGGAACTGTTGCCAACAAAGGTTGTCCTGAGCCAACAGCAGAAGCTATTTCTGAGTTGAATGAATATTCTAGAACAGTATTGTTTGATACTAATAAGTCAACCATTAAACCAGAATCTGAAGAAGCTTTGAAAGCCATACATGATATTATGCATGAATATTCTAATACCATCTTCCACATTGAAGGACATACAGATAGCGTTGGTAGCGACCAATATAACCTTCAATTATCTAAGGAGCGTGCCGCTTCTGTAAGAGAATGGTTGGTTAAAAATGGTATACCTGCCAATAGATTGACTTCAGAAGGTTACGGTGAAAGCAGACCAATTGATACTAATAACACTGCAGCCGGAAGACAGAACAACAGAAGAGTGGAAATTTCTTTAGATAAAGACAAAGAGATGAGAAATTAGTTTCACTCGGATCAGGTTAAAACTGAACCGTTAAAACTAATAATTTAATATATAGAAAAACGCCCTGTTAGTTCGGGGCGTTTTTTATTTTTACATAATGACCACTTTTCTTTCCTCTGTAGTTAAAGACCTGCTTTATGATCATAAAGACCTGTCTGGATTTACATTTATCCTACCCGGCAAAAGAGCAGGTGCATTTTTAAGAAAAGAAATATCAAAACAAATAACCAGGCCTGTTTTCTCTCCTGAGATCCTTAGTATAGAAGAATTCTCAGAAAAAATTTCAGGACTTACCGCTATTGATAACACCACAACCCTTTTTGAATTTTACAGCATATATAAAAATGCTACTCCCGCAGAGCAAATTGAGGATTTTGAGAACTTCAGCAATTGGGCACAAACTCTTATCAATGATTTCAATGAAATAGACAGATATCTTATTCCTCCAGATGATATATTTAATTATCTCTCAGGTATACAGGATCTAAACCACTGGTCCTTATCTGTGCCACAAACCGAGTTGGTCAAAAATTACCTGCAATTCTGGAAGAGATTACCAATATATTATAACCACCTCCGTGAAAAATTATTGAAAACAGAAACCGGTTATCAGGGGCTGGTTTACAGAGTGGCCTCAGAAAAAATAGAAGAATTTTCTCAACATGGCTCCAAGTATATTTTCCTGGGATTTAATGCTCTGAACACTGCCGAACAAGTGATCGTTCAAAAAATGCTTGCAGGTGGGGCACAGATATACTGGGATATTGATGAGGTTCATTTTAATGATCCCCACCACGATGCATCTCTGTTTTTGAGACAACATTCAAGTTGGCCATATTATATAACCCATAAGTTCAAAAACCTAAGCAGTGATTTTAATACTGATAAGAATATTGAAATTACAGGAATTCCCAAGAATACCGGGCAAGCTAAATATGTAGCAAAAATCCTTGCAGGATTGACCAGGGAAGAGCTATCTTCAACTGCTTTAGTCCTGGGAGATGAATCCCTGTTATTACCCATACTAAGCTCCTTACCCCCTAATGTTTCCGACTTAAATATCACAATGGGGTATCCTCTTAAATACAGCCCCTTTTCTACGCTTTTTGACACTTTCTTTCAAATGCATAAAGCCGGTAATTCTGAATTCTATTATAAAGATATAATCACAATCTTAAGCAACCAGGTAATCCAAAAGATTACTCAAAACAAATCCATGGAGGTGGTAAAGATCATAAGAAGTAAAAATCTCCTTTATCTTGATGCTGCAGCTCTCAGGGAGCAGTTTTCAGACAACGATCACTCAGTTCTTTTACTTCTTTTTCCCGAAAATATTCTACCACCCTCTAAAATAACGGAGCTCCTGAAGCATTTTGTATTGAAATTGAGGTCATTGCTTTCACCCAAAACAGATCAATTACTGCTGGAATTTTTATTCCGTTACTATAATGTCCTGGATCAATTAAGCTCATTAATTGAAAAATATTCACATATAAATTCTGTAAATTCCCTCTACCATTTTTTTAAGGAAATTAGCGGAAATCAATCTTTGGATTTTCAGGGAAAACCTTTCCAGGGACTTCAGATCATGGGAATGCTTGAATCACGGGTGCTTGACTTTGAAACCGTAATACTCACTTCTGTGAATGAAGGAACTCTACCCGCCGGAAAAAGCAATAATTCCTTCATTCCGTATGAACTTAAAAAGAGCTATAATTTACCCACTCATAAGGAGAAGGATGCGGTTTACACTTATCATTTTTATCATTTGATCCAAAGGGCTAAAAACATTTACCTCCTCCACAATATGGACAATGAATCTGAGATGGGTGGGGAAAAAAGCAGGTTCCTTATTCAACTGGAACTTGAAAAACAATCCAGACATAATCTCACAAAGAAAATCATTGCCCCGCAAGTGCCACCGTTAAGAAGCGGCTTGCTGAAAATAGAAAAAACCCCGGATATACTGGAAAAACTCAGGGAACTTTGTGAAAAAGGGCTTTCGCCCTCGGCCTTAACCACATATATACGTAATCCCCTCGATTTTTACAAACAATATATTTTGGGTATAAGAGATGCCGAGGAGGTTGAGGAAACGGTAGCCTACAATACATTAGGGACTGTGGTACATGATACTCTGGAAACGTTTTATTCTCCCCTCCAGGAACAAATATTAACCTCAGAAATTATAAAAGAATTGCAAAATAAGGTGGCCGGTGAGGTCAAACTTCAGTTTGCAAAAACCTATAGCCAGGTTCCCATGACCAGAGGGAAAAATCTATTGATCTTTGAAGTCGCAAAACGATATGTATCAAATATGTTAAGAATGGAACTCAGGGAAATTGAAAGTGGGAAGGAAATAAAAATAATGAAAATTGAAACCAATATTACAGCTGAACTTAAAATCGAAGGTTTGGATTATCCGGTGAAAATAAAAGGTAAAGTTGACCGTGTAGACCGCTGCAATGGTGTTTTCAGGATTATTGATTATAAGACCGGAAAAGTTGAACAGAAGCAATTGGAAATTGTGGACTGGGATGATCTTACCAGCGATTACGGTAAGTTTTCAAAGCCTTTTCAGGTACTTATGTATGCTAAAATGCTATTGGATAATTCGCCGATACCGGGACCCGTAGAAGGGGGCGTGATCTCCTTCAAAAATTTAAAACCGGGCTTCCAGAAATTTGGTAAAAAAACAGGGACCTGGGATAAAAATCCTAAGTACCTGATAGATCAAAGCACGATGGACGATTTTCAAATACAATTGAGAAACCTCATCCTGGAGATCTGTGATCCTAAAATCCCATTTACAGAAAAAGAAATTAAAACTTATGGAAATTATTAAGAAGAGGAATATAGAATTATTAGGAAACCAGGGAAGGCCAATTCTTACTGATTATTATTTTAAGGGGGAAGCTAAGGCCAAACCGGTGGTTATTTTCTGCCATGGCTATAAGGGTTTTAAAGACTGGGGAGCCTGGGATGAAATGGCCGAAATTTTTGCGCATGAGAACTTTTTCTTTGTCAAATTCAATTTTTCCCATAACGGCACCACTCCGGAGTTTCCTACAGAATTTTTGGATATTGAAGCCTTTGGAGACAATAATTACATCAGGGAATTAGACGATCTGCAATATGTAATTGACCATCTTTGTTCTTCAGATTTTGAATTTGCTAAACACCTTGACCCAAGGGAGATAAATTTAATTGGTCATTCCCGTGGAGGAGGAATTGCATCTATCAAAGCCGCTGAGGATGATCGCATCACTAAATTGGTAACTTTCTCAGCCGTTAGCGATTTTGCTTCCCGATTTCCCAAAGAGGAAGAAATAGAAAAATGGAGTAAAAAGGGGGTGAGGTATATTATCAATACCCGAACAAAACAACAACTTCCCCATCACTTTCAATTCTATACAAGCTTTAAGGAAAACGAAGAAAGATTATCTATTTCACGAGCTGTAAAAGAATTGCAAATACCTCATCTCATAGTGCACGGGAGCAATGACACAAGCGTTCCTATTAGTGACTCAGGTAAACTTTTTGAATGGAGCTCTTTTCCTGATCTTTTGCTGGTAGAAAGTGCAGATCATGTATATGGCATAAGCTATCCATGGGAAGGCGGAGAGCTGCCCGTAGAATTCACTTATGTGCTGGACCGTACCATAAAATTTCTGAAGGAGGACAAGGAGAAGCTTTTCAGGAATTTTAAATAAATTCTTCTTTTATCTTCACGGAAAACTCAAAATAACATTTTATCGGTTTAAAATTTTGTTTTACCTTTGGAGCCGAAAATGGGGGATTAGCTCAGCTGGCTAGAGCGTTTGGCTGGCAGCCAAAAGGTCATCGGTTCGACTCCGATATTCTCCACAAAACCACTCTTTTCAGGGTGGTTTTTTTTTTATTTTAGGTATTATGAATGATAATTTGAAAATCAGACCCGCAGCCCTTCCCGATCTGCCGAAGATTAAATCTCTGACTGAAGCCTGCGCGATTACCATGCAGAAACATGGCATATTTCAGTGGAATGAGCATTACCCATCTCTTGAAAGACTTGAAAATGATATAAATAATAAAGAACTCTATGTTCTTTCTGTCAAAGGTCAAATAGCAGGAACCATAGTCCTTTCAAATCACATGGATGAGGAATACATTCCTATTGAATGGTTAACTGAGAATTCACATAACCTTTATATTCACCGTTTGGCAACCCATCCCCTATATTGGGGACAAGGTTATGGTCAAAAATTAATGGATTTTGCTGAAGCCTATGCCCGGGAACAAAACTTTATTTCGGTGAGGCTTGACACCTTCAGCCAAAATAAAAGAAACCAAAAGTTTTATGACTCCAGGGGTTACGAGAAACTTGGCGATATTTTCTTTCCAAAGCAAAGCAAACATCCGTTCCATTGCTATGAACTTGTATTATAATTATTCATGAAACAAAAAAAGAGTGGGATCCTAAGAACCAACTCTTTTTTAAATATTTCATTTCAGGATTATTTACGCCATTCGGCAATACCTCCTTTGGCAGAATCCACCTTAATCTGGTAACTTCCACCTCCGGAAACTATCCATCTCACTTTTACGGTATTCATACCGGGTATATTTTCCACGAGGATCCTTTCAGGGTTATAAACCTGTTCTTTTACCTTATTAAAGTCTTCATCTTCAACTACCATCCCGGTTACGACCTTTGGTCCTGTTAGTGTTACAAAGTCTGGGCGTTCTATATTATATTTAAGGTCCTGACTACTGTGGGTAGGCATGAGGCGTTCGTTATAAATAGTGGCTGTGATTTGCCTCAGTCCCCCTCCAAGATTTTCTTCCTTTACATCTGTAATACTAAGTTTTGGAGTGTGATAGGCGTGATATATCGTGAAGGCCATATTACGGTGTGCATCCTGCTCGAGTAAGAAACCTGGATGTGCTCTTCCAAAATTCTTCTTGAATCCCCCGATCTCTATTTTTCCATATTGCGGGTGATCATATTCCTCCCAATCCACAAATGCGTCACCAAATGTAAGGTAACGATCTACTTTGAGTTCTTCATCCTGGTTACCCCTTCCTGCATTTTGATGAAAATACATATAGGACACCATAAGTTCATTGGTATAGGTATAAATTCCACGGCAGCCATAAAACCAATCCAACTCCCCGCCAAAAACAGAGTAGAGATCCTTATATACTACTAAATACCGGTAACCCGGGATCATCTCTTCCCCTTTCTTGGCAATTGCATCATATATCTGTATATCCTCCCTGTTGTAGGTATCAAGATCTTCTTCTGCTCCCGGGCCTCTAAGGATCATCCCCCCGTAATTATGGTAACTTTGGGCACCTGCAATATTTGGATGTTTCATCACAAAATCCATAACTGCCCTTGTTTCGGGCAAACTGAACGGATATTTATAAGCTCCACGCTGGATGTAATCTGGTTGCCACTTCCAACCCCAATCCCGGTTTGGATCATAGTATCCTATACCATCCTCATTTACTTCCCCATCGCCATCCATATCAATTCCTTCATATCCCAGCATTTCATATTCACCCTTTTCCTCAATTTCCACCCTGATAAGCTTCCTGTCGTCCATGGGATCTTTGATAAATCTTCCGGTAGGTGATTTCCTTATCATCATGGTGATGTGATTATCCCCGTTAAGATCATTGAACCCGTCCTCCCCAACTTTCCCGTCTCCATCGTTATCAAGAACTATCATTCCTGATCGGGGTGAATGAGGTGTGTTAGGGTTATTCATAAACTCATTACGGGCATCAGGATTTATTGTAGGCACTATGTAGAATGTCTTATCCTGAAGCAATTCCTTTATAAAATCAAGTTCAGCAAACATTTCTGTTAAGTACCATGCAGCATAGAGAGAAAATTCTGTTCCCTGGATCTCGTTGGAATGTATATTCCCATCAATATACATGGCCGGTTTTTTTGAGGGGTCCCCGGTCTTGTAATCTGAGATTTTCAATACGTAAATATCCTTACCCTGAAAGGATTTCCCAATACTTTCCAATTTGGCCAGATCAGGATATGCTTTTGCTATTTTTTGCATGATATCCACCGTCCCTTCATAGGTATAATACCTGTTCCAGCTAACATCTACCTTAGGTTTATGTGGAGTTCCAATAGCCCTGAAAAACTTTTCCTGGGCAAATCCATCGGGAAGACACACTACGAGACTTAAAAACCCAAAAACCAATAATTTTTTTATATTTAATTTCATTTTACCAGCCAATTAAAGATTTAGATTTAAAGTAGCATACCCTGTATGCGGCGCACCAAATTTGACATTTGTCGCCCCACCTCCTTTTACTATCCATGAAAGAGTTTGCCTTTCATAGGCATCGAGTTTATTTACCAGTTTAATAGTATTACCGGAAAGAATATCTTTTTTCTCTCTGTTTATAGAAATCTGAAGTTTTTGAAGCCATCTTGATCTTTCTCCAAGCTCAGAATGAGTTGGGAGAGGTGAATTATTAAATATATCTACCGTTATACGGGTAAGACCTCCGCCAAGTTTTTCGGTCTTTAGGTTATGGAACTCCAGTTTCGGCTGCATTTCAGCCAGCTTTACTATAAAATTGGTATGTTGTTGTGCAATGCTGTCAACCATCCTGTATGGAGGCGTTATCATGACATAAGGTTTCATTCCTCCAACTTCAACTTTCTGATTTGGAAAATCGGGGTGAGAAATGGGAGTCCACGAGACAAAAACATCGTTGATTCCTTCTTTTTGTGCCCATGTCAAAAAGTTACTTTCCGGGGTTATCTTAGCTTTTTTTCCCTGAATAGTATCCTTTTTATCTTCCTTCATTTCAGGAACCCACCAGGCCGGGGTACTAAAACTCAATCTTCCAAAATGGAAATAAGCCCATTGGAAGAAATCGCCATCTGTTCCCTGATTGGTTTGATCATAAGCTTTTGCCGGCACGATTTCATTATAAACCTCAGAAATCATTTTATTGATCTCCACATCTTTCTCCTGCATTGATGTGACCACACGTTTTTTGGCATCTGCACTGGTAAATTTTAAAGGGCTGGAAAGGTTATTGGCGGGGCCAAATGTTACAAATGCAAAGATGTTCCACCGGTCAAAAAGGTAATCGAGTAAAGCTCTGGTCCCCGGTTGGGAAACAGGATATTCTCCTGCATATGGTTCAAAATTAGGAAATTTATAGGTCAGGCTTTTATTGAATGCCACTCCCTCGGCAGGATCTTCATTAAATTTTCCGTCCTTATCATTATCTATTCCTTCACTATGGATTATATACCTGGTGCCGGTTCTGTTATTCTGTTCAGCTTTCACCATTATCCTGTTATCGCCTTCATGGGTCACATAATTCCCCATTGGACTTTCAATTCTTATTGAGGTGATGTAACCATCTTTATTGAGATCTTCATAACCGTCTTCACTAAAAAAACCATCCCTGTCATGGTCTGCTCTTGCGGCATTGCCTCTCCTCTCATACTTCATATTGCTGAAATATTGCGCATATGCATCAGGTGACATATTGGGGAAAATATAAAAGGTTGTCTTTTCAAGTTGATCACGATGTTGATTGAGCAACCGGTTTGCCACCTGCAGTGCCATCTCCACACTTAAAACATGGTATCCTTCTACTCCTCCGGTTATAGCTATTGCGGGTTTATTTTCAAGATCACCGGTTCCAATCTGCAGTGCCCACAAATCCTGGCCTCCTTCAGTTTTGGTGAGAGAAACCAGTTTAGCATTTCCCGATGAAGATATCTTTTGAAGTCTTTGGGTTATCTCACGATTTGTGGGATAATCGGTCTGCGCATTTCCCTGAAATAATCCGAAGAAGATTACAGAAAATAGACCTAATAAGGGTTTGTTCATATAAATTGATATAATAATTTAAAAAGTAATTTTTCAAAAATAAGATTTAATTTAGTTTTTCGGTTATTTGCCTATCAAAATCCTGTGGTCTTCCTAAATAAATCCCGCCATATTTGGAATCTCCTGTAAGCTTTAAGAACATTAACAAATTGGCTATTCCGGCAATTATAGCAGGAATAGCAGAACCTCTTATATCTCTCACAGATATAGCAGTTATTGGTAATGTTGATGTGAATCCTGTAGAAGCTCTTGCGGCGGCAGGGATTGTGGGTTCATTCCTTTCAGCGATCATCTGGATCGTAGCACAGACCAAAACAGCTATTTCGGCTATTGTCTCCCAACACCTGGGTGCAAACAGATTACATGCGGTAAAAACCCTGATCCCGCAGGCCATATATTTTAATCTGATTTTCAGTATAATAATTTATTTAACCACCGCTTTTTTTGCTGAAGCGATATTTAGGGCATATAATGCCGAAGGTATTATTCTGGAGTATTCAAGGGATTATTATAAGATACGGGCCCTTGGCTATCCTCTTACCCTGGTAACTTTTGCCATTTTTGGCGTTTTCAGAGGCTTACAAAATACCCTTTGGGCCATGAAGTGCAGCTTAACCGGGGCGCTTTTAAACGTTGGTCTGGATTTTCTTCTTGTTTATGGGGTAGAAGGCTTTATTCCTGCCATGCATTTAAAAGGTGCGGCTTATGCGAGTCTGATCGCGCAACTGGTAATGCTTCTCATGGCACTTTGGTACTTTTTCACCAAAACCCCGTTTCACCTTAAGCTTAGCCTTCATATAAATCCGCAACTAAAAGGCTTGTTATTGATGGCTGCAAATCTATTTGTGCGCACCGCCGCTCTGAATTTTGCCATATACCTGGCCAATGCCTACGCAACTGGTTATGGTAAAAATTTTATTGCGGCCCAGAGTATCTTGATGAACATCTGGTTATTCTTTGCATTTTTTATTGATGGATATGCCAATGCCGGAAACGCCATTGGAGGAAGATTACTAGGTGCCAGGGATTATAAAAGTTTATGGAAGCTCAGTAAAAAGATAAGTTTGTATTCTGTGACAATTGCATTCACACTAATGGGAATTTGCGCAGTCTTTTATAATGAAATTGGCCTGATATTTAATAAGGATGCGGGAGTACTGGTGCTGTTTTCGTCGGTTTTCTGGATCGTACTATTAATGCAGCCTGTAAATGCTATTGCATTTATGTTCGACGGCATTTTTAAAGGTCTGGGAGAGGCAAAATTTTTACGTAACCTCTTACTCGCGGCTACCTTTTTAGGATTTACTCCCGCCCTGCTCATTGCAGATCATTTTGATCTTAAACTTTATGGGATCTGGATCGCCTTTTTTATCTGGATGGTCATACGTAGCAGTGCCCTGGTCATCAAATTCAGAAGGAAATATTTAAATAAAGAGGTGTAGTAGGAATAGCTGTTAATTCTGGATTAATTTTCTATTTTAGCAATTCATTAACTAACTACCTGAAATCAATATGGAAGAAGCAGTTGATTCCCCCAAAAAAGGCTTTATGACTAAAGCTCTTGATCTAATTGAAAGACTGGGGAATAAGTTACCCGATCCTGCCATTTTATTTTTCTATTTACTCATTTTCGTTTGGGTTCTGTCTGCAATCCTTTCTCCGTTTGATTTTGGGGAAGTTCACCCAATGACCGGAAATAGTTTGAACGTTCAAAACCTCCTTACTGGTGCGCAATTAGCCGGATTTCTGGCGAGTATGGTAAATACATTCGTTCTTTTTGCTCCTTTGGGAATTGTTTTGGTTGCCATGCTTGGTGTGGGAGTAGCAGAACATTCAGGGTGGATTGATGCCGGCTTGAAGAAACTCTTAAATTTTACTCCCAAGAAGTTGCTTACCCCAATGCTTATCTTAATAGCAATTGTAAGTCATACAGCTGCAGATGCCGGGTATGTACTTGTTATCCCATTGGGAGGTGTTATATTTTATGCCGCAGGACGCCATCCTCTGGCCGGAATTGCAGCAGCTTTTGCCGGAGTATCGGGTGGATTTTCAGCAAACTTTATTCCTTCGGCGATTGATCCGCTTATCATGAGTTTTACGCTGGAGGCTGCCAGGATCCTTGATCCTGTAATTAATTTAAATCCTTTAAATAACTGGTATTTCACCTCTGCTTCTACTCTATTAATTGTTCTTGTTGGATGGTGGATCACAGATAAAATAATTGAACCCAGACTTTCAAAAGTGAAAGTTGATGGTGATGAAGATCAAATGCCAAAAATGGAAAAGGTAACATCTAAGGAAAGTAAAGCATTCTGGATGGGACTTATTACCATGGTGCTTGGTATTGTAGGATTGTTTTTATGGGCATATCCCGAGAATTCGGCTCTTCGGGGTCCGGACATGGTCGATCCTGAAATTCAGTCCCTCACCTCCTTCCATGCCCCCTTAATGAAGGCGATCGTGCCTCTTATCTTTGTCCTGCTATTGATCCCGGGTCTTGTATTTGGATTTGTATCCGGCAGATATAAATCTTCGGGTGATCTGATAAAAAGTATGACCAAATCCATGGAAAGTATGGGCTACTATATTGTAATGGCATTTTTCTGTGCTCTTTTTATAGATGCATTCTCCCGTTCCAATATTGGGCTTTTAATCGCTATTAAAGGGGCTAATTTCCTTCAGGCAATGGATTTACCCGGCCAGATCACAATTGTGGGGATCGTGATATTAAGTGCCTTTGTGAATCTAATGGTAGGATCTGCTTCAGCAAAATGGGCTCTTATCGCACCTATTTTTGTTCCCATGTTAATGCAATTGGGCATTTCTCCTGACCTTACGCAGGCGGCCTATCGTGTTGGGGATTCGGTTTCCAATATCATTACTCCGCTGTTACCATATTTTCCTTTGGTAGTAGTCTTTAGTCAACGATATGTGAAAGGAATGGGAATTGGCACATTAATTTCCATGATGTTGCCTTATTCGGTAATATTTATGATCACGTGGACTCTCTTTTTACTGGTGTACTGGTGGCTTGGAATTCCATTGAGTTTTGAGGCCAATTACGTTTATCCGGCACCTTAGATAGTCCTAATTATCCATATAAAAAAAGATGTTTATTGAATTTCAGTAAACATCTTTTTTAATTATCAATGTTACAACTAGTATGAGCATTCTTCAATTAAACTCTTACAGAAAGGCTAAAATCGCAGATATCCTTTTCTATATTCTTATCTTTGAATA
Organism: Gillisia sp.; assembly: GCA_041743165.1. GTDB lineage: Bacteria > Bacteroidota > Bacteroidia > Flavobacteriales > Flavobacteriaceae > Gillisia. The sequence continues at coordinate 28,666 of JBGTNH010000039.1, read as the reverse complement.
AAATCTTTTTTATATGACCACTACCCGAGAAGACGGAAGCTTATACACCCATATTGATAGCGGGATTGCCACCTTGGAATTTGGGCATCCGGCAAGTAATTCATTCCCGTCGGTTTTACTTGAACGGCTGGAGAAAGAATTAAAAAAATTATCTGAAGAGGAAAGTGTAAGAGTTATCGTTCTTAAATCTGAAGGAGATAAAGCCTTTTGTGCCGGTGCTTCCTTTGATGAATTGATGAAGATTGATGATATGCAACAGGGCAAAATATTTTTTTCCGGCTTTGCCAATGTTATAAATGCGATGAGAGAATGTAATAAATTGATCATTGGCCGGGTACAGGGGAAAGCAGTAGGTGGTGGTGTAGGCCTTATAGCGGCATGTGATTATGCAATGGCTACAGATGCAGCAGCTATAAAACTGTCAGAACTTAGCATAGGGATAGGACCTTTTGTTATAGCCCCGGCCATTGAAAGAAAAATGGGAGTGGCAGCACTTGCAGAACTTTCCCTGGCTGCACATGAATGGAAAAATGCTTATTGGGCAAAAGAAAAAGGTTTATATGCGAGGGTATTTGAATCTATTAACGACCTTGACAGGGAAATAGTTTTATTTTCAGAAAAACTGGCATCCTATAATCCCGAGGCTTTGTATGAAATGAAAAAGATCCTCTGGAAAAATACAGATCACTGGGATAACCTGCTCCCCGAAAGAGCAGCCATAAGTGGAGAATTGATACTTTCAGATTTCTCCCGGAATGCCCTGGATAAATTGAAAAAATAATTGAGTATCTTACAAAAAAAGAGCACCCGGCATGATTTTACAAATACAACACCTGCCACAGGACAGAAACCCCACCCCGGAACAGCAATGGGGATATACTTTTTGGGAATTTTTGACAGGGAATTTTTGGTATATTCTTGGAATTTTGATCATTCTTGCCATTTTTCTATATGCAAGGTCTTATTTTAAAAGGCATTAAATGGTTCAGCAAGATATCCCCGTAAGTGAAGACACCTATAACATATTAAGTTTTTTAAGTGGAATGGGAATGTGGCTCATTCTTGCCCTTGCCCTTATTGGTGTTTTTATTTATAAAAAATTGAGGAAGTAATTATCGTGTTTTAAGCCATCCTGTAATGCTAAGTCGTGTAGTATTAACAGGTTTTACTTCATGTTCAAGCAACTGACTTTCAAAGATTACTACCCGCCCGGGTAATGGATATATTTTTTTGGCCACTTCCTTCTCATCAATTTCTTTATATATTACAAGTTCCCCGCCATTCTCAGGTTTCCAGTCCTCATCATTCAGGTAGCACACCAGGGAAAGTTTCCGGCGATCGTCATTTTGAAATGTGTCCAGGTGCCTTCTGTAAAAAGTGCCTTTGGGATATAAAGCGTAATGGAATTCCTTCTGCAAAATCCCAAGAAAACAGGTCTTATTCAGGTATGATACGAGAGAATTGATCTTTTTAAAGAACAGTATTTCTGCCTCGTTGGCTTGGCTTTCATTGATCCAGTGAATAAAATCTCCACGAATTGTTTTTACAATTGTTTCATTAAGCTTATTTCCAATTGCTGCCTTTTTAAAATTGTCCTCTTCAAATTTTGTGAGGAGGGAGTGCCGTAGCAGACTTACTTCTTCCAGATCAAAGAAATCTTCAACTATGCAGTATTGATCCTCAAGAAGACCGGAAATGATCTTCTCATATAAGGGGTTTTCCTTAAACTCCAGCTGTTCGAATAATTCTGTTGAAGAATTCATTATTACAAATTCAGAAGTATAAAAATACGACAGAATATGCCTACATGTTACAAAAAGTGAAGGCGATAAATTTCTGTTATCTTTGCATCAAATATATATCATGAGCAAGATAAGGATAACCAAACAATTCTCATTTGAAACGGGCCACGCACTCTATGGTTATGATGGAAAATGCAGGAACGTACATGGGCACAGTTACAAATTAAGCGTGACTGTGATTGGAACTCCAATAACTGATAATTCCCATGTTAAGTATGGGATGGTGATAGATTTTGGGGATCTTAAAAAGATCGTGAAATCTGAGATCGTTGATGTTTTTGACCACGCTACTGTTTTTAATAAGGATACCCCTCATGTAGATCTCGCGAAAGAACTTGAAAGCCGTGGACACAATGTTATCCTGGTAAATTACCAGCCTACCAGTGAGAATATGGTAATAGATTTTGCTGAAAAAATCAAAACCCTTCTCCCTGATCATATCCAATTGTTTTCTTTAAAATTACAGGAAACCGAAACTTCTTTTGCTGAGTGGTATGCGGGAGATCAGGCCCCTCGGCCCCCGAAGGGGGAGTAACTTCATTCGGGAGAGAAAATTCTTTTATATTTACAATTCAGATTTAAACAAATGACGGTTCCCGAAGGAAAAAAGATCTATTTTTCAAGCGATAATCATCTCGGGGCACCAACCGCTGAAGCGAGCAGGTCCCGGGAAATACGGTTTGTAAATTGGCTAAATTCCATCAAAGATGATGCGGCTGCGATTTTTCTACTTGGAGATCTTTTTGACTTCTGGTTTGAGTACAAACATGTGGTGCCAAAGGGATTTGTGCGCACCCTGGGAAAACTGGCCGAAATTAGAGATAGCGGGATTCCCGTTTATTTCTTTGTAGGGAACCATGATCTCTGGATGAATGATTATTTTGAAAAGGAACTCAATATACCTGTATATCATTCTACCAGGGAATTTGAATTCAGTGGGAAATCTTTTCTTGTGGGGCATGGAGATGGTCTGGGCCCCGGAGATATTGGCTATAAAAGAATGAAACGGGTTTTTAAAAATCCGGTTTCACAATGGTTTTACCGCTGGTTACATCCCGATCTGGGAGTGCCCCTGGCCCAATATTTTTCGGTTAAGAACAAGGCAATTTCGGGCGAAGAAGACATCAAATTTCTTGGGGAAGATAATGAATGGCTCATACAGTATTGTAAACGAAAACTGGAATCCAGGCACTACGATTATTTCATATTTGGTCACCGTCACCTGCCTATGGAAATAGACCTGAATGGTAAATCAACCTATATTAATTTAGGAGATTGGATAGATCATTTCACCTATGCCGAGTTTGATGGCAAAAAACTAAGCCTTAAGAAGTTATAATTTCTCAGAACTTACGATCAATCTGTTTATAATTTAATGTTCAATACCCGGGGTGAATTTTACTGAACATTAATATCCTTTAAACGCAGTTGTACACTCACATTCCCATTCCATTCATTTTCATCTATACTGTACACAGCCTGAAAGGTTTTTCCATTTGTAATAAGATCGCATTTATTTCCAATATTGAAACCAATGGCATCAAAGTAGACCGGGCTTTGGGGTTGCTTAACCTGGCATTTGAGATGTGCATCATCACTGCCCACACATTTTCCAAAACCCGTATCCTTTAAATTCCGGCTTAAAAATATCGGACTCATATTTCCCGGGCCAAAAGGCGCAAATTGCTTGAGGATCCTGTGGAATTTTGGAGTTATATCCATAAGATTGATCTCTGCATCAATAGCTATCTCAGGGATTAATAAACGTTTGTCAATACTCCCGGAAACCACCTCTTCAAATTTGTTCTTAAAATTCTCAAACTGGGATTCCAGAAGGGTAAGACCTGCCGCATACTTATGACCCCCGAATTGTTCAATATATTCCTTACAGGATTCCAAGGCATCATAAACATCAAAATCTTTAACTGACCGGGCAGAAGCAGCAAGTTTTTCCCCACTGCGGGTAAAGACGAGTGTAGGCCTATAATAGGTTTCGGTTAGTCTTGAGGCTACTATGCCTATCACCCCTTTATGCCAGTTTTCACGATAGACAACCGTTGTAAATCTTTCCTGTTCCTGCAGTTCCTCGATCTGGGCAAGAGCTTCCAGGGTAATGGTTTTATCTGCATCCCGGCGGTCTGTATTGAATATTTCAATTTCCCCCGCAAATATATTTGCCGTTTCCTGGTCTTCTTCCACCAAAAGATTTACCGCGTGTAACCCATGCTTCATTCTCCCGGCTGCATTGATACGGGGCGCTATGATGAAAACAACATCCGTTATAGTAAGACACTCTTTTTTCACCTGTTGTAAAATAGCACGAAATCCTGGACGGGGTGAGGTATTGATTACTTTAAGTCCGTGAAATGCCAGGATCCTGTTTTCCCCGGTTATTGGTACAATATCGGCTCCAATTGCTGTCGCTACCAGATCCAGGTATGAAATAAGAATATCAATAGGAAGTTCCCTTTTAATAACCCATGCCTGCATTAATTTAAAACCGACTCCGCAGCCGCATAATTCCTTATATGGATAATCGCAATCCTCACGTTTTGGATCCAGGACAGCAACTGCTTTGGGAATTTCAGCCCCGGGGCGGTGGTGATCACAGATAATAAAATCTATATTTTTTTGAGTGGCATATGCAACTTTATCAATCGCTTTTATTCCACAATCCAAAGCTATGATGAGGCTGATATCATTATCGGCCGCAAAATCAATTCCCTGATACGAAACCCCATATCCCTCATCATACCTATCAGGGATATATGTAGCCACATTAGGATAAAAACTTTTTAGGAATGAAGATAACATGGCAACACTGGTTGTGCCATCAACATCATAATCACCATAAACCATTATATTCTCTCCCCTATCAATTGCTTCTTCAATTCGTGTTACTGCAAGATCCATATCCTTCATGAGGAAGGGGTCATGGAGATCATCGAGCGATGGCCGGAAGAATTTCTTTGCTTCATCAAAAGAGGTTATCTCACGCTGAACCAATAGAGTCGCCACCGGAATATCCACCCCCAATTGAGATGCCAGGCTGGTCACAAGATCGGCATCGGGTTTAGGTTTTATAGTCCAGCGCATAGGTGAAAAATGGTTTAAGGGTGATCAATGAGATATAACAATTTAAATATAATTTGATTTCTCCGGAAATGCGGGAAGATAATTTTTTAATAGAAATGAATTACTTTTTACCGGAAACCACCACCACAATTTCTCCTTTCGGGGGCTTATTGGTGTAGTGCGCCAGTACCTGGGTTACGGTACCGCGAATTGTTTCTTCATGAAGTTTTGAAATTTCCCGGGAAACCGAGATTTGCCGTTCACCTCCAAAATATTCTACAAACTGTGACAGGCTTTTCAGCAACTTATGGGGAGATTCATAGAAGATGATAGTCCTGGTTTCTTCAGCAAGGATCTTGAGCCGGGTTTGCCTTCCTTTTTTCACAGGAAGAAAGCCTTCAAATACAAATTTATCATTTGGAAAACCACTATTTACCAATGCAGGAACAAAAGCAGTAGCTCCCGGGAGGCAATCCACTTCAACCCCGACTTCCACGCAGGCACGTACCAGAAGAAATCCCGGATCAGAAATTGCCGGAGTGCCGGCATCGCTTATTAATGCAAAGGTTTCCCCATTTTGGATCCTTCGCACTATATTCTCCACCGTTTTATGTTCGTTATGCATGTGATGACTATGCATAGGAGTGGTAATTTCAAAATGTTTCAGAAGTTTACCACTGTTCCGGGTATCTTCTGCAAGAATTAAATCTACCTCTTTGAGCACCCTGATGGCCCGCAGGGTCATATCCTCAAGATTTCCTACAGGAGTGGGAACTAAATACAGTTTTGACATCCAAGTTGGTGCTGAGGGTTCTAATTTTTAAATTTATTATCTACCAGCTCCAGGAATTTTTTCTCATACTCTTCCTTTCCAACCCAATTCTTATAATCTGGTTTAACTACCAGCTGAATGAATTTATGAGCCTCGGTGACCGAATCGAATGTATTTAGTTGTGAAACTACCCGGTTATAATCTGCGGTTTTTCCATCAAATAAATGACGTATAAAAGACAGTCGCTCATTAAGTCCTATATTGATCCCTTTTTTTAGTCTGTCATTCAGGGATCTTGGTCGCTCCTCTTTATTATTCTTTTTTACCGGCTCAAATGCGGGAAGATTATCATAATCTACTCCTATATCACGAAAATCCTTTTTAGGTGGTGAAGGTGGCTCGGTGAATTTATCAACCCCGTTTTTGGTGATTATATGGTTTATCATATGATCCATATTCTGGGTTTCGGGAGGCATATGTGCTACAATATCCTTGATTTTTTCTGTATTTGGTTCTGTAATTGGATCTGCATTATATTCAGTGCCATCGGGCAAATATTCATCTTTAACCTCTGGAGAAGGAGAGTCAGGCGCAGGTTGGGATATTTGTTGTGGTCCCTTCATATCATTCATTTGAATAACTTGTCTTTCCTCCTGAAATTGTAAATTTTTATTTTCTGTATTTCCTCTATGTGAAGATTCCTCAGTTTTGTTGGCAGAGGTTTCCTGGGGTGAAGAAATAGAATTTAGATTTTCTTCGGTAAAAGATAAAACGGTGAGTTTTTCATATAATTCCCGGGCGTGGTTTTTCAGGTCAGATATCGTAGTATCATTCTCAATTCTTAAAATTTTATTTGCCAGATCTTTCAATTGGGCTTGCAATTTTTCTTTCATCTCGGGTAATTTTTAATTATAATGCCTTGGTAATAATATCGCCGCAAAAATGCTACCAAGTAATTTAAATGTTGTTTCAAGGTTTTTGAACCGTTTACAAAATAAAAGGACCATGCAGCTTTCCCGGTTGTATTTTTAATAAATTTGTTCCAACTTTATGCGCATGAGGAGTTATTCCTTTCGGCATTGAAAATTACAAAATGTTTCTCGAAAATACAGTAAATCATAAAGAGCAATTTGGGTGGATTGAAGTGATATGTGGATCCATGTTTTCGGGAAAGACCGAAGAATTGATCAGGCGGCTTAAAAGAGCAAAATTTGCAAAACAAAAAGTTGAGATCTTTAAGCCTGCTATTGATAAGCGCTATCACGAAGAGATGGTGGTTTCCCATGATTCAAATCAAATAAGATCAACACCGGTTCCTTCAGCATCAACCATAAGATTGCTTGCAGATGGTTGTGATGTGGTGGGGATTGATGAGGCCCAGTTTTTTGATGATGAGATAGTAACTGTATGCAATGACCTAGCAAACCGGGGTGTCAGGGTAATTGTGGCGGGACTGGATATGGATTTTAAGGGAAACCCTTTTGGACCAATGCCAAATTTAATGGCTACCGCAGAGTATGTGACCAAAGTACATGCAGTTTGTACCCGTACAGGTAATCTTGCCCAGTATAGTTATAGAAAAGCCATGAATAATGATCTTGTTTTTCTTGGTGAGAATGAAGAATATGAACCTTTAAGCAGGGGGGCTTACTATAAGGCTATGTTGCAGGAAAGAGTGAAGGAACTTCCGGTGAAGGAGCCAGAAATTATTGAATCAAATAAAAAATCGGGTTAATGCAAAAGGCAGGAGAAACCATCCTTGAAATAGATATGGCCGCATTGGAGCATAACTTTAAATTCCTGAAAAGCAAGTCGGGTAAGGACGTAATGTTAATGGGCGTAGTAAAAGCCTATGCTTATGGAAGTGATTCCATCGCAATTGCCACAAAATTACAGGAGCTTGGGATAGATTATCTGGGGGTAGCCTATACTTCAGAAGGGATTGCTTTACGAGAAGGTGGAATTAAAACCCCAATTCTGGTGCTCCATCCTCAACCTGTTAATTATGAAGAGATCATTGAACATTGTTTGGAGCCATCCATTTACAGTGAGAGGGTTTTAAATGAATTTATTTCCACAACTGGTAAACTTAATCAAAACCATTATCCTTTTCATCTTAAGCTCAACACCGGTTTAAACCGTATAGGTTTTTCAAATGAGAATATTGGAGCAGCTTTAAAATCAATTGCTGCTTCGGAAAGTATTAAAGTAAAAGGAGTTTTTTCTCACCTGGCCGCAAGTGAGGACTGGAAAGAAAGGGAGTTTACGCTTAAGCAGATAGATAAATTCAGGAAATTGGCATTTGCTGTAGTAAATGCTTTGGAGTATACCCCCATATTACATCTCACCAACACCTCTGGCATCATTAATTATCCCGAAGCTGCCTTTAATATGGTACGTAGTGGGATTGGGCTTTATGGTTATGGGAATGATCCCAAGATTGACAAACATCTTAAACCTATAGGCACTTTAAAAACTTCCATCTCACAGATCCTTCAGTTAAAAAAAGGAGATACGGTAGGTTACAACAGGGCATTCAAAGCTAATGGCAATGTTACCATTGCAACCCTTCCGCTGGGACATGCTGATGGTATAAAAAGACAATTTGGGAATGGAAGATCAGGAGTTATGGTTAATGGGCAATATGCCCCTATTATAGGAAATGTTTGTATGGATATCCTAATGATCGATATCACGGATATTGAATGTGAGGAAGATGATGAGGTAATTGTTTTTGGGCCTGAGAATCCCGCAAGCAACCTGGCAAATAATGCCGGAACCATCTCATACGAACTTATCACGGGAATTTCACCACGAGTAAAAAGGATTATTATAAACAATTGATTTATATCCAATTATCAAAATTTTAATTTACCTTAGATTCCCAAACCGATAATACCCCTGTTAAATGTCATTTTTCTCCGATTTTAAAGCCTTTTTAATGAAAGGCGATATTATTGCGCTTGCCACTGCGGTGGTCATTGGGGCTGCTTTTAACAAGATTGTTTCCTCTGTCGTTTCAGACATCATTATGCCTATTATTGGATTACTTACCGGAGGTGAAGATTTCTCTCAAAAGTTCATTCCCCTTGATGGAAACAGGTATGAGACCCTGGAAGCTGCAGTTGCTGCTGAGGCTGCAATTATAACATACGGGAATTTAATCGATGCCCTCATACATTTTATTATTGTTGGATTTTTTATATTTTTGGTGCTCAGGGCTTATGAAAGGTCTAAAAAGAAAAAAGAAGTGGTGGCTGCGGCAGCAGGACCTACTCAGGAACAGTTATTAATGGAGATTCGCGATGAATTAAGACGACAATACCCTCCCAAAACTTAGAATAAAATGTACTCTTACCGCTACACTATATAATTTAACTTTAACCCCCCCGAAAATCGGGGGGTCCTTTTTTTAACAGGAAAAAATAATATGTTCAATTTAGGACAAGCGGGGTAAATTTATCTCCCGGAATTATTTTTAATAATCAGAGTATAATACCTTTGCACCCGCAAAGAATCCCTGAAGGGTTAGAAAGTTTATAAGTTATGAAGATAGCCGTTGTTGGGGCTACCGGAATGGTAGGCCAGATCATTTTAAAGGTTTTGGAAGAAAGAAATTTTCCGGTAACCGATTTATTACCTGTAGCTTCTGAAAGGTCTGTAGGGGCATTGATCAACTTTAAAAATGCAGCATATAAGGTCATAGGTTTACAGGAAGCGGTAGAGGCAAAACCAGATATCGCACTGTTTTCTGCCGGGGGGGAAACCTCCCTGGAGTGGGCTCCCAAATTTGCAGAAAACGGGACCATTGTCATTGACAATTCATCGGCATGGAGAATGGACCCTGATAAGAAATTGATCGTACCCGAGATCAATGCGGGTGAGATAACTTCACAGGATAAGATTATCGCAAATCCTAACTGCTCCACAATTCAGCTTTTAATGGCTTTAAAGCCTTTGCACGACCAGTATAAGGTAAAAAGAGTGATAGTTTCTACTTACCAGTCCATTACAGGTACAGGAGTAAAGGCTGTGCAACAACTTGAAAACGAATACCAGGGTAAGAAGGGTGAAATGGCCTATCCTTATCCAATCCACAGGAATGCTATACCTCAATGTGATATTTTTACAGAGAATGGGTACACTATGGAAGAGATGAAACTTACCAATGAGACCAAAAAGATCCTGGGTGATGAAAGCGTACTGGTATCGGCTACTGCCATAAGGATTCCCGTCGTTGGAGGACACAGTGAATCTGTAAACATCCAGTTTGAAAATGATTTTATTGAAAGTGATGTGCGCCGCATCCTTAGCGAATTCCCGGGGGTGACGGTACAGGATAATACCGAGGTAAATACTTATCCAATGCCGGTATATGCTGAAGGAAAAGATGATGTTTTTGTTGGAAGGATAAGAAGAGATTACAGCCAGCCTAACACACTGAATATGTGGATCGTGGCAGACAACCTAAGAAAAGGTGCAGCTACAAACGCTGTACAAATTGCAGAATACCTTATTAAAAATATCCTGATCTAATTTGCCAAAATGTGTTAAAATAGAGAGAAAGCGGCTTGTTAATAGGGCACAGTTGCCTAAATTTGCAAACCATGAATAAATTGAGTGTCCATATCGCCTATATTTTAAGTATAGTCCTCTTGGTGGCGAGCCTGCTTCCGGCTTTGCATGTTTTTAGTCATGAAACATCTTCTAAAAGCGATACATCCATAACACAAGATTTCACAAATGCACTTATAGATTGTGACCTCTGCGATTTTCATATCGCCAAAAATGATGGTCCGGTTTTATTTACATACCAGATTTATGCTCCTTTAAAAGCTACAGTTCACGGCATTTCTTTAGCTGAAACGGTAAATTTATTTCCAAATACTTTATTTTCTCTTAGAGCACCTCCTGCATTGATTGGCTAAAAAATCAAAATTTGGATATCATTTAAATTGATTTTTTCAAAAAGCCAAGCCTTCTAAAACTACTTTTTTCAGGAAAACTCATTCCCTTGAAAAAGTTCTGATTGCTTATACAAACTCAATAATTTTACTTAAACCAAGATCTTATATGCATTTTAAAGTATTGATCTTATTTTTATTAAGCAGCTTCTACGGTTTTTCCCAAAACTGTGAAGCCAGCCTTTCCGGCCGGGTGATAGATATTCACGACGGCTCTGCCCTACCAGGCGCAACCTTGGTTATTTCCAATATAGATGAGGCCGTAACTACTAACATAGATGGAGAATTCACATTTAGAAATTTATGTGAAGGCACTTATTTCATACAGGTATCACATCCTTCCTGCAAGACACGTGGATTTTCGGTAAAGATTACAGGAGATACCACCCGGGATTTTAAACTGGAACACCATCTTGAGGAGTTGAACCAAATATTACTTTCCGGAAAAACATACCAGAATGAGACAGAAAGCATATCTCAACAGAGGATAAACAAGGAACAATTAGCCAGGTTCAGCAGCGGTTCCCTGGGTGACGCACTTAACAGCCTAAGTGGCGTTTCGTCTTTAAATACAGGAAACACCGTTGTGAAACCCCTTATAAATGGCCTGCACAGCAGTCGGGTAGTTATCATAAATAATGGGGTTCGAATGGAAGACCAGGAATGGGGGGCAGAACATGCACCCAATATAGATATTAATTCTGCCGGAAGTTTAACAGTTATTAAAGGTGCTGGTGCGCTTCAATATGGCGGAAATGCAGTAGGTGGTGTGGTTGTGGCAACCGCTCAAAAAGCCCCTGTAAAAGACACTATATTTGGAGAAACCATTATAACCGGGGCTAGCAATGGGCGGGGCGGCACGATAACTTCTGAAATTGTAAAAGCATACAAAACCGGCTGGTACGGAACTTTGCAAGGCACAATAAAACGATTTGGGGATTTTGAAACCCCCGATTATATATTGAGCAATACAGGAATATTTGAGCGCAACGCAGCTTTAAAATTGGGTCTTAACAGGATCAATTATGGTTTTGAAGCCTATTATTCCGTTTTTATGAATGAAATTGGAATCCTTCGAGCTTCCCATTTAGGTGGAGCTGAGGACCAGGTAAGGGCTATAAACAGTCCCCGGCCCTTGATCATCGATGATTTTACCTATACCATTGGAGCCCCAAAACAAGATGTGGTTCATCATCTGGCAAGGTTAAAGGTTTTTAAAGATTTCGTTGGCCTTGGAAAAGTAAATCTGCAGTATGATTTTCAGCAAAATAACCGACTTGAATTTGATATTCGCAGGGGAGCAAATGCCACCAGAGCGTCTTTGGATCTTGTCTTGAACACACATACTTTGATGCTGGATTTATACAGTGGCGCCTCTGGTAATTTCAATTTTAAAACCGGTATCATGGCCCGGTACCAGGACAATTTTGCCAACCCGGATACTGGTGTTCGGCGTTTGATACCAGATTATGAGAAATATGAGCTGGGGGCTTATGCAATATTTGATTATAAAATACGCGATAATTGGATTTTTGAAGCCGGAGGGCGTTTTGATTATACATTTATGGATGTTCTAAAATTTTATAGAACCTCTTTTTGGGAATCCCGCAATTATGATCAACAATTCCCGGAAATTGTAATTGGACAATTTGGAGATCAGCTATTAACCAACCCTCAATTGAATTTTTACAATCCATCGGCCACGGCAGGTTCCACCTTTTCTTTTGGAAATGATTTTAAATTGTTCTTCAATTATTCCCTGGCTTCACGCGCTCCAAATCCTTCAGAATTATTTAGCGAGGGTTTGCATCATTCTGCCTCTCGTATTGAATTGGGGGATTTGAGTTTCCAGCCCGAAGTTTCCCATAAAGTAGCACTCAATTTGCAGCGGGATAACGCTCGTTTTAGTTTTTCGATAAACCCTTTTATTAATACCATTACTGATTTTATTGTCATTGAACCTACAGATATTCAGCAAACAATAAGAGGAAATTTTCAGGTTTGGGAATACCGACAAACCAGAGCCCAACTTCTGGGGGTTGATGTAGATGCATCTGCGGCACTTAACAATAATTTTAGGTTTAATCACCAATTTTCATTGGTTAAGGGATACGATCGCACCCAAAATTTGCCTCTTATAAGCATGCCGCCCGTCAATACCAAAAATGAACTGGTCTATACCAATATTCGAGCAAATAATCTGCGCCTCGCCTTACAAAGTGAATATGTATTTCGACAAAATGAATTCCCAAATAACAATTTTGAAGTGTTCATTCCCCAAACACAATCCAACGCAATTGTAGATGTGAGCACCCCCCCCAATGCATACCACTTGCTCAACTTTAATTCAAATATTGACCTGTTTTCGGGTTCGGGATCTAATCTAAGCCTTGGTCTCAGTGTGACCAATATATTGAACACAACCTACCGAAATTATCTTAACCGTTTGCGTTTTTATGCAGATGATTTAGGCAGAAACTTTATAGTAAATCTTAAACTCAATTATTAATAATTAAATTTTAGAAAAATGAACAAAATGAAATTTTTACCATTGGTATTATTTACAGGATTGGTTTTTACCGCCTGTTCAAATGATGATGATGTGCCAGCACCAGTTCTGGAAGAAGAGTTGATCACAACTATGACGGTAAGCCTCACTCCCACTGGAGGCGGAACAACAATAATTTTGAAAACCGTAGATTTGGATGGAGATGGCCCCAATCCCCCGGTTATTACCGTATCTAGCAATCTAACTGCAAATACCACTTATAACGGTAGTATTGAATTGTTAAATGAAACTATAAGCCCTGCGGATAATATTACTGAGGAAATAGAGGAAGCAGACGATGAGCATCAGTTTTTCTATACAGTAGGTGGTGGTCTTAACGCCACTACAGCATATAGTAATTTTGATGGTAATGGAAATCCCCTGGGAACAGAATTTACTCTTACAACAGTAGAGCCCAGTTCAGGTACACTTACCTTCACCTTGCGTCACGAGCCCAAGAAGCCTAACACAGGCCTTAACGATGCAGGAGGAGAAACCGATATTGAAGCTACCTTTAACGTTAGCATTCAATAATAAGGCTTATAATTAGTCATAGAAAGGCCTCTTGTTTTGAATAATAAGAGGCCTTTTTTTAATTCTATTAATTTGAACTAAAATCCTTATTTTTGAGTTTTTCCTTTAATTATATAGGAAATGAGTATAACGGAAGCACTATATAAACATTAATGTAGATATGTGAATTACATATGTCAAATAAAAACAATAAAAATCTTCATATGAAAAAAATACTTATAGGATTCTTTACAACAGCTTTATTGTTATCCTGTGAAGATTCTAAAAAAAATGAAACCACCGCATTGAACTATCCCGAAACCAAGAAAGTAGACACTATTTCAAATTATTTTGGCACCGAGGTTAGCGACCCCTACCGTTGGCTCGAAGACGACCGCAGCGAGGAAACCGGAAACTGGGTTAAGGCCCAGAACGAGGTGACTTTTGGATACCTTGAAAAGATCCCTTTCCGCAATGAGTTGAAAGACAGACTTACCACTCTCTGGAACTATGAAAAACTTGGCGCACCTTTTATAGAAGGAGATTACACTTACTTTTTTAAAAATGACGGGTTACAAAACCAATATGTGATCTATCGCACACAGGGAGACAACGATGAAGCAGAGGTTTTCCTTGATCCCAATAAATTCAGCGATGATGGAACCACCTCTTTAGGAGGTTTAAGTTTTTCTGACAGCGGAAAGAAAGCAGCTTATGCCATTTCTGAGGGCGGTAGCGACTGGAGAAAGATCCTTATCATGGACACCGAAACCAGGGAGATCATTGAGGATACCATTATGGATGTGAAATTCAGCGGAATTTCATGGAAAGGTGATGAAGGATTTTACTATTCAAGTTATGAAAAACCCGAAGGAAGTGAGCTTTCATCCAAAACAGATCAACATCGTCTTTTCTACCATAAACTCGGCACAAAACAAAGTGAAGATCAGGTGATATTTGGTGACACTCCTGCGCAAAAACACCGGTATGTAGGCGGAAGTGTTTCTGAGGATAACAGGTATCTTTTTATTTCTGCCAGAAATTCAACTTCCGGCGGGAAATTATTTATGAAGGATCTTACCAAACCTAATGCACCGTTGGTGACTATACTAGATCATGAAAAAAGTGATACTTATGTTACGGATAATGTTGGGACCAAATTACTTATTGTTACCAACCTTGATGCTCCAAACAGAAGGGTAGTTACTGTAGATGCATCCAATCCAAAGCCTGAAAACTGGAAGGATCTTATCCCTGAAACAGAAAATGTATTGAGCCCATCTACGGGTGGAGGTTTCATCTTTGCCAACTATATGATAGATGCCGTATCACAGGTAAAACAATACGATTACAATGGTAAACTGATAAGGGAAATTGAACTGCCCGGTGTGGGTTCTGCGGGAGGATTTGGAGCTAAAAAAGAAGATTCAGAGCTTTATTATTCGTTTGCAAATTATGTAACCCCAGGTACTATTTATAAATATGATATCAACGCAGGAACTTCAGAATTGTATAACAAACCCCAAATTGATTTTAATCCTGAAGATTACGAGAGCAAACAGGTATTTTATACCTCAAGGGACGGAACTAAAGTTCCTATGATCATTACCCATAAAAAGGGTCTTGAATTAAACGGGAAGAATCCAACCATTCTTTACGGTTATGGCGGATTTAACATTAGCCTTACCCCTTCTTTTAGCATTGCAAATGCTGTCTGGATGGAGCAGGGTGGTGTGTATGCCGTTCCAAACTTAAGAGGTGGAGGAGAATATGGAAAGAAATGGCACGATGCGGGTATTAAATTAAATAAACAAAATGTGTTTGATGACTTTATTGCTGCTGCCGAATATCTTATAGCAGAAAATTATACTTCCAGCGATTATCTTGCTATAAGAGGAGGATCCAATGGAGGATTACTTGTAGGTGCTGCAATGACTCAAAGACCTGAACTTTTTAAAGTTGCACTTCCTGCCGTTGGAGTGATGGACATGTTGAGATATCATACCTTTACTGCGGGAGCAGGATGGGCATATGACTATGGTACAGCAGAAGACAGCGAGGAAATGTTCAAATATTTGCATGGATATTCCCCGGTTCATAATATTAAAGAAGGAGTTGAATATCCTGCAACCCTGGTGACCACAGGAGATCATGATGACCGCGTAGTCCCTGCTCATTCTTTTAAATTTGCGGCAGAGTTACAATCAAAGCAAGCCGGTACAAATCCCGCCTTGATAAGGATTGAAACCAAAGCAGGTCATGGTGCGGGGAAACCAACCTCCATGATCATAGAAGAACAGGCAGATATTTATGGTTTTATACTTTATAATATGGGTTATGATGTATTGCCATCTAAGCTTAATCAAAAAGTCAAAGGTTAAGGAATAAAATATATTTAATTAAAGCCTCCTGGTTGGAGGCTTTTTTATTAGGGATTAATAAATCATCTCCGGTTCTTATTCTTATTTTTCATTATTTTGCTTTAGTCTGAACATATGCGGGGAATATTACAAATACTGATTATTTAATGCTGAAAGTTAAAAATGTTTCCTTCGCTTACCATAAAGAACCGGTTCTGAAGAACATTAGTTTTAGTATTTCCATAGGTGATAATGTTTCAGTAATTGGATCCAGCGGATGTGGTAAAAGCACTTTGTTACAACTTATTTACGGGCTTCATCATACCGATGGGAAAGTATTCTGGAAGGAGAGGCAGCTAAAAGGCCCTAAATTCAATATAGTTCCGGGAGAGCCTTTTATTAAATATCTGGCGCAGGATTTTGATCTTATGCCTCCCTTAAGCGTTGAGGCAAACATTGGAAAACATTTAAGCAACATGTATCCGCTTAAAAAGAAACGCAGGATCAGGGAATTGCTTCAGGTTGTAGAAATGGAAGAACTTGCCCAGGCAAAAGCAGGAGATCTAAGTGGCGGACAGATGCAAAGAGTCGCCCTTGCGCGTGCCCTGGCCAATGAGCCTGAACTTTTATTGCTAGATGAACCCTTCAGCCATATTGATCATTTCAGAAAAAATAATTTACGCAGGAAACTGTTCTCTTATCTTAGGGATAAAGAAATCACCTGTATCATAGCAACACATGACAGCACAGATGCTTTGTCTTTTGCAGATCATACTTATGTTTTAAAAAACGGAAAGTTACATGCGTCGGGTCATCCGCAGAAATTGTATAACAATCCGCCAGATAAATATGTGGCTGCTTTATTCGGGGATGTCAATGAAGTTGGGTTGAATTATATTTTCCCCATGGAAAAAAGCAGGAAAAAGATACTCCTGTATCCCCATGAGATCAGGATTGGAAAAAATACAGGGATAACAGCCTGGGTTGAAAAATCCTTCTTTAAAGGTTCCTCCTGGTTAATCCAGGCCAATATTAACGGAAAAATAATTTTTATAGAAAATAATGAAGAGATTGAAGAGGGAAAAATATTAGAACTCTGTGTAGATAAGAATTTGATCGATCTGCGAAAAAACAAAAGAAGATCTATTCTACCGAAGTAATTCTCCCTGATTTACCGCCAACTGAAAATTCATCTCCGGCTCTTTTGCCCAGCAAAGAGATTGCCACCGGAGAATTTATTCCCACAGCAAAATATTTTTCATTGGATACTGCAATCTCTCCTGCAGGAATGGAAATAAAATAATTGTGCAGGTTTGTTCTCACAATACTTCCGAATAAGGTAAGCTCTGAATAGGATTCAGGGTCTATGAGACTTACAGTCCTTCGAAGGGCATTGAATTGCTCCACCTGCCCGGCTAATTTTTCAAATTCAAGATGAAGCATGGCCCTGCTGGTCTCGTATTTATCACCCATACAACTACGGCTCTCGGGTTTAAGCGCCTCTTCTAGTTCGTGCATTGTGGAATTAAACCGCCCTATCCGGGCATCTACATATTCCATGCACGCCTCCTTTAAAATGGATTTAAGCTCACTTTTCACCTGAAATTTCTTTTTAAATTAAGGGTTCCCATATTGCGCATTTGCCTTATTATCCATGCCTTTCTTCCTTCAATAAAACTACTTGCGGGATTTGCCCTGTATTGCCGTGGGTTTGGCAGGATTGCAGCAATGGCTGCGGCCTCATGGGGAGTTAAGGCTGAAGCAGATTTATTAAACCAGGCTCTCGAAGCGGCCTCTGCTCCATAAATACTTTTTCCCATCTCAATGCTGTTCAAATAAACTTCCAGAATGCGCTCCTTACTCCAGAAGGTTTCGATTAAAAATGTAAAATACACTTCAAATCCCTTCCTAACCCAACTTCTGTGAGGCCATAAAAAAACATTTTTTGCCGTTTGCTGTGAAATTGTACTGGCACCTCTCACCCGTTTTCCCTGCTTATTGTTTTTCATCGCCTTTTCGATGGCTTCCATGTCAAATCCATTATGCTTAGGGAAATTCTGATCCTCGCTTGCAATAACGGCAACCTTTAAATTATTGGATATTTTTTCTATAGGAACCCATTTGTGCTGAATACTTTCTTCAGGAAATTCCAGCGCCCTTATTCCCATAAGCGGAGTAAATGGTATGGGTGACCAACCATAAATTATTACCGTTAATACACTTAGTAGTACTAGGCTTACAATTAATTTAAATAAAAATATGAAGAATCTCTTAATCATTTTTCTGTTACCATTTTTGCCAGGTCACGGCCGGTTATACTTCCTATTGCCACACCCATTCCCCCCAATCGCACACCGCAGGCAACATTCTCTGAAAGATGCTTCAATACAGGTACCTTTGTATCACCCACGCCCATAATTCCGCTCCATCTTTGATCCACTTCAAAAGCTGTGTTTGGAAGGATGGTATTGCGTAAAAGATCTTCCAGCCTGTTTTGAATGATTTCAGTTTGAAGCATTTCCGTAGTCTCCTCTGCTTTAAAATCAAGGTTTCTCCCCCCACCAAATAAGATCCTGTTATCTATATTCCGGAAGTAATAATATCCTTTATCCATATGGAATGTCCCTTTTATCTTCAGACCGGAGATTGGTTTTGTCACCAGCACCTGCGCTCTTGCAGGTTTGACTTCGGAAACTCCGAATTTAGAGGCAAATCCATTGCTGGCTATAAGCAGCTTTCCGGTTTCCATCTGGAATTTATCTGTTGTAACCTCAACCCTTCCATTCTTATCTGTAAATTCCTCCACCATGATATTATTCAGGATCTTAACCCCCTTTGCCAATACCTTCTGAAGTAGATTTTCCATCATTTTCCCGGTATTGACCTGGCCTTCAAATTTGTTATAAATAAGAGGTTCCCTGATTTTCCTGAATGAAAATTTATTATTGCAAACAGAAAATACATCTTCCTGAAAAACAGGATGTAATAATTCATTTACTTCCGGCATACGGGATATGCAATACGACTGGGATTCTTCGTCCTCTTCAGTAAAAAATTCGTAACCTCCCCAAACTTTGTAATCCATCTCAGGGTCGCCAATAGTTTTTCTGAGTAATTCAAGACCCGCCAGCCGTTTTCTTACCAGCTCAACCACCATATCTTCAGGTTGAGATTTCAGGTCATCCAGGATCTCAGACAAACTTCCAAAGCAGGCGAAACCGGCGTTTTTAGTGCTAGCTCCATTGGGCAGGAATCCGCGTTCCAGAATGAGAACCCGAGCCTCGGGGAACATATCCTTTAAACGCAAAGCGGCATTAAGTCCAACGATTCCGCTGCCTAAAATGGTGTAATCAATATTATTTAGCCAGGATTGCTGTTCCCAGTAGGAAAGATTCATCAATTTTTGTTTAATAAAGGATTATTCTATTTTGATCCTAAAATACATAAAGTTTTGGAGAGTTGGCAGAAAGTTGGAGCACACAGGAAAGTGAAAATCAAAAAAAACCCGACTATCGCAAGTCGGGTTTTATAAATTAATTTTGATTCTGTTATTCCTCTTTGATCTCATCCATCTTCCAGGATTCCATGAACTTGGTGGTATAGTTTCCGTCGATATAATCGGGATGGTCCATAAGCTGCCTGTGGAAAGGAATTGTGGTTTTGATACCTTCAATTACAAATTCGTCCAGTGCCCGTTTCATCTTACTTATCGCTTCCTCACGCGTTTGTGCAGTGGTGATCAATTTGGCGATCATCGAGTCATAATTTGGAGGAATGGAATATCCACTATATACGTGGGTATCTATCCTCACTCCATGACCTCCCGGTGCATGAAGATTGGTGATCTTACCCGGTGACGGCCTGAAACCGTTATAAGGATCCTCGGCATTAATCCTGCATTCAATTGAATGTAATTGCGGAACATAATTTTTTCCTGAAATAGGAACTCCTGCCGCAACAAGTATTTGTTCCCGGATAAGGTCGTAATCTATTACCTGCTCGGTAATGGGATGTTCAACCTGGATACGCGTATTCATTTCCATGAAGTAGAAATTCCTGTGCTTATCTACAAGGAATTCTATTGTTCCTGCCCCTTCGTATTTTATATATTCAGCAGCTTTAACTGCTGCCTCACCCATCTGCTTTCTCAACTTATCTGTCATGAAAGGAGAAGGTGTTTCTTCTGTTAATTTCTGGTGACGGCGCTGTATCGAGCAATCCCTTTCAGATAAGTGACAGGCTCTTCCCGTGCTGTCTCCTACTACCTGTATTTCAATATGGCGTGGCTCCAGGATAAGTTTTTCCATATACATCCCGTCATTTCCGAAGGCTGCGGCTGCTTCCTGCCGTGCAGAGTCCCAGGCATTGCGCAAATCCTTTTCTTCATGAACAGCACGCATACCTTTCCCTCCCCCTCCGGCTGTTGCTTTAAGCATTACCGGGAAACCCATATCCTTTGCTGTTTTAAGGCATTCATCATAATCCTTGAGAATTCCGTCAGAACCAGGTATACAAGGCACTCCGGCCGCGAGCATGGTTGCCCTTGCCGAGGCTTTATCACCCATTTTATCAATCATCTCGGGACTGGCTCCAATAAATTTGATATTGTGCTCCTGGCATATCTTTGAAAATTTGGAATTTTCAGACAGAAATCCGTATCCCGGATGTATTGCATCTGCATTTGTGATCTCTGCAGCAGCAATAATATTGGACATTTTTAAATAGGAAAGATTACTTGGCGGGGGACCTATACACACAGCTTCATCTGCAAACCTTACATGTAGACTTTCGGCATCGGCGGTGGAATAAACTGCAACAGTTTTAATTCCCATTTCCCTGCAGGTCCTTATCACCCTTAAGGCTATTTCCCCTCTGTTGGCAATTAATATTTTTTTAAACATACCTATGTGTTTTCTGCTGGTGAAATAAAACAAATTCTTTTAAGCAAAGAATTTTTAAGACGGATCAACTAAAAATAAGGGTTGATCAAATTCCACAGGTGATGAATCATCAACAAGCACCTTTACAATTGTTCCCGAAACCTCACTCTCAATCTCATTGAAAAGTTTCATCGCCTCTATAACACAAAGAACATCTCCAACCTTTATTGAATCACCTACCTCCACAAAAACAGATTTATCGGGAGAAGGCTTCCTGTAAAACGTACCAATAATAGGAGATTTCACTGTAATATATTTGGCATCATTAGCTGCATTTGTAGCTGCTTGTTTGGAAGCAGCTGTTTCCTGTGAAGATTCCTGGCTTTGTGGCTGGGATTGTGATTGCGGCTGCTGTTGTGGCTGTTGTTGCATTTGACCGCCACCCATTGGGTACTGATTAATGTAAGTGGTTTCACCTTTTTCTTCACCTCCGGTTTTAATGGTGATCTTTATATCATCCATTTCAAGCTTCACCTCACTTGCGCCAGATCGTGCTACAAATTTGATTAAATTCTGAATTTCTTTTAAATCCATAATATATGTTGTTAATTATTAAGAATTATATGCCCATTTAAGATAGATAGAACCCCATGTGAATCCTCCTCCAAATGTGGCAAAAATAATATTATCTCCTTTTTTTAAATTTTTCTCATAATCACTTAATAGTAGAGGTAGTGTAGCGGAAGTGGTATTACCATATCTCTGTATGTTCATAAGAACTTTCTCTTCTTCAAGGTTCATGCGGCTTGCAGTGGCATTAACGATTCTCAGGTTTGCCTGATGGGCAACCAGCCATTGGATATCATGATTTGTAAGGTTATTTCTTTTCATAATAGCCTCACTGATATCTGCCATATTGGAAACAGCAAATTTAAAAACAGTTTTTCCATCCTGTCTTACAAAATGAAGTTTCTTGGCAACGGTAATCTCCGATGGTGGCATGAGGGAGCCTCCGGCTTCGATTTTCAAAGAGTCCCGTCCTATTCCATCACTTCGCAACAGTTCATCCTGTAATCCAAGACCTTCTGAATTGGGTTCAAAAAGAACGGCCCCTGCCCCATCACCAAAAATAATACAGGTGGTACGGTCTTTATAATCTATAATAGAGGACATTTTATCTGCCCCTATAAGTAATACCTTTTTATATCTGCCAGCTTCTATATATGCGGCAGCAGTTGACATTCCATATAAAAATCCCGAACATGCGGCCTGCAGGTCATATGCAAAAGCATTTGTGGCGCCTATTTGTGTTGCCACATAAACTGCAGTAGCTGCAACGGGAAGATCTGGACTCACTGTTGCCAGTAGAACAAGATCTATTTCTTTGGGGTCAACACCTGACTTTTCTATCAGGTTTTCGGCCGCTTTGATGGCCATGAAGGAAGTTCCTTTATCGGGGTCATTTAAAATGCGGCGCTCTTTAATTCCTGTACGTGATGTGATCCATTCATCGTTTGTATCGACCATTTTCTCCAGCATCTGGTTGGTTAATATATCTTCAGGAAGGTAAGCACCTACAGCTGTAATGGCTGCCGAGTTTTTAATCATAAAATTAAAATTTAAACACCAGGCAAGAGAAAAAATCATCACTTGAATTAAGAAAAGTAATAAATTTTCCCTGAATAGTGGTGCAAATTAAGGCCTTTTTAGCACTTATTCAACTTAAAATAAAAACTTAAAACAAAAAACTCTCACCAGGTGAGAGTTTGAATTGGAGCATAGTTTTTACTACGCTTCTACTTCTTCGGTATTGTCAATTAAAACCTGACCGCGGTAGTATAATTTATCTTCATGCCAGTGAGCTCTGTGATATAAATGCGCTTCACCCGTAGTAGGATCTGTCGCAATTTGTGGAACAGAAGCTTTATAATGAGTTCTTCTTTTATCTCTTCTGGTTTTCGAGGTCTTTCTCTTAGGATGTGCCATTGCTAGGTAATATTAATCGTTAAATAAGTTTTTTAATTTATTCCATCGGGGATCTGTTTCAACCCCTTTGTCATTTTCTTCTATATCTTCAGCCACACGTGGGCTCAACTCTTCTAATTTCTCCAGTACATCAGATTCCAATGTTCCGTCTAATACTCCGGGATGTACCCGCTTCAATGGAACCGAAAGCACGATCAATTCATATATGTACTGAGCGACTTTGATTTCGTACTCTCCATGAGGCAATATCAACAACTCCTCATTATCATCATTAAATTCGTTACCAAATTTCACCACCAGGATCATTTCCCCGTTTATAGGTTGATCATAAGGCTCACTTGTAAGATCACAATCAACATTCACCACTCCTGAAGCTTTAAAAATAAGCTCCATCATAGTAGGTTTCTTATCCAGCACAAGATCAATTCTTACGTTGGCATCGTGAAATTCATCAAATTCAAAATGATCAAAGAACTCTTTATCTATCTGAAAATCAAACTCATGTTTTCCTGGTTTCAATCCCACGAAAGGGATCGTAAACGCTGCTAATTTCTTCATAACATCTTCTATTTCGAGCGTCTGCCCCCCGAAAAAGGCAGGTGCAAAGATATAAAATATAATGAAATCCAATCACTTATAAACAATATTTTGTTTAGAACTTTTTGGAGCTTCTTTTAAGCGGGTTTTTTGTAAGTTTTTTATATTCCTTTCTGGTTTTATAGATCTCTATAGCTTTAAAAACGGCTTCTTTAAAGGAATTGATATTGGCTTCGTTCTTACCTGCGATCTCAAAAGCGGTTCCATGGTCCGGAGATGTGCGCACCTTTCTTAATCCTGCTGTATAATTTACTCCTTCTCCAAAGGATAAGGTCTTAAACGGGATGAGACCCTGATCATGATAAGCAGCAACTATGGCATCAAAATTGGCGTAATTCTTTGTGCCGAAAAAACTATCGGCTGCATAAGGCCCGTACACCAGAAGGCCTTTATCCCTTAACTTTTGGAGAGTTGGTTTTAAAATGTTTTCATCTTCCTGGCCAATAAGACCGTTATCCCCGCTGTGTGGATTGATCCCTAAAACTGCAATGCGGGGTTTGGAAACTCTGAAATCTTCTTTTAATGTTTTCTGAATAATCGAAATCTTTTTTTCAATGAGTTCCGGGGTTATTTCCCGTGCAATATCCTTTAGCGGAACATGATCTGTAAGTAACCCAACTTTAAGGTTATTGGAAATCATCAACATAAGGCTTTCCCCTTCAAGTTCCCGTGCGAGATAATTTGTATGCCCCGGAAAATTGAATTCCTCGCTTTGGATGGTATTCTTATTTATAGGAGCGGTTACCAGAACATCAATATCATCATTTTTCAGAGCGGCAGTAGCAGCTTTTAAGGATTGGAAAGCATATTTTCCAATTTCGGGGTCTTCTGCTCCAAAATTTATCGAAAGATTTTCCTTCCACACATTCACCACATTAATCTTTCCCTCCAATATCTGACTCACATTATCCACGCCCTGGAAATTCACGGTGAGATCAAAATGCTTTTTTAAAAAACTGAGCGTTTTAACAGATGCAAAAATTACAGGTGTACAAAAATCGAGCATGCGGGGATCTTCAAAAGTCTTTAAAACTATTTCACCGCCTATCCCGTTAAGATCTCCGATGCTAATACCAAGTTTTATCTTTTCAGCAGGCTTCATAATGTATCCCCTTTTTTATTTCTATTTTTACACTGCAAATGTAAGAATAATCTACGACCATGTTTACCGGAATTATAGAAGAACAAGGAGAAGTTACCGAGCTAATACGTCAAGGGGATAATTTGCACATAAAAGTTTCAGCAAATATGGCAGCTGAGCTCAAAATAGATCAAAGTGTAGCCCATAATGGCGTATGTCTTACTGTTGTTCAAAGAAATGAAAATGACTATACCGTAACTGCCATAAGAGAATCCCTGGAAAAAACCAATCTGGGGGAGCTCAAGAAAGGAAGCCGGATAAATTTGGAAAGAGGAATGAAACTCGGGGCAAGACTCGACGGTCATATCGTGCAGGGGCATGTAGATCAAACCGGGATATGTATCGGGATCCTTGAAAACAATGGAAGCTGGATCTTCACTTTTGAATATGAGGATACCTATAAAAACATTACCATTGAAAAAGGTTCAATCACAGTAAACGGAGTAAGCCTTACCGTTGTAAATTCTAAGAAAAATGAGTTTAGCGTGGCGATTATTCCTTATACCTATGACCACACTACTTTCAAAGAGCTAAAAGTTGGCGACAAGGTCAATTTGGAATTTGATGTGATTGGTAAGTACGTGAAGAGGCTTAACGAGTTATCTTAAATTTGATTAAGGTTCTTTCGATAATAAATGGCTGTTAATATACCTCCAATTATCAGGCCTCTATACCCATATTTATGGGAATTACCAACCCGTGCAGAGGCCGATTGTTTAAGCCTGTGGTTCCGGTATTCAGACGGGGAAAATATATGGGTTGGTGAAAAAGAAAAATATCGTCCAAATACACTTAATGTAATACTTGTTTCCCATTTAGGTGAGAAATATACGACAAGAAAATATAAGTTGATGTTTCGAAATTCCTGAAATATGTCATTATTCAGGAATTGAGCATTCAAGTTACGAGAGCTTATTTCTAAATTTCATAACAAAATAACCTCCCAGCAATAATCCTCCAATAAGTAAGAATATTATTCCTGTGTCAATGGGTACCACAAGGCCGGGCGGAGGAGGGGCCCCCGGGTTTTTCATTGGGGGTTCCGGCATATCGTCGTTAGCAAATAATACTGCAGGCCAATATAGTATTAGCAAAAATATCAGATATAGTGCCATTCTTCTCATAACTGCATGAGGTAAGAAAATTTAGACAGGTCGTGTTAAAGAGGGTCCTGAAATTTCTATTTTTTTAATCCAGTAGTTTGGGGTACTAAATTATTTTTTAACGAATATAACTAATTAAACGATAAGTGATTAAAGATGGACAAAAAAAATAGAAGGCCTATTTAGATGTAGCAGTTCTTTTTTCCTGTTTGAGCAGGCAAAATATTCCCAGGCTCATTCCTGCAATAAGAAGAAAAGTAAGATTTGAATCAATAGGAACTACCAATCCCGGAGGTGGAGGGTTTCCGGGAGCACATTGCGATGCTGGTCGGCATTCTCCCCGGCAAAAACGCTCACTCGGACTACATTGACCAAATTCTTTAATATTTATAAATAACATAAAAAAAAGAAAAGATAAAAATATCTTTCTTACAGGGAGCTTCATTGATTCCAAATAGGTTAAGGGCAATTTTGGGCCAAATCTATAGATTAACTATCCGTTTCCGGAAATTTTTCGATAAAAAGGCGCATTTAATCGGCATATAACCCGCTATAAGTAAATATTGGGATATCTGGCACAATTTAACTGGAAAATTCTGCCATTTTTAACTTGGTGAAATTATATAAATGACTATTGGAATATAATTATCCCAATCCTTTACACAGGCGTAATTCGAATTAATTGAGTTTAGATCTTTTAATTTTGTTATTACAACTGTTCATCTCAGGCTTTCCATTAATAATAACTCTTAGGATTATTTTGAAATTCTCCGCTCCTAATACTACAATGATGCCTAAAGAATAAGCAAGCATATCTGCCCACTCAAAGTAATTCCCCAGGACTACATTGGCAAAAAGATTATTTTCCAGGCCAATCAATTTTACAAAACCCAGATATTGTAGCATTTCTATGAAATAGGCGAATAGTAGTACCCCTGTTGCAGTTTTTATTACAGAAATCTTTAGAAAGCCTTTTACAAAACAATAGAGCAGGATCACCACCAGGAAATCCCCGAAGTAGTGCCGTATAAATCCAGCCTTCACATAAAGCGCGATGAGAACTTCTGTGGTAAACAGGAGAATAGCGAGGAGAAAGTAATATTTATTGAAAGTGAGCATCATGAGATGGAGGTCAAGGGGAATGATCAAGGAGTTTAAAACCCTTCCCGCTTTAAAAATAGAAATAAAACCGGCACTGAGGTAGAAAAAATTCACCCCACAAAAAACCCCACACTCGCCCCTACCCAATCCTTATTCAGGTTGAATTTCACTCTTACCATCCTGCCTTTGGTTAATCTTACCTACAATAACTTTTGTTGAAGTTATGATTAAGACTAATTTTTTTAAGCATATTATATTCCTTTTTCAATCAATTTTTCGCTATTAATTCCTGGAATTCCTCATTGAAATTCCTTAAAACAAGAATTTTGCACATTCTTGCGGCAAATGAGAAATAAAAAATTCGGGGGCTCTCCACGCTTAATTCCGATACTTTAAACAAATCTTCATTAGATTGATTAAAATGTTGCTCTTTAGTTAATATTTTTGCCTAATCTGGCAAAATGTCTATTTTAAGGCTGCTATGAAATATCTCTTCCTGCTTTTAGTATTTATACCATTTTCAATTAATGGACAGGAATATTCCATTACAGGAAATATTGTAGATGCAAAAAATAATGATCCTTTGGAATTTACTGCGGTTTCCTTATTAAAGCTTCCAGACAGTAGTCTTGTATCAGGTATTACAGCAAATATGAAAGGGGCCTTTGAGCTCAAAGCAACGCCGGGAGAATATCTTCTTCGGTTTG
Source organism: Gillisia sp. (assembly GCA_041743165.1). GTDB lineage: Bacteria > Bacteroidota > Bacteroidia > Flavobacteriales > Flavobacteriaceae > Gillisia. The sequence continues at coordinate 1,117 of JBGTNH010000039.1, read as the reverse complement.
ATTTTATGGGTTTTGAAACCCTATTCAGTTCTATTAAGCTGGAAAACTCAAATCTTAACCTGGGCACCATCAGCTTAAAGGAAGATGGGGAATTTTTGGAGGAGATAACCATTACTGCCGCAAGACAGCTTTTTTAAAGCGATATAGATAAACGCACCTATGATGTCTCCAACAATGCTCTTACTGAAGGGGCAACAGCAGCCGAACTTCTTAATACTCTCCCCTCCATCCAGATGGACGAGCAAGGTGGTATTACGATGAGGGGTAGCGGGAATGTCCTTATTTATATTAATGGCAGACCCACAAATATGAGTAGCGAGGAAATGGAATCCATCCTGGCGCAGTTTCCGGCCAATAGTATTCGAAGTGTAGAGCTTATCACCAATCCTTCTGCACGATATGATGCACAAGGGGTAGGAGGCATCATCAATATAATTTTAAAAAAGGATGAAAGATTTGGGATAAACGGGCAAGTCAATGCCTCCATAGGTACGCGGGATAAATACCAGGCCGGTTTTAATCTCAATTATGGAAAAGATAAAATAAACCTTTATGCGTCATATAATTACCAGTATCGCAGTCTTTTTGAGGAAAGTGAAAGTTTGAGGCTTACTGTAGATCCACGGGTATCTCCACGTCTGGATCAGGATTTCAATACAAGAAACAACAATGCTTCGCATTTAATTCGGTCAGGTTTGGATTACCGGATAAATGAAAATTTAAGTTGGGGAGTATATGGTCAGGTTAACCGCTCTTTGAGGGACAGAATAAGGATTTATAACCAGAGACATCAAACCCGAAATGGCGAATTGGACAGCCTTTTCGTTAGGACAATGACCGAAGACCAATCATCCCAGAATCTGGAAGTGGGAACTACTCTTAATATTGCTTTAGATACGATAGGCCAAAAGCTATATGCTTCTCTTAGCTTTGCCCACAATGATCAGGACAGAACAGAATTTTTTGATCAGAGGTTTTTTAACCCGGATTATGCATTAGAATAAGTAAAGGGAGGGTTGGAATTTTTGATTTGGGCAAAAATTCCGTCCATCCAAGGTCTTCGTTTAGTTGGTAGGGCGATCTTCAGGACCTTTTTATTAGCGTGACTTACCTGCCA
>JBGTNH010000038.1:0-5237 GCA_041743165.1 Gillisia sp. | reverse complement strand
CTCTGGCACATAATATTAGAAAGAAGAGTGCCTAGAAACACTCATCTTTATTTTTTCTACCCAAAAAAATCAATATTCCATCTAAAAAATACATATCATAAAAAAACCGCCTCATTTTGGTAAATGAGACGGCTTCTTTTTATTTGACGAAACTGGAAGCCTTAGCTTCCAAAGTTGAAGTCAAATAAAAAATCGCAGCGGCGACAGCCGGTGATTTGTATTTGCAGACGGGCATCGTTATAGGATATGCAATCCTGACGCGATCACACCAAGCACAAGTCACGCCTGAAAGGGCGTGATTTTTTATTTGACGAAACTGGAAGCCTTAGCTTCCAAAGTTGAAGTCAAATAAAAAATCGCAGCGGCGACAGCCGGTAATTTGTATTTGCAGACGGGCATCGTTATGGGATATGCAATCCTGACGGGATCACTTTCTGGGGAAAACTACTATAAGAAGCAGAGGTGGGTCGAAGCTGGCCTAATAACATATTACAATGCAAATATCCTTATTCTGAAATGTTCAGAATATGGCCATCTTGCTTAACGACGATTCCCGTTCCCCATTCCCGAATAAATGTTTCCCGCGCCGTTCCCCAGTCCCGACTCCCGACTCTCGAATTAACGACTCCCGAATTTTTCAATTTTTGCAGTTGCTTCAATCGATATTGATAGTCCTGTATATAATTCTGCTTTGTAGATTCTTCCAGGAACGATGACCGGGTTAATTTTATGACTTCTTCCGGCTTATATATCCTGATCCCCCGTCGGTAAAACAAATCCATTACACACAAAAAACTTTCTTAGAACAAATAATCCCGCAACACATTAAAAAAATTCAAACATCTTTCCTATATTAACGAGTGTAATTAATTTGATTTACACCATTGCAAAACTCATTTTATGAACATTCCCTATACACTTCTGCTTATTTTTTTGTTTCTGTTTAACGATGTTGCCTTTGCCCAAAATCCTGAAGAGCGACTTAAAGAATTGAATATAAGCCTTCCCGAAGTAAAGCAGCCGGTGGCAAATTTTGTAAAATGGAGAAAAGTAGGAAATCTCGTATTTCTTGCGGGACATGGCTCATCCATTAAAGGTAAGTTAGGAAAAGACCTTAGCGTTGAGCAGGGATATGACGCGGCCAGGGAAACCGGAGTCTCCATTTTGGCCACACTACAGCAGGCTTGCGGCAGTCTGGAAAATATTAAACAATTTATAATGGTAAGGGGTATGGTAAACTCGGCAGAAGATTTTTACGATCAGCCCAAAGTCATCAACGGTTTTTCAGATCTTATGGTAGAAGTCTTCGGGGAAGCCGGAAAACATGCGCGGGCTGCAGTAGGACACGTGAGCCTTCCTTCAAATATCGCAGTAGAGATCGAGATTATTGTAGAATTAATAGAATGATAAGCAGCATCTTAATAAGAATACCTCATAGATACTACTGTGTTTAAATCCAAATATTTTTTATTAATTTTAAGTACTTAAAGAAGTTACTTTTTTTAGTAACTATCCAGTGGCAGGAGGGAAACTTCCTGCCTTTTTTGCTGAAGATTAAGTGCTACTCTGTAGCTAAATTTAAATATGCGCTATTATCCAGGTTCCCGTATTGAACAACTTAACCCGATATTTTGCCTGGCCTCGCCTTCCAAAATCCTGAAAAAGATATTGAAGGCACACCTTCATTTTTCCTTCAATACCCCTATTGCCTCATGTAACATTTTTACAAATTGGGGTCAGGCTTATCCCCGCCTCACTTCCAATTTAAATAATATAAATTTAAATAATTGGAAGTACTATGAGTTAACAATTGGTTTTGAGCCGGGTTACCACGGGTCAAGGCAACTTGAAACATGGTATTTGGTGCTTTTCAAATAATTTTACCCTAAATTTATAGGTTCATCATAGAGGATTATGTTATTTCCGGATATTTATAAAAAATTTTTAATTGGGAATCCCTCCGGAAGGAATCTTACGGGGATCATTGCACTGGTCTTTATTTTCATAGCGGGATTGATGGTCTTCCAGGATTATCTAGAAGCCCAAAGGGTGGGGCGTGCTTTTTATTTCAGCGAGTCGTTTTTATTCAAGACCATCTGGTTCCTGTTTATTCCAATTCTTCCCGTGCTTTACAGTCGGCTAAAAAAGCAGCGGCATAGAGGTCACCGGGCAACTTTCCCGTATATTATAATACCGGTGTTTATCCATTATCTCATCCTGCCGGTTGTATTCCTGTCTTTTACCACGTTATTCTATGGTGGTAAATATGACCTGTACAAAATCCTTACCTACACCCTTGCCAATGATCTCTGGGTTCTCATTGTAGTCTATAGCACTTTTGTTTTGGGTTGCAGATATGTTTTCAGGCCCTCATCCTCACAAATTTCTGCGGAAGAAAACATGCGGCCTCCAACTCTGGTTATCAATAATGGTAAAAATAATACCATCCTTGTTACAGCTGAAATTGAACAAATAGTTGCTGCGACTCCTTACGTGGAAATACACCTGGAAAATAAAAAATACCTTCACACAGCTACCCTCAAATCCCTAAGAGAATCCCTTAGCCAAAATGATTTTGTACGGGTACATAAGTCGGCCATTGTAAATATCAATAAAGTCTGCTCCTTTAAATCCCGATTAAACGGAGATTACGACCTGCGGCTAAATAACGGACAAATTACCAGGTTAAGCCGGACATATGCTGCCGACTTCAGGCAGCGCTTTGAGCAGATTAATCGGGTTAGAGGCTAATCTCCTCCACTTAGAACATTTGATTTTTTAAAGCATGGGGTTGTCTCTACATTTACTCAGGCAATTAAAAACAATAGCTTATGAAATTTTATTTTATTGAAATATCGATCATTCTTATACTCCTTCCTTTTTCCTGCAATGGACAGAATGACGGGGCCATCACTAAATCAATTGGCGGACCCTGTGAAGGATGTGAAGCACTGCTCGAATATGGCGACAGAAAGCTAAGTCCCGTTGACACCCTCCCGCTTTTTGAAGAAACCGAACCGAAATTAAAGATTTCCGGCATAGTCTATCACAAAGATGGGAAAACTCCTGCGAGAGATGTGATCTTGTATATTTATCATACCAACCGGGAAGGGATCTATCAGAAAAATGGAGATGAAAAAGGCTGGGCCAGGCGCCACGGTCTTATACGAGGGTGGGTAAAGACTGATATTTCCGGTCGCTACACTTTTTACACCTTCCGCCCTGGCTCTTATCCCGACAGATCTGAACATGAACACATACACCTCACCATAAAAGAACCCGGGAAAAATGAATATTATCTCGATGATTTTGTATTTGAAGATGATCCGCTTTTAAAGAGGACCAACTTCCAAAACCGTGGTGGTTCCGGAGTAATGAAACCACTTATAAAGGGTGGTATGCTTTATATAGAGAGAGATATTGTTCTGGGAAAGAATATTCCGGGGTACTAGGGAGTTAAGGGTAAGTAGTTATGAGTTATGAGTTATGAGTTAGGAGTTATGGGTTAGGAGTTAAGAGTTTGGAGTTTAGGAGACTTTTAGTCGTTAGTCTGTAGTCTGTAGTCTGTGGTCTGTAGTCTGGAGACGTTAGAATTAAGTCTTTAGTCCTTAGTTTAAAGTAAAAATCCTCAAAGCATGCTAATGAGGCCTGAGATATTTTTTATATAAATTACACTCTTTCCAGGGATTTATTATCTATTACAAATCTATATTTCACATCACTCTTCAGCATTCGTTCATAAGCGGTATTAATATCCTGCATGTCTATTATTTCTACATCGCAAACAATATTATGTTCCCCGCAAAAATCCAGCATTTCCTGAGTTTCCTTAATTCCGCCTATAAGTGAACCCGCCACTCTTTTCCGCTGAAATATAAGCTGGCCTCCATGAACTTTATCTATAGGTTCCACTGCGCCTACTATTACCATGGTGGCATCTCTTTTAAGCAGGCCGAGATATGGATTGATATCATGTCCTACCGGAATGGTATTCAGCAGAAAATCAAAAGTATTGGCATGCCTGGCCATCTCAGCCTCGTCTTTAGAGATCAAAACCTGATGTGCTCCCAGCTCTTTGGCATCTTCACTTTTAGAAGGGGAAGAAGTGATCATTACCACTTCAGCTCCCATGGCATTGGCGAATTTTACACCCATATGCCCAAGTCCTCCAAGACCAATTACTCCCACTTTATCTCCTTTTTTCACATTCCAATGCTTCAAGGGAGAATATGTAGTGATCCCCGCACAAAGCAAGGGTGCTGCCGCTTTGGCGTCAAGGTTTTCCGGAACGTGAAGCACAAAATCTTTATCAACCACGATCTGCTGCGAATAGCCTCCATAGGTCATCCCACCCATGTATTTATCGGGGCCGTTATAGGTAAATGTAGATCCTTTTTCACAATACTGCTCCAATCCTTCATCACAGGATCTGCAATTCCGGCAGGAATCTACCATACAACCAACCCCAACCAGTTCCCCTTCTTTAAAGTTAGAAACATTGCTACCCACCTTTAGAACCCGGCCTATAATTTCATGCCCCGGCACCAGAGGATATTGAGACATTCCCCAATCATTCTTTACAAAATGCAGATCGGAATGGCACACCCCGCAGTATTCAATATCAATATATACATCATTTTCCTTTACTTCTCTTCTCTCCAGTTCGAATGGTTTTAGGGGGGCTGCAACATCGTGGGCTGCATATGCCTTGATCTTACTCATAATCAGGTAATTATTTAATTTATTTTTCTAAGTTAAGAAATATTAACTACACAATTTGTAAATAAAATCTGACGAATATATTAGTCGATAGTCTGTGGGTCAATAGTTGATAGTCATTAAGTCTTTTGGCCTCAGGCGGTAGTTATTAGACGTTTGCCTGGGGGTTGGTTTAGGGTTTGTTGTTTAGTGTTAAATATTAGAAATCTAAATTCTGGGTATATCCCCGTCGTACTTCCCCTCCTCCGGAGGGGTGCCTGAAAAGGCGGGGTTGGTTGGCTTCCTAGCCCCTGCCTTAGTTGGCAGTCAGGCGCATAGGGCGAACTCTTACTCCGACTGAATAACTTCCTGATCGCTGGTCTATTCACCATTCACCATTCACTGGCGTCCGGGAAACTGATTTATATATTACCTTAACGACATAAAAAAAGGGAGTCCTCGTTTTCGACCACAGACTCCCTTTAAAAGATTCCACTTAAAGCGGACAATATGGACAAAATTACAAGAAATTCTGGAAT
>JBGTNH010000037.1:0-5918 GCA_041743165.1 Gillisia sp. | reverse complement strand
GTGTCATTCTAAGCTTTCTTCCCGAATTGCAAATAGGAGACTGGATAGAAACCAATGGGTATGCAGGGGCTGTAACCGAAATTAATCTTAGAAGCATAATCATTAAAGAAGCTGATAATAATTACGTGGTCATCCCCAATTCAAAACTCATTGAGGAACCATTTAAGAACTATAGCAGGACAACGAGATCACGTGTGATGCTGGATTGTGGGGTACATTATGATTCCAACCTGGAATTTGTCCAGGATCTCACCATTCAAACCATGGAAAAATTATTTCCTCAACGTGGGAATGAGGAAGTGGAATTTATGTACCAGGAGTTTGCAGATAGTTCCATCAATTTTGTGGTTAGATTCTGGACAGATGTTACTAAGAGACGTGATATCTTAATCGCAAAAAATAAGGCGATCATCGCTTTAAAGAAAGCTTTTGATGAAAATAACATCAACATTCCATTCCCTATCAGAACTATTGATTTCACTAATAAGTTGTCGATCAATAAACCGGAGGATAGTGAATAGCGATTCGGGACTCGCGATTGATTAATTCGTTGGATCGTCAGTATGGGGATACTGAGATGGCTCGATGAATCGATATCATGAAACTCCCTGCAAAAAAATTGAGAACAAAGAATCTAATTAATTTTTCTCAAAAATGGGAGGAAGGAAAGTTATATGACGTGGCTATAGAACAATTCATATTAACCATTTGAATTTTTTATGAGCAAAAAACAATAAAACTTTAACAACTGATGCTTTCCTTAACCAATTGTGAAGGGATATCTTTGAGGTCTCAATAGGTTGATTTTATTCTTAAACCATTTCAATAGGCCGAAGTTTTTTAAAGGGCTTCGGTTATGTCAAACTTTATGGGCGGAGAATTCGAATAGTACGATTAGAATGAGTAAAATTTTACACGTAATTTTAACTGGAGGAGTTGGAAGCAGGCTTTGGCCGCTCTCCAGGCAATCCCGTCCAAAGCAATATCTGCAGTTGTTTTCAGAGAAGAGTTTATTTGAACTGGCGGTTATAAGGAACAAAGGTTTCTCTAAGGGCTTGATCGTTGTTGGAAATCAGGAAAACAGGCAATTATCTGTTAACGCATTACAGAAATTAAACGTGAACGACTATTCCCATATTATTGAAGCAACTCCCCGTAATACGGCCCCTGCTATTGCTTTTGCCGCTTTCTCTTCTCAACCGGAAGATATTCTGCTTGTTACACCTGCAGATCATATTATTCAAGAGGTAGAAGCTTATAATAAGTCGATTTCCCAGGCTATAGCTTTAGCCAAAAATAATGCCTTGGTAACTTTTGGTGTAAAACCTAACAAACCTGAAACAGGTTATGGATATATAGAATTTGAAGGAGATAATGTGCTCTCCTTCCGGGAAAAACCCGATAGAAAGACTGCTGAAAATTTTATTAAATCAGGAAATTTTCTCTGGAATAGTGGAATGTTTTGTTTTAAAGCAGGCATTTTTCTTGAGGAACTTAAGAAATATGCTCCCGAGGTTTATCAGCAATCCCTAATCGTCTGGAAGAAAAATGAAGAAGGATATCTTGAAAAAAACTCTTCTCTGGAGATACCATCCATAAGTGTTGATTATGCCGTTATGGAGAAAAGCGATAAGATAAAAGTAGTTAAGACCGATTTTAAATGGAGTGATATGGGCAGCTTTGAAGCAGTTTATGACTATTTAAAGGAACAGGGTCAGCCGGTAGATTCCTGTGGGAACATGCAGATAGGTTCGACCAAATATACTGTTTTTGCCGGATTGCATAATTGTATCCTGGTGCAGACCGAAGATGCAAATCTCGTTCTCGCTAAAGAATCCTCTCAGGATGTGAAATATATATATCAGGAATTGGAAATTACAAATCCATCCATATTAAGCTGATTTGTGTAATCCCTTTTAATCTTGAAATTTAAATAATAATGAAGCACGACGACATAAGGCCCTGGGGCCAATATTGGGTACTTGAAGATGCAGTTACTCACAAAGTGAAAAGGTTAGAGGTCAACCCTGGCGGGAGACTATCATACCAATATCACCCAAAAGATCCGAAGTCTGGACAATGGTACAAGGGACAGGAAGAATTACCCTTGATGGCGTGGTAAAAGATTACTCTAAAGGCGAAACAGCCATAATACCATTAGGCGCCAAACACAGAATCGAAAATGCAACAGAGGAAAAACTTGTTTTTATAGAAGTACAGCACGGTATTTATTTTGGTGAAGATGATATAGTAAGAATTGAAGACGACTATCAAAGAAAATAAAATTTAATAAACATATGCGCGGAATCCAGTTTATTGCGTGAAATAAGTAAAAAAATGAGTAAAATAGCTTTTATAACCGGAATAACAGGTCAGGATGGGGCTTATTTAAGCGAGTTCCTGTTGAAGAAGGGATATATAGTTCACGGCTTAAAAAGAAGGTCTTCTTTGTTCAATACAGAGAGGATAGATCATATATATCAGGACCCTCATGAAGAAAATAGGAATTTTATCCTTCATTATGGGGATATGACGGATAGCACTAATCTTATAAGGCTTATCCAGGAGATTCAACCAGATGAGATCTATAACCTTGCAGCGATGAGCCATGTACAGGTATCCTTTGAAATACCAGAATATACCGGTAATGCAGACGGCTTAGGAACCCTGAGAATCCTGGATGCCGTACGATTGTTAGGACTTGAGAAGAAAACCAGAATATACCAGGCTTCTACATCTGAACTTTATGGAAAGGTACAGGAAGTACCGCAATCTGAAACCACTCCTTTTTACCCACGTAGCCCCTATGCTGTTGCAAAGATATACGCATATTGGATCACTGTAAACTATCGTGAGGCTTATGGTATGTTTGCCTGTAATGGAATTCTCTTTAATCATGAATCCCCTTTGCGTGGCGAAACATTCGTTACGAGAAAAATCACCCGAGCAGCATCAAGGATCGCATTGGGATTACAGGATAAATTCTATTTAGGAAATCTTGATGCCCAAAGGGACTGGGGTCACGCCAAGGATTATGTGCGAATGATGTGGATGATCCTCCAGGCACAAGAGGCTGAGGATTGGGTTATTGCCACTGGAAAAACGACCACTGTGAGAGATTTTGTAAGAATGGCTTTTGCTGAAGTTGGGATAGAGCTTGAGTTTAAAGGTAGTGGGATTGATGAAAAAGCATACGTGCAGTCCTGCAGCCACCCTGATTTCCAACTGAAAAAAGGAAAGGAGGTTCTCTCCATAGATCCCAAATATTTCAGACCAACAGAGGTTGATCTATTAATAGGGGATGCGACCAAAGCTAATACAAAACTTGGATGGATTCCAAAATACGATCTGCAGGACCTGGTAAAAGAAATGATGGCGAGTGACGTAAAGTTGATGCAGAAGGATGAGTATTTAAAGGCAGGGAATTTTAATATTTTAAATTATTATGAGTAAAAAAACTAAAATCCTCCTTACCGGTTCTACGGGAATGGTAGGGAGAAATATTTTAGATCATAAGGATATTTCACAATATCATTTGTTGACCCCGTCAACCAATGATATTAATCTTTTAAATTTCCACGAAGTCAAAGAATATTTGAAAAATCAGCAGCCTGACATAGTTATTCATGCGGCCGGAAAAGTTGGAGGCATTCAGGCAAATATGGCACAGCCCGTAAATTTCCTTGTCGAAAATCTTGATATGGCTCGCAATATAATTCTCGCTTCCCGGGAAAATAAAGTTTTAAAACTAATTAATCTTGGAAGTTCCTGCATGTATCCCAGAGAAGCTCAAAATCCTTTAAAGGAAGAATTTATATTAACGGGAGAACTGGAACCCACTAATGAAGGTTATGCCTTAGCCAAGATCTTGGCATCAAAATTATGCGAATATATTACACAGGAAGATTCAAATTTTAATTACAAAACAATCATCCCATGCAATCTCTATGGGAAGTATGATAAATTTAATCCAAAAAATTCTCACATGCTGCCGGCGGTAATTAAAAAAATTCATGAAGCCAAATTACAAAAGGAATCCGAAATTGAAGTTTGGGGTGACGGCACAGCCAGAAGAGAATTTATGTATGCAGGTGATCTCGCCGACTTCGTTCTATATGCCATAACCCACTTCGAAGAAATGCCTCAGAACATTAATGTCGGTTTAGGTAAAGATTATAGTATTCTTGAATATTATAAGACAATAGCAACTGTAATTGGATACGACGGTGTTTTTAATCACAATTTAAGCAAACCGGTAGGCATGAAACAAAAGTTAGTTGATAATACACAACAAATTAAATTTGGTTGGCAGGCCAATACTTCTCTGGTAAACGGGATTAAAAAAACTTATGAATATTATTTAAAGGAATTGACAAATGAATACGTATAAATTAGCATCATCGACTTGGGACAATAAAGAATTAGAGGCTATTCAATCTGTTATTGATAAAAATATGTACACCATGGGTGAGAGTGTACAACAATTTGAAGTAGATTTTGCGAAATTTTTGAACAGTAAATATTGTGTAATGGTTAGCTCAGGCTCTACAGCCAATTTGATAGCAACTGCTGCCCTTTTTTACACAAAAAAACCAAAGCTAAAACGAGGAGATGAAGTGATAGTTCCGGCTGTGTCCTGGTCCACTACTTATTTCCCCTTACAGCAGTATGGATTGAAATTGAAGTTTGTAGATATTGACCTGGATACATTAAATTATGATTTGGAAGCATTAAAAACAGCGGTTTCTGATAAAACGAAAATGATCATGGTAGTAAATCTATTAGGCAATTCCAATGATTTTGATATAATAAACCAAATTATAAGAGACCGCAACATTATTCTTATAGAAGACAATTGTGAATCTATGGGCGCTGAGTTTAAAGGGAAACAAGCAGGTACTTTTGGAGTGATGGGGACTTTTTCAACTTTTTTTTCCCATCATATGGCAACTATGGAAGGTGGTGTAGTAACAACTGATGATGAAGAATTATTTCACATATTACTATCCTTAAGAGCTCATGGCTGGACTAGAAATCTTCCAAAGGAGAATCATGTATCAAATAAAAGTGATAATTGGTTTGAAGAATCTTTCAGATTTGTTTTACCGGGATATAATGTGAGACCCTTGGAAATGAGTGGTGCTATTGGTATCGAGCAGCTTAAAAAATTACCGGGATTTATCAAAGAACGAAGGGAGAATGCCCAGCACTTTATAGATCTTTTCAAAGATCACCCTGACCTTTTGATTCAAAAGGAAATAGGCATAAGCTCCTGGTTTGGTTTTTCATTGATAATCAGACCCGGATCAAAAATAAAGCGAAAAAAATTAATACAGGTTCTTAACGATAATCAAATCGAATGCCGGCCTATTGTAACTGGAAATTTTACGCAAAATGAAGTGATGCGGTTTTTTGATTATGAAATACATAATGAATTGAAGAATGCGCAACATTTACACGAAAATGGATTTTTTGTAGGAAACCAACAACTACCGATAAAAAAGGAAATAGATTATTTACTTGATGTTCTAAACCAACATTTTTAATAATCTATTTTATATAAAAATTAATTTTATCGAGTGAGAGCTATAAAATTTTCAGGCTAACAACTTAGTGACCCTAAGATTGTGGGATTCTATGATTTTTATACAAGAAAATGTTCCTAGATAACCTCATGATGCATTTTTTCAAAATTTATGCATTAGTTTAAACTCGCAGATAGTGGATAGTCAGTGGAAATATGCTTTCCTGAAGACCGTAAATTAAAATATATTGTCGTGTCATTCTAAGCTTTCTTCCCGAATTGCAAATAGGAGACTGGATAGAAACCAATGGGTATGCAGGGGCTGTAACCGAAATTAATCTTAGAAGCATAATCATTAAAGAAGCTGATAATAATTACGTGGTCATCCCCAATT
>JBGTNH010000036.1:0-76769 GCA_041743165.1 Gillisia sp. | reverse complement strand
ATGACCATTAACCATAAAGATATCCGGAATCTGTATCCCCAGAATTATAAAAAACTAAAGAATACCTAAGGGAAGTTTTACAGGAGTTATGAATTAAATAAAGTCAGGCTAACTTTTATATGTAGTTGGTGGGGTGGATACACAAAAAGCAATACCCACATCTCACAAGGAAGGTAGTATAGAAAAACCCAAGGCAGAACCATCGGGGAATAATTCTGAGCTTTCTTTATGTGCTAAGGGATTTGCTCCCTGGAAGAATCAAAACTTCTTTTCCCGATGAGTATCTCAAAAAATAATTTAAAATCCGAAATAAGGCTCCATAGAGGATATTTAAACGTTGCCGGTTTGTTGCGTTCAAAAAAGGCATGGCCTACCCAGGCAAAACCATAACCTACTACCGGCACCAGGATCCATCTCCAGCCCCATCCCTGGAAAATGGCTACAATCACCAATACAAAAACAAGAAAGGTTCCCACAAAATGAAGTTTCCTGCTGGTTTTATTTTGATGTTCGGTTAAATAATATTTGTAGAACTCCCCGAATGATTTTATTTTCTCTGCCATATAACTAATATACAGAAATCTGTTTGTAATCTAAAATACTCCTCCTAGAACTGAAAATAAATGAATTGCTCCCCGGAAGTTTGTGAAATGGCTATTAAAAATATCATAGCGCCCCAAACTAAACCCAGAGCCCAGGATGAAGATTTTTCTGCAATAGACCTGACAGAGGAATTGCGTAATAACCAGTGACAAATGAAAGTTAAACCAATTACTAAGAAAACCTTCAGAACAGCAAATGAAGAAAGAATAATGTTCTCCTCATTATTTAAAAAAAACATAGAGGATAACATATTCCAGGCTACTGAAAAATCATTAGCACGAAAGAAAACCCAGGTTATGTTGATAAGGAAGTAAGTGCCTAAAGCAAGAAAAATTCCTGTAAACGCATTAATTTTGAAATGTATACGCTGTTTAAGAACCCTTTCTAAAATAAGATAAATCCCGTGTAAGGCTCCCCAAAAAACGAAGGTCCAGGCAGCGCCATGCCATAATCCCCCAAGTAACATTGTAATTATTAAAGCAGCATACAGCCTTGTGATACCAAATCTATTTCCACCCAGAGGTATATATAAATAATCCCTTAACCAGGTAGATAAAGAAATATGCCATCTCCTCCAGAAATCTGAAAAACCAATTGCCGCATAGGGGTAACGAAAATTGTCTGGAAGGATGATTCCCAACATTAAGGCAATTCCAATTGCACAAGTGGAATAGCCTGCAAAATCAAAAAATATTTGACCAGAAAAGGCAAGAGTTCCTGCCCAGGCATCCAGGGAATGTGGAATTAATCCTGAATTAAATACGGCATCAGAGGAACCTGCCAAAAGTGTATCTGCCATTACCATTTTTAAAAATAAACCCAGAGTTAACAGAAAAGTACCCCAGATAAATTGTTCAACGTTTGCTTTTTTCTCTTCATAAAATTGTGTTACAAGATCTTTGGAACGAACAATAGGACCTGCAACCAACTGAGGGAAAAATGTGACATATAAAGCAAAATCTAAAAAAGTTTTTGCCGGATCTACTCTTCGATTATATAAGTCAATGGTGTAAGACATGGTTTGAAAGGTGTAGAATGAAATTCCCATTGGCAGGATAATATCCATAGGTTGAGGCTCATAAGCCATTCCTGCCGAATTTACAGCCAAAACAAAATTTTCAAGAAGGAAATTCCCATATTTGAAGAAAGCCAGGAATCCAAGATTTACCACTAAGCTTAGGATCAACCAAAATTTTCTTTTAACTTCATTTTCCTCATATACAAGTTTATTTCCGGCCGTCCAGTCTACGAAGGTTGAGATCCATAACAGAATCACTAAAAAAGGGTTCCAAAGCCCATAAAATATGTAGCTGGCCAAAAGAAGCATTCCTTTTTTAGATTTCCAGCTTAGAAAATTGGTATAATAAAAGAACAAAACTATGGCCAGAAAAGCAATAAACCCCAATGAATTGAATAACATACTATTATTTTTTGAGATTAGCTAAAATTTTATCCTTTTGAAGGATCTCAATAAGATTTGCAGTAAATTTATCGGCATCAGGGCCGGAAAGATGGGACCATTCTGGACATTCAAAATTCTTTAAGGTTTCGTAATCTTCAAAATGATAGCTTCTTAGGCCTGAACTAACGACAAGAGAATCCCAAAAATGTTGTCTGGGTAACATAGCATTCTCTCCCTGTTTTAGAGCTCCCGATGAAGGACATCGCAGAAGGATTATTTTACCTCCCCTCCTTTGGAACTTTGCAGCGTAATCATTAAAAAAGGCAATAGTACTTACTTTATCTGGTGGTGGAGACTGACTTCCAAAAAAGAACCAGACTTTTTTGATTGTATTGGCGAAAGTAGTGTCATTTACTGTACGTTCACTCATCCTGGTATTTCTGTCAATCCTGGAATACGAGAAGTTATAAAATGGCGGTTCCAGGGATTTAAACCTATCACCTATGGAAATTCGACTTAATAAAGATCCCAAATCAATATCATCTGACCATTTTTCTTCACTGCCCGAAACAAAAACAAAATTCTCCTGAAAAGGAAGAGAAAGTAAATGATTTAGTTTTTGTGCATAAGTACGTTTCTTAAAATGATCTACCTTAGTCTGTGCTCTTTTCCAGGGAGGCGCTTCGGGATAAGTTGTTGAAAAAAAAATTCCCGGGGTCACCCCTACTATTAAGGTTCCATTAAATGAAGTATTATCAACTATATCTCTTAGAACCGGGAGTGGAGTAGAACCCGGGGAGGCCAGCATTATTGGCAGTTGGCCAGTTTTTTCCTCCCAGACATCCAGCTGGATATCAAATAAAACTCTTGATGAGCCTATTAAAACAGTACTGGAAGAACCTGCCTTTTCTACTTTCTTTCGTTGTTCAGCCCATAAACCTTTGTCATCATCAAAATCAGGTATCTTTTCCTGATTCCTCCAATACAGTTCCCAAAAAGTAATGGATATTAGACTTACGAAAATAGCCACAATAAATGCCAGCTTTAATTTCATAATTTTAAAAATGTATTAATAAATGAAGATAGTGGGGGAAGATAAATAAACACTTTAAAGTGTTGGTGGGAAAATTTTCCGGATCAGCAAAAGACTTAATTTTTGTGTTCTTCAGTTTTATTATTCAAAAATAGTAAAAAATATAATATGTTATAATTTTTTGTTAAAAAATATTTATTCCGTAGATTATTAGTACAAAAATTATTATTGATACCAGATAATATATAAAATTACGAGATTAATGAACTACCTCGATGCAAGCATACGAGGTATCAAATTCCAAAAAACAAATCCCAAATTCCAAAAAGGAAAAACGATGCAAGCATCGGGGAATTAAACCCTAAGAGATTAAATATAAAACCAGAGGGATTAAAAATCAAATATCCAGTTTCAAACTTTTCCCAAAGCAAAAACTTTTTTCCACTCCCGCATATTGTCCATAATTTTCAATAGGCTTATAGCCGCTTTTTTTGTACAGGGCCAGGGCTTCCGGCTGATTAATCCCTGTTTCAAGAATGCATTTGCGAAATCCTAATTCACCTGCCCAGGTTTCCAGCTCGTTTAAGATCCGGAAAGCATAACCCTTTCCTCTTTTTTCCCTTAACACAAACATTCTTTTTACCTCTATAACTCCGGGAGCAAATTTCTTTATAGCCCCGCATCCAATCGGATTCTTATTTTCAAAAAGAACAATTACATATTTAATAGTATCGCTCTTATTAAATTGATCATAAAAAGCGTGATCCTCTCCATCTGTAACTGCCAGTTCGGCATCAAGCAGGGGGATCAACTTTTTATATGCCGGATTTGCCGGTGTTGTTCTCAAAGGAGTGATCATAAATTTAAATGTATATAATTTGCAGGGGCCAAATTAGCAATTTTATAATAATCCTAATTCCCGGGTACCTGGTTAATTACCACCTACTTTCATTAAAATAATTAGCTAATTATTAAAATTGCTTATATTAATGGTGGAAGTCGAATAAACCAGAACCTACATGAAAATTGCCACTTATAATGTTAATGGGGTAAACGGAAGGCTCCCTGTGCTGCTTCGCTGGCTGGAAATGTCTCAGCCTGATGTGGTTTGCCTGCAGGAACTGAAGGCCCCCAATGAAAAATTCCCTGAGAAAGCCATTAAGGATGCGGGGTACAATGCCATCTGGCATGGTCAAAAAAGCTGGAACGGTGTTGCCATACTTACCCGAAATCTTGAAATCAACGAAACAGGCCGCGGTCTCGCGGGGGATGATGAAGACCTTCAAAGCAGATATATTGAAGCCCTGGTAGAAGATGTGATAATTGGCTGTATTTATCTGCCTAACGGAAACCCGGCTCCAGGCCCAAAATTTGATTACAAACTGCGATGGTTTGACCGGCTAAGCACTCATGCTTCTGAGCTCCTGAAGATGGATACTCCCGCAATTCTTGTGGGTGATTATAACGTGATGCCCACAGAACTCGATGTGTATAAACCCGAGCGATGGATTAAAGATGCGCTTTTCCGGCCGGAGGTGAAACAGGCTTTTAAAAATCTGATAGACCAGGGTTGGACAGATGCAATAAGAAAATTATATCCAGATGAAGTGATCTATACCTTTTATGATTATTTCAGAAATGCATATGGGAGAAATGCCGGGCTACGCATAGATCATTTTTTACTCAGCCCACAACTGGTAAGAAATTTGAAAACGGGGGGCGTTGAACGTGAAGTTCGGGGTTGGGAAAAAACCAGCGATCACGTACCGGTATGGATAGAACTTGATGAAAAGTAAAATCTGCCTAACCAGGAGAAAAAGCCGGAGGTGCAGATTCCCTGTTTTTCTTAACGAGTTCCATATTTAATCCCGCAAACCAGAGAAGAACAATGGCAAAGGTTATTTTTTGAAGCAGTGGCAGGATCTCTACAAAATACCTGCTAAAGTATATATAATTGTTAATGATAAGCAGTAAGATACATATCACTCCTCCTATTTTCATTATAGTCATCTCGCTTTTATAAACCTCTCTGCTTATTCCGGTTAATAAAAACAATCCAAAAAAACTGGATAATGCGATCATGGGCGCATGATATTCTGTAAAAGTAAGTATTGCACATATCATTGCAAGGGTTCCGGAAATCTGTATGATATACCTCCATACCCGGTGCTCTGCAAACTTAGCGGCAAACTGGATGAAAAATATCATCAAACCTATACACATGATCATCATTGCAGCTATGGCATATGGTTCCGCGGGATTAGGCAGGCCATTACGACCTGTCTCGTTCATTAAATCGCTCCAGTAGTTATGCACCCAATCAAACCCCGTGGTGGTAAGATCTGCCTGTGACCCCCCCGCATATAAAGTAGAGGAATAATAATACAGAACGGCAAAAATAAAAATGCAAATGGTAGGCAACCATTGCAGATAAGGTTTAAAAGAATTCCTGGTATTCAAAAATGGGTCATTTTTTTAAAGATCTTCCATCTGGAAAACTCAAAGAAAGCATAAAATTTCAAATTCAGAAAAAAAATTATTGATACTATGAATTTCAGAAGAAAAATAACTGGGCAAAATTATTTGCCCGGAAGATTTTTTTAATTTCCTGTTGAAGGATCTATAACCGTAGTAACCTTGGTCACTGAATTTGCCGGAAACCCTCCCTTCCTTGCATGTTCTCTTACCATTTCTTCATTAGGGGCAGAATACACACAATATATCTTATCCCCTGCAACGTAACTGTGCATCCATTTAATATCAGAACCCATTTCATTAAGCACCCCGTTTGAGGTCTGTGAAATTACCTTTAGATCTTCCTGGGTCAAATTTGATGCGCCCGGGATCTCCCGCTCTATTACATACATGTTCTGATTTGAGGCGGTGGCTTCTGCCCGAATGCTCTCTGCTGATGTTCTTGCATTCTCATTACATCCTGTGGTCATGAGAATTGAAGTTAAAATTAATAATGGTGTGAAAAGATATAATTTCACTTTTCCTGGATTAAAAGTTAAAGGATTTTTCATAAGGTTTAAGGTTAGTTTACTCCCTACTCTTAGGCTTTTCGGGTTACGCCTTTTTTGATCAATTGTATAATTAAAATTAAGGAGTAGATGGAAGATTCAATAATAATATTGAACCAAAGGCTGATAATTTTGAATCACTAATTAAATGGAATTCAAGAAGGTATAACCTAAAAATCCTCAACAAATTTGGAGGGTGATAATAAAAAATGTTCTTTAAAACATTTTGAAAAATAGGAAGGGCTTCTAAAACCAGTGGAAAACGAAACATCGGAAATATTCTGTCCTTTTCTCAATAGCCTCAGAGCTTTATTCAACCTAAACTCCTTGAGCAAAGTATTGGGAGACCTTTTTGTTAAAGTATGTAAATGCCGGTTAAGACTGGATTTACTCAATCCAACCTCCCTGCAGAAATCTTCAATCCCAAAGCTCTCATCCGGACTAAATCTTTCAAGAATATAAAATATTTTATTCAGCCTTTTTTCTTCATTTAAAGTAAAAAAAATCAATCTTTCGCTGTTTTTATCAAGATGTGTTCTGGAAATTACATCTGTTGAAGGTCCAATAACAACCTTATGATCCCGGGAAGTATAAAGCAATTGTATTCCGTTATCTATGGTTTCCCCAAAAATCCGGTCGCTTGTGGAGACAGGCATTCCTGAAGTCAGACTTATCTTTAATCCCAAAACTTTCTTTTCTTCAATAGAAAATGCATTGTCTATTTCCAATCCACAGGATAAAGCATTTGAAGAAGAGGAAAAACATAAGATTGAGGTTACAGGCTCACTGTGTTCTGCGATCTCTCCTCCGAAAAATGTGCTTTGTTCTTTTATGACATCAAAATATAATTGAAGCAATGTTTCAACTGAATCCCGGGAGCTATGTTTCTTAAGTAAAACAGGATCCTTGATATCTATAATAACAAGTGTTCTGTAAGCAGGATCATTAAAAACTTTGAGCTCTTCCTTCCGGAGCCCCGGAACAACCGGATCATATAGCCGCCCCAGAAAGGAAGCTACTGTGTCCCTGTTAACTTCAATGATATGGTGCGGCATCAATCCATGAGAACTTTTATGAAGATCCCGCACTGCATTTTCAGAGGGGGCTTCTATAAGACAAAAGGCGCTGTCATTATCTTCGTCTATCCAATATGTCATACAGGAGCATCGAAATTCTTTCTGGATCTTAAGATCCATTACGTGCGCTTCTGCTACTCCTTGAGCAGTAATTCCGGGCACTATATGGCGCCATGAATAGGGGCATATTGTCTGTTTTTATTTAATTTTTCACCTTGTTAAAAAGCATAGCCCACACTAGCACCTGCTGAAAAATTAAAATCGGGATATTCTGAATCCTTAAGATTTAGAAATGGAGTTAAACCTGCCCGAAATATTAGTCCTCCAAAAGATTTTTGATACCTGTAACCAGCTGTACCTGTAAGTGGTAAAATATTGTCTTTACTATTATCTCCACCGAAAAAACTCCCATCACCTTTATATTTTTCAGTCCCCAGAACTAATCCCAAACCACCCTCGATCCTGTGATTTCCTGTTCCGAATAAAGTATTAACCATAACTGGTATTGTAGTTATAGTACTCTCTCCAAAAAGTTCTGTAGAACTCCATGAAGCAAAACCTGCCCGTAACATAAATTTTGGAGAAAAAGCCCGCTCATAATTAACAGAATACAACCCACCATTGCCGGCCAATTCCAGATAAACCGCATTTTTTACATACTCCTCCTGGGCATTTGACGTAATGAAACTAAAAATAAATAGCCATAGGAGAAAATTTTTTTTTATCATAAATTTCAGATTAAATGAAATAAAAAAATAAAAATTTAAAACGCATATCCAAAACTAATTCCTCCTGATAAGACCAAACCCCCATGCCGATTTTCATCGCCCGATAAGGGAAGGAAGGGTGTCAAACCAACCCGAAATAAAAATCCACCATCAGGCCTTTGATATCTGTATCCGGTAAAAGCTGTAAGTTCAAAAATGGTTTTCCGTCGTTCTCTTTCCCTATCAAATATGGAAACAACTTTAGCAGATCCTAATACAACTCCCGCTCCTAATTCTAATTTACTATTACCTGCACCATAGAAGTAATTACCAAGGATAGGAAAAGTGGTCATATTTATTGAAAGGGGTAATAGGAGAAAAATGCCGTTAACCGATAAAGTTCCACCCCCGGCCCGTATACTAATCTTTTCATTAAGAAACCTTTCATAATTGACGGAATAAATCATTCCGTTTCCCAAAAGTTCCACATAAACTCCATTTTTTGCAGCCTCATTTTGAGCTATCAGGTTATGTCCCCAAAATAAAAAAAGAATAGTTATTAAAATCCTTTTTTTCATGAGGGGTTATAAATTATTAAGGAATAGTATTGCTGAAAAAATGCTCAAATAATAAACTAAATGTAGCAAATATCCTTATTCCATTAACAACCAAGCTGTTAAATATTAGGCCCTAAAAATATTTAAATTCTAAACAGTAAAAAACCCGAAATAGAGCTTCGGGTTTTTAAAAATTAATATGAGAATTCGTTATGCCTGACCTGTTGGACCAAAATTCAGAGGAATAGGAGGCTGCTCATAATCCTTGATCTCCCCGTGGGATTTCTCAAACCTGTGTACATTTTCTCCCAGTGCTTTTAAAAGTCTTTTGGCATGCTGGGGAGTAAGGATGATTCGTGATTTTACTTTGCTCTTTGGAGTTCCCGGCATTATACTTACAAAATCCACTACAAACTCTGAAACCGAGTGGTTGATGATCGCAAGATTGGAATAGGTTCCTTCAGCAACTTTTTCATCAAGCTCTATATTAATCTGGCCTTTTGGCGGTTTGTTATCTTCGTTCATATGTTATGTTTATTTATGTTGTGACCTTGTAAAGTTGTGACCTTGTGATGTTGTGATCTTGTGATGTTGTGACCTTGTGACGCTGTGATGTTGTGATGTTGTGATGTTGTGATCAAGTGACGCTGTGATCTTGTGATGCTGTGATGTTGTGATCAAGTGACCCTGATAAAATTGTGCAACCATAAGATTTACAGGGCTTTACCACATCTTCATCACTCCGTTACTTCATTACTTCATCACTTCATCACTTCGTTACTCCATTCCACCATCACTCTGTTACTTCATCACTTCGTTACACCATCACTTCGTTACTTCTCTAAATATACTAAAAATAAAAAGGGCCACAAATTGCAGCCCTCTTTACATATCATTTAAAACATTAGTTATAATTAACTTCCTGTTTCTTCTCCATCATTTCGTCAAATTCTTCTTTAGAACCTACGATGATGTGATCATAAACTCTCATACCAGTACCGGCAGGGATCTTATGTCCAACGATTACGTTCTCTTTAAGACCTTCAAGATCATCAACCTTACCTGCAACAGCAGCCTCATTAAGCACCTTGGTAGTTTCCTGGAAGGAAGCCGCCGAGATAAATGACTTGGTTTGAAGCGAAGCTCTGGTTATACCCTGAAGGATTGGAGTTGCAGTTGCTGCAACAGCATCCCTTGCAGAAGCAAGTGCCTTATCTTCTCTTCTCAATGAGGAGTTCTCATCTCTAAGTTCTCTAAGAGTGACTATTTGACCCGGTTTAAGGTTTGTAGAATCCCCTGCATCCTCGATTACTTTCATTCCAAAGATCTTATCGTTCTCTTCAATGAAGTCTGATTTATGGATCAACTGGTTTTCAAGGAATAATGTATCCCCTGAATCTACAATTCTCACCTTACGCATCATCTGGCGAACAACAACTTCAAAATGCTTGTCGTTGATCTTCACCCCCTGTAAACGGTATACTTCCTGAACTTCGTTCACAAGGTATTGTTGTACAGCGTTTGGTCCTTTAATCGCAAGGATATCTTCCGGAGTGATGGAACCATCAGATAACGGCATTCCTGCACGTACGTAATCGTTCTCCTGAACAAGGATCTGGTTTGAAAGTTTCACAAGATACTTCTTAACTTCTCCAAGCTTGGATTCAACGATGATCTCACGGTTACCTCTCTTGATCTTTCCGAAGGAAATAACACCATCTATCTCGCTTACTACCGCAGGATTTGAAGGGTTACGTGCTTCAAAAAGTTCTGTTACTCTTGGAAGACCTCCAGTAATATCACCCGCTTTGGATGATTTACGTGGGATCTTAACCAGGATCTTACCAACCCTGATCTTCTCGTCTTTGTCTACCATAAGGTGGGCTCCAACAGGAAGGTTGTAGGAACGAATCACCTCGTCTTTTTTTCCAAGAATCAATAAGGTAGGGATAAGCTTCTTGTTTTTGGAATCTGTAATAACTTTTTCCTGGAAACCTGTTTGTTCATCTATTTCTACCTGATAGGTATAACCTTGCTCTATGTTCTCATATTTGATCTTACCGGAAAATTCAGAAATAATTACTCCGTTATAAGGATCCCACTGGCAAATGATATCATCTCTCTTCACCTCGTCACCATCATTTACAAAGATCTGGCTACCATATGGAATATTGCTCGTAGTAAGCACCACGCCGGTCCTCTTGTCTTTCAATTTTAGTTCAGATGTTCTGGAGATGACGATATCTGTGATAGAACCATCAGGCCCTTCACCTTTTACCACTTTTAGATCTTCTATTTCGGCTATACCATCAAACTTGGCTATAACTTTATTTTCTTCAGAAATGTTACCGGCAATACCACCCACGTGGAAGGTACGAAGTGTAAGCTGTGTTCCAGGCTCCCCAATTGACTGGGCAGCAACAACTCCAACGGCTTCTCCCCTTTGCACCAGTTTATCGGTTGCAAGGTTCCTGCCATAACATTTCACACATATTCCTTTTTTCGCCTCACAAGTAAGGGCCGATCGTACTTCTACTGTTTCCAGTGGAGCAAGGTTGATCCTGGCAACAGCACTCTCTTTAATCTCCTGACCGGAAGCTACAAGTAACTCTTCAGTCAAAGGATTGTAAATATCATTAAGCGCTATACGCCCAAGGATCCTTTCACCAAGTGATTCTACGATCTCGTCATTCTTTTTAAGAGCCGCAACTTCAACCCCACGAAGAGTCCCACAGTCTTCTTCATTAACGATAACATCCTGAGAAACGTCAACTAAACGTCGTGTTAAGTACCCGGCATCAGCAGTTTTAAGTGCAGTATCGGCAAGACCTTTACGTGCACCGTGAGTAGAGATAAAGTACTCAAGAATCGACAAACCTTCCTTAAAGTTGGAAAGGATAGGGTTCTCGATAATCTCACCTCCACCTGAATTGGATTTCTTAGGTTTCGCCATTAATCCCCTCATACCGGTTAACTGACGAATCTGTTCCTTTGATCCCCTTGCACCTGAATCAAGCATCATATACACAGAGTTGAACCCTTGATTGTCCTCACGAATACGTTTCATGGCCAATTCGGTAAGGCCGGCATTGGTAGATGTCCAGATATCAATTACCTGATTGTAACGCTCGTTATTGGTAATAAGACCCATGTTGTAGTTACCAATAATGGCTTCTACCTGCTCATTGGCTTCGTCGATCATAGCTCCTTTTTCTTCAGGTATAATAATATCACCTAAAGAGAAAGAAAGACCACCTGTATATGCAAACTTGTATCCAAGATCTTTAATGTTATCAAGGAAAGCAGCAGTTTCAGCAACACTTGTTACTTTCAATACCCTTCCAATAATATCCCTTAAAGATTTCTTGGTCAATACTTCGTTTATAAACCCGGCTTCTTCGGGAACAGTTTCATTGAATAATACTCTACCTACGGTAGTTTCAATGATCTTGCTCTCAAGAACACCTGCATCATTAAGATCCTTAGCGCGTATTTTGATTACTGCGTTAAGGTCTACTTTTTTCTCATTATAAGCGATGACAACTTCTTCAGCTGAATAAAAAGTAAGACCCTGGCCTTTGATTTTTACTTCATCTGTAGATACTCTTGGTTTGGTCATATAGTACAGACCCAGAACCATATCCTGAGATGGAACCGTAATTGGAGATCCATTTGCAGGGTTAAGGATGTTGTGTGAACCAAGCATTAATAACTGAGCTTCCAGAATTGCTTCCGGCCCAAGTGGCAGGTGAACCGCCATTTGATCCCCATCGAAATCGGCGTTGAATGCAGTACACGCAAGCGGGTGTAACTGTATCGCCTTACCTTCAATAAGTTTTGGCTGGAAAGCCTGGATACCAAGTCTGTGAAGAGTTGGAGCCCTGTTAAGCAGTACCGGGTGCCCTTTAAGAACGTTCTCTAAAATATCCCATACCACCGGTTCTTTTTTATCTATGATTTTCTTGGCCGACTTTACAGTCTTTACAATACCTCTTTCGATCAACTTACGTATTACAAACGGCTTGTAAAGTTCTGCAGCCATATCTTTTGGAAGACCACATTCAAACATTTTCAATTCAGGTCCTACAACAATTACCGATCGTGCGGAATAATCCACACGCTTACCAAGCAGGTTTTGACGGAAACGCCCTTGTTTTCCTTTTAAGGAATCTGAAAGGGATTTCAACGGCCTGTTGGAATCGGTCTTTACTGCTGAAGATTTTCTTGTGTTATCAAACAACGAATCTACAGCTTCCTGTAGCATACGCTTTTCGTTACGCAGGATCACCTCAGGAGCTTTGATCTCCATTAACCTCTTAAGACGGTTATTACGAATAATTACCCTTCTGTAAAGATCATTTAAATCTGAAGTTGCAAAACGCCCACCATCAAGAGGCACCAATGGCCTAAGCTCAGGAGGAGTAATTGGAATAACCTTCATGATCATCCACTCAGGAAGATTTTCCCTGTTCTTGTTTGCATCACGAAGCGATTCAACTACCTGAAGTCTCTTAAGAGCCTCTGTCTTACGTTGTTTTGATGTTTCGTGGTTTGCTTTATGTCTTAAGTCGTAAGAAAGTTCATTAAGATCTATTCTTCTCAACAGGTCAATAAGACATTCGGCTCCCATTTTTGCAATGAACTTGTTTGGATCATTGTCTTCAAGGTACTGGTTTTCCTGCGGAAGGGTATCAAGAATATCAAGATATTCCTCCTCGGTAAGGAAGTCCATCTTTTTAAGATTCTCACCTTCCAGGCCTTTTGCAATACCGGCCTGAATTACCACATACCTTTCATAGTAAATGATCATATCAAGTTTCTTGGAAGGTAATCCAAGAAGATATCCTATTTTGTTAGGCAGGGATCGGAAATACCAGATGTGTGCCACAGGAACTACCAGGTTGATATGTCCCACACGGTCACGACGTACTTTTTTCTCTGTTACCTCTACCCCACAACGGTCACACACAATGCCTTTGTAGCGTATTCTTTTATACTTTCCACAGGCACATTCGTAATCCTTTACAGGACCAAAAATTCGCTCACAGAATAATCCGTCCCGCTCCGGTTTGTGCGTACGGTAGTTAATAGTTTCAGGCTTAAGGACCTCTCCCCGCGATTCCGCTAAAATGGACTCGGGTGAAGCCAAACCTATAGAGATCTTATTAAATCTCTTTTCTGTAGTATGTTCATTATTTCTAGCCATAATAATCTGTGCTGCTATAATTATTGTGAAAAATCTGCCGGTTGAGGGTACCCGCGAGGGGTACCCGTACCGTCAGTATATTATTCTTCTAATCTAATATCCAAACCTAAACCTTTCAATTCGTGCATTAATACGTTGAAAGATTCCGGTAATCCGGGTTCAGGCATTGGTTCACCTTTTACGATTGCCTCGTAAGTCTTGGCTCTTCCAATAACATCATCAGATTTTACGGTCAGGATCTCACGTAGGGTAGCCGATGCTCCATAAGCTTCAAGCGCCCAAACTTCCATCTCTCCAAATCGCTGACCACCAAACTGTGCCTTACCACCAAGCGGCTGCTGAGTAATAAGTGAGTATGGTCCAATTGAACGTGCGTGCATCTTGTCGTCAATCATATGTCCTAATTTCAACATATAAATTACACCTACAGTTGCAGCCTGGTCAAAACGATCTCCGGTACCACCATCGTATAAATAAGTATGTCCAAAACGTGGCACACCGGCCTCATCTGTCAGGGCATTTATTTGATCCAATGTAGCACCATCAAAAATTGGAGTTGCATATTTTCTTCCTAATTGCTGTCCTGCCCATCCTAATACGGTCTCATAGATTTGACCAATATTCATCCTGGAAGGTACACCAAGCGGGTTAAGTACTATATCAACAGGAGTTCCATCTTCAAGGAAAGGCATATCTTCCTGGCGTACGATTCGGGCAACAATACCTTTATTACCGTGACGACCCGCCATTTTATCACCCACTTTTAGTTTTCTCTTCTTGGCAACATAAATTTTGGCCAATTTGATAATACCTGCAGGTAATTCATCTCCAACAGAGATGGTGAATTTTTCCCTTCTAAGGTTACCCTGAAGATCATTTTCCTTGATCTTATAGTTATGGATAAGGTTTGCAACCAACTTGTTCAAATGATCATCTGTAGTCCAAGTTCCCTGTGTAAGGTGAATATAGTCATCTACAGCGTTAAGCATCTTTAGAGTGAACTTCTTACCTTTTGGCAATACTTCCTCTCCAAGATCATTCATAACCCCCTGTGCAGTTTTACCACCAACAATTGCAAAAAGTTTATCTACAAGTTCGGCTTTTAGAACAGCAAACTTTGCATCGTACTTTTTGTCAAGTGCCGTTACATCTTCTTTATCCTGAATGCGTTTTCGCTTATCTTTTACAGCCCTTGCAAAAAGTTTCTTATTGATCACCACCCCACTTAATGAAGGGTGAGCTTTCAACGAAGCATCCTTAACATCACCAGCTTTGTCTCCAAAGATGGCTCTAAGTAGTTTCTCTTCAGGAGTTGGGTCGCTTTCCCCTTTTGGAGTGATCTTTCCTATAAGAATATCCCCAGGTTTAACTTCAGCTCCAATTCTTATCATACCGTTCTCATCAAGGTCTTTTGTAGCCTCTTCAGAAACGTTTGGAATATCATTTGTCAATTCTTCGTTACCTAATTTGGTATCCCGAACTTCAAGTGAATATTCATCAATATGAATGGAAGTAAAGATATCTTCCCGAACAACTTTTTCAGAAATTACGATTGCATCCTCAAAGTTATATCCTTTCCAAGGCATGAAAGCAACCTTCAGGTTACGTCCAAGAGCAAGTTCCCCGGCTTCGGTTGCATAACCCTGGCAAAGAACCTGTCCTTTAATAACTCTGTCGCCTACACGAACGATAGGCTTAAGGTTAATAGAAGTTCCCTGGTTTGTTTTTCTAAACTTAATAAGTTCATAAGTTTTTGAATCGCCATCAAAACTTACCATTCTTTCTTCCTCTGTACGATCGTATTTAATGGTGATCCTTTCGGCATCAACATATTCTACCATCCCAGGCCCTTCAGCATTGATCAATACCCGGGAGTCAGTCGCTACAGCTCTTTCAAGACCAGTCCCCACGATTGGAGATTCTGCTCTTAATAAAGGTACAGCCTGACGCATCATGTTTGATCCCATCAAAGCCCTGTTTGCATCATCATGCTCCAGGAATGGAATCAATGAAGCCGAAATAGAAGAGATCTGGTTTGGTGCAACGTCAATATAATGTACATCTTTTGGATCTACAACCGGGAAGTCACCTTCCATACGTGCAATAACCTTATCTGAATCTATTGTTCCATCATCTTTTAATGGAATGTTGGCCTGGGCGATCTTTCTGTCTTCTTCTTCCTCTGCACTCAGGTAGAAAGGCTCTTTTGAGAAATCTATCTTACCATCTGTAACCGTTCTGTAAGGAGTTTCAATGAATCCCATCGAGTTTACCTTTGCAAATACTGCAAGGGAAGAGATAAGACCAATGTTTGGACCCTCGGGTGTTTCTATAGGACACAACCTTCCGTAGTGAGTGTAATGAACGTCACGTACCTCAAAACCTGCGCGTTCTCTTGAAAGACCACCTGGTCCTAATGCAGAAAGCCTTCGTTTATGTGTGATCTCTGCCAGTGGATTTGTTTGATCCATGAACTGAGATAACTGGTTGGTTCCAAAAAAAGAGTTGATCACAGAAGACAAAGTCTTTGCGTTGATCAAATCTATTGGAGTAAACACCTCGTTGTCACGTACATTCATTCTTTCACGAATAGTACGCGCCATACGGGCAAGACCAACACCAAATTGCTGAGACAATTGCTCTCCTACTGTTCTAACACGACGGTTAGACAAGTGATCGATATCATCGATCTCTGCTTTTGAGTTGATCAACTCAATTAAATATTTTACAATGGTGATGATATCCTCACGGGTAAGCACCTGCTTATCCATTCCAATATCAAGACCAAGTTTCTTGTTCATTCTGTAACGCCCTACCTCACCTAAGCTGTAACGCTGGTCACTAAAGAACAATTTATCTATAATACCACGTGCAGTTTCCTCATCCGGCGGCTCTGCATTACGCAGCTGGCGGTAGATGTGCTCAACAGCCTCTTTCTCAGAGTTTGTTGGATCCTTTTGCAGGGTATTGTGAATAATGGCATAATCTCCGGTTGAGTTATCCTCTTTGTGAAGAAGGATTGTTCTTGTTCCGGTCTCAAGTATTTCTTCAATATGATCTTTATCCAGTTCGGTATCACGATCAAGAATGATCTCGTTACGCTCAATGGAAACCACTTCACCAGTATCTTCATCTACGAAATCCTCGTACCAGGTATTTAATACCCTGGCGGCAAGTTTACGTCCCAATACTTTTTTAAGACCTGTTTTTGATACTTTCACTTCCTCGGCAAGGTCAAAGATCTCAAGGATATCCTTATCTCTTTCAAAACCAATGGCACGGAAAAGTGTAGTTACAGGTAATTTTTTCTTCCTATCGATATACGCGTACATTACGTTGTTAATATCGGTAGCAAATTCTATCCAGGATCCTTTGAAAGGAATAATTCTGGCAGAATATAGTTTGGTTCCGTTTGCATGGAAGGACTGTCCAAAGAATACACCGGGGGATCGATGTAACTGAGAAACCACAACCCTTTCGGCTCCATTGATACAAAAAGTACCACTTGGAGTCATGTAAGGAATAGTTCCTAAATATACATCCTGCACTATGGTTTCAAAATCTTCGTGTTCAGGATCTGTACAATATAATTTTAATCGGGCTTTAAGCGGTACGCTATAAGTCAGCCCTCTTTCAATACATTCCTGAATGGAATATCTTGGTGGGTCCACAAAGTAATCAAGGAATTCTAAAACGAATTGATTACGTGTGTCGGTAATAGGAAAGTTTTCCATGAAGGTATTATAGAGACCCTCATCTCCCCTTTCTTCTGATTTTGTTTCTAGTTGAAAGAAATCCTGAAATGACTTGATCTGGACATCCAGAAAGTCAGGATAATCAGGCTTATTCTTCACAGAAGAGAAATTCAATCTTTCAGTTTGCGTTGCTAACATCAATGGACGGAATTAATTTATATAAAATAATATGGGCGCGTTACAAAGACTATACCTTTATATACGCAAAAGGGTTTAGACCTTCAGGATGAATCCTGAGGTCTAAACCTAAATATATTGCTTGTTAAGCTTATTTAAGCTCAACCTCGGCTCCTGCTTCTTCTAATTGTGTTTTAAGTGCGTTTGCTTCGTCTTTAGAAACACCTTCTTTAACAGGACGTGGAGCGTTGTCTACCAATTCTTTTGCGTCTTTAAGACCAAGACCGGTAAGCTCTTTTACCAATTTCACAACTGCAAGCTTAGATGCTCCTGCTGCTTTAAGAACTACATCAAATTCTGTTTGCTCCTCAGCTGCTTCTTCACCAGCACCAGCACCACCTCCGGCAGCTACAGCAACAGCCGCAGCAGCAGGCTCGATACCGTACTCTTCTTTTAATATAGTTGCAAGTTCATTAACCTCTTTTACGGTCAAGTTTACCAATTGTTCTGCGAAATCTTTTAAATCTGCCATTTTCTATCGTTTTAAAATGTTCTTGTGTTATAAATAATTATTAATAGTGCGCTTGTTTGATTACCCTTCTTTTTCAGAAAGAGTTTTAAGAATTCCTGCAATTTTACCTCCACCAGACTTAAGTGCTGAAATAACATTCTTAGCAGGTGATTGTAACAATCCAACGATCTCTCCAAGAAGCTCTTCTCTGGACTTGATATTTACAAGGGTCTCCAGGTAGTCGTCTCCAACATAGATAGCCTCTTCAATAAATGCCCCTTTAAGCAACGGGATCATGGATTTTTTACGGAAATCTTTGATCACTTTAGCAGGAGCGTTACCCACTTCAGAGATCATAATAGATGTATTGCCTTTTAAAACTGTAGGAAGTTCACCAAAATCTTTTTCTGATGCTTCCATAGCTTTTGCAAGCAATGTATTTTTAACTACTGCAAGTTTAATGTTGGCCTTAAAACAGGCACGACGTAGGTTTGAAGTACTAAGGGCATTAAGTCCCGAAATATCTGCAAGGTAAATAATGTTATTATTTGCTAACTGCGCAGTTAAATCTTCAATTACTAATGATTTTTCTTCTCTTGTCATAATCTATAATATTATTGCTCAGTGAACCTTTTGGTATCGATCTCAACACTTGGGCTCATTGTAGAAGAAATGTGGATACTTTTAATATACACACCCTTTGCAGCCACAGGCTTTAATTTTACCAGAGTAGTTAATAATTCCCTTGCGTTTCCGGCAATTTTGTCTGCATCAAAAGATGCTTTTCCAATTCCGGCATGCACAATCCCTGTCTTGTCAACTTTAAAGTCAATCTTACCGGCCTTTACATCAGATACTGCTTTGGCAACATCCATAGTTACAGTTCCGGTCTTAGGGTTTGGCATAAGACCACGAGGTCCTAAAATTCTACCAAGGGGACCTAATTTACCCATTACACTAGGCATGGTGATTATAACATCAACATCTGTCCAACCTCCTTTGATCTTATCGAGGTACTCGTCTAATCCTACGAAGTCTGCACCGGCTTCTTTAGCTTCGGCCTCCTTATCTGGAGTAACCAATGCCAATACCTTTACATCCTTACCTGTACCGTGAGGAAGGGTAACAACCCCTCTCACCATTTGATTTGCTTTACGTGGATCAACGTTCAAACGAACTGCAAGATCTACAGAAGCATCAAAATTTTCGTAGGATATCTCTTTTACTAATGCTGAAGCTTCAGCAACCGAATAGGTCTTACCACTTTCGATCTTACCCTGAGCCTCTTTTAGCTTTTTAGTCAATTTTGCCATTTTTAAATTCTATTTTTAGATTAAAACGGCGCTTGCCCTTTAACAGTTACACCCATGGAGCGAGCAGTTCCCGCTACCATTTTCATAGCCGATTCAAGAGTAAATGCGTTAAGATCTACCATTTTATCTTCAGCGATAGCTTTGATCTGATCCCAGGATACACTTGCAATCTTCTTACGATTGGGCTCACCTGATCCTTTTTTTGATTTAGCTGCTTCCAGAATCTGAACTGCGGCGGGTGGTGTTTTGATCACAAAATCAAATGACTTATCTTTATAGACAGTGATTTGACATGGTAATACTTTACCTTGTTTGTCCTGTGTACGCGCATTAAATTGCTTACAGAACTCCATTATATTTACCCCGGCAGCACCTAAAGCAGGTCCAACTGGTGGTGATGGGTTAGCAGCACCTCCACGAACTTGAAGTTTAACAACTTTACTTATTTCTTTTGCCATTTTAAAAATTTTTAAGTGATAGTTTTAGAGTGGAAGCTTTAAAAACCATCAAAAATATATGTAACAGTTATTACCTTTATACCTTTTCAACTTGCATATAGCTCAATTCCAATGGAGTCTTTCTTCCGAAAATTTTCACCATTACTTCAAGCTTACGCTTTTCTTCATTTATTTTTTCAACAGTTCCATTAAAACCATTGAACGGTCCATCAATAACTTTAATGGTTTCCCCAATGGTGAATGGTATAGCAACATTATCTGCTTTTACTGAAAGCTCATCTACCTTTCCTAACATTCTGTTTACCTCAGATCTTCTAAGTGGCACAGGATCTCCTCCTTTGGTTTCACCTAAAAATCCAATCACTCCGTTCAGGGATTTTATAACATGTGTAATCTCTCCACCCAGGTTGGCATGTATCATTACATAGCCGGGAAAATAGACCCGTTCCTTAGAGATCTTTTTACCATTTCTTATCTGGATCACTTTTTCTGTAGGAACCAACACTTCACCAACATAATCTTCCATTCCCAAATGAGAAATCTCTCTCTCAATGTATTCCTTTACTTTATTTTCATGACCGCTAACAGCACGTACCACATACCATTTTTTATCCTTAACTTCTGCCATAGCCATAATTTTTTATGATTTGATCCACTCAAAGTACTGTTCAATGATTCCACTGAAAACAGTGTCTACACCCCAGATAGCCAAAGAGAATATTATAGAAAAAACAGCTACTACAATAGTAAGCCGTTGAGCCTCTGGCCAGGTGGTCCAGGTAACGTGATTTCTTAATTCGTTATAAGACTCGGAAATATAATTGATGATTCCTGCCATTGTTATTTAATATTACGCGGGATTAGAAGGGTTGAAATCTTCGGGTACCATTTTTAATTTTATTTAGTCGGGGAGCTAAAATCTTAACTAATTTAAAGTTCCCTTTTGTTGACCTTGCTTTTAAACACAAGTCCAATTTGTGCACGGGTTGAGAGACTCGAACTCCCGACACCTGGTTTTGGAGACCAGTGCTCTACCAACTGAGCTAAACCCGTTTGTAAAACCTGAAGGGATAGCATTAATGCCACACATATCAGGCCAAACTCCTAAATATAAGTGAAGGTATCCTGCCAAACAGGATACCTCAACTTATATACATTATAATTAGTCTAAGATCTCAGTTACCTGTCCGGCACCAACTGTTCTACCACCTTCACGGATAGCAAAACGAAGACCAATGCTCATAGCGATAGCTTGCAACAATTCAACGTGAATGGTTAAGTTATCACCTGGCATAACCATCTCTACTCCTTCAGGAAGGCTAATAGTTCCGGTTACGTCTGTAGTTCTTACATAGAACTGTGGACGATAGTTATTGTGGAATGGAGTGTGACGTCCACCTTCTTCTTTTTTAAGGATATAAACCTCAGCTTTAAATTTGGCGTGTGGCTTAACAGATCCCGGCTTGGTGATAACCATACCTCTTGAGATCTGAGTTTTCTCAATACCTCTTAAAAGGATACCAACGTTATCTCCTGCTTCACCTCTGTCTAATATCTTACGGAACATTTCAACACCTGTTACGGTAGAAGTCAATTTTCCGGCACCCATACCAATGATCTCAACCGCATCTCCGGTGTTTGCAACTCCGGTTTCGATACGACCTGTAGCAACAGTTCCACGACCGGTGATAGAGAATACATCTTCTATAGGCATAAGGAATGGCTTATCAACATCACGCTCTGGCAATTCGATCCAGGTGTCAACAGCATCCATTAATTCTTTTACAGTATCAACCCACTTTGGCTCACCGTTAAGTGCTCCAAGCGCAGATCCTGAAATTACAGGACCATTATCTCCATCATACTCATAGAAAGATAATAGCTCTCTGATTTCCATTTCAACCAGTTCCAATAATTCTTCATCATCAACAAGGTCAACCTTGTTAAGGAATACAACAATTCTTGGAATACCCACCTGACGTCCTAAAAGGATGTGCTCACGGGTTTGAGGCATTGGACCATCTGTAGCCGCAACCACAAGGATAGCACCGTCCATTTGGGCAGCACCAGTAACCATGTTCTTAACATAATCGGCGTGACCTGGACAATCAACGTGCGCATAGTGACGATTTGCAGTTGAATACTCCACGTGCGAAGAGTTAATAGTAATACCTCTTTCTTTTTCTTCCGGAGCGTTGTCGATCTGATCAAAAGATCGGGCTTCTGAAAAACCAGCATCAGCCATTACCTTAGTAATCGCTGCAGTTAAAGTTGTTTTTCCGTGATCTACGTGTCCTATCGTACCAACGTTTAAGTGCGGTTTGGAACGACTATAAGTTTCCTTTGCCATAATTAGTAATTTTTATTCTTAGTTAAATATTAGTGTTCAATTTTATACAAAACAATAAAGAGCCAACGACGAGAATTGAACTCGTGACCTCTTCCTTACCAAGGAAACGCTCTACCCCTGAGCTACGTCGGCAAAAAAGATCATCTCCACAAAGTCTGCACTTCTGGAGATAAACTAACAGCTGCTCTATTAAACGCCGTTATAATTTGAGCTTGAAACAACCGTGAAGGTTATTACATTCTCATCAAAAAAGTTTGTGCATTATGCACATTCTTTTTCCAAAAAAGGACAGCCCAAAAAGGCAAAATCCTTTCTCTGAATCATCAACACTTAAAAGCGCAATATACTATTCAGAGCGGGAGAGCCACCTTCGTTTCACTTCGGCGGCCAGGCCGGGTTCCCTTCGATTCGCTTTTCAAGCTCACTCAGGACAGGCTTCTCACCCTGCTTTCTGCTTCAAACCAAATTCAATGAACAATGAACTTTTCCTTCCACAGAAAACTTTGAGCGGGAGACCGGGTTCGAACCGGCGACATTCAGCTTGGAAGGCTGACGCTCTACCAACTGAGCTACTCCCGCGTTTTAATTCAAAATTTAAAATTTAAAATTCAAGATTTAAAATCTGGAATTTTGAATTTGGAATCTTGAACCAAACTGGTGGGGAGAGCAGGATTCGAACCTGCGAAGTTAAAAACAGCAGATTTACAGTCTGCCCTCGTTGGCCGCTTGAGTATCTCCCCGATTTGGTATTCTAGTATTTCACAGAACCATTTTGAATCTGGCTTCGATTTTTGAAGGGGCAAATTTAATTATAAATTTTACCTTTCACAAAGCTTTTTATTCAAAATTTCAGAGCCGATAGAGGGACTCGAACCCACGACCTGCTGATTACAAATCAGCTGCTCTAGCCAGCTGAGCTACATCGGCCTTTCAAAACTTTTTAACATAAAAAAGTCCGCTATTTCTAACGGACTGCAAATGTATACGAATTTATTTATTTCACAAAACAAATTGCATGAAAATAATATTAGGCATGAGCCTTTATTTTTTCCTTTCTCTTCTTTAGTTGACGCTGCAAAGTACTAATACATTCATCTACACACTCCTCAAATTTTTTGCATGTTTTTTTTACTATAAGATCACCTCCTGGAAGGCTTAAAAGTATCTCTGAAACTTTATTCTCTTTTTCACTGGTATTCTGAACTTTTAAAAACACATCGGCAAAAATAATATTATCATAAAAATGCTCCAGCTTGTCCAGTCTGCCCTGGATAAAATTGATTAATTTTTGATCTGCATGAAAATTGACGGATTGCACATTTACTTTCATATCCTAAAATATTTAATTAAACAATAGTTGTAGTTATTATTTCTTTGCCTGGCGTGGATGGGCATTATTGTATACCTTACTTAATTCTGCTATACTGTTATGAGTGTAGACCTGCGTCGCCGCCAAGCTGGAATGACCTAATAATTCTTTTACCGAATTTAAGTTTGCACCCTCATTCAACAGATGGGTAGCAAAGGAATGTCTTAATATATGCGGACTCTTTTTTACTTTTACTGATGTTTCACTAAAGTAATTATTTATAATCCTATAAACAAGGTTTTCATACATTTTAATTCCTTTTTCAGTAAGAAAAAGATGGGTAGACTCTGCACGCGCAATACCGGCACGGAATTGAAGATATATCTCTAATTTTTTAACTAGTTCGGGCAAAAGCGGGATAAATCTTTCCTTACTGCGCTTCCCAATTACTTTCACCATCCTGTTTCGCAGGTCAAGATCATGCAGTTCAATATTTATAAGCTCTGCCCTCCTCATTCCGGTTGCATAGAACATCATTATTACTGCCAGATCTCTCGAGGTTTGAAAATCTGCCGGCTCTAAAGAACGTAGCACATTGGAAACCTCCTCCTGAGAAAAAGGAATTTGTACACTTTTTTTAATCTTGAGAGATTTATGCGCGGCAAGGGGATGAGATTGAATTTGACCCGTAGTTTGAAGAAATTTGTAATAAGCTTTTAAGGAAGACATTTTTCGGTTAACACTACGATTCGTAACGCCATCTTTGACCAGTTTTATAAGCCAGTTTCTAATCTGGGGGTAATGGATTCCATTAATGTCTTTCTGGTCAAATTCGGCTTTAATGAATTCTGAAAATGATTGAAGATCCTTTTGATAAGCCCTGACAGTATTTGGGGAATATTTTTTTTCGAGAAGCAGATAATCAAAAAACTTAGCGTAGGACATAAAAAAACTGTTGGTTAAAACAAAGTTATTAAACTTTGCCTTACCAACAGTAATTATTGTAATACCCTTGAAGCAGGGCCGGTTTTTATCTTATAAGCTATACGCCTTTAATAGTTGAAGGAAATATTAAATTTCTTCCTGGTCTCTTAAATGCTGAATGTATTGTGCTTTTTGGATTTGAGCCCTACGTTCAACAGACGGTTTAGTAAATGCCTGCCTGCTTCTTAGCTGGCGCATTGTTCCGGTTCTATCAAATTTTCTTTTGAAACGCTTCAGCGCTCTGTCGATATTTTCTCCGTCTTTAACTGGTATAATTAACATAGTGTCACCTCCTTTCTTTAAAATTTAAGGTGCAAAGATAATTCAATTCAATTATCCTGCAACCTTTCATGATATTTTTTATTTGTTTTTTTTGATTCGTGAAAAGTGAATGGTGATTAGTGAATAGTCCGTCGTTTAGTATTCTCTCTGTTCTCTTCTCTCTATTCTATTCTCTCCTTTGAACAGCCTTGTTTCTTGATTCTTGAATCTTGAATCTTGAATCCTGGGCTTCCCTATTCAAATCCCCCCTTTGGGGGTTAGGGGGCCTGGGGGCCACTACTTCGCTGCCGGTTTATACTCCTTCTTATCTATCACCATCTTCGCGATGATTTCCCTAAGGATCTCAGAGGTCCCCCCTCCTATTGGTCCCAATCTGCTGTCACGGAACATTCTTGCCAGTGGATAATCTTCCATATATCCATAGCCTCCCAGAAACTGCAGGCAATTATAGATCACCTCATCTGCGATCTTTGTGGAAAGCAATTTTGACATACTGGCCTCTTTAACCACATATACTCCATTGATCATTCTTTTCACAATAGAGTAATTGAATTCCTTACACATTTCAACCTCACTGGCCATATCGGCTACCGAGTGTCTCAAAGCCTGGAATTTATCTATGGTTTTTCCAAAAGCTTCTCTTTCACCCATATAGTTAATGGTATATTCAAGAGCATATTCAGCACGGGCATGAGCATTTACTCCCATGATCAACCTTTCCAGCGCGAAATGCTGCATGATATAAGAAAAACCTAAATTCTCTTCACCCATTAAATTCTCTGCAGGAATCTCAACATTATCAAATGCAAGTTCTGCAGTGTCTGATGCTCTCCAACCTAACTTATTCAGTTTACTTGCAGAGATACCGGGAGTATCCCGGTCAACAAGGAAGATACTCATCCCCTTTCCTTTCAAAGAAGGATCAGTCTTTGCGGCGACCACCAGATAGTCTGCATAAACTCCATTTGTAATGAAAGTCTTGGACCCGTTAAGGATGTACTTATCTCCTTTTTTTACGGCAGTGCTTTTCATACCGGCAACATCAGATCCTCCGAATGGTTCGGTGATACAAAGACATCCTATCTTCTCCCCAGCTATGCTTGGTGCCAGATATTTCTGCTTAATTCTTTCATCACCTTCCTTTAAGAGATGGGTCATAGCAAGATATGAATGGGCCCACATCGCTGCGGCAAATCCCCCGGAATTAATCTTTTGTAGCTCTTCCAGGAAGATCACGGTGTAAAAAAGATCAAGGTCAAGCCCGCCGTATTGTTCAGGATAATTTAATCCAAAGTAGCCCATATCCCCGAACTTTTTCCATATAAATCGTTCAATAGTTCCGGTTTCTTCCCATTTCTCTATATGAGGTACAACTTCCTTTTGAAGAAATTCCTGGAAACTTTTTCTAAAAAGCTCATGTTCCTCTGTAAAATACATATTATTCATAAAGTGATTCAATTACAAAACCCACCATAGTCTGAAAAATAAGAAAGGCAACCGGTAAGGTTGTCTTTATTCAAACTTAAAGCGGTGATTTATGAAAAGGAGGTAAATGCGTACCTCTTTCAATGGTTTTTATTTTAAGGTCAAATATAACGCAATCCTGTCAATTTTTTCTGAAGGAAAGTCCTTAATTTTTGCTAATTCTTCAAAACTTCTAATTCCCTCATGGAGTATCCGATAGTTTACAATCTCCCGGGCAAGCTCATAATTGAAGTAGGGAACTTCACTTAATTCGAGAACGGTTGCGGTATTTATATTAAGAAGGGTTACCGGCGGAGCGTTTTTTACTGTAAAATGCCTGCGTACCTCATCCCTTGTTTCAAAATTAAGTCCGAATATATCTTTGAGCTGAATGTCATCAACAAATCCTCCAATCCGGTTGCGATAATTGACGATCCTTTTTGCAAGTGTCTCGCCTATACCTCTCACTTCAATGAGATCCTCTATGGAAGCCGAATTGAGATCCTGTTTATTTATGATAAGCTCAGCCGGATTGGCTTTTACAACAACAGGCCGGGTATTTGTCACCCAATCGGGAAACCGGAAATATTTTGATATCCTTTCCAGGACAGTATCGTGTACCCCGGTTACTTTTTGAAAGTCTTCGGCTGAATTCACCCATTGATCCTCTGCCCGAAAGCCATGTAACCGGTCTATTTCTTCCACCGTCAAGCCTAAAGTATACCCCCTGTAATCTGTGAGGAAATTGGGATTAAAAGGAAAGATACGAATTGTATCCCCCACCTTATTCGCAAGTTTGATTGAATCTATTTTTTTCTGGAAAACGGCAAGTTCGGGATCCTCAATATCCTGAGAAGGACTATAACTTCTGCTCCAGAAAAAATAGCCCAGTTGCAAAACAACAATGATTAATACCAATATAAAGATCCCATTTCGTTGACTTCTATTGAAAACAAAATGGGATCTGAAATCTTTCATTTAAAATTTTACATTACGCGGCTTTTACTTTCTGTTTTTTAAACAGTTCACCTGCTTTTAATTTACGTTCGTATTCTTTAAGATCACGCCGAACTTCACCGGACATAATATATAGTCCTATAATATTAGGAAAGGCCATGGCAAGGATCATCATATCTGAGAAATCAAGTACAGCACCAAGGCTCACCGATGCTCCCACCACTACAAAAATTAAAAATAAAGATTTATATATGATCTCACTTTTTATACTTTTTCCGAATAAATAGGTCCAGGCCCTCATCCCATAATAAGACCATGAGATCATTGTTGAAAAGGCAAACAGGAATACCGCGAGAGCAAGAACATAGGGGAACCATGAGATCACACTTCCAAAAGCATCTGAAGTCAAGGTAGCACCTGCAACTCCTACCACCTCATGCTTACCTGTAAAAATAAGGACAAGGGCCGTTAAAGTACAAACGACTACCGTATCAATAAACGGTTCTAATAAGGCTACAAAACCTTCAGAAGGTGGATGATGCGTTTTGGCAGCACTATGCGCTATCGCAGCAGACCCCACCCCTGCTTCGTTCGAAAACGCGGCACGCTGGAAACCAACTATCAATACTCCAATAATTCCTCCCTTAAGCGCACTTGGGCTAAAAGCTCCATCATAAATAGCAGTAAAAGCAGGCACTATATTTTCTATATTCATGAAAATTACTGTCAAACAACCTACAATGTATATTCCGGCCATGATGGGTACTACCTTACCTGTAACCTTTGCAATACTGCTTATACCTCCAATGATCACAACTCCCACAAGAATAGCTGTAACCAAACCAAACCAGAAACCATTACCAATAAGAAAAGGCATTTGGCCCTGCATTGCTTCAAAAGACTGGTTAGCCTGGAACATGTTCCCTCCTCCAAAAGAAGCACCTATAGCAAGTACAGCAAACAATCCTGCAAGAACCTTACCCAGACCTTTCTTATTTCTCTTTTCAAGACCATATCGCAAATAGTTCATTGGACCACCAAACACCCGACCTTCACTATTGATGAATCTGTATTTTACACCCAGTGTACATTCTACAAATTTTGATGACATCCCTAAAAGACCTGCAATGATCATCCAGAAGGTAGCGCCAGCACCCCCAAGTGAAACAGCCACGGCAACACCGGCAATATTTCCAAGTCCAACTGTACCTGAAACTGCGGTAGCAAGCGCCTGGAAATGGGTTACCTGCCCTGGAGCGTTAGGATCATCATATTTACCCCTGGCCAGTTGAAGCGCATGTTTGAATCCGCGAATGTTTATAAAGCCCATTCTTAGGGTAAAAAATAAAGCTCCTAATAAAAGCCACACTACTATAAAGGGAATATTTTTAGTCTGAGGATCTCCGTTAGGATGGGTTAAAGGTATTTTTTCATCATATACAATCTGAGCCAGGTTATGAGCACCTTCTTCGATCACATGTTGTTTGTTGGCTGAATTATAGATCACCCCACCTTCAGGGGTAAGGTGCTTTAAGATTCCGCTTGCATTGGCAAAAGCTTCGATATCTTCACCCCTTGAAGTTGAGATTATCGCTATAGGTTCACCGTTCTCAACCTTTGCCCCTTCGGCTACCAGCCATTGCTTTAAAACAAAACGATCTTCAACATTGGCAGTCCATCCCGGTGTGGGAACATTTTTTACATCTGCATAAACCACCGGGTCATAAATCCCGATAGCAGAAAAAGGATCCCAGAAAAGGACACCACCCATAGCTGCAACTATTGGGGCAAAAGTACCATTGAAATGCTCGGTAATTGCTTCTGCTCTTACAGTGTAGGAGCGGGTGGTAGAGGCACCTGTTGCATCGGTAATAATAACATTATAAGGTATTCCTTCTACAAGACCTTCAGCTCGTGGAGATGTAAGCGGGGTACCCTGGTTATTCCATTTATATGTATAAGGTGGGGTACCACCAGTTACATTCAGATCAATAAACCCATCGTTAATCACGTTTGTTGGATTTCCAATATTGGCCTGAACATCAAGCTCCTGAGCGAAAAGAGAAAAAATTGAAAATGTAAAGAACAATGAAAGTATGTACTTTCTCATAAGATCTGATAATGGTTAATGAAGGTTATTTTTACAGCGAAGCAAGATGCTAAAAAATTACCCCTTTTCAAATTTTTAGGAGTTAAAATGTAAAGGAATTGTTAATTTTAATTTTCGGGCCCTGAATCAGGGATTGGTAAATTATTATAATTTGATTTATAATAGGAAGAAATGGAAATAATAAAAAAGGAAAAAACCCTGCAATACAAAGGATTAGAGATCAAAAACTGAATTTCGCTTGGAGTAAACCAGATCTTTTAATTTCAACCAAAAAGCCAGAGTGAGATATACCGCAAACCCCATCCCCATGGTGGCAAAGGACAAATAAATAAAGAAAAGCCGAATAGTTTTGGCCCTGATACCCATTTTATCTGCAAGTCTTGAGGAGACATAGAAGCCATGTCGTTCAAAAAAATGCCTTATGGACAAAATAAAATTACGCATATGCAAATTTAAGCAATTAAGTATTCCCTTTCAACAACCCTGCTCCGAGTTGGCATTTTAGACAATAATTTTTATCACAGTATTCTTTCTTTAGATGAAGTAATGCCTGGGATTGTAATGCTGTGATAGCCGTCCCAGGGCGTAACAAATTATATTTATCAATTACAGAATTCTTTTCGGCCCTCACCTCGGTGATGAGCTTCAGCAAAACTGAGTTGTCTTCGTTACCGGAGACTTCAAGCCACGAAAATTTTATTGGTATTACGGTGTTGATGATGATAAGGTCAATAAAACCTTCTGTGAGCTTTTTGCTTCTGGGAGTGTGAGGTTTTCCAAAATTGTAATGAGTTTTCCAAAAGGCAGAGGTTTCGGTTCTAAAGATATCCAAAAGTTCAGCCCGGGTATTTGCTTTTATCACAGAAGAAAACAAATGGTTCCTGGAACCATAAAGACTGGCAAACTGGGACAACCTGATGGTTGGAAAATTATCAGGTCTTAACCTGAAATACTTAGGCCTTTCAATAAAAGTATTGTCTAAATTAAATTTCCGTTTCAGGAAATTATATTCCTCTTTTAGAAAGGAAAAATATCCATCTTCTGCCCTATTATCTAGAAATCCCGCCTGCCCGAAGAACAATGCCTCAAGTTTTGTTGGGGAATCACCGCATTTTTGAATGATTTTAAAATCCAGACTTTGAGCCAGAGACAAAAAAGGGCCTGCGTTTACATTAGATCCAAAATTTCGTGCTAATAGTTGAAAAAGCACTGCCTCCCAATTATCGCCGGTAACTCTGTGCAGCTCTTTAATGGCGTCAGATTTCTTCTGTAGCTTTTCAAGATAAAGACGTTCCAGCCAATTATTCAATTCAAACTCTTTAAACCCGGGAAAATCGTACTCGCAATTAATCCATTTGGCATTGGGCGCGAGTAACAGGTTGCGGTAATTCTGAAGTGTTTCCTGTGACACCAGATCCCTCAGTTCAAGGGTAGGAATAACCGAATTATCCCTTCTATATATCTCTATATCATGATCCCATACTACATGCAGGATCACATTTTCATAATTTGGATCCTCTTCATGCCTGTGTGAATACCAGTGTGATGACCTTAGGTGTATCTCCACATTCCCTGCCCAGGCCTGCTCCCCTATCCTTATCAGGGCATTGAAAAAATCTGGTCCCGAATTAAAATTGTGGATACCGGTATTTGTGATCACGATCCTGGAACCGTCAACTGTTTTGGCTTTGCCAAAGTCAAATTTTTTAAATTTCCATATATAATGTAAAAAGTCCTCCTGCATAAAAATAAAAAACTTCCTGAACCCACCTATTCCCAAGCAATGACATCGGGGTATTTCGCCGGTGGTCATTTTGTCCCTGAAGCCAAAAACCGTTCCGATAGCTCGGGATTATAATCTCCTACCGGAAGTTGCATAAAAAAAACAATTCCGACACTTAACAAGGGGAAATAATATTGGAAATCCCGAGGCACACTCCTAGTGGAATTACTTAGATTAAATTTAGATCATTTTCTTTAAAGCCTTAAATTGTAAAACATCAAATAAACCTAAAAGTGTGGATACAGGTAATAATTATTTCAAAGAAGGTAAATCAGGGCCGGGGTAATTTTCCTGTAACCTCATCCAGAATAGCATCAACCCAGGCACTGTACATTTCTCCACTGGGATGAAGACTGTCCCTGGCAATCAAAGATCTGTTGAAAAGAGCCTCCCTGGAAATAGGGGTTATATTATAAAAGTCAACATTATACCGGTCTGCCACTCTTCTTATTATGCCATTAAATCTGTCTATCTGGACTG
Organism: Gillisia sp.; assembly: GCA_041743165.1. Classification (GTDB taxonomy): domain Bacteria; phylum Bacteroidota; class Bacteroidia; order Flavobacteriales; family Flavobacteriaceae; genus Gillisia. The sequence continues at coordinate 45,289 of JBGTNH010000036.1, read as the reverse complement.
CAATGGTATCTGCATTTCTTGCTCCAAAGGGTGTTACCCCGTAATCTGGGATACTTAAAGCAAACACCCCTTGTTCCCTGGTCTTACTGTGGTTTATGGCTTTTCTGAATATTTCCTCCAGCTCAACTTCAAAATCGGTAGTAGATTTCCCCTGGTATTGATTGTTTACTCCAATAAGAATAGATACAAGATCAAATTGTCTCTGCACATTAATCTCAGATTCTATATGATTGATCAAATTCCTTGTGGTCCACCCCGTCCTGGCAATAATTCGGGGAGGAGCTATCTTATAGCCTCTTTCTTTAAGCCTTTCTACCAATTGCGTAGGCCAGGTTTGTTCCAGAGGAACGCCCTCTCCAATAGTATAAGAATCTCCCAGGGCCAGGTAACTGTAATCCATATTTTCAGAAATAGTGGTATTCCGGGGAGTATTACAAGCTGCGAGGATAAGAATTAAAAAGAGCAGAAGTATTATATTTTTCATTAGCAAGGTATTTAGATTCCAAATTACCGTATTTTGCAGTAATTAAAAATATTTTACAAACTAATTAGCTTATCCCATATGAAAAAAATACTCTTATCTTTTCTATTCATGACTGCGTTTTTAATGAACGGTCAGGAAAAATCCGGTGCTGCGCAGTTTTGGGAGACATTGAAGACCCATTGTGGTAAAGCCTATGAAGGTAAACTTGCTCCGCATGTCACAAATGATGCCTTCAGCGGGAAAAAACTGATTATGTATGTGCGTACCTGTGATGACGGAACAATAACAATTCCTTTTTATGTAGGAGATGACCGTTCAAGAACCTGGGTGCTTACCTTTGAAAATGACAGGATCAAATTAAAGCACGATCACCGTCATGAAGATGGTACAGATGATAAGATAACTCAGTACGGAGGTACAAGTACGAATTCCGGTCTCCCGGGATTGCAATTCTTCCCGGCTGACTCAGAGACAGCAGAATTGATTGGATATGCCTCTACCAATGTTTGGTGGATCACATTAGATGAGCATCAATATACATACAACCTTAAAAGGGTAGGAACAGAAAATCCTGAATTCAATGTGATCTTTGATCTTTCTACTCCGGTAGCTCCTCCGGCAGCCCCATGGGGTTGGGAGTAATAACAAATTATATTCTAAAACCCGCTTTTAAATTCAGGCGGGTTTTTTTGTATAATTTAGTTAAACTAAACCTAATTGAAATTCTAAATTTTTGGGATAGGAAGGTTTTTAATTATCTTATCCCCTCAACCAAAGCGGTTTCAAAATATTTATGGAAGCAAAAAATTCAGCCGAAGATCAGGATCCTTTAAAAAATTCAGCAGAAAAACCTGAAAAGTTAAAACGGTCTAAGACAGACCCCCTTAATATGAACCGCCCACCTTTAAAAGAACACACCAATCCTATGGTTAGGGGATTTGCAAAAGCTGGATATACAGTGTGGATCATAGTCCTGGCGGTCGGGCTTTTCCTGGCCTTTGTAGTGTCCTTATTCCTGGTATGAAAACCCTGAATGTCTTTTTTTATATTTCCCTCAGCATATTTTTCAGCATACTTATTTTTAAACATTTCGATATTTCCATGCCCCGCTGGGTGCGTTTTTATGTAAATGACCTTCTATGCATGCCAGTGGTACTCAGCATTTGTCTAAAGATGGTCCATTTTATTAAACAGGATAATAGCATCAGGCTGCCACTGCTTCTTATCCTTCTGCTTACTTCTTTATACTCCGTATATTTCGAATATTATTTGCCACTGGTGGAACCAAGGTATACGGCAGACTGGCTGGACGTGGTGATGTATTTTTCCGGAGCCCTGCTTTTTTACTGGTTGCAATTCCGAAGATAGTCCCCTCGTTTAAAACGAAAAACGCCCCGAAGGGCGCATAAAACTTAGAATTTTCGGGAGAAAGTTATTAATCTATATAACCCATTTTTCTCATCCAGTCATCGTTATACATTTTTCCCACATACCGGCTTCCATGATCATGAAACAGGATTACTACAACATCATCCTTTGTGAAATTTTCTTTTAACTGTAAAAGGCCCTTAATAGCGGCCCCGGCACTGTTACCAAGGAAAAATCCCTCTTCCTTTGCGAGACGTCTGGTATAAACTGCCGCATCCTTATCTGTGACCTTGGTAAAACCATCTATCACATCAAAATCCACATTTTTTGGTAGAATATCCTCACCTATGCCTTCAGTAACATAGGGATAGATCTCTTTCTCATCAAAAATTCCTGTCTCATGGTATTTTTTGAAAACAGATCCATATGTATCTACTCCCCAAATCTTAATATTTGGATTTTTTTCTTTTAAATATCTTCCTACCCCAGAGATTGTCCCTCCGGTTCCTACACCTACAACAAAATGTGTGATCTTACCATCGGTTTGTTTCCAAATTTCAGGCCCGGTGGTTTCATAATGAGCCTTGGTGTTGGCCAGATTGTCATATTGGTTCACATACCATGAATTGGGTGTTTCTTCAGAAAGCCGTCTTGAAGTAGAATAGTAAGATCTCGGATCTTCCGGTGCTACATCTGTAGGACAAACGATCACTTCACTACCCACAGCCCGAAGAATATCCATCTTCTCTTTACTTTGCTTATCACTTATAACACAAACCATTTTATAGCCTTTAACTATGGCAGCAAGCGCAAGACCCATTCCTGTATTACCCGATGTACCTTCTATAATAGTTCCTCCGGGTTTAAGTCTTCCATCTGCCTCGGCCTCTTCAATCATTTTCACAGCCATCCTGTCCTTAACCGAATTTCCCGGGTTAAAGGTTTCATATTTTGCCAGCACCAATGCATCTATCCCTGCGGTAAGTTTATTCATCTTCACCATAGGAGTATTACCAATAGTGCCCAGTATATTTTCAACGTAATCCATATCTTGATTTTGAAGCTGCAAATGTAACTCTATCCAAATTTGTTTCCAAAGGAATTTAGACCATCTGTTGTTATGACAATCTCTTTTACACTGTTCTGCTGAACTTGTTTCAACATCTAGCATGATCCTAACTTCTAAACATTTTATACCCTGAAACAAGTTCAGGGTGACGGTAACTCGTTGTAGATCCAAACACCATCTTTACGTCATGCTGAACTTGTTTCAGCATCTGGCATGATCCAAACTTCTAAACATTTTATACCCTGAAACAAGTTCAGGGTGACGGCTGCCTGCGCTTGCCATGTACCGGAGCGATAATCCTTTGTGAAATTATGGCCATTGTCAATTAGAACTTTAATCAAATTTCATTGCCTTAACCGGGGAGATCCTTGTTATGATCACAGAGGGAATAAGGAGCATCAACAGACAAAGTATAAGTGTTCCAAGATTTACTGACAGGATGTATTCCCATCCAATATGAACCGGTACTTCGGTAACATAATAGGTTTCTGGATTGAGAGGAAATAATTTAAAATATTTCTGAAGGAAGAGCAGTCCCAACCCAATTAGGTTGCCCCAGAAAAGCCCGAGAATGATAAGGTAGGTGGCATTATACAGAAAGATCTTTCTTATGGTCCAGTCTCCACCACCTAAGGCCTTCAGGATCCCTATCATCTGGGTTCTCTCCAAAATGAGGACAAGCAAGGCTGTAATCATATTAATCCCTGCCACCAGGATCATAATCCCAATGATAAGGGCTATATTAAAGTCAAACAGGGAGAGCCATTCAAAAATTGCGTAATATTTTTGTTTAATTGTACGGGAGTCAAGGAATGAATCTGTACTTTGATAAACCTCGGCCCCTTTTTGATCCAGTTCATCAAAATTATCAATAAAGACTTCAAAACCCCCAACCTGGTCAGGGTCCCACCCATTCATCCGCTGGATGTGCCTTATATCTGCCAGTAAATATAGTTCATCAAATTCCTGAAAACCGGAATCGTAGATGCCTTTAATAACAAATACCCGCGTCCAGGGACGTTGAGTTGGATCTTCCCTTAAAAAATAGGTTATAGCCTTATCACCTACCTCGAAGTTTAAACGGTTTGCTGTATAGCGGGAGATCAAAATATCCTCATTAAGATTATCTCTGTAATCAGGAAGTTGACCTTCTACCAGGAATTCTTCAAAATTCTCCCATTTAAAATCGGCCCCCACCCCTTTTACAATGACACCTTCAAAATCTGTAGGGGTTCTTATGATCCCGGCCTTGGTTGCCACGGCCTGTACATGGTTAATGCCAGAAACCGTATTAAATTCAGGGTAAAATTCCTGATTCAGCGAAACAGGCATAATAGATATCTGGGAACTGTTATTATCAAAACTATCAATGATAATATGACCATTAAAAGCGGCGATCTTATCCCTTATCTTTACCTGCAATCCAATCCCCGTCGCAAAGGAAAGGAGCATCATTACAACCCCTATTGAAATGGCTGCAATTGCAATTTTAATAATTGGAGCCGAAATGCTACTTTTATACTTTTTAGCACTTATAAGCCTTTTCGCTATAAAAAATTCAAAATTCAAAGTAATTACTATGATTTACAAATTCCCCAAAAATACATTTTTATTCCTTCTTATCGCTATGGTTTCCTGCGGAAGAGGTACTGGAAATAATGACACCTCGGGCTTAAATAAAACCGGCCGGCAGGACATTGCTCAGGTTGAAACAGAGCCAGTAGTTGTTGGGGCAAATCGCCTGTACACTTATCTCCCTTTGCTGGAAGGGAAAAGAGTAGGAATGGTAGGGAATCAAAGTTCGGTTATTTTTCATCATGATAATGATACTTACACACATTCAGTTGATTCTTTGCTTTCCCGCCATGTGAACCTTGTAAAGGTGTTTGCACCAGAGCATGGGTTCAGGGGAACTGCAGATGCCGGGGAGATAATTAAAGACGGGAAAGATAGCAGAACCGGGCTTCCTGTAATTTCACTGTATGGCGATAATAAAAAACCCACTGCGGCGCAGTTAAAAGATCTTGATATACTTTTGTTTGATCTTCAGGATGTAGGTACCAGGTTTTATACGTACATCTCCACCCTGCATTATGTGATGGAAGCCGCAGCAGAAAATAATATTCAGGTAATAGTTCTTGACCGTCCAAACCCAAATGGACATTATGTGGATGGTCCTTTATTGAAAATGGAAAATAAAAGTTTTGTAGGCATGCATCCCATTCCTGTGGTTCACGGACTTACAATGGGGGAATATGCTCAAATGATCAATGGTGAAAACTGGCTGAAGAATGGAGTACAGGCAGACCTGCAGGTAATAACAATGGAAAATTATGATCGTCATATTCCTTATAGCCTGCCTATTAAACCTTCACCAAATTTGCCTAATGATCAATCAATAAATTTATATCCAAGCTTATGCTTTTTTGAGGGTACAAACGTGAATGAAGGCAGAGGAACAGAGAAGCAATTCCAGGTGTTTGGATCTCCTTTCCTGGATAAAGAATACTTTGATTATTCCTATACCCCCCTTTCCATGGAAGGGGCAAAATCCCCTAAACATTTGAATACACTTTGCTATGGAAGGGATCTTACAGAAGCAACTAAACTTGATCGTATAAATCTATCCTGGCTTATAGAAGCTTACGAAAATACGGCAGATAAAGCTAAATTTTTCAATGGGTTCTTTACCCGGCTTGCCGGGTCAACACAACTGCAAAAGCAAATTGAGGCCGGCATGACAGAAGCGGAAATACGAGAAACCTGGCAGGAAAATTTAGAGAATTTTAAACAAACAAGGGGAAAATATTTATTATATTGAAGTAAAGCTTAAAGCTGGGAAAATATGTTATTAAATATCAACAACTTTTTTTGGCAATCTTTAATGGTTGCAATTTTTATACTGCCCATCATTGCACTTGTACACATGCTGCGTCATGATTTCCGGGGGAAACACCGGCTGGTTTGGGTACTTATTATTCTTTTCCTTCCGCTGTTTGGACCAATCCTTTACTTTATAATGGGTAAACGGTACAGAAGAGAAAATCCTGAATAAGGATTTTTTAATCATCCCATTTAATTTTTAAGAAAATGTTCATGTTCCACTAAATTAAATTCAACTCGTTGAAATTATAACTACACATCTATTTAAAATATTCTGAGTTATAGTTTAATTCGTTTTTTCATTTCTTCAACAATATTATAGGCGGCAGGACAAATGGCCGTGTTTTTAATTGTGAGATTGGAGATCTTATGAAAGTCTTTGCGGTCTGTATGTGGGTATTCCCGGCATGCCTTTGGCCTTACTTCATAAATGGAACAATAATTATCTGTTCCCAGAAATGTACAGGGAACTTCTTTTAATACCATATCATTATCTTCATCAATCCTTAGATAGGTATCGATGAATTTTCCGGGTTTTATTCTGAAATGCTTAGAAATACGTTCCACATCTTTATGGGTAAAAAGAGGTCCGGTAGTTTTACAACAATTTGCACAGGTAAGACAATCGGTTTTTAAGAATTCCTCTGTGTGAATATTCTGCATAATATTATCCAGATCCTTTCCAGGTTTTTTGCGCAGCCTGGCCAGAAACTTTTTATTTTCCTTATGCTTATCTTTGGCCCTTTCAGGGAGATTTTTCAGAATTTCTTCCATGAAACAAATATATGAAGAAGCAACAAAGGGACCATATCGATAAAGATGTCTTTGGAACAGCTGTAAATGCCTGGTATCGTCATCGGGATCCTACAAATATAATCGTGCATTCACCAGATTTTGATGATGATATCATTGAAGTATCTTATTTGTTCCGGGATTATAAAGACATGCCTGTTATTGAAAAAAAAGCTCTGGACTTTTGTAGCGGCCGAGTGCTTGATGTAGGCTGTGGGGCGGGTAGTCATGCCATTTACCTTCAGGATAAAAAAAATCTGGCGGTTACCGGTATTGATATTTCAGCCGGAGCTATACAGATCGCAAAGGAGCGCGGACTAAAAGATGCGCGTAATTTGAACTTTTTTAATCTTAAAGATGAAAAATATGATACCCTGCTCCTTCTTATGAATGGTACCGGGATCATAGGCAAACTAAAACACCTTGATAATTTTTTTGAACACAGCAGGAATTTTATTGCTCCAGGGGGGAAAATTCTGATAGACTCCTCAGATCTGCGATACTTATTTGATGAAGATGAGGATGGTGGTATATGGGTTGAAATGAATTCAGATTACTATGGAGAACTGGTATTTTCCATAAGCTATAAGAATCATATTTCAGCACCCTTTCCATGGTTATATATAGATTTTAAAATGTTGTGTCTGGCAGCTGCAAAAAACGGTTATTCCTGTAAGATGTTGCAGGAAGGTGAGCATTATGATTATCTTGCAGAGCTTAAACCCTTTATTCAGAAGGAAAATTAGGATTTTTCTCATCTAAGTTTTATTATATTTGAGGCTCAATTAAATGTTTTTCATGAATTACAGGAATTTACTGTACCTACTGGTATTATTTCTTATTTTTTCAGGATGTTCAAAAGATGATCCCGGCGGAGAAAACGGTATTGACAAAAATGCAAATTTAAAAGCCTTAGGAACGTCAGCCAGAGAATTGCTTGATGATGAAAAATTTACTGCGATGAGGGTTGAAGTAGCTTATGTTACAGGGAATGAACCATCCCAGGCCACTCTAAATAATTTAAAAACCTTTCTTCAGCAAAGAACCCATAAACCAGATGGTATCACCATTTTTACAAGGGCGGTATCCTCCTCTGGGAAAGCACCTTTTTCTATTAATGAGATTGCTGATATTGAAAAAGAAATCAGAACTGCCTACAATTCAGGTGATGAAATAGCCGTTTTCGTATATTTTGCAGATGGCAGTAATGAAAACGATACCAATAATAAAAAGGTTGTAGGTTCTGCTTTCCGCAACACCTCAATAGTGATCTATGCAGCAACGGTAAACAGCATTTCGGGACGTATTAACGGGCCAGATAAAGTTACTGTGGAAAGCACAGTAATACATCATGAATTTGGCCATTTATTTGGCCTTGTGAATCTGGGCACCCCTTTGCAAACGCCCCACGAGGATGAAACAAGTAAAGGACATTGTAATGTGGAAGGTTGTCTTATGAATGCAAACGTACAGTTTGGTGTAGATCTCGTGGATATGGTTGACGATAATAACATTCCGCAATTTGATGATAAATGTTTGCTCGATCTTGGGGCCGTCGGTGGGAAATAATTATAAAACCCAATTTCAATTTTCCTGATCGATGGGCTTCATACCTTGCGAATTTATTACGCCCTTTAAGGGCTCTCTTATTTTTTCGGTATGAGTCCGAAGGATGGAGTGGGCATTTTGTGAAACAAGAGACAAGAGACAAGAGACAAGATTTAAAAAGCACCAAACATTCCCCGATCATAATATAATCAAAACATCAAATGATCAAATCATCAAATCCTCAAACCATCATACCATCACATTATCAAACCCGGGGTGTCCGAAGGACGGGGAGGAAAAATAAGAATCAAGAGACAAGATTTAAAAAATCACCAACCACCAAATTTTAGGAGGCGCCACCCCACTCAACTACCATTTGATCATCCCATTACCTGATCATAACAATCATCAAAGGAAACCATCAAATTTTCAAATCTTCAAATTATATTATCATCATACCATCATACCATCACATTATCAAACCCGGGGTGTCCGAAGGACGGGGTGGGCATTTGCTAAATAAGAAACAAGAGACAAGAGACAAGAGACAAGAGACAAGAGACAAGAGACAAGAGACAAGAGTCAAGAGTCAAGAGTCAAGATCATTAAAACATCTAATTATCAAATCCTCAAACCATCAAACCATCATACCATCATACCATCATACCATCCTATCATCATACCATCAAATAATCAAACCCCGGGTGTCCCAAGGAAATGTGGGCACAAATTTTCAAATCTTCAAATCCTCAAATCTTCAAATTTTTTTACGAGAAGAAGTTCGCCACTGCATCATAAATAGCTGTGCGTATACTGCTGTTTGCACCTGCTGCAAGGGCAATAGATACAAATAAACCTATCATGGCATATGAGAAATCCTTGAAGATCATCCTTCCGGCCTTCTTTCGGTGCTTCTTGCCTTTTTTGTTGCGTGCGAGGCTTATTGCTATTTCCCTACCTCCAATTATACCAAGGAATACCCAGGTAGTACTCATAGGGACCGTACTAATGAATAACTTATAAATAAGCAGGATCACATAAGTAAGGTCTACAAGGGTGGCTGCTCTAACGTCTGAAATCCGGACCTTTTCGCTTACTACTTCCTGTATCTTATCCCCTCTTAAGTAAAACAGCAAACCTAATCCCCCAAAAATTGTAAAAGTAAATATCAGAAACTGGGTGAGATCAAGTTGTCGCGGAAGGAACACAGCGATATTGGCTCCATCCTGCATCACCCAAACCCCCCATAAGGTTCCACTTACCACCCACTGAACCACAGACCAGCTCCGGTGAAATTTCCTGCTCTTAAAGAATTTTTTTATGAAATTATAGGATAGGTACCAAACAAGAAAAGACAGGATGAACGCAAGAATATATCCTGACCAGCTCTTCCATACAACAGAAGTAATTCCGGAAGTATCTACGCTGAACACACTTAATATAAGGAAGGTGGTTGACACAGGCATTTTTAATCTGGTCAGGATCAAAAGTACCAGAGGTGCGATGATCTGGAAAAAACTAAATTGTACCGGGTGAGGATAGGGCGTAGATCCATCGGGTTTAAGAAGTCTTTGATAAGTAACATCCCCGTCATAGTAAACCCAGCTAAACGAAACTACCAGAACAAATACTCCACCAATAAAAAGCCAGAGGATCCACCAGGAGCGGGCTTTATTGCTTTCTATAAAAGTTCCAAGAGATTGGATACTGTCATTAGCTACTGTTGCATAAGCTGCAAAAAAGAACCCAATCCACATAGCGGCCTGGGTGTTATTGGTAAAAATTCCTGCTAAAATTATTCCAGCGATGATGATCGCCAGGAATGTTTTTTCCTGAACCATAAAATCCAGGATATTTAAATATGGACGGGACCTGTCGCTGCGTTTAAATTTTGCCATTTAAATTTAAAAATTAGGGGCACAAAAAATTTTGCTGTTTATAAATTTTGAAGCTACAATAATACTGTGTTCTCAAGTTAATTAAAGGTTTTCAATGTTGTCTTATTGTTAAGAATTACCCCCGGCCATGTTCATAATCTTCTGTAATTCAACTGATAAATAAAAAATATACTTGTCTGGTCTTATTTAAAGCTATCTATCCTGAAAATTTTTCCGGTAAATAAACAATAATTAAGCGAAATAAAAAAAACCGCACCAGGCGGTCATTCTTATAAAAAATATTTTTTTTTCATTGTTGCCCGATTAAAAAATAGGGAATTAATGAGAGCCCGTTCCAGTTAGTGCTAGTCAAAAACCTTCTTTATCTATTTGAGGGGGTGGTTTTCGTTTTTGAGAATTTCTAATAGTTTATTAAAAAAAGTACATGTATTAGGGTATTGATTTTCATACCCCCATATAGAAGTCTTGGCTCCAGGCTTCAGAAGCAGAGCAGTCTGAAGTCTTTTCCAGGCATTAATATTTTTTTTTAAAAATCAAATTTATAAGTTGCTCCGGCAAGCACCTGTATTCCCTGTACAGGAAAATCTGCATACCGCTCATAGGTATTTTCTAATAAATTATTCCCTCTGGCAAACACAGAAAGCTGATTATTGAACCTATATCCCAGATTTACATTAAAATCAATAAAACTATCCAGAGTAACCATTCTTTGTTCAAAATTCATATTTCCTGTTTGCTCTGTAGTTAGATCTTTTCTTTCCCCTTCAAAGAAAATGTTTGCCCCTGCAAACCATTTATCTGTTATCTGGTAATCTGCCAGAATATTTGCCTTAAAGTCGGGCAAATTCCATGCTTCCGGTTGAAGATCTGTGGAGTAACTAAAAACAGCAGCATTCATATTCAGTTTAAAATTCCTTCTCACATCCACATTAACTTCAGCAAACAGGGAAAAGGTCTTTATATCGTCATATACCACCCTAAATGAATTACCGTAGGAATAGTCGGCGTCATCTGTTAAATTAAAAGGATTCTTTAAAAATAAAGGCTTATTGAATTCAGAAATATAGCTTCCTCTGAAGTTATATGCGATGCTATTGGTAAGTTTACCTTTGGCTCCCAGATAGGCATCAAAAGGAATGTCTGTAGGTTGTATAATAAGTGTGGGGGAAACAAATGGATTTTCCTGAGCAAAACCGTAATAGGTGTTTTGTTTAAGACTTCCTTCCACCCCGGCATAAGGAATAAAATAATCACCTGCCAGATTATAGCTTGCCGTTACTTTAGGATATATAAAAAAACTGTTTTTACTGGTCTCTCCATTAAGGGAATAAAAAAAGGAAGCCCCCAGATTTACAGTGAGGTCATCTCTTAGGATAAGAAGGCTTGGAGTAATTCCGGCATGGAAAAAGGTATAGTCAAGATTTTGGGGTTGATTAGCATTAAAACTGCGATCAAAACTTCCGTTTACGATATCGGCTTCGATGGTGGTAGTGATTAGCTCATCGGCAATATTCACTTCAAAAAGAGCATCGGTTTTAAAATTGTGTTCCGTAGAACTAAACTCATCTCCAAAATATCTGTAATTGGCTGTAGCCTTTTCAAAAAAGGAATCATATAATTGAAATTGCCCCCCTACATTTGCCGAATAATAATTCTGGCTGGGTTTTAAATTAGTCAACTCCGGAGTAAATAAAACGGGCGGAATCCCATACCAGTTGATCAACTGGTGTTCAAGTCCCAGCTGGGTATTCCAGGAACTGTTCCGGTTACGGGAGCTGTAATTTAAATTGAGTTCTGTATTATAAAACTTATCATCCAGTAATGCTTCATCAATTCCACCCTGGGATGAGTTATGAGTAAGGTAGATCCCAAAATTATCAGTTCGGTTGATTTCAAAATTGCTGTAATATTCTGCCAGGATGGTATTAAATGTACCAAATCCCAGAGTGACATAATTATCAAATAACTTCACCGGCCTGGCACGTTCTACAGTAGTAGCCTGTCCTTTGGTTGGGGAAAATGTGGATGCTACCGGCACTGAAAATATACTGTATTGTATGGGTTTCTTCTCAAGCCTTACCGAATCTCCCATTACAGGAGTTTCCTTTATCTTAAAAGCATCGTTTACCGAGGGGGTATAAGGTTTAACAACAATTACCGTCTCACTGCCAAGGGGTCTGTCCTGAGCGAAAAGAAAACCGGAGATTAAAAATGTGATGACAAACAGGTTTCTTTTTATCTGAAGAATTTGCATAGAGAATTTCTTAAAGTTAAGATTAATGATCATTAATTGTTGGGTTGTACTGAGGCATTTGTTTTTGCTTCAAGGGCCTTAATTCGGTTGAGTTCCTGTTGGGCTTCTGCAACAACATCAGGGAATTCATTGAAATTTTTGATGACATTTTCCAAAATATAAGTTGCCTGATAGGCATCCTTAAGTGCATAGAAGTTCTTGGCCATTAATACCAGTCCTTTAGCCCCGTAATATTTGAAACCCGAATAATCCTTTGCAAGGCGTTGAACCGCTTCATTTGAAGGTTCAAATCTACCTTCCTTGTTCTTAAAATAGGCGTCATAATAAAGTGCTTCTGCAGCAAGTTCACCCGTTGCTATCTTCAATACCTCGGCATAAGCACTTTTTGCACGATTCTCGTTTCCGGTTTGCATGGCAGACCTGGCAATGATCACCTGGGCATCGCTTTTCACATTATTTTCAATCCCGGAGTTTGCCAAAACCTTTTCTGCATAAGATACCGCCCGGTTATAATCCTTTAGTTCATAATGAGATTTCATTAAGTTGGATTGAGCATAGATCACATTTTGAGGGAAACCTGCTTCACTTTCCAACCTGGTAAGCAATGGTAAAGCCTCTTTATAATTTCTGTTCTCCAGATAGATCTGTGATAGCCTGGCCAGTGCCTGCTCTGAGAATTCACTTCGTGGCCTCTCTGTCACAAATCTGTAGTGCGGTATAGCCTGGGCTTTTTGATCATCACGGAAATAAAGTTGAGCCAGGTAGAAATTAGCTTTCAGGGAATGTAACCCATTGGGAAAATTCTTAATATAATTTACAAAACTTGTTTTTGCTGCTGCAGTATTGTTTTCCAGATATTGTTTCTCTGCAGATTCAAAGGTGGTGTTATCCAGATCTGCATCTGTTATTTCAACAAAATCTACATTTCTTACCCATTTCGCGTATTCATCTGTTCTGCCCATGTCTATATATACCAGTCTGGCCGAAGAAACAGCCTGCATAGACTCAGGAGTATTGGGATGATCTGAGACTACTTTTTTAAACCTCTCAAGGGCTTTATCGTTCTGATTGCTGTTATAGTATATCAAACCCTGCTTGAGAATTGCCTGAGGTACAAAAGCGCTGTTTGGTATATCCCTGATCAATCTGTTATAAGTTTCAATGGCCCGGGTGGTATTTTCCATTGCCAGGTAAGTATTACCCAATTCATATAAAGCATCATCTCTGTATGATGAACGGGGATATCTTCCCTGGAAGGCATTAAGATTATCTATCTTACTGTCATTCCGGTTCACAAATCCATAACTTATCGCTTTTTGGTAAGCGGCATAATCTGAATTCCCCACGTTCATATTTATCGCTTTGTCATAAGCTTCAATGGCAGGCCAGTATTTACTGGTTACAAAGTATGTATCACCCAACCTTGTAAAAGCATCGTATCTTCTTTGTTTATCTTTGGCTGCGTTACTGGCATAACGGTTAAAATATTCTATAGCCTGCCCATATTCCTTTTGCTTAAAATATGCATAGGCAAGATTATAATCCAGATTTTCCATTTCCTTAGTGCCGGCAGCACCACTCATACCTGAAAATTCCCTATATCCCACAATTGCTTCTCTTATTCTGTTCAGGTTATAATCACTTTCGGCTTTCCAAAAAGTGGCTTTGGCAGTGATAACCGGGTCGCGACGTTCTTTTAGGGATTTATCAAAATTTATACTGGCTTCACGAAAATTATCTGCATTGAAAAGTTCAAGGCCATAATAAAAAGCTACTTTTTGGTAAGCAACTTTATCGCTGAAATTGCGATTATTCTCCAGAAGGTTCATAGCTTCCTGGTAATTCCCGGAAGTAATAAAAGAATCTATCAACAGTGTTTCCATTTCCTGTTTTACAGGGGAATTTGGATACTTTTCCAGGTAACCAATTAATACCCTTGATGGGGAAGTATAACTGTTTCCTATCTCATAGCTGAGCTTTGCATAATTTAAATATGCGTCTTCCTGAATTTTAGCGTCAAAAGCCATTTCACTGGCATTCTTAAATGCATTTAAAGCCTGCTGTTTCTGGTTGAGTTTTAAATAAGATTGAGCCAGATGATAATAGGCATTCTGGGCGATAGAATTATTACCCCCTATGATCTTGTTGAATTCAGACACAGCGCTTTGAAAATCCCCTTGTCGGAAATATGCATACCCTAATTGATAATAATCAGTATTATTCCACTTTCCTCTTTCACCCTGGTATTTTTGAAGGTAAGGAATTGCCTGCTCATATTGTTCAAGGTTAAAGTAACTTTCCCCTATAATCTTGTTGAGTTGTGAAAGCTCATTCCTGTTTGCTCTTGGAAGCTGGGCCAGACCTAATTCAATGGCCTTTTGGAAATTTCCCTCTTTAAAATTCATATCTGCCTGGAAGTAGGAAAGATTTTGCTGATACCGGTCATTATCTTTCACCTCATCAAAAAGCTCATTGGCTTCCTGGTAATCATCCCCTTCATAAGCCATGTAGCCCAGGTAATATTTGGCCTGTGTACCATATTCCTTTGAATCTCTTACCCTGTTTAAATATTTTTGCGCGTTTTCATATTGCTTGGAAGTAAAAAAAGCATACCCGTTATTGAAGTAATACCGCTCTCTTTCTGCCCGGCTCATGCTGTTCTCATCAACCCTGTCATACCATCTTCTGGCAAGAGCGTATTTTCCGGTCTCGAAATAATAATCTGCCACATCAAGAAAAGCAGAATTTCTTTTTGTACTGGTAGGATATCTTTCCACAAAATCTTCCATGAGCTTATCTGCTCCCGGCTGACCCAAACGCACTGCAGCATTTGCAATGTAATAAGCAGCATCAGATTTGATCTTCTCATCATTGGTCTCGTCTTTTACCTGTTCAAAAATTGTTTGCGAAGGTAGATACTGCTCATTATTATACAATTCAAGTGCCCGGTTAAATTTCACCAGGTCATTGGTATAGATCGCAGATTGTTGAGCAAAAGGAGATTGTATAGAGAGAAAAAAAACAACGAGTAGAATAGCAATATTTCGTGTCATTAATTGGGTTTTATATTGGTTGATCAAAGATACTTAAACGCTCATTTTATAACGCATCTTGTGTTCTTTAATTATGTTAATGTGGAAAAAAGTATTTTGTCAGGATTTGATTAATGTATATTTACCAATAATTTTACGTTATATAAAAAAGAAAAACTATTTCCTTCATGTCACAAACCGTTCTGGACTTAAAAAATGCTGCAATTTATCAACGTGAAAATCTTATTTTATCTGAAGTTGATGTCACTATAAATAAAGGGGAATTTGTTTATTTGATTGGAAAAACCGGTACCGGGAAAAGCAGTTTTATGAAAACCCTTTACGGGGATCTTCCATTGACTGAAGGTGAAGGAACTATTGTTGATTACAACTTACGAACCCTGAAAGAAAAGGACATCCCATTCCTGAGGCGTAAACTTGGCGTGGTTTTTCAGGATTTTAAATTGCTGAATGACCGTAATGTGCGCGATAATTTGATGTTTGTGCTGAAAGCCACAGGCTGGAAGGATAAACCCTCCATTGACCGAAGAATAGATGAAGTACTGGACAAGGTTGGAATGAAAACCAAAGGTTTTAAATTTCCCTACCAGCTCTCAGGTGGGGAACAGCAGCGTATTGCCATAGCCCGTGCTTTGCTTAATGACCCCGAACTCATACTTGCCGATGAACCCACGGGAAACCTGGATCCCCAGACATCGGTAGAAGTTATGGAAGTCCTTCAGGAAATAAGCAAGAATGGAAATACTATCCTTATGGCCACTCACGATTATGCTTTATTGCTTAAATACCCATCCAAAACCCTGAAATGTGATGGAGAACGGGTGTTTGAGGTGGTACAAAAGACGCTTTAGATTTTTCTTTACCTATTTAATATTAGCTTTTCGGAAAATCTTTGTCATAAGGAGGGGTAAAAGTAGGCGCATCCTTTCTTGGTTCAGACTCTAAAAATACTTTTTCGAAGGTAGGCGCATGTGCAATTCGGTCTCCCAAAGTCCATTGTGATTTGGGAATCCCATACCATTTCAAAAGTGTAGCAGCAAATGAAGTAGAATCAAAAGGCGTTTTACCTTCGGCTCTAAAAACAGTATTCTTTTTAATCCATGGTGAAACCAGAATTGCCGGAACACGTGGACCCATTAAATCATATTCAAATCCATCCAGGCCATCATTAGGCCAGGGTTTATGTGCGTAAGGAGGACTTACATGATCATAAATTCCCCCATTTTTTGAAACCGTAATAACAAATAAAGTGTCTTCCCAATGTGGTCCGGTTTTTACCGCTTCAAAAATTTCATTTAAAGCAATTTCCGCAGGAATTACATCTGCACCGGGATGGTAGGAGGTGGTTCCATTTGGTGCAATCCATACCGGTTCCAAAAAGCTGAAAGCAGGTAAATCTCCATTTTTCGCCTGAATTTTGAAATTATCCAAAGTATCTGTAAAATTTTTATAATTGTCATCAATACCGGGAACCTGACCTTCAAGATATAAGTGATAGGTAAAAGGAAAGTTATCCCAGATTATCGCATTGTAAATTTTCCAGTCACTTATTCCATGGCTCCAAAGCAATTTCCATAAAGACTGGCGGTGAGGAAATTTTGCCCAATAGGCATAAGGATTTCCGCCTTCCCAGGTTCCTAACCGGTTAAGCGCAGATCCCGTTGCAGCAAAAGCACGGTTAATATCTGTACCACCCGGCACAGAACTAAACCATTCATCACTTATAGCATAGTTTTGTGCAAGGCCGTTTATAACCGGCAACTGCTCGGCACTAAAGGTGAGCATTACTTCAGGATTGGCATTATTTCTAACAAAACCTCCCATATCTGGTTTAGCTTTCCCCTTGTAACCTGGCTCTCTTTCATAAAACATCTGTTCCAAACCATCAGAATTATCATGGAAAGGATCCTGAAGCTGATCAGACAACACTATTTTATCGCTCAGTTTCCCCTCATTGAACTTGCTTTGATGCACTTTTGTATCTCCATCAAGATTAAAATTCTCTGTACTTGCTCCCTGAAAAGGTTTATCATTTCCTATAAAATGAATGTTTTCACCATTATTTTCATAAAGCCAGCCACAAACATTGTCAAAAGAGCGGCTTTCCACCATATAGTAAACTATATGTTTGATTTTGGAGCGCATATAGTCAATGCTTCCTTTTTCTGCAGAAAATTCAGAATTCCATTCATCTTTTGTAGAAACACTTAGTAAAGAAAAACTATTGGCAAAATCATTCGGAAGTGTTCCTCTTTGAATTTCATTATTGAGTGGTTGATTGGTAGTTGGTTTAAAATCCCAAAGTTTATAAGATAGGGTTTGAGGATTCCAGGAAAGAATTTTATCCTCTATAGGTACAATTTTATCGTTTTTGGAAACTCCTTCCCACTTACCTTCCCATACTTCGGGAATTGACAATGGGGTAGGATTTTGTGGATCAAAGCTCCAAACCCTGAAATTTCCATCTGGCATGCGATCTATCACATAATTTTCAATCGGAATTAATTCGTGTCCTGCCTGTATTGAAGGAAATGCACCCTGAGAAGTATAGGCAGCCGGAATGGGATCTGTGGTATTTGGATTCAGAAAATTAGGATCAAAATTGAAAAGTTCATAAGTACCTCTTCCTTCTCCACCCACAAAAAACATAACAAAATTCCCCATGGGGATAAGATTGAGATGTTTTTGCTCATTTGGATTATTGGAATAATGACTTCGGTAACCCCAGAATTTGGATATATCCCACGAACCTTGCTGTATAGATGCTCCCGCTAAGGGGTCATCACCATTGGAATCAAATTCATAAAGCCGGTAGGGAAAAGATTTCTTTTTATCTATTTCCTCACAAGGACCCCATTCCAAAAGGTAACCTCCTACTGTTACCAATTTATGGGTTGAATTTAATTTAGCGCCTGAGCTAATGGAAACCCTGGTGAATAACTGGGGGTCTTTAGCATCAAATTTCCAAACCCAATAATTATCATTGGACTCAAAACGGTTTATAACAAATGTACCCATAATGAAATTTTAATTTTTAATTTAAGCAAAAACGCAGGCACAAGAAGTTATTATAACTCCAAATGAGGAAGCATTAATTATTTAAAGATAGTACAAATTATTTATTTTGAGGTTTATCCAATTGTTAAGATAAAATCTTATATTTGAGAGTAATTAATTGACTTTTAATAATTTATAAAGCCTGTTTTCTTCTTAAATTATTAGGTATTCTTGAAAAGAGTAAGGCTATCTACAGTAATTAAATACTGATGTCAAGGGTTAATTCACAAATAGAATCTCATTGAAATATAAACCTGTTAAACATAAGACCTACCCTATTGTTTATAGCAGTTATAACACCAACCAATAAAACCGGATGTTCAATTATTTTGGATATGGTTCTAATATTAATTTGATTTCCCTCAAAGCAAAGGGAGTATATCCTGTACGCTCTGAAGTTGCAATTCTAAAAGGATGGAAATTAAAATTTAATGTAGAACATTGGTTTAAACATGAGGGGGGAGTAGGAAATATTGAGCCTGGAAACCCTGACATTGATTTTGTTGAAGGAATGCTTCACCAATGTAGGGATGAACATCTTAAATTTCTGGATCTTACAGAATCATACGGGGTGGGTTATGACAGAATTGAAGTGGAGGTAAAAACTTTCAATGGATTAAAAAATGCCATCACTTATGTAGGATTACCGGATTTTATAAATAATGATTGCCTGCCAACCGGCAGGTATCTGAATATCATTATTAAGGGCGCTAAGGAAGCCGGTTTAAGTGATGGTTACATAAGTAATTTACAAGCCCTCCCCATAAAAAAATTAGAAGATTATCCAGAATTCCAACCTGCTCTAAAGGAACCTCTGCAATTTTCTCCCGGTTCTCTGAAGCAGAAAAAGTATTATACAGCTTTATGCGGAGCTGTGTTTGATATGAAAAATGCAAGGAAGAAATTGCATTGCCTTTTTGATTTATTTGGAGGTAAGGACATGACCCTTTTTCATATTAAAAGGCACGACTCCAGTACGGGAAATGAAACTATAGAAGATTATTTGAAAGGTAACATTTCAGGTTCTGCAAAAAATTATTTAAACGCTTATTTAAATGAATATCAAAAAGAATTTAAATATATAGGTCAATACCATTATAAAGAGGAAAATCTAACAAAAACAACCAGCTAAAAAAACAATTATGAAAACTTATCATGATGTCATGCCGCACGGCAAAATTCAGGAAATATTTAAAGATGTATTTTTTGTATCCGGAACTATGAAAAATGAATTTTTTGGTTCCATTTGGCAATTCAGTAGAAATATGACTGTGGTTAGAGAAGATGGGAAACTTACAATTATTAATTCAGTAAGGTTAAACGACGAAGGTTTGGAGGAATTGGAAAGCCTGGGGAAAATTACCAATGTGGTTAGATTGGGCGACATGCATGGAGTAGACGACAGGTTTTATACAGACAGGTATAATGCTACTTACTGGGCTATTCCGGGAATGAGCATGCCCGAAGGATTAAAAATGGATAAAGAGCTTTCTGAAGGTGGAGAAATGCCATTTAGTGATGCCTCTTTTTTTCAGTTTAAAACAACTAAAAGGCCCGAAGGTATTATTCGTCTTGATCGCGATGGCGGAGTTATGATAGCCTGCGATTCTTTACAGAACTGGACAGAACCCGATGAGTTTTTTAATGAAGATACAGTAAAAACCATGCAGGAAATGGGCTTTTTTGTAACCGCAAATCTTGGTTTGGCCTGGTTACATGCAAGTGAACCTCAGGCAAGCGATTTTTCAGATTTAAAGCAAATTCCATTTGAACATGCACTTTGCGGCCATGGGTATCCTCTTATTAGCAATGCCCAACAGCAATATCATAACACCTTTAAGCGAATGTTTAATGTTTAATCTTTTACTATGGAGATCGATATTAGGAAACCCTTCTTAATACCCGGCTACGTTCTAAAGGATGTAGTCTTCGAATCTCCGCCTCATATTATTTATGCTGCCAATCGGGAAGCCGATGGCGAAAATATAATTATTAAAACCCTGCAGGCTAAATTTCCTTCAAGAGAAAATTTAGCAAGTTTAAAAAGGGAATTCAGGATTGCCTCCAAACTTAAAGTTGAAGGAGTCATAGCTGTGCACGCACTTGAGAGCTTTGAGAACGAAAACCTCGCCATCATTATGGAAAGGTTTGGAATTTCTTTGGGCGAATACGCAAATTCCTTTCCTAATAATACCATTCCGGTAAACCAATTTCTGAATTTGGCGGTATCTCTGGTCAAAATTCTTGGAAGAGTGCATCATTCCAAAGTAATTCATAAAGATATTGTTCCCGGCAATATTCTTATTGATCCTGAAACACTTTCCATCAGGATCACAGATTTTAGTGCTGCATCAGAATTATCCAGAGAATTTCAAAATAATGCCTTTTTAAACAGGATTGAAGTTTCCCTACCCTACATGTCTCCGGAACAAACGGGAAGAATCAACAGAGATGTAGATTATCGCACAGATTTTTATTCTCTTGGAGTGGTTTTTTATCAGTTATTAACGGGAAAACTCCCCTTCCAGGGAGAAGACGCTTTGGAATGGATTCACTATCACATTAGTAAAAAACCAAAACCGCCGGATATCCTGAATATTAAGATTCCGAAGATGCTTTCAAGGATAGTGATGAAACTTATGGCAAAAAATGCCGAAGATCGTTATCAAAGCAGTTTTGGCATTTTCACAGATCTCGAAAAATGTCAGGCAGAAATAAGCAAAGGTTTATTTGATTTTAATTTTGAATTAGCTCAGTCTGATGTTTCGCCTCAATTTCAAATCCCCCAAAAATTATATGGGCGTAAGAAGGAGTTGGAAAAACTCCAATCCTACTTTGAAAAGGTCATGCTGGGAGCTGTAGAATTCTGTCTTGTTTCCGGATATTCGGGGGTTGGTAAATCTGTATTGGTACAAGAATTAGGAAGATCTATTGCTGAACAAAAAGGATATCTTCTTCAGGGAAAGTTTGAACAATTCAAACAAAATTCGGCTTATATGGCATTGGCCAATGCCTTTCGGGATCTCATTAAACAAATTCTTGGAGAGCCGGCCGCAAGATTAAATTTATACAAAGAGGCTCTTTTAGAGGCATTAGGAAATAATGGGCAGTTAATGATAGACCTAGTTCCTGAACTTGAATTGATTATTGGTAATCAGCCACCACTTGCCGAACTTCCTCCTGCCGAAGCACAAAATCGTTTCTTTTTGGTATTTACCAGCTTTGTAAAGGTTTTTGCCAAAGAGGAACATCCTATTGTTATTTTTTTAGATGATTTACAGTGGAGCGATGTTCCCACTCTTAATCTTATTAGTAAGTTGTTAGTCTCGCAGGATTTAAGCTATTTGTTTCTTATAGGAGCTTACAGAGATAATGAGGTAGATACAACCCACCCGCTCCTGCTTACCTTAGGAGAAATTGAAAACTCCCGCTACGTTGAAAATATTTTCCTTAAGCCTTTAAAAAGGAACGATGTTATCCACCTTATTCAAGACACTCTTTTATGCCCCGGGAATAGCGCCAATTTACTGGGTAAAGTACTTTTTGAAAAAACTGCAGGAAATCCTTTTTTTACTATTGAATTATTAAAAAGCCTTCACGAACGTGATGCCATTTCCTTTAATTCGGAAAAGGGAACCTGGGATTGGGATATTAATGAAATTAAAACTGTAGAAAATAGTGATCATGTTATTAATTTTCTTGTTTCCAGTTTCAAAATGCTGCCCGTACATACGCAGCAGGTTCTTGAACTTGCTGCTTGTATTGGCGCAAGGTTCGATTTAAGAATCTTATCAATTATAAGGGAGCAGTCCATGGAAGCTACTGCTTCAGAATTATATGAAGCGCTTAAGTTAAATATTATTATTCCCCTTGATGAAGCCTATAAATATATTGGTGTGGAGCCTTACATCCCTGGTCTTTCACATCCACCCCATGAAAATGATTTGGACTCACTAAATCCTTCTTATAGATTTCAACACGACAGGTTACAGCAGGCTGCTTATAGTATGATTCCACAAAATAAAAGACAGGCTGTTCACCTTTCTATTGGTAGATTAATTCTTAAATATCAATCTCAAAAGGAAACCAACGAGAGACTAATGGAAATTGTTGGTCATCTTAATGCGGGGATTGATTTAATAACCGATACTGAAGAAAAAATACTCGTGGCCCAATTAAATCTTGAGGCCGGTATAAAAGCCAAAACATCTTCAGCTTATGACGCATCTCTTAAATATTTAAAAAAAGGATATAGTCTGCTCGATGCCAACTGGCAGAACAACTTTGAACTTCGCTGGAAATTAAGTGACGAAATTCAACAGGGATTTTATTTAACCGGAGATTGGGAAAATGCAGATAAGTGGTCAACGATGATGTTGAAAAATGCCAGATCTGATCTTCAAAAAGGAATGGTACTTTCAGCAAAAACTCGCCAATACGCTACTACTGGCCGAATGAAGGAGTCTATTGTTGCTGCCTATGAAGGTTTGTCTATTTTAGGCTTTAACTTTTTAAACAACCCAACTGAAGAAAATATAGAAGAGGAAGTAAACAGCATTAAAGATCAGCTCAATGGAATGGAAATTTCCTCTTTAATAGATCTACCTGAAATCACCGATGAGAAAGCTAAAATTGCAAGTCAGCTTATCATGGAAATATTTCCAGCTGCATTTTTATCTGGTAGCGGGGTAATGTTTCCTTATCTGGTGCTTAAATCGGTAAATATTGCTTTAGAATTTGGCAATAGTCCCGAATCGGCTTTTGCATACGCAGGCTACGGAATGATTTTATGTGGTTATTTCAATGATCCTGCAAAAGGATATGAATATGGAAAGTTAGGTGTAGATCTCATAGAAAGATTCAACGATATTTCTTTAAAATCACGCATAATATATGTGTATTCCATGTTTGTACATCACTGGAGCAACCATTGGTCTTCAATGACCCCATGGTTTCGTAAGGGGATTGAAGCCGGATATCAATCTGGTGATTTGCTTTATCTGGCCTATAGTGCCCAGGATTGTATAATATGGGACCCTTCCTTAGATCTGGAAACTGCTTCCAAAGAGCAACGAAAATATTTGCTAATCGTGAAAGAATGCGACTATCAGGATTCTTACGATTCCGGAACGCTGTTTTTACAAATGCAATTAAACTTTCAGGGGCTTACAAAAAGCAGGTTTAGTCTTTCCGATGATAATTTTGATGAAGCTTCCTGCTTAGACGGTATGTATAAAAGGAAATTTATGACCGGTATTTCCAATTATAATATCTATAAATCAGAAATTCACCTGCTTTATAATGATGCGCAGGGAGCTTATAAATACGTACAGGAGCAGGATAAAATGATGGCTTCTGTCATGGCTTTACCACAACTGGTACGCTTTCATATTGTTTCCTTCCTCGTGCGATCTTCTTTGTACAAAGATTCTTCAGAAAAAGAATATCTCATGATTAAAATGAAGGAGAGTTTGTTGGCAATTACTTTCTGGGCAAAACATTGCGAAGCAAATTTTGAGCATTTACGATTACTTATGGAAGCCGAACTGGCGGGAATTTCCGGTGACCTTAATAAGGCACTAAAGTATTTTGAAGAATCGATAAACATGGCAAAAAAGCATCATTTTAGAAGGGATGCGGCGATGGCAAATGAAAGAACAGCACTGTTGCTAATGGGTTTAGGAATCCCCCAAGCTGCTAAAGGCTATCTGCAATCAGCCTATTATATTTATTATCGTTGGAACGCTCAAAATAAAGTTAATCAATTATTGGAAAAATACCCCGAAATATTAAATTCTGAAATTTCTACCCTGAGTAAGAATGCAACAAATGACTTACACTATTCCCCAAATAAAACGACTGACATTAGTCTGGATCAAATAGATATGAAATCTGTGTTTAAAGCCTCCCAGATTATTTCCGGGGAACTGGTTTTAGAAAAATTACTGAATGCTACCTTAAAATTATTAATTGAAAATTCCGGAGCTCAAAAAGGAGTATTAATTGAACAGAATAGCGATAAATCTTCAATTCTGGTCGCAATTGACCTGAATAAGAATAAAACATCTGAAGCAATAGTAAAACAAAGCATACCTCTTACGCTGGTTAATACCTCCTTTAGAACAAATGAAACAATTGTGTTAGACAACGCCCTGGAAGTAAATTCTTATTCTTCAGATCCTTATATAAATTCTAATAAACCTTTATCAGTGATTTGTGTACCTCTGCCATTTCGGGGTAAACAAAAATTGGCTATTTACCTGGAGAACAAACTTACCCGAAGTGTTTTCACTGAAGAAAGAGTAAAGGTTATTAAACTCCTTGCCGCCCAGGCAACTATTTCTATTGAAAATGCCAAAATTTATAAAGCCCAGGAAAAATTATTAAGTGCACAGCAAAGGTTTGTTCCTATTCAGTTTTTAAAAAATTTAGGACACGAAGATATTGCGAAGGTAAAACTTGGAGATTCTGTTTTGATGGAAATGAGCGTTCTGTTTTCAGATATTCGTGATTTTACTCCCCTGGTTGAGAAATTATCACCCCAGGAAGTAATTGAATTATTAAATGAATACTTTTCTCAAATTGGTATTCCTATAACAGAATCTGGAGGATTTATCGACTCTTACGCCGGCGATGAAATCATGGCTCTTTTTTCTGTACCACCTCAACAGGCCGTAATGGCAGGGATAAAAATGAATAATGCCTTATCAAATTTTAATAAGCATTCAGGAACACCCTTAAAAGTAGGAATCGGAATGAATACCGGCCCTCTCGTATTAGGCACTATGGGAGGCGCAGACAGAATGCAATGTTCTGTCTTAGGTGACACTGTAAATCTAGCGTCGAGAATTGAACAACTTACCAAACAGTATGGGGCTAATTTTTTAATTGGAGAAGACACTTATAATGGTTTGGATATGAAAGAATCTTTCTCTTTGCGATTAGTTGATCGGGTAGCGGTAAAAGGGAAAGGAAAAGCGGTTAGGCTTTACGAAGTACTGGATACCGAAACAGACGAAAGACGAGCCAAAAAAGAAGCAGGTATTAAAAATCTTGAAGCTGGTATGGAGGCATATTATAAAAAGGAATTTGGAGTGGCTTTTGAAATTTTTGATCATTGTGTCCGGGAAGATCCGGAAGATAATGTGAACCACATTTTTGCCCAAAGATCTCAAAATTATCTAATAAATCCGCCGGACGAAGACTGGCAGGGATTTGAAAAATTAAGTACCAAATAGGTATTGATTTTTTTAACGTTGATTCTCTGGAATCGATTTAATTCAATTTAATACTATGAATCCAGTCAAGATCGGTTTTATTATGGATCCCATACACTTGATCAACCCAAAAAAAGACACTACCCTGGCAATGATGGTGGAAGCCCAATCGCGTGGTTGGCAAATTTTCTACATGCAACTTAAGGATCTCTATCTTCAGGACGGGACTGCGAGAGCTGAAGTACAACAAATTTCTGTAGAGGATAATCCGGAAAACTGGTTTTCAACAGGCGGAAGTAAGGATTTAGATCTGGGATATTTTGACTTTTTATTCATGCGAAAAGATCCTCCCTTTGATATGGAATATATTCTTGCCACTTATATCCTTGAAAAAGCCCAGGAACAGGGTGCTCAGGTTGTTAATAATCCGCGGGGATTACGGGACGCAAATGAAAAAGTTTTCACTGCCTGGTTTCCTCAATGCTGCCCTGCCAGCCTTTTAACACGATCTCGATCTTTAATTCTGGCTTTTTTAGAGAAACATCAAAAAGCGGTAATTAAACCTACTTGTAAAATGGGAGGCAAATCGATTTTCATCCTGACCAAAGGAGATCCCAATGTGCCGGTCATTATAGAAGAAGTAAGTAAAAATGGAGAAGAGTTTGTTCAGGTCCAAAAATACATTTCAGAAATTTCGGAAACAGGGGATAAAAGAATTATACTAATTAATGGAGAGCCTGTGGAATATGGACTAGCAAGATTTCCCTCAAAAAATGATCACCGGGGTAATTTAGCCTCGGGAGGGACAGGTAAAGGTTTTAAATTATCAAAAAACGATCTTTGGATCTGTTCAGAAATTGGCCCTAAGCTGGTTGAAAAAGGTCTTCTGTTTGTAGGAATTGATGTTATAGGAAATTATCTCACCGAAATTAACGTAACCAGCCCCACCTGCATAAAAGAAATAGATAAAGCATTTGACATAAAAATCGCTTCCAGGCTATTAGACTTTTTAACTAAAAAATTGAATTAAAAATGATCTCACCTATAGGCAATCAAAAAAACGAACCGGTAGACTGGTGGTTTATGTATAAATTACCAATGAAAACAGGTCCTCTGAAAAACTCCACCGGATTTGAATTCTTATACTGTGATTCAAATTCAGAAAAAGGACTTTCTTTATCAACACTATCTTTAGATCATGATAAATCTGCTTTAGCTCTTACCCTGGACCAGGTTTTTTCTGGCCGTGAAGATATTGGCTATGTACTTTGGAATGATGAAATCCCACCATCAGCAACAGTACCCAAACCAAAAAATAATGCATCAAAAGGCCATAGTAAAGGAGTTTTAGCATTTTCAAAAAAGAATAACTGCGGGTTTTATTTACTTCATTCCACACCAAGATTTCCTGAAGAAGGAACAAGAGAATTACCCGAGAATGAAAAAAGATTCGGACAAACGTATTTATGTATAGCTTTAAAAGATTATTCTGACGTTAATAAACTTGCAACAGTTCTTATGACCCAGAATGAAATTCAGGTATATGCAAGTCGCTTACCAGATATAGAAAAAGATGAACCTCTTTATCTTCTCAAAGAAAATTTAAAATTCGAAATTCCTAA
Organism: Gillisia sp.; assembly: GCA_041743165.1. Classification (GTDB taxonomy): domain Bacteria; phylum Bacteroidota; class Bacteroidia; order Flavobacteriales; family Flavobacteriaceae; genus Gillisia. Next base: position 18,044 of record JBGTNH010000036.1, on the reverse strand, counting down.
ATCCCCTTCGGTTTTGAATTTTGAAACCCCAAAAGGATTTAAATTCACTCATATTGCAAAAAATAAGCATTGGAGTGAACCGGTTAAACCGCAGAAAATAGGTAAAGATTATTGGAAAGATCTTGTTGGCCCTGCATTACAATGCAATCTAAATGTGGAAACCTGGAGACGTGGGCTTGTTTTTGGTGATATTGATTTGGATAACAAGTTTGATACAGAAGATGATGTAGATATTGATTTGGGTAAAATTGGACTTTCAGGCTATACCTGGGCTTATTCCAAAGATCACGCAAAATGGGGAATTTCGGTTAAAAATGATAAGAATATTATTGTAATATCAGACCTCAACCGTCAATTGAGCCAATCTAAACGAGGTGGAGGAGGTTTGGCATTTAGCCATCAGGGATTATGGCAATCTTTAAAAGCTGTTGAGATAACTGAAAAAATTCTGGAAACAGATCCTCATAAGGATGTATCATAATCTGGTTCATAAACTTGTTACCTGAATGCATAAAAACATGCTTACCACAGCTGCCTGCAGAAATTTCCTGGAAGAAACCATTTTTGGTTCCTCCAGCCTGCCCAATTTGGAAATCTCGAAAATGGATGTGGGATTGGTTGGAATAGAACTCGAAGTTTTTCCTTTTCAGATTTTAAAGGATTCCAAAGTTGCCCCTATTCAATTTAAAAGCTATAAAGACTTACTGATAAAGATTGCAGCTGGTTTTGAGGGAGTCCCGGTGTATGAAGAAGAAGATACAGACCTGCTAAAAAAAATCGAATTTCCCAATGGTGATAATTTTCAATTTGAACCCGGTGGCCAGATTGAAATAATCATTAATCCCTGCCAACATCTTGTGGAACTTGAATCCAGGATAGATTTTATGCAATCCATACTTTCTGAAATTACCAAAATACAAGGCATTCAATTTGCTCAGCACGGCACAAATCCCTGGTTTGGAACTAACGAAATAAATCTTCAGGTTCCAAAACAACGCTACATTAATTTACAAAATTACCTTGATAAAATAAGTCCGTTTGGTCGAATGATGATGCGTTTAACAGGATCTCTGCAGATTAATCTTGATTTAGGTAATGATGAAAAAACACGGGTAAAACGTATTATTGCCACAAATCTTTTGAGCCCTCTCGCAACCGCATTATTTGCAAATTCATCTGTTACATCAGGAACCAAAAATGATTTAAAGGCATACCGAAGTTTTATCTGGCAAAAATTAGATCCTAAAAGAACCGGAATTCTTCCGTTGGAAAAAATATGTGAATCCTTTAAGAAGGAAGAGGTAATAGAAGAATATTTAAATTTTTCGCTAAATGCTCCTTTAATTTATATTGAAAAAGACCCTCTCTACGACACTCCTTTAGAATTTACTTTTAAAGACTGGCTCTCACAGGATCTTAATGGACACCATCCTGATATTTCAGATTTCGCTAACCACCTGTCCTTGTTGTTTCCGGAAGTACGCCTTCGAAAATACATAGAGCTAAGGTCTGTAGACGCTCCTCCAAAAGAATGGCAAATGGTTCCTGTATACTTTTACACAGGGCTTCTCTATGAAAGTAGTTTCCTTGAGAAAACTCTTGATATATTAATTCCTGTAAAGGAGGATATTGAAAACATGGCCAGAAAAGCAACAAATGGATTTTTAAGTGAGGAATTATACCTTCTTTCAAAGCAAATTATGAAGCTTTCAATTGAAGGATTCAAAGCCCTTCCTTCATCATTTAAAGATGAGAACCAAACCGATAAGCTGATTTCATTTTACGAAAATTACACTTCAAAAAGAAGATGTTTCGCAGATGATTCTATTGATTTTTTTAAAAAAAATAAATCTATAACTTATTGATTTAAAGCTGTATATTTTATAAATAATTTATTCTGTAACTTTTAAACCACCATATGGATCAAAATTCCCTCTTGCAAAAAGTAATTGATAGCATTACATCCTCCAGCGCGCTCCCAATTGTAGTTTTCGATCTCGACGATACTTTATTCTCGACCGCCAGAAGAAACCTTAATATTATCCAGAATTTCTGGTACGATCAGGGAGATATCTATCCAGATTTTGCCGAAGTAGCATCAAAATTAGGTTTATCTGATATGAACTGGAGTATTACCGCAGCTCTGGAAAAAGCCGGGTTACCAGCAACCAGTCCTTCAATAAAGCCTTTTATTGACTATTGGGGCTCCACTTTTTTTACCAACAATTATGATATGCTTGATCTCCCCAACCCGGGCGCGGTAGACTTTGCCAATGCCTGCCACGAAGCCGGTGCCCTTTTATATTACCTTACCGGAAGAGCCATTGGAGACAGGGGATTAAATAACGGAATGGGACAGGGAACCACGCTGGCTTTAACCAATCGCGGATTTCCATTTTGGAGAGGACGATGCGAGTTAAATTTGAAAAAAGATCCAAGAGAGAAAGATTCAGATTATAAAGCGGCTGCCCTGGCAGATATTAAATCCTTGCGAGGAAATGTGGTAGCTACTTTCGATAATGAACCTTCTAATTCATTTATGTATTTACAGCATTTTCCCAATGCCCTGAATATTTGGGTGAAAACTACCTGGAACCCGGAAGATAAAGCTCCTACAAAAGGCCTTTATACCATTTCAGATTTTTTAAGAAACACCACTACTAACGAAAAAAAATAAAAATGGCTTCAATAGAATATTCCTTAGGATATGCAAAATATTTGGAACAACTTTTCCCACCTGCCAATTACGCAGATGAAAACTTAAAATTTAAAAATTTTCAGGATGTCATTTGTCATTATACCAAAAACTCACTGGCAGCAGATGGTATTAGTACATCTACAGTCAAGGTTAAACTAATGGACGATCAATATTATATCTATATTGAAGGTGAAGCTGAAAGCGAAGTGCTTGAAAAGTTTTCTGAAAGACATATACAGGTATTTAGTGAAAATTATGCTCAGAAAGCGATTCGCGGAATGGAACTTTTAAAAGAAATGGGAGTGTGGAATCCTATGGAAGGATATCATGTGAATAGAAACCCTATTGATAAAGATTCTAAATGGAATTTATTCCCTCCTTTGGGATTAAATATAATTGGACAAAAAGGGATGCTTTTAATGCATTACCCACCCTGGGCAGTATTGGTGGCCGGAACTTTTGACAATGCCATGACCATGCAACGCTGGAGCAGGATTTTAAAATATTCAGGGGTCGCAGAAAATGATATAGAAAAATATAAAACCTTTATTGATATAAATCCTATTGCAGCTCCCGGATCTGGTGAAAGCGAATATCCAAACGATTATTTTCCCATAATGATGGCTTCCGGATTTTTTGATGGTCCTCCAGACCGGGACTATATCAGGTCTATGTTAGAACTCTTTTTAAATCCACCCGATCTTGCTGAAGATAGCCTGTATACTTTACCCCTGTTAATTTGTGGCTCACCTTTATACGATCCACAGGCCCCGGGTTGGTTTAAAGTAGCTTATAAAGACATTCTTCCTCAGGATGAGAACGGAATTCCAACGGTAAATGTATTACAAACCGGTAAATTCAAAATTCGCCCTGATTCTAAAAAGGAAACCCCTTATATGATTGCAAACCACATGATAGCTGCTGGTGTTACTGGAAGGTGTACTAACGATCCTTCACAAATTCCTGACATCCGTCAATATGAAGCTCAGGACCTGGTATCAGCTACCTTTTTGAACCTGTATGCAGAAAATCCCAATTTAGATCCCTATACTGCAAAGGAACAGGCATGTATGCGATGGTATGGAAATAAAAATGGTGAAGGAGCTCCACAGCCACCAGATATTAATGATGCTCAAACACTATGTGCTCTGGCCCAGATGGATTTATATTTTGAGCCCACTCCATATCCCCATCCTAAATATACTTTTGAAGAGGCTGTTAAACTCTGCCAGGAATCAAGCCCGAAAAATAATCCATGTGCAGGTAAAATTTCAAAATAGCGCCGATATGAAGCATATCACTGAGAAATTCTATTCCGGGTATTATTTTACCGAGGCTCCCGGATTAAGAGAATAATTTCTCCAAACATGGGTACTGAAATAGGGAAGGGATAATGGATCTCCTCCATATTTGATAATGGAATAATTTCCCGCTTTAGGCCTAATTGCCGACAACGCAGGTTTGACGCTATTTAAATATTTATGCTTTCCGATGCTCCCCCTTTGGGGGCTGGGGGGCCTATGAACAGGTAATATACATTCACCAATACAATAGCTACGTTTGTAATGATAATAGGCCAGGAATCAAGAAGGATTCCGTATGCCACAAAAAAGAGACATCCAATGCTGTTCACATAACGCAGGGTTGTGATATTCCTCATTAAAAAGGAAAGTAAAACAAACAGAGAAGCTAAATAACCTATCCATTCTGTGCCTGAAACTCCAAGTATTTCCATAAAAATATCCCCCGCCGGGTTTAAATCAAGCGGGGAAGTAAAATATTAAATAGACTTATTTCTTTTTCTTTCGTTCTCTGTAAGATATACTTTACGCAGTCTTATAAAGTTGGGAGTCACCTCAACATATTCATCCTTTTGGATAAATTCAAGCGCCTCTTCAAGAGAGAACTTTATTGCAGGAAATATTCTTGCCTTATCATCGGCCCCTGAAGACCGTACGTTTGAAAGTTTTTTGGTCTTTGTAATGTTCACCACAAGATCATCCTGGCGCGAGTTTTCTCCAATAACCTGCCCTTCATATATATCCTCCCCTGGCTCCACAAAAAATCTTCCGCGGTCCTGAAGTTTGTCAATAGAATATGGAATGGCTTTTCCTTTTTCCATGGAAATAAGAGAACCATTTTGTCTTTCAGGAATTCCTCCTTTTAAAGGTTGATATTCCCTGAACCTATGTGCCATAATAGCTTCACCTGCCGTAGCGGTAAGCAACTGGTTTCTTAGTCCAATTATACCTCTCGATGGTATCATGAACTGGATGATCATACGCTCGCCTTTGGTTTCCATGCTTAAAAGTTCCCCTTTTCGTATGGTTACCATTTCTACGGCTTTTCCTGAAACATTCTCAGGAAGATCGATTGTAAGTTCCTCAACCGGCTCACATTTCACTCCGTCAATTTCACGAATGATCACCTGTGGCTGTCCAATCTGCATTTCATAGCCCTCTCTCCTCATGGTTTCGATCAATACCGAAAGGTGCATGATACCGCGACCGTAGACCAGAAATTTATCGGCACTGTTGGTCTCTTCAAGTCTTAAAGCAAGGTTTTTTTCCAGTTCTTTGGTAAGACGATCTTTAATATGCCTAGAGGTCACATATTTTCCGTCCTGCCCAAAGAAAGGGGAATCATTAATAGTGAATAGCATGCTCATTGTTGGCTCATCTATCGCAATGGTTTTTAATCCTTCAGGATTTTCAACATCGGCAACAGTATCTCCAATCTCAAAACCTTCAAGTCCTACAAGGGCACAAATATCACCTGCGATAACTTCTTTAACTTTTTTCTTGCCTAAGCCTTCAAAAGTAAAAAGTTCCTTGATTTTGGTTTTCTTGATACTTCCATCACGCTTTACAAGTGCGATTTGCATTCCCTCTTTCAAGGTACCTCTTTGTAAACGTCCAATCGCAATACGCCCGGTAAAAGAAGAGAAGTCAAGGGATGTAATAAGCATTTGCGGAGTTCCTTCTCCCACCACAGGAGGTGGTACATGGGCAAGAACCATATCAAGCAATGGTTCAATATTTTCAGTCTTTACATTGGGATCCTCACTCATCCAGTTGTTCAGGGCAGAACCATAAACAGATGGAAAATCAAGCTGCCATTCCTCTGCACCTAATTCATACATCAGGTCAAATACTTTTTCATGCACTTCCTCGGGAGTACAGTTTGGTTTATCAACCTTGTTGATCACAACGCATGGCTTTAACCCAAGATTTAAAGCTTTCTGCAAAACAAACCTGGTTTGTGGCATAGGTCCTTCAAAGGCGTCTACCAGAAGAAGTACTCCGTCTGCCATATTCAATACCCTTTCCACTTCTCCACCAAAATCGGCGTGACCGGGGGTATCTATAATGTTGATCTTGGTATCTTTATAAACTACAGAAACATTTTTTGACGTAATGGTAATACCGCGTTCCCTTTCAAGATCGTTGCTGTCAAGTATAAGATCTCCCGTATTTTCATTGTCGCGGAAGAGGTTACAGTGATACATAATTTTATCAACCAAAGTGGTTTTACCGTGGTCAACGTGTGCAATAATTGCAATGTTTCTAATAGCTGTCATAATAAGCGCCTCATTTTTAAGGCTGCAAAGGTACGCTTTATTCTTTGAATTTCATCGCACCTGTTTAGCTGTAGATAACATTATTTTTTAGTCTAAACCTCATCTGCTGAAGGCCCGTAGGTAGAGGGCACCGGGATATCCAGCAATCTGAAGTAAACCCCCAGTTGTGCCCGGTGATGAGGCAATTGATTAAAAGCAAGAGTGCGCAGAACATTCATACGAGGCATTTCAATCAGAGTATGCTCCCCTTTCCGGAGTTTCCAGATATCCTGATAAGCTTCATCGGGCTTTCTAAGTGCAGCTTCCGCAGAGGAGGCTCCTTCCCTTAATAATTTCACCATTTCTTCTATCCTCTTATCGGCGGAGGCACTGTACTCGTCCAGATCGAGTTCTTCCTTTTCCATTATAGCAATAACCCATTGTGGTATCTCTGCCAGGTGATTTGCAAGTGCCTGTATGGTCATGGATTTTGGATGTGGCCTCCACTCCATTTTGCCTTCGGGGATCCTCCTGAGGAATTTTTCGGTTAAAGTTACTTCATATTGAAATTCGGGAATCAGCATTTGCTGTAGTTCCATTTTAAATATTCAGGTTTGGTTAGTGCAGAAAAATTACAATATTATTTTAAGCTGAAGATTACCATAAACTTAATTCCATCTTAAATTTTACTCCGAAACTGCACTTTTTCAAACATATTAATTCAGTTATCTTTGCTGAAATTATTATCATTATGAAATGAGCAAAACGGAAACGCGATACAAAATCCCAATGAACCTGCCTGCCGGCACTCAGGGATTTGCGAATTGCTCCCTATAGCTATCAGGAGACCCATAAAAACCAATAAATAGTACATATGAAACTTGAAAATATTCCCGGAATTAAGCATCTGGATTCCAATAATTTCTTTCTTCTTTCGGGCCCTTGTGCCATTGAAGGAGAAGAAATGGCCCTTAAGATTGCAGAGAGAATTGTAGAAATTACAAATAAGCTTAAAATTCCCTATGTATTCAAAGGTTCCTTCAAAAAGGCCAATCGCAGCAGGATAGACAGTTTTTCGGGTATTGGAGATGAGAAAGCACTTAAGATCCTGCGGAAAGTTTCAGAAACCTTTGGCATTCCCACAATAACTGATATTCACGATGTTCATGATGCATCAATGGCTGCAGAATATGTTGATATCCTGCAAATTCCCGCTTTCCTTGTGCGACAGACAGATCTTGTAGTGGCAGCCGCCGAGACCGGAAAGGTTGTAAACTTAAAGAAAGGCCAGTTTATGAGCCCCGAAAGCATGAAACATGCTGTGACAAAAGTTACAGACTGTAATAATGAAAACGTTATGGTAACAGATCGCGGGACCATGTTCGGGTACCAGGACATGATCGTGGATTTTCGGGGGATTCCCACAATGCGCGAATTTGCGACCACTGTTCTTGATGTAACCCATTCCCTTCAGCAACCAAACCAGAGCAGCGGGGTAACCGGCGGAAGACCAGATATGATCGAGACCATTGCAAGAGCGGGTATTGTCAACAATGTAGATGGCATCTTCCTCGAAACCCATTTTGATCCTGCCAATGCCAAAAGTGACGGGGCAAATATGCTGGATCTGAAATACCTGGAAAAACTATTAAGTAATTTGACAGCTATTCGAAACACTGTGAATGGTTTAGATAATTAAAAGTTAAAAATTATCCCTTACCTGGATTTTAAATTATATTTATATTTTATAAATATAAAATGAAAACATTCACCTCCTCTCTTCCGAATGAACTTTTCGAAAAACTTGACGCTATCGCCAGGGAATATGGTGTAGCCAAAAATAAGATCATTGAAAAGGCCCTTGAAATCTATCTGGACCAGCTCAAGAGGGCAGAATATGCCAAATCTTACAAACGTGCCGGCCAGGACAAAGATATAATGGCCATTGCTGAAGAAGGAATGGCAGATTACCTTAAAAATCTTGAGGAGATGGATAAAGAATGAAACAGGGGGAAATTTGGAATATTTATCTCGATCCTGTCTTGGGAAGAGAACAGGGTGGTAGAAGACCCGCGGTTATTGTAAGCGGTAATTTATTGAACAAATACCTGGATGTGGTTATTGTTTGTCCCTTAACTTCAAAAATAAAGAATTACCAAGGGAACCTTATTTTGATCCCCGACCACAAAAATGGACTTCAGGAAAAATCTGAAGTCCTTACTTTTCACATACGCTCCGTTTCCAAGAAAAGAATGGATAAAAAATTAGGGGAAATAGCTACAGAGCAAATAGATTATATCAAAAACACTCTGGACGATATATTGAGGTACTGAACGCTGCGGAGATTGAACCTTCAATTTCTATCCCGCACGCTTATACAGCTACACGAACATAACTTAATGATTATCAGTTTTTTAGATTCCCATTAAAAGAATTTGATTACATTCATAGAACTAACTAAAATCCGCAGCCATGAAATCAAATTCGATGGTTATAATTGCAGGTTGCTTTCTGGTTCTTTTTTCCTGTCAAAAGGCTGATCCAGGCAAGGAAATTGGCGCACTACAAATTTCTAAACAATATCCGCAGCCCGGAGACAGCCCTATTTAATAATATTTATAAATAGTTATTCCAAATGATTTAATTTTTCATTAAGGTTAGAGGACCAAAAGATAAAATCATTGGCATAAAATCAATAATAATGTTAAATTAATTAACATAATACGCCATATTTAAATTAAATTATTGTTAAGCAAAGAGTTAGACTATATCTTTTTCTATAATTTCAAACTTACTAACCAAATTTTGAATAATGGAAAGAGAATTTGAATACTTTGGGGCAAGGATTATGAATTTTTTACCTGATCTCCTTGCCGCCCTTCTTATCCTTTTAATAGGATGGCTTATTGCCAGGGGAATTAAAATGCTAATTGTGAAACTCCTTAAAAGAACCCAATGGGATGAGCGGATTTTTGGAAGTAGTAATGTGGGAGACACTAACGTTTTCTTAGCTAATATTGTTTATTATCTGTTGATGATCATCGTAATTCTCGCGGTGCTCGAAGTCTTGGGCATTAATGAAGCACTTGCTCCATTGGGGAATATGTTAAATGAATTCCTGCTCTTTATTCCTAACCTTATTGGGGCTATCCTTATAGGTTTTATAGGATATCTCCTGGCAAAATTTGTTTCAAATCTTATTCACATAGGCGGAAGTTTCCTAGACAGATTTGTAGATCGTACTGGTTTTAAGGATACAGATAAACTGATAAGGATCTTAAGAAAAGTGGTGTTTATTATAATATTCATCCCATTCCTGATACAGGCGTTTAATGCCCTGCAAATGGATGCCATATCCCAACCGGCAAATGATATATTGTATGCATTTACCGAAATGATAGGCCAGATCCTGGTTGCTGCTTTGATCCTTGTGGTATTTATCTGGGGAGGGAAATATCTTTCTAATTTCCTGGAAGATCTTTTCAGAAGCCTGGGCCTTGATCGGGCAGCCCAAAAGATACAGATCGAAAATATGATAGGTGCCAACCAGTCATTATCACGAATCCTTGCAAACCTTGTTTATTTCTTCCTTGTCTTTTTCGGTATAATTACCGCAGTGGATATATTGGGGCTGGACAGGCTTAGTATTACGCTTAATGAGATCCTGGAAGTTACAGGCCAAATAATTTTTGGTTTGATAATACTTGCCATTGGTAATTACATCTCCCTTCTTATATACAATACCATGACCCGCTCCAGCAATAACACATTTATTGCCGGGATCATGAGATGGGCCTCTCTTGCATTATTTGTTGCAATAGCTTTAAGGACCATGGGAATTGCAAATGAAATCGTGGAACTTGCCTTTGGATTGATCCTTGGAGCCCTTGCAGTGGCCGTAGCCTTAAGTTACGGTCTTGGCGGCAGGGAAGCAGCCGGCGAGCATTTTAAAGATATAATAAAGAAACTAAGATCTGAGGCTAAGGATATTCCTTCTGAGGATACACCTGATCTTTCAGGAGACAGGCCATTCAGTTCGACCAGGAACCGCGATGATGAATATTATAGTCAGGGAAGAAGCCCGGAGAGACCCGGTCGTCCCACTGACAGGCCTGATGACCCGGCCAATAGACATTCCCCGAGCAATTCAGACTGGAAAAATCCAACTACAGGGCAGGATCCTAAAACACCTCTGACCGATACACCAGATCCTGATTATCCAGATCATGGAAGAACTCAGGCCGATGACCGTGGAGGCAGACAGGAAAATCCAACCCGACCAGATCGTGGTCCTGAAGATCCACTGGATCCTGCTCGCAGGCAGGAAGATCCCAGAACTCCTCAGCGAGGACCCCAGGAACCCGGTAGGCCTTCCCCGGGACCGCAGGATCCTGATGGAATTACCCGTGATCCAAACAATCCCGAAAAACCTTTTAGAAGATCAGATGACAGAGATCGGGATGATCGCGACAGGGATGACAGGAACAGGAGAGACACTCCTCCCCCGCCAAATGAACCTTTATTTTAAATTGAGATATAAAAACCTTCTGCAATGCGCAGGAGGTTTTTTTATTAAAGCAACCCCGAATATTCTATTTTCCGTTACGATGCTGAATCCGGTGAGATATTTCTAAAATTCAGGAAGCAGGACTTCAATTCTTTCTCCAATTATTCCTGAGAGAAATTTAATTGAACCAAAACAGGAAAATGATCTGATGGATATTTAAGGTCTTTTGAGTCGGTGAGGACTCCATATTTTAATACCTCAATATTATCCTTACTGGTAAAAATATAATCTATTCTCCTTGAAGGAGCTTCATGGAAATTATACCCGTTAAAAGTACCCTCAGGGCCAAAGCTTACTTTCCTGCTAACCCATTTACTATCATTCATATTTTTTGAAAAAAGTTTTATTCCTTCTTCTTCAGGTTCCAGATTAAAATCTCCCATTAATATTACTGGTAGATCCTCGGTATTGATTTCACTTATTTTTTGAAGAATGAGTCTGGCACTTTCCAACCTGGCCTGCTTTCCTATATGGTCAAAATGAGAATTGAAAACGAGAAATCTTTTTCCAGTGATCCTGTCTTTAAAGCGAACCCATGTACAAACCCGGGGTAAAGCGGCATCCCATCCTACAGATACCATTTGGGGAGTATCAGATAGCCAGAACGTATGATCTTCTTCTTTTATAAATTTTATAGTATCATATAATACAGCTGTGAATTCTCCCTTTTGTTTTCCGTCTTCACGGGCTACACCCGCATATTTATAATGCGGAAGGTGGTCTTCAAAATGTTTGAGTTGCTCAATAACAGCTTCCTGCAACCCCAAAATACCGGGTTCATAGAACTTAAGCTGATTTGTTAAATGATCCTTTCTTTTTGACCAGCTATTCTCCCCATCCTTCTCTGTGGCATATTTAATATTGTAGCTCATCACTTCAATCTGGGCTGAAGCAGAAAAAATGCTTTGAAAAATCAATATAAGAGTGATTAAATTTCTAATCATTATAAATCTTCTTTAGATCTCCGGTTACGTAATTGTGAAGGTATTTAAAGCGTTCTGTCAATTCCCCATCCCTGGTCATTCTGGCTCTTTCCAGAATTCCATCTTTATCTCCATTAAAAAAAGCCGGGATCACATGCTCCAGGAACATTTCTCCAAACCCCTCGCTGGCATCTTTGGGCAATTCGCAGGGTAAATTATCTACAGCCATAACTGTAATTGCCCCCTCATGGCGAAAGTCTACTTCCCTTTCATTTTCTGCATCATAACCATAAAAAGGTTCAGCAATGGTTGAGGGTCTTATAGTGCTGGCTATAGGGCCATTTATATCACAGGAAATATCTGCTATCAGGTCTATTTTAAAATCGGATAACTTACAATCTTCTTTGGTAAAAAATTGGGGAGAGCCATCTCCGTAAAAATGTCCGGCAATAAACATATTGCTCACCCTGGCAAATTTCATAAAATCAGATTTATAATTTTCGGGGTGATCATAGAAATCCTGATTACTTCCTTTTTCCCCGTCCCGGCGTTTATTGTAATCCATGACATCAATGAGGCAATATACAGATTCATCAAAATCCTTATTGAGATATTCCTGAGTTCCGGCCTGTTTTATTTTAAGGTGATCCAGGATCTCCCTGGCTCCATGGGCAACTTTACCACTTCCGGTAAGTACGATCTTCAAAGGTGGAAGGGTGATCTTATCGAGTTCAGCAAGCATACTCTCCAGATTGGGAAGTGACTCAACTTTTGGCAGGTCAAAAAGATCATCTCTTAATCCCAGTACCCGAAAGCCATTGTAAGCTCCTACCAGACCTGCATATCTTCCAAAACCTATAAGTCGGTGTCCATTTGTCTTTACGATCACTTCATGATCATATAATTCAATATTGTTCTTCAGGATCTCCCTTAACAGGTCGCGATTATATGGCTGTTTTTTGATGGTATGAGAAAAAAAGAAATATTTTTTATTCGGAATAAGATAGGGAATCGGGACTTCTTTAACACCTAACATCACATCACAATCGCTCACATCTTTGCTTACTTCAAAACCCGCCTCCCGGTATTGTTCATCTGTAAAGATCCTTACCTCAGAAGATTCAATTTTAAATGAGGCTTCAGGAAATTTTTGCACTACTTCGATAAGTTTTTCAGGAGAGAAAACCACCCTTCGGTCAGGTGGCGTTTTTCGTTCTTTAATAAGTGCAAATTTCAGCATTTCTGGACCCGGATTTTGACATGATTTATGGTCTCAAATATAAGGATTTTATACTGCATGTCTTCTTCAGAGTATTTTCAAAATTAACTTTTAAAAGCACGTAGGCAAACCCCTAATTTATATATCGCAAATCCTAATTGCCTCCCGCAGCGCTTCAAATCTGTTTTCATAAGTAGGGATAAACTCCTGTGCCACAAATCCATCAAAGCCTGTTCCGGCAATAGCCCGCATGATTGCAAGATAATTAAGCTCCTGGGAATCATTAATTTCATGGCGGCCAGGGACACCCGCAGTGTGATAGTGGTTGATGTAGGGGTGATACTTTCTTATTGTGGAAATGATATCACCTTCCATGATTTGCATGTGATAAATGTCATAAAGTAGTTTAAAATTACTGCTGCCCATTTTTTCGGCAAGAGCCACCCCCCACTCTGTATGGTCGCATTGATAATCTGGGTGATCTACTTTACTGTTGAGCAGTTCCATCGCCAGCGTCACATCTCTTTTTGCAGCGTGTTGGAGCAGAGGAGTAAGCCCGGCAGCGCAATTCTCAATCCCCAGCTTATCACTCAATCCACGGCGATTACCCGAAAAGCAAATAACCTTCTTCACGCCATGATTGGAAGCCTCATCAATGAGATGTTTATAGTCTTTCTGGAGTTTCCCGTGATTTTGAGGGTCGTTGAACCCATGCTCTATAACAGCAAATTTATCTGTCCCCATAGAACATTCGAGACCATACTTACTTACTACACGCCATTCTGGAGGTCGAAGAAGATCAATAGCGGTAATACCCATTTCTGAGCAGGCCAGGGCAAGCTCCTCTAAAGGTACATTTCCAAAGGTCCATCGACAAACAGAATGATTAATCTTGCCTTTTGAAGGTAAAACTGAAGGTTTTATTGCGGCAAAGGCTGAATCAATACTGCCGATTCCAACAGCTGCAGAACCCAAAATTATGGTTTTTAACGCTTCTCTTCTACTGTTCATACGGTTCATTTTTAGGGAAGACCTTTAGACTTGTAATGTATAAAAAATGCAATTTAAAATAGGTAAAAATGATTCTAAGTACACGAATTTATTTTCAATAGGAGAAAGGTGAAAAAATTCATGTTATCTTTGCAGTAGTAAATTTGCTCTAAAAGTACATTTCAGTAGTGGAATATAATTCCTGAAGAATCCTTTAGTTTTATTGCTTTTCCTGTATTTTAAGTAAGGGCAGCTAAATGGATTGGCATGAAAAGTGTATTAAAAACTGCAGATGTTCTTTACATAATGGGGTCGACTTGGATTTGACAGCGGGTCTAATTGAGTTGTAAGCACGTAGAGCGCTGGGATATAGCTCTTAAATCTCATATTTCACACTTTTTAAACGGCGAGAATAACTACGCCTTGGCTGCATAATCTGAATTATAGTAGGATTATCTTAGTCCCTACAAGGTAGGGAGCCGAGATGTCTCGTGGAAGCCTTGATTTACGGCGGCCACACCAGAGACACCGAAAAAGTAAATATAGGAAGAACAGGACCTTGATGTTCTTCTGAAATCTAATTGAGGATAAGTGTAAGATTGGTGGTTTTCGGCCGGTCTTGCATCGAAAACCAAACGAAAACTAAACGTGAAGAAAGCTTCTTAATTGCTTGTTTGGACGAGGGTTCGAAACCCTCCGACTCCACATGAAGCGCGGCTGTGCCGCAGATTAAAATCATAAAATTTCCGTCAGGTTTTTCACCTGAACGGGAATTTTTGGTTTTAAGATGCCCGGCCCGATAGGGACGGGGAAGGCATAGACGCATTTCCTAATGTGGAATACCAGGGTTCTGTAAACCCTCCGACTCCACCTACCCCCTCCAAAGCTCGTTTTTGAGCGACGGAGGGCTTTTTTATTTACCTTAATGCTATTGCGGAAATTATTGCCTCTTAGCACGGGCTTCGGTGGACTCAGGTCCAACTTCTTTTTTAATAAACTGCAAAAAACTGATTTAGCATAAAGGGCCTACGCCCTCCAAAGCTCTTTTTTGAGCGACGGAGGGCTTTTTTGAGCGACAAAGGTGGTTTATTTTCTCTTGTTTTTATTTGATGGTTTTAGTATTTTTCCAGGGCATTCGCTAAAGCTATAGGGACATGTGGGCGGTAGCCTTAGGTCAATCTTACAAAAATAAACCAATGGAATTACCTTATGCTGTTTATATTTTAAGATGCTCAAATGATCAGTACTACACAGGATATACCGTGAATACTAATAAACGAATATTAGCCCATAGCAAAGGAGAAGTTCATTTTACAAAAGATAAATTACCAATAGAACTTGTCCATCTTTCTTTATTCCCGGATAAGAAAAAAGCCTGCGATTTCGAACGATATTTAAAAACAGGATCAGGAATAGCTTTTAGAAACAAAAGATTGCTTAATAAAATTTAGTTTTCTATTTCTTTTCTTTTTTTATTTTAAGACGCCCGGACCGACAGGGACGGTCCAGGCATAGCCGCATTTCCTAATTTGGACTTACAAGGTCCTATAAACTCACTCATTATCCAACTTTCAATTAAATTATAACCCCTCCCCCATAATTATTTAAATTTTAACATTAAAAAAAATATACCCTAAACCCTACTCCCATTATAGTTACGAGTTTTAAAAATTGTTTCTAATAAACAATATAATATATATCCTGAACTTTGGCTTATAAGGATGAGTAATAACCGTACCTTTAAAGATTTAGTACCCATTTCATGTTAAAAAAATCCACGGATAGCAGTCAAATTTTAGAACCCTCCAAAAACGAATTTCCAGTTGTGGGGGTTGGAGCTTCAGCGGGAGGCCTTTCTGCTTTCAAGGAATTTGTGGGAGGAATCCCTAAAAATTCCGGAATGGCGTATGTACTGGTACAGCATCTAGACCCACGCCATCAGAGCTTACTGTCAGAAATTTTACAGAAATTTACTGCAGTTCCGGTTATTGAGATCACTGATGACATAGAAGTAATGCCCAATCATATTTATATTATTCCCAGCAATAAGATGCTTTTAGCCAGCGATGGGGTTTTAATGTTGAGCAAACGCCCGGCGCCTGAAAAAAATCAAAAAAACCTTCCCATAAATCTGTTCTTTAATTCCCTGGCCATCATTCATGGATCCCACAGCCTGGGGGTTGTCCTATCGGGAACTGCCAGCGATGGAACTCAGGGTTTAACGGATATTAAAAGTAGTGGCGGAATAACATTTGCCCAGGATGAAGGCACTGCAGAATGGCCCCAGATGCCAAATAGTGCTATTAATGCCGGAGTAGTTGATTTTATTCTTCCGCCATCTGAAATTCCGAAGAAAATATTGCAATTAATTAAAAACAAAAAATCCAATACCTATATACCTTCTGAGGTCAATGAAGAAGATGCAGGAACTATTCGACAGATCCTTTTATTGATAAATCTACGGCACAATACAGATTTCACGTATTATAAAGAAAGTACTATTAAGCGAAGGATCCTTCGAAGAATGGCCCTGAATAAATATACAAGCCCGGGACTTTACCTGAATTTTTTGAAGAAAAACAATTCTGAAATTGATTCATTGTTCCAGGATTTACTAATTCATGTTACAAACTTTTTTAGGGACCCTCACATTTTTGAAAATTTAAGCAATACCCTCCTTCCCCTTTTGATAGAGAAAAAAAAGGAAAATGAACCCATCAGAATATGGATTGCGGGGTGCAGTACCGGGGAAGAAGCCTATTCACTCGCTATTTGTATCAACGAGCATTTAAAAGAAAAAAGCTCCAGAGATCAGGAAAAGTCAAAAAACCTGAATGGTTTTAATGGTAATGTGCAAATTTTTGCTTCAGATATTAGCGAACCTGCTGTTTTATTTGCCCGGAAAGGAATATATAAAAAGGCAGATGTCGAAAAAATAAATCCGGAACGCCTGGCGGAATATTTTGATAAATCTAATGGGGGCTATCAAATAAAAAAGGAAATAAGAGAAAGCTGTGTGTTTGCAGTACATAATTTTTTGAAAGACCCGCCTTTTGGAAACATGAATTTTATTAGCTGCCGGAATGTTCTCATTTATTTACAACCTTACCTTCAGAAAAAAGCCCTTACCACTTTTCATTATTCATTAAAGCCAGACGGTTACCTGTTATTAGGGAAATCAGAGAGCACCGGGAGCGTCCAGGGATTTTTTACGTCCACCAATAAAAAAGATAAGCTTTTCAAAAAGAATAATATTCCCGGGTCATTTAACATTCCCCGGAGTAAAACAAATCTTTCCGTTAATCAGGCATTACAGGTAAATAAGGAGATTCCTGTAGAGCGAACCGACTTTCAGCGAACGGCAGATGAACTTCTCCTAAAAAAATACACTCCGGCCAGTATTGTGGTTAATGATGCAATGGATATTGTCCTCTTTAGGGGCAGTACTTCAAATTACCTTGAGCAGCAGAGTGGAGAGCCCAGCCACAATCTTATGAAAATGGCAAAACAGGGTTTAGCTTTTGAATTGCGAAATATTATTCATAAAGTAAAGAAAGAGGGTAAGGTTATTAAGAAAAGCCTTGAGTTTATCTTAGAAGATGGAGATCGGCAAATGTTAACCGTAGAAGCTATGTCTTTGCCAAAAGTAGTGGACCCTCATTACATGGTAATTTTTCACCCTACGGGTTCCCCATCCAAAGAACCAAAAAAAGGAAAAGGACAGGTAAAAAAAGATGAAAAGGAATTGCGCATCCATGAGTTGGAAAATGAGCTTACGCTAAGCCGGGAAGATATGCGTGGGATTACAGAAGATCAGGAAGGTGTAAATGAGGAATTACAAAGTGCAAACGAAGAGTTATTAAGTGGAAGTGAGGAATTGCAAAGTCTTAATGAAGAGCTTGAAACAAGTAAAGAGGAACTGCAAAGCACCAATGAAGAGTTAACAGTCACTGGCGTCCGGGAAACTGATTTATATATTACCTTAACGACATAAAAAAAGGGAGTCCTCGTTTTCGACCACAGACTCCCTTTAAAAGATTCCACTTAAAGCGGACAATATGGACAAAATTACAAGAAATTCTGGAATG
>JBGTNH010000035.1:0-21019 GCA_041743165.1 Gillisia sp. | reverse complement strand
TCATCCAGAGGGGTCAACATGCTCCGGAATAAACTAAAATTTAGCTATCTTCTTTTTTCTAAGGGGGGTCAGCATCCGCCAGAACGGCAGGCACCTTTATGGTGGGCTTTAGGGGGGTCAGCATGCTCCAGTGTATCCACTTATGCATAAATACTAAGTAAAACAAAAATTAAAGTGGTTAAAAGCACGGAACTCATACAACCCCCTTTATTTGGCACATACCCTCTTTTTAAGGCTTGATACTCTTCTCTAAAAAAATGTTTATTTGCTGTAGAACCAACAATATTGCCCCATTCTGTTAGCGACAAATCTTCAGTATACAATTCAGATGTGGTCGTTGCTATAGTTTTTAATCCCAACATTGTTGTAATACTGAAATACACAGCTCCATTACTATGAGGTTTCAATTCATAATAATCGAAACCCTTTTTAAAGTTTGCTAGTGGGATGAAAAAAGAATATAGCTTAGAATCATTCGCAGCCAAAACAGGATTTTTATCTTCAATAAAATACATCAATCCTGGAGTAAAGTTTGGAAATCTATCTTTAAGTTTCATTTAAAAGGTATTTATCAAATGGTTAGTTAGTTATGAGAGTAAGTGTTCTTACAATTGGAAAAAAGATTAAAATTTGGAAAGTTATTCATAAAAGAATTGAGTAAGATTAATAGTGTCTTTAATTTTGATTAATAGTCCGTACATAATTAGGATTTTCATGTTTTAAATCCATTCAAGATATGTTAGTTAGAAAATAATTTAAAAATAGGCAAATATGCCTATATTATAGTTATTCAGCTCCACGAATTTTAACTTGTGGAATATTCTAATGAAAAAGACTTCTTAATTGCACTCGGTAAAAACCTAAGAAAGGTTAGAAAAGCAAAAGGTTTTACACAAGCCCAATTAGCTAATGATATTGGTATGGAGATTTCCCAAATTAGCAGAATAGAACGTGGGGTCATAAATACCTCGATCGGAAATTTATATTCAATTGCTAATGCATTGAAAATTCCTATTGCAGCGTTCTTCTCTAGTATAATTTCAGAAAAGATCACAAGTTAGATATAATTGAGGTAAGTCAATTACGGAAACCCGTATCTGAAAATTTTTTGAAATTAATTTAAAAGTCAGAATATCTGTCTAATATCTCCCCTGACACAAATGCCCGCTTATTAGTTATTCTGTTTACCTTCTTATCATATTCCTCCTCAACAAAAAAACTTGTCTACGGCGTATTAAATGAATATCCAACTTAATATTCTACAAAATCACCCATATTTAGACTTCTATCAAATTTTAATAGAGAAACCTAAAGCATTATTTCAGGAATTTTGAAATTTTTTAAAACTCAATTTTAAACCTTGATCACTGGCTATTTTTTTAATAAGTTTTAAATTATAATTAGAGCAATTTGGATGCACATGAATGGTTTTAATCAATTTCTGTAAATCAATAAACGGTGGCAGATATTCTAAATTATCGGGGTTATATCCATAAGATGAAATTCTCAATTCTCTCTCATGCTGGAATTCATTTCGTTTAAATAGGGTAGGAAACCAATAAATTTCTTGATTGAAATAAGGCTCTTGAAAGTATCTAATTGGTTCAAAATGGAGTGGAATTTTTGCTTTTAACAAGGAAGTTTCAAGGGAACTATAATTAGTTTCTATACAAAATCCTGAACGGCTATATTCATTCCACATTTGCAGGTCGAGTGCGTCATTGATATGCCAGCAAGAAGTAAAAGTAGATTTCCTGTTATCTTTAAACCTTTCCTCCATCAATAAAATTTGTTGTTTCTGCTTATCTAAATCATATCCACATTCATTTTCAATAATATTTCTGCAACTTTGAGAGCTTATACCTTCTAAATTGTCTTTGAACCTATCTATTCGACTTAGATATAATGTTTTTGATTTTAACAGATGTGAAAGTTTTTGTACATTTAAGTATCTCCAAATTTTCTGTGTTGGGTCTAATTTAATCCTTGAAGTAGGATTTACTTTACTTTTAAACGGGATTGGAGTCAGTTCCTCTCCCAAAATTTCTTTCGTTGAAATATCATAAGTAATTTCGGCTCCAATTAGATTTTTTGATGCTAATTCGTATAGAAATCTACCCCTGTTAAACCAACTATCTGTTTTCTCTATTCTTTTCTTTTCCAAATCAATATAAAGAAAAGCTTTCCTTATATTAATTATTGGATTTCCTTTAACTGGACTTGAATTGAATATTACAAAGCTGTCGTTTCCATCTTCGAAAACTGAAGGATTGATCATTATTAAAAATATCTTTTATTATAAAAATTTACCTGTTTGCAAAATGAATTTTTAAAAGATAGTGAAAAGGGGGTAATAATCCCCCTAATTTACTACTCCGTTATTTTCAGTTTGTTTACCAATCTTTTCATTTCCTCTTCAACTTTTTCCTGAAGGATTTGACCATAATGAGCTTGGGTAATTCCTATGCGAGAATGCCCTAATAATTTACTTACAATCTCAATAGGAACATCATTTAAAAGCAGCACAGTGGTGGCAAAGGTCTTCCTGGCAATATGGTGTGTTAGGTTTATTTTGAACTCACACAGGCCTGCTATTTCCTTTAAATAGGCATTAAAGTGAGCATTTGTTTTTGAAGGTAGGACTCTCCCGTTTGTCATTACACCATTATACTTGTCAAGAATTTTTTGAGCAACTGGTAATATAGGAACTGAAAGAGCCTTACCAGTTTTTTGCCTTTTAACTCTAATCCAGTTTTTTCCATCTTCACCTTTTACAATATGCTCCTCACTTAGATTACTCATTTCTTTAAAAGCCAATCCAGTGTAACAGCAGAAAACAAAACAATCTCGTACTTCATCTAAACGTTTATTTGAAACCACCTTATTCTCTAAATGTTTAAGCTCAGCCTTACTTAAAAAAATCACTTCCTTTCTTACTGCCTTAGGTTTATGCATTAAAAATGGATTCCTGTCAAGGTATTCATGAGCTACAGCAAAATTGATCATCTTTTTAAACCTCTGTAAAGTTTTATTAATGGTGCTTTGCTGCATATCCTGTTCAGTTCTTAGATAGTATTCAAAGTCTTTGATAAACTGATATTTCAGATTACTTAGTTTTTCCTCTCTTCTCCTGTACTTCCATTGTATAAATTTTTCAAGATGACCCTTGGTGTTTTCAAATTTCTGCCATGACACTTCTTTTAGATCCTTACCTATCAATTTTTTATAATAGGTATTGTGTTCTTCATAAACAGCTATAACGCCCATCTCCTTCTTCACATTTTCACCGCTATAGATCTTATAGATATCTTCTGCATCAAATGATTCCTCCTGAATTTGGAGCATTAAAAAAGCCTGACCAAGTTTTTGCTTAATCAGGCTTAAATGTGAATTTACAGTTCTTGAATTTTCAGCTTCATCCAGGACTTTCTGTTTTTCTTTACTCCAATAGGAAGGATTAATAAATATTCCTGTAGAAAATTGTTTACGTGATTTCTCGTAAGTTATTCTACACCTTAATGGGGTTAATCCTGCTTTATTAATCTTTCCTTTCTGTATCGAATAATTTATTTTCATATAATTTAATTTTTAGTTGGTTTATTGTTTTTTAAAAGTGGGGTACTCGAGAAAATTTGGGGTACCTCATGGGGTACTTAAAAGAGAAGAAAAAGTTGACAATTTGACGAAAAGGAGGAGAAATTATAGAAAAGCTACAAAACAAAAAAAGCCCTTTTCCATAAATCTGGAAAAAAGCTTCTCATTGGCGCAATACTGTTTTCACAGTACTTCAACCACATAACCCTTTTCAGGGACACAACACAACTTCATTATAAGGCAAAAAAAAGCTCCAATTTCTTAGAGCTATTTTTGCTCCCGAGGACTCGGGATTGCGGTCTGGACGAGACTCGAACTCGCGACCCCCTGCGTGACAGGCAGGTATTCTAACCAACTGAACTACCAGACCAATTATCAAACAAACTTTCATAAAACTTTCTGTTTCTCTGTTTTTTGAGAAACTTCTCTCTTATAATAGCCTCTTTTCTTGTATTATACTCCTCAGTGTAAACTAACTTCCAGGGAAGTTTATTACTTGTATAAGCAGATAAACCCTGATTGTGCAAATCTAATCTTTTTTTCAGATCATCAGTTTGACCAATATAAAAAGACTGATCCCTTTCACTCCTCAAAATATATACAAAGAACATTAAGAACGTTTTTGTCTGTGACAGGCAGTCCCGAGTACTCGGGATAACCAACTGAACTAACAGACCGTTGCTTGATTGCGAGGGCAAATATACACCTGTTTTTATATTCCGCAAACATTTTTGTGCAATTATTTCAATTAAATCTCCTTATGGAACCCAAGAAAGTGGATTTCAATATAGTAACTGTAATAAATTATTTTTTTAACCAATTTGCTTTATCATAACCAACTTTACAGATCATACCCCTGGCACCATTTTGCAGAGATTTTAAAATATAGAATTTAAATTCTCACCTGTTATATGCGAAAATTGTAAATGTTTATATAGGTCCCAGATTAGATAGTTCACTCTGGGTGACTTTATTTTAAAAAAATTTAAACCCTAAATTATTTAGGCAATCCTTAACTTATTATAAGATCAATATTCACGATATTATTAAAAAGAAATGGTACTTATGGATATTCAGCAAAAAGTTATAGATGCCGGTAAAAGAGCGGCAATGATCTGGGCAACGAAAAAAGGCTTGCAGTGGACGGGAAGCCTTGTGAAAATTGGACTAATAGCTGGTGCAGGTTACTATGTTTATACCCTTGTAAGAGATTATAAGAATGACAGGACATACCTCGACGAGTTTGAGGATGAGTATTATGGAATTTAACAGGCTCCGATTTAAAAAAGACAGGCTGCTCAATTATTTTGGGCTATTCAAACAATATAATGATCATTAACACCAATAGAATATCGTTTGTAATTTCGCAACCTGCCTGTGATGAAAGTAATTAAATGGTCCTGTTCGTTATTGATCACCTGCTGTTGATAGTTGCAGGAATAGGGTTCATATTTTTCATCTAATATGTAATTTACATATTTAGTGCCATTATCCTAATCAAATGAAAATCAAATATTTGCGTAATTAATTTATATAAAAGCTGTTCATTTTTAGTACATTTTTTGTTCGGTAATGGCACACTATTTTCATCCCCTCTCCCTTTATAACTTATAAGTTACAGTTGCCATGATTATCCTTGGTTGTACAAAAAACTCTGTATTGCTGTTAAAAAATTCATTGAAATTACTGGTGTTTAATGATTGTACATTGAACAAATTGGTGCCTTCAAGTTTAAATTCCCAGGGATTGCCAGGATTTTGATAGGATAGAGTTGCTTCAGCAAAAGAATACTCATTTGTTATCGTTTTCTCTTTATTTCTGTAATTGTTGTAACTCCATTCTGCCATAAATCTAAAGCCTTCAAAGAAATTTACCTGAACATTGGCAAAAGGTTTATCTGTAATGAAAATATTGGTAATCCCACCATTTTCGTTTTGGCTGATATTTCGGTTATAACCCACTTCAAAGTGAGGGGATTTTTTAAAATTGGTCAAGACGCTACCGGTATAGTTCTGAATAAAATTCCTGGATTTTACTGGCTGCTCATTAGCTACCAACTGCAGTTGATTTAAAAATTGTGAGGTACTAAGTTTGGTCTTTAGCAACCTGAAGGTCTTTTCAAAATTTGCATTTACACTTAATAATTCATCGGTTCTTGAACTATTGATTGGGGTTGTTACAAGATTGATTTCTTCTATAAGGGTGGTATTGCGTATGGCATTTAACCTTCGGTTGTAATTGATCCCGGCAAAAATACTTGTGAAATTGTACATATTAAAATTGGAATAATTCAGGCTCCAGGTATTGAAAATCGCATTTTCAAGTAACCTGTTTCCCCGAAATAATCTATTATAACTTGAAAGAACATTAGCTTCAGCAAGATTATTCACATCAGTAAAATCTGCAGTCATCCGGTAGTTGAAACTGAGGCTCTGACTTCTTTTTATTTGAGCATGGGCTATAAATAATGGGAGTAACAGCATTTTTTCCTCCTGTGTTTCCACTCCGGCCTGCGAATTTATGTTTTCATAATAATGAAGGCTTAAACCGGGGGTTATTGTGAAAATTCCATGCTTCAGTTTATAGCGTAAACCCACAAAATAATCTGACAGATCATAGTCGACGCAGTTATTGAATTGTTCATCTTCCAGGCGATTCACCGAATTATTATCCAAAATCTGGAACATGGAACTGCTATATTTTTGTTTGTGTTTAGTATAGCCCAGGCTGATATTAAAATTGCTCATTTTGTTGAGCACAAAATAATAGTCAAGTTTAAGATCGATCTTATTTGTGAAAACTTCACTATCCTGGTTGATATTATATCTTTGTTGATCGGGGATAAGCGGCAGGAACTCCGGGAAGGGTTGAAGTGAAACTATCGCATTGTAAAAAGGATCCTCATTTTGATAAAGATGGTTAAAATAACCTGCGAATATATTTTTGTCATTGAGGGTATAATACAGGTTGGCTTTTTGGCTTACTGAAATCGGTTCATTCTTTTTAAATTCATCAATGGGATTAACCTCTCCCGAAAACACCGAAATCACATTCCCCCCCTCTCTTTGATCTGCTGCTTTTGCGAGGACATCATAATCAAACTGGAATCGGTTATGGGGTTTGTAAACCGAGCTTAACTTTACCAATCCAAGCTGATTTCTTTGCCTTGTATTGCTTGTACTTATTTCAGTAATTCCTGTTGTAATAAATTCTCTTATGGTCTCCTGTAAAAAGCCGGTCTTGCCGTCGTTGAAAATTGAAAATCCGCTTATGCCCCATTTATTGGTAAGCTGGTGGCTGAAATTCAGGGCGCCGAATTTGCTTTCTAGCTCCTTTGCCCTGTTATTCTGCATCATTAAAAAACGCAGATCGCTTTCAGGAATATTTATATTTGTACCTGTATTCACTCCGCTTGACATACCACCTGTAAAGTTGAAATAATCACGGGCCGTAAAGGGTACATCTCCTGTATTGTTTAAATTTCCAAGTATATTGATACTGCTTTTTGGACTATAATAGAAAAGGCTGGATCTTCCTAAATACCTGGTTTCTTTTCCATCCCCGGCTCCTCCTTCAACCTCTCCAAACCAAAAATTGGTTTTTCCTTCTTTCAGTTTTAGATTTATAACCACATTATCCTGGTCGTTTCCCAGGCCACGCATCTGGCTCACCTCATTGTAATTACTCAATACTTCTACCTTGCCCACCGCATCTGCCGGGATATTTTTTGTGGCGAGTTTGCTGTCTCCGTCAAAAAAATCCTTTCCGTCAACCATCACCTTGGATACTTTTTTACCTTCAAATTCTATATCTCCTTTTTCATTAACATTCATTCCCGGCATTTTTTTCAATACATCTCCAAGTTTTCTCTCAGTACCATTGGTAAAGGAATCTGCATTATATATCAGGGTATCTCCTCGTTTAACCACCGGCATTTCATATTTAATCTCTACCCCGTCCAGTTGATTTTCATCTGTGAAAAGCATAATGGCAAGATTATAGGAATCTTCTGAGCCGGTAAGTTCAATTTCGGTTTCACTGGGTTTCATACCCAGATAATTGGCTCTAAGAATGTATTTCTCGCCCCGGCGAAGGTTCATTTTAAATCTACCTTCATGATTGGTTATAGCATAGTTCTCGACATTTCCATCTTTTAAGGCGAGTATACTGGCCATCTCCAGAGGAGCCTGGGTAGTGTCTATGACTACCCCGGTCACCTGGACTGTTTGTGAAAAGGAGATGTAACCAATAAAGAAACTGAGTATGGAAAAAATTTTGATCATTAAATGGTGTATTGGGAGGAATGATTGTTTTTAATTAAGCGCTTAATTGCCAATTCTCATTTGGAAGCCCTCTTTTCGTTCTTTACCAAACTGCTCCCTCATTTCTTTGTCCTTTTCTCCCTTTATCTTATCATATGCAGCCTGGTCAATAGTCTTTCCTTTGGAAGGGACTTCAATGGTGAATTTTTCCTTTGGGTTGAGTACAATACCCGTACATAATATGACAGATTTACCTTCCTGTATCTCCATGATAAGCCCGGGTAAGCCCCAAAATTCCCTTGGACCGTGGTTAACAGGAATTTCAGGTGTAAACCATGCGATGGTGGTTTTGGGGACTGTAGTTTTTGTTACTACCATGTCTTTATCCCAATTGGAAATTTCAACATCACGGGTCCAGGTAGCTTTAATAACTGTATAGTTACCTATCTTTTTTTGCTCTGACTCAATTTTCCAGTCTGGTTTTATAAGGTTGTCCTTTACAAGAAATCTTTTTCCCATAAGATCCTCATCTTTTACATAAGTTTCAGTTGAAGTATTTTTATAAATTGGTGACTGGCCCATATCCATGCCGCTTATAATCATTGTTCCCTGCCGCCCCTGCTGGCCTTCAAGTTTAAGTTTTTCTTCCATACGGTAAAGGGACTCTTTGTTATTAAACTCAAGCTTAAATTCATTGTCAAATTGGGATGCCATCATTGCGCTCATCTCCTTTGCGCGAGAGGCGTTAACCTGGGTGCTGTCCATTTTTACAGTCACTGACTGGCTGCTTCTGTATGTTGCTATGCCCTGGAATTCCTGGCTGAAAATGGTGTTTGTAGTTAAAAAGATAATTAAAAGAATTACGGTTTTCATGTTGCTTATTTTAAGGATTATTTCAGCAAATGTGAGATATATTGTCCTTGATCAAGGTTAATAAGAGTTAACGAGTGTTAACCGACTAAAATTTTCAGAAGGAAATGATATACTTTTGAGATATGAAAAACAGTAGTTACAAAAGGATCATTTACTTCATTGGAATTGTGATCTTAATTACGCTTGGTATTCAGGTGTACTGGAATTACCAGAACTATCAGGCGGGAAAACAGCAGCTTATCAATGAAGTGCAGATAAGTCTTGATAATGCGGTAGAACAATATTATGCCAGCGGTGCACAAAAAATGACCATGGTCACCATGCAAAATCTTGAGGAAAATGTTAATGGGATCCAATTTGGCTCTGTAAATACTCAGGTTGCTTTGAGAAAAGATGGCTCCTATGTAATTGCAAAAAATGATACACAGATTCCGGGAAACAACAGATTCACTTTTGCTGAAGCCAGGGAAAAATTCAATCCGGAAGCAATAAACCAGATAGATGTTTTCGGGTCTAAACGAATACAAAATCTTGATTCCCTTGTGACCAAAATCGTGGTATCGATGAAACAGGATACCCTGAATATGTCCAGGATGGACAGCCTGGTGCAGAAAGAACTTCAACGCAAGAAGATTGGAGTTAGCTACGGTCTTTTATATAACCGTGGAGGGCAGCAGATGCAGCGTCTATATCCCGAAAATCTTAAATCTGAAGCTTTGCAGACCCGGTCTAAATCGGCCTGGCTACCTCAAAACAGTGAACTCAGCCTTTACTTTAGCAATGAAACTGCCACCATTCTTAGGGCTAATATGATAGGCTTATTATTATCTGGTTTGCTTATGGCCGCAGTTATAGGTTGCCTTTTATTTTTATTGAGGATCATCAAAGATCAAAAACAACTTGCTGAGATCAAGAATGATCTCATAAGCAATATTACCCATGAATTTAAAACCCCAATTTCCACGATAAGGGTGGCAATGGAAGGCATAATCAATTTTAATGCAGGTAATGATCCTGAAAAAGCAAAAAATTACGCCCGTACCTCTACAGAACAGGTGGAAAAACTTGACAATATGGTAGAGAAACTTCTGGAAACAGCTACTCTCACAGGTAATAGTTTCAGGCTGGAAAAACAAGAGGTTTATCTGGCACCGGTTCTTAAATCTCTTCTTCAAAAATACCGGGGTCTGGCACCCCATAAATCTTTTCATTTTGAGGCAGACCGGGAGGATATTAAAATTCTTGGAGATCCCTTTCATCTTGAAAACGCCTTCAGCAATATTCTTGATAATGCGGTGAAATATGGAGGGGATGAGATAAGGGTTAAGGTGAATTTTGAAGCGGGCAAGGTGATAGTCTTAATTTCAGATAATGGGAACACCCTCACCAAAGCAGAGGCCAGCCAGATTTATGAAAAATTTTACCGGGTGCCTAAAGGGAATACCCATGATGTAAAAGGGTTTGGAATAGGACTTTATTATACCAAACAGATTGTGGAACGGCATGATGGAAATATTAGGGTCGAGGTAAATAAAGACACCACTTTTATTGTAGAACTGCCCTATGAATGAGAAAATAAATATTCTTTTTGCTGAAGATGAGCCGGCTCTGGGTCAAATTGTAAAGGAAAGTCTGGAGACACGGAATTTCATGGTGCACCTGGTTGATGATGGTGAAAAAGCGATTAAAGCTTTCTCTGAAAAAATCCCACAAATCCTCATTCTGGATGTGATGATGCCAAAAAAGGATGGATTTAAAGTTGCAAGGGAGATAAGACAATTGAATGATCAAATCCCTATTATTTTCCTTACAGCAAAATCTCAAACGAGCGACGTTTTGGAAGGATTTGATGCCGGCGGCAATGACTACCTGCGCAAGCCATTTAGTATGGAAGAACTAATCGTAAGGATCAACAATCTGCTCAATCGCAGGAAGCTATCTGAAGTACGGGATATTATCAGGATAGGAGATTTCACCTTTGATTTCTCCCGGCAAACATTAACCTATAAGGAAGAGGAAAAGGAATTGCTAACCCACCGGGAAGCCCACCTGCTTTTTCACCTTTGCATGAATAAAAATCAGGTACTGGACAGATCCCTAATTCTGAAAAAGCTCTGGGGTGACGATGATTTTTTCAATACCCGAAGCATGGACGTTTTTATTACAAAGCTGCGAAAGAAACTTTGTAAAGATGAAAATATCCAGATCATTAATGTGAGGGGGTATGGCTATAAATTGACTTATTAAAATTCAGTTTTTTTTAAAAATAATTAAAGATTTAATAGACGATATTTAAAAATGTATTAATATCGTACACTTTATGGTTCATAACCGTACAAATTAATATTGAATTACTAACTTAATAAGTTGATAATCAGTATTAAACGAATTGGCATAAATATAGATCAAATTTGCAGGCAGTAAAAAACTATATTCTTCTTAATGATGAAAAATTTTAAATATTTTGGATTATTTTTAGTCTCTGCCCTGCTGTTACAAAGCTGTAATGGCAAACAGGAGGACAAAAGTTCGGGGAGTGAACAGGAAAAGGCCATTGTTAAGAATAAAGAGGTTGTTGTTTCCGGAATTCCGGTTTATGATTTTGCTGAATATGAGCACCTGCTGCAACAGGGTGAGGGGAAAGTATATGTGATAAACTTCTGGGCCACCTGGTGCAAGCCATGCATTAAGGAGCTTCCTGCCTTTGAAGCTATTCGTGAAAATTACAGCAGCAAGGGGGTTGAAGTCATTCTAACCAGTCTTGATTTTTCTGATAAACTAGAGAGCAACGTCATCCCTTTTATTGAAAAGCATAATTTACAATCCCGGGTCGTGCTGCTTGATGATGTAGATAGTAATACATGGATCCCGAAAGTAGATTCAGGGTGGAGTGGTGCCATTCCGGCTACTCTTATCTATAATGAAAATCAGCGTAAATTTTATGAGCGCTCTTTTACATATGATGAATTAGAAACTGAATTAAAAACTTTTTTAAAATGAAAACACAAAACAAATTTTATTTGATTTTCGCGGCTATAGTGATCGTGGCTGCCGGACTCACCGGCTTTACAAATCCTGAGGTAAACCCTGGATATGAAATTGGCGATGTAGCCACAGACTTTAGACTGAAAAACGTTGACGGGAAAATGGTTTCTCTTTCAGATTACAAGGATGCCAAAGGCTACATTGTGATCTTCAGTTGCAATACCTGTCCCTATGTGGTTGCTTATGAAGACCGGATGATAGAGCTTGACAGGAAATATAAATCCAAAGGTTATCCGGTTATCGCAATAAACCCCAACAATCCCAAGCTTTCTCCCGGAGACAGTTTTGAAAATATGCAGGTCCGGGCTAAGGAAAAGGGATTTTCCTTCCCTTATGTTTTTGATGAAAAGCAGGAAATATTCCCGCAATATGGAGCAACAAGAACTCCTCATGTTTATTTGCTTGAAAAAACTTCAAAGGGAAATGTTGTACGCTACATAGGGGCCATAGATGATAATTTTAAAGATGCCGGTGCTGTAAAAGAAAAATTCCTGGAAAATGCAGTTGATGCCTTACTCAGTAAAAAAGAAGTTCCCGTGAAAACTACAAAAGCCATTGGTTGTACCATAAAAGTCTGAAATACTCTGAAATACTAAGAAGATACGGGTCGGGGTATTGTTTTCTCAATTTTAAAGAATGGAAAGCGTCCAGCAAGGTAAATAATTGTTCCTGGAGACGTCTTAAGTATTAAAGAATAAAAGCTGAAGTGCGAACTTCAGCTTTTCCATTTCTTCAAATAACTCATTCCAAATTTTGCAAAGATTTTAAGGTGTCAGTCTTACCGGCATAGAATATAATTTCCCTGTTTGAAAAGATTTACTATCCGGTATTTTGTTGTTTAAAGAACTTGCGATAAATCCTCTTACTTCCGGATTATCAGAAATTACTGATAGTACTACAATTTCCCTGTACTCATTAATTCTGAATTTCACTTCTACCACAAGATCTTCCTCCAGAGGAAAATAATGTCGCTTCATAAATTTGGAAATCTCTGCAGAAAGCGTTGTAGAAGTTTCAGGTCTGTTTTCAAGTTCTCCGGCAGGGAGAAAGTTAGAGATCCCCAGTGAGAGGACCAAAAACAAAATTTTGAATTTTTTCATGATGAATGTTTTAAAAGGTTACTGAAAATTTGATATTCAAACTTCTAAAACTTTCTACAGGAAAACAGTTAACCAGAGTTAACGATTGTTAATTATTTGATTTTTAACATATTATATTCTAGGATCCGGTTCTTCCTGCCGAGGCCTATAGCAAGATAAGAACCGCAAAAAACAGCCTGCTGTATTATATACCTCCCTGGCCATGACCTACCACAAACAATCCATTTGGTAAATGCACCATAAAGATACCTGTTAACCTTCCCAGGGTTTAATTTACCCCTGTTTTTTGTCTAAATTCTAAAATACCAGACTTACTGCTGTGCCCTTGTTATCCTCACTTTGAAGCTGAATCTTTCCTTTGTGTAAAAGCATGATTTGTTTACACAGGCTCAAACCTATCCCGCTGCCATTCTTTTTGGTGGTGAAAAACGGAATAAAAATACTGTCTTTGATCTCTTCCGGGATCCCGGTCCCATTATCCTGGACCCTGATAATGATATTTGAGTCGGCATCTTTTTTAGCCCATATTACGATCAGGCCATCTTCTTTATTTTTGCAGGCATCAATGGCATTCAGGATAAGGTTTATTAGGACCTGTTCAATTAAATAGCTGTCTATCTCTACTTCCAGATCCCGGTTCTCTAGCTGATAATTAATTTTAATATTTTTATTCTGAATGGAAGGTTGCATAAGGTGCTGAATATTCTGAAATAACTCCCTCACCAATACCTTTTCCCTATTGAGCTGAGTGACCTTATTCAGGCTTCTGTAGGTATTTGCAAATTTCATAAGGCCTTCACTTCGCTTTTTAATGCTTGTAATCCCTGCATCCAGATCTTCCAGATCGAGACTTTGAGATTTGGGATTGCGAGCAGTTTCACGAACATGTGTTTGTAGAGTATCTGCAAGGGATGAAATTGGCGCAATGGAATTCATGATCTCATGGGTCATTACACTCAACAATTTTTTCCATGCTTCAGATTCATTCTGATCAAGGGTTTCATCAATATTCTGAAGCACAATAAGCTTATATGCTTCATCTTCTATCTGGAATACAGTATCTGAGATCAATACTTTAAGACTTTCATTTTTTACAGGAATAGTTACCGAAGTAGCTTCAGAATGATAGGTTTCAAACACAATCTCAAAAAGTTCGGGCTTTCTCCTTGAAACAAAACTTATATTTTTAAAAGAGGGAAGATCCAGGGTATCTTTTATAGAATCATTAGACCAAAGTACTACGCCGGTCTCCAGATTATATGCGATAATTCCTATATCTACCATTTCCAGGATCTTCTGCAAATAAAGATATTGCACCTCTTTTTTTGCATTGATCTCCCTAATCACCCGGTTTACTTCATTAAAACCTTTATGGAGCTGTCTTATATCCCGGGGTCCAAGTTCCTCAACAAACCTTCTGGAAAAATCCCTGTATTTTACAGATTCGAAAAAATCGTCAATTTCAGTAAATCGTCTTAAAAGGAATTTGTACAGGTTTAGAAATACTATGATGCATAGCAAGCCTGAACCTATAGCCAGATAGTAATAGGAATTTGTAATAGCGTAAGCCGTCAAAATAAGGCAAAGCAACAGGATTATGATCCTTGCCAGCAAAAAGACACTACGGGTTTTATAGGTCATATTTATCGAGTCTACGGTACAAAGCCGCCCGTGTAATCCCTAATTCTTCGGCAGATCTTGAAATGTTACCCTTATTCTTTTTAATTACAGTAAGTATGGTGTTTTTTTCAATAGTCCCAAGTTTCATATCGCCGGGTTCATTTGGCCTGGATTCTTTCTCCAGGACAGAAAATATAAGGTCTTCCTGGGTGAGTATGTCATGTTCTGCCATGATCACCGTTCGTTCCAGGCTATATTGAAGTTCTCTTACATTTCCGGGAAAGGAATGCCTTTTAAGCTTATCGATAAAACTTTTATCCAGATCAAAAGGTCCTTTGCCGTATTTTGCTCCATAAAGCTTTAAAAAATGTTTTGTAAGTATAAGGATATCTCCCTCCCGGTCCCTTAAAGGAGGTACAGTAATATCTACGGTATTGATCCTGTAAATAAGATCTTTTCTGAATTTATTTTCATCGGCCAGTACAGAAAGTTCCACATTTGTAGCACAGATAAGCCGGATATCCACGGGAATCACTTCATTGGATCCCAAAGGGGTTATATGCCGGTTCTGTAATACGGTTAGGAGGCGGGCCTGCTGTCCAAGGCTTATATTTCCTATTTCATCCAGGAAAAGTGTGCCTCCATGGGCTGCTTCAAACCGGCCTTTGCGGTCTTCCCTGGCATCTGTAAAAGCCCCTTTTTTGTATCCAAATAGCTCACTTTCAAAAAGGGTGGAAGTAAGCGCGCCCACATCAACCTTCACAAATGGTTTATCTTTCCTGTGAGAATTCTCATGTATGAAACGTGCAACGAGGTCTTTTCCCGTCCCGTTTTCTCCCAGGACAAGAATATTGGCATCTGTTGGAGCTACTTTTTTCAACTTCACAAATACATCTTCCATTACCTCACTCTCACCCACAATATTGTTTCCCTCTATAATGATCCCGGGTTTGGAAGATTTTCCTGCTTTCTTCTTTTCTACAAGATCTTTTACGCAATTGAGAATTTTCTCATTCTTCCAGGGTTTTACCACAAAATCTGAGGCCCCTTCTTTTAGTGATCTTATGGCAAGATCAATATCACCATAAGCGGTGATCAGGATAACATCAGAATCAGGACTCAACTGTTTTATTTTGTTAAGCCAGAATATGCCTTCATTACCCGTGTTGACAAGACCATTAAAGTTCATGTCCAGGATGACTAGCTCAAAACTGCTGTTGCGCAGCAGGGAAGGGATTTGGTTTGGATTTTTTTCCACTACCACCTCCTTTACCGAAGATTTCAATAACAACCTCAGTGCTACCAGCACATCTGGGTCATCATCAATAATCAATATCCTGGCGTTTTTAAGAATCATAAATACAATATTACAAATTTCCCATCAGCTTAAAACTCCTTTATTGGGGTTAATTTCGGGTTCAGGAAAACTGTATGATTAGCGAACACAAAGTGTTCATTTTCGTACACTCTTTTCTTGGGAATAAAATGTAACATGCTTGTTTTCAATGGTTTTAGGCATTGGCATTATA
This sequence comes from Gillisia sp., assembly GCA_041743165.1. Lineage (GTDB taxonomy): Bacteria > Bacteroidota > Bacteroidia > Flavobacteriales > Flavobacteriaceae > Gillisia. The sequence continues at coordinate 4,996 of JBGTNH010000035.1, read as the reverse complement.
ATGTATATATAAAGAATAGAAAATTAAGAGTAAATGGACATACCATTAGAAAAGAAAAGATTTACCCCCAAAAAGATCGCCATGATCGTGGGAGGATTTGCGTTGCTTGCTTTGATAGTTTTTGTACTGATATCATCAGGGGGAGCTTCAAAATTGAACGTTGAAAAGGAAAGAATAAGTATTAATACAGCACAACAGGGAATATTTCAGGAGAATATTCCGGTGAATGGAATAGTATTGCCAATCTCCACCATTTATCTGGATGCCCTTGAAGGTGGAAGGGTAGAAGAAAAGTTTGTTGAGGACGGGGCCATTTTAAAAGCCGGGGAACCTATCCTTCGATTATCAAATACCGATCTCGAATTAAGCCTGGTGAACCAGGAAACTTCGGTTTATAATCTTTTGACCCAGATGCAGATCTCCCAGACCCAGGCGAGACAAAACACCATTAACAGGCTCAACCAGGCCACAGATGTGGAGAACAATCTTATAGAAGCTGAAAGGGTCTATAATCTCAACAAGCGCCTGTATGAGAAAAAAGCAATTGGGCGGCAGGAATTGATAGAATCGGAAAACAATTACAATTACCAAAAGCAGCGCATGGGACTTTCCAATGAAGTTTTAAAACAGGATTCCATAGCTACAAGACAGGAAGTGACCCAGGCCCGGAATTCTTACGCCAGGACACAAAGCGCGCTCGAGCTTATGCGAAAAAAGGTAGGTGATCTCGTAGTAAGAGCTCCGGTTGACGGGCAGCTAACATCTCTTGATGCAGAAATTGGCCAGTCAAAGAACAAAGGTGAACGCCTTGGCCAGATAGATGTCCTCAGCGGATTCAAAGTGCGGGTTGATATTGATGAACACTATATTTCCAGGATCTATAACGGCCAGACCGGAACCTTTAATTTTAACAATAAGGAATACACATTGACCATCTCCAAAGTCTTTACCCAGGTAACTAATGGGCGATTCCAGGTAGATATGCAATTTGAAGGGGAAGTGCCTGAAGGAATCAGGAGAGGGCAAACTTTGCAGATACGAGTGGCCTTAAGTCAGGAGAAACAAGCCTTGCTTATCCCCAAAGGTGGTTTCTTCCAGCAAACAGGTGGTAACTGGATCTTTAAAGTAAGTGAGAATGGTGAGAAGGCCTATAGAACCGATATCAGGCTGGGCAGCCAGAACACAGAATATTACGAAGTGCTTGATGGCCTTCAACCCGGCGACCGGGTGATCACCTCGAGCTATGATAATTACGGAGATATCCAGGAGTTGGTGCTCAAGGAGTGATCAGCTGTCAGCTGACAGCCGTCAGCAATCAGCCGTCAGCCTTCAGCAGCCAGCAATAAGCAGTCAGTGTCAAGAATCAAAAAAAACTGATAGCGGAAAGCTGAATGCCGATAGCTATAAAAAGCTGAGAGCTGATATCTAAAAGCTGATAGCTATTTATTTTAGCCTGGAAATATATTGAAAGATCATTTTTCTGATCTCTATGATTTCTGAATGAAGTTCTGTAAAAACTTCTTCTGAAATATATGACAAGTCCTTTGATAGAATTAATTGATATTGAATTTCGGAGCAGGAACCGGAAGCGATTTGGCGGAAATTAATAAACTGTGGATTGGAATTCCTTTCTGAGCCTTCGGCAATATTTGAAGGAATGGAGGAAGGAGAACGTCGCATTTGACTGGATAGTCCAAATAATTCTTCCTTCGGAAAAGATTTAGTGATTTGGTAAATCTTTAAAGTGAGAAGATGGCTCCTCTTCCAAAATTCAAGATTTAAAAAATTACGCATAATAAATAGAATTAAGATTAAAATAAATATAAAGAAAAAAATAGCAGTCAGCAGTCAGCAGTCAGCAATCAGCAATCAGCCGTCAGCCTTCAGCAAAAAATCTGATAGCCAAAATCTGATAGCTGATAGCTGATAGCTGAAAGCTCAAAAAACTGATAACTCAAATCGAAAACCGAAACCACCATTAATAAGAAATCATCCATAAAAACGAATAACTACAACAATGATAACAATTGAAAATCTCGAAAAATTCTACAGAACCGAGGAGGTTCAGACAGTAGCACTTAACAAACTTTCATTCCAGGTAAAAGAGGGTGAATTTGTGGCCATAATGGGTCCTTCCGGTTGTGGAAAATCTACTTTGCTTAATATTCTGGGACTGCTGGATGATCCTGATGGGGGAAGTTTTGTTTTCAACGGCACTGAAATCTCAGGCTTTAATGAGCGCAAAAGAGCAAATTTAAGAAAACACAATATTGGATTCGTTTTCCAGAGCTTTAATCTTATTGATGAGCTTACCGTATTTGAGAATGTTGAGCTTCCATTGATCTACACCGGGGTGAAACCCGCAGATCGCAAAGCACGGGTAAACGAGGTCCTTGAAAAAATGGGGATCATGCATCGTAGAAATCACTTTCCGCAGCAGCTTTCAGGAGGACAGCAGCAGAGGGTAGCCGTTGCACGTGCGGTGGTGAACAATCCTAAGCTTATTCTTGCCGATGAGCCAACAGGAAACCTTGACAGCAGCAACGGGAATGAAGTAATGGACCTGCTTACAGAATTGAATGAAGCCGGTACTACCATTATCATGGTAACACACAGCGAACATGATGCAAAATACAGCCACAGGATCATAAGGATGCTGGATGGGCAAAAGGTAACAGAGAATGTTCTGGTTTAAAAAATAACAAAGGGTTCTTTATCAATCAATAATTTCATCACCATGTTTAAAAATTATATTAAACTAGCTTTCAGGAATCTTAAGAAGGATTCTCTTTTTTCATTCATAAATATTTTGGGTCTTACTATAGGGTTGGTAAGTTTTATTCTTATCGCCCTCTACGTATTTGAGGAATTTACTTATGACACCCAGCACAAAGATGCCGATTCCATTTACAGGGTTGTGAATACCATTTGGATTGATGGAGAATTTCAACAAGTTGCCAGGGCCAATTATAATATTGCAGAATTAAAAAATGAAATTCCGGAAATTAAAGGTTCTGCAAGACACATTTATTGGGGTAGGACAAACGTAAGTGACATATCTAAGAAAAACATCTTTTCCGAAGAATTACGCTATGGCAATACAGGATTTCTTGAAGTTTTTGATTTTAATTTGCTACGGGGAGATCGCGCAACCGCTCTTGAAGAGCCCTATACAGTTATTGTCACAGAAGAAACAGCAATAAAAATTTTCAATACCACAGATGTTCTTGGGGAATTATTGATGATGGGGTCTGAAAGGCCATATACCATAACCGGAGTATTAGAGAATTTTCCAACCAATTCACATCTTTCGTTTAATCTCCTTATATCAGAATCAACTGCACTTAATGATGAAAGCAGGGCGAGATACAAACAAGGGTGGAAGAATGGATGGTTTCAAACATACTTGCTGCTTCAGGAAAATGCAGATGTATCTTCGGTAGAACGAAAGATAAATTCCATCGTGACCGCCCGGGATGATGATGAATACGACCGGGCTATTATACTTCAGCCGTTAAAAGATATTCATTTTTATTCCGAAGGTATTAAAGACGGATATGATAATCCCCCCGGAAATATATATTATATCTATGCATTCTCTATTATTGCCTTTTTTGTCCTCCTCATAGCCTGTATTAATTATATAAACCTCACTACTGCCAGGTATTCAAAGAGGGCAAAGGAAATTGCAATGCGTAAAGTGGTAGGGGCTTCAAAAAAGAGTCTTGTAGGGCAATTCCTTTCTGAGGCTTATGTGCTTACTTTCATAGCATTTATCCTGGCTATCATTGCTGTTATTGTCCTTCTCCCTTCTTTTAACAACTTCACTGGTAAAGAACTCGATTTTGGTTTCTCCAGCGATTACAGGATCCTAATAGGATTAGCTTTTGTGATACTTTTTGTAGGATTTGTTTCGGGATTATATCCTGCTATATTTCTTTCTGCATCCAAACCATTATCATTATTGAAAAACAAAGTAAAGGTTGGAAGTGGAAATCTTTCCCTGCGGCGCACCCTGGTGGTCTTCCAATTCTCCTTGTCAATCATTATGATAATAGCAACAATGGTTGTCTTCATGCAGATGCAATACCTCGACACAAAAGATATGGGCTTTAACAAAGACCAATTGGTTGTGGTAGATATTAATAGCGGTAAGATTAGGAAGGATGCTAATTCGATTAAAGACCAGTTCCTAAAACTATCTCAGGTAAGAGATGTAAGCCTCACTACCAGAGTTCCCGGCGATTGGAAAGAAATTACAACGGTAAGGGTTAAAAACCAAAACATCCAAAATGAGGAAGGTTTGGAAATGTATTTTTTAGGAGTCGACCACAGTTTTTTATCAACATATGGAACCGAAATGGTTAGCGGAAGAAACTTTACCGAGGGAAGTGTGGCAGATTCCTCAGCAGTGTTTCTTAATGAAACGGCTGCAAAAATCCTGGGTATTACGGAAGCATCTGAACAGTTGGTCGAAATTAAGACCGGGCAGTCCTTTATGCTCAATGTTGTGGGAATAATAAAGGATTTTAATTTTCAATCTTTAAAAGAACCTCTGGCTCCCATGGTTGTGGGATTTGAAAAAAACCCTTTCGATCCCATGGATTATTTTACCGTTAAATTTGCACCTGGCGATATTACCACAACCCTTGATCAAATGGATAAGATAATGTTAAGCAGTGATCAGGAAAATCTAATGGAGTACCATTTTTTAGATGAACAATGGAAGTTATTCTATAAAGAAGACGTAATGCGTCAAACTTTGTTCCTGATCCTGTCCATTCTTACTATTCTTATTGCCTGCCTGGGCTTACTGGGATTAGTAACTTTTGAGGCAAGGCAAAGAATTAAGGAGATAGGAATTCGCAAAGTAGCAGGTGCCAGTGTGGGTAACATTATTAAGCTGTTATCAAAAGACCTTTTAAAACTGGTGTTTATAGCTGCTCTTATTTCCTTTCCAATTGCCTGGTATATGATGGATAAGTGGCTTATGGAA
>JBGTNH010000034.1:0-9860 GCA_041743165.1 Gillisia sp. | reverse complement strand
AAAATATCCCGAAGCTATCTGTGCCGTAGGTACAGCATATAAACCGGGAATCTTATTTGCCGTTACTAAGGCACGTTGTATTTCTCCATTGAAATTGCTGAAAATATTACTTGTCATTCAGGTTAACCAGCTTCCCCTTTTAAAAAACCAAAAAGCTCCTTCCCTTTTTTCAAGGGAAGGTGGCTTAAGCGGAACGAAATTATTCTGCCAGGAATAAACCTTGACCGCTTAAGACGGAAGGGTTACAGAGCGAGAAAAGAACATGTTTCTACTCAAGTTTTTATGCGTACGCAAAAACTGCCATTCTGTTTTCCGGGCTACATTCGGGAATCGGGAATGGGGATTCGGGCTTCGGGATTCGGGATCTGGGAGCCGTGTAGTTCGATGGTCCGGCCCTTTTTACCTGCTTGCTGAATGACAGGAATTCTCCTCCTGTTTTTACCCTGTCACCTGTGCAAAAAATTATTTGTCGTAGGATATAGATTTTCAATATCCTTTTTTTCATGTCCCGTAAGGGACTATCTATTGGTAGAAGAAGATTAACCCGAAGCTATCTGTGCCGTAGGCACAGCATATAAACCGGGAATCTTATATGCCGTACCTAAAGGCGCGGTTTTGTTTTTTCATCTTGATTCTACCCATATGTGGTCCCTAACGGGACAAAGGATCCACGGATTTCCACTAATTTTTTACTAACAAAGAGCAAAAATTTTGTAACCATATACATAATTTAATGTAGGGTGTCCCAGTGCGGAAGTCAGGAAAAAAATTAAGCCCCGAATTACGGGGCTTAATCATATAAATTAAATAGAGATAAATTACTTTGACAGCAGTTCCTCAACAACTCTTTCCAGATCGGGCCCGCGCACATCCCTGGCAACTATAACACCATTTTCATCTAAAATGAAAGCTGCAGGTATAGCTCTTATCCCATATAATTGCGCAATAGGTTCATCCCAGAATTGCAAATTTGAGATCTGGGGCCAGTCCAGTTTATCGTCTTCAATAGCTTTTATCCAGCGGTCCTTTTGATCCTGCCTGTCCAGGGAAATGCCTATTACATTAAATCCCTGATCGCGATATTTATTATAAACCCTTACAATATTTGGGTTTTCATCCCTGCAGGGCTTGCACCAGGCGGCCCAGAAATCTATAAGGGTCACTTTCCCTAACAGCTCATTCAGTGCCAATTCCTTACCCTGTGGATCGGGGCCTGAGAATTGTGGGGCTTTACTGCCTATTTCAGTGACGCTGATTTTATCGAGATTATTCTTTAAATTCTTCCCAAACGAAGTTTCTTTTAATTCCTGCGATAACATTTCAAAATATTCCCGCACCTCTGTGGTTGGGACACCTGTGCTCAACATGTCTGTCACAGCCAGAACAGAGGTAAAGGCATCGGGATTTTCTTTCACCAATTCCTTTTTAAAGTCTATATCCCTCAATATAAGTGCTTCTTCTTCCTGCTGTAATTGCACAATGCTTGCCGAATCTTTTGTAGTTGTGAATTCCTGGTTTAATTTCATCCTAATCTCCATAAGTGGTTGGTTAAGACCTTTAAGATGATCAATATATTGGGTGAAGACCCTGTTTTCTTTCCCGCCAGAAATCGTGGAAGTGTGTAAACTATCCTTGTACATTTCAAAACTTATGGTTTCATTTTCAGAAATAAACATCACATTGCCATTGTAACCGGGAAGAGTAAGAAAACTTAAATTTGGAGAATCAACATTGGCAAGATCCAGAGAAAACTTACCATTTTCTATAGCAACCGAATCAATGATGCGGGGCTGGCTGTTAGCATCAATCTGGTAGACATAGATCATATTCCCCGACTCCAGGTTAGCAACGTTTCCTGTTATAGCATAACCATCATGGTTTTTCTGACAGCTTATAATACTTAATGTAATAGCGATTAAAAAAATATATTTCATTATTCTTTAAAAATTTAAATGTTATAAATAATGGAGCTGTACGCCCGCTTTTGATAATTCTTACAAAAATACACAACTCGACCTAGATAAAACCTTTAGTTTGTAAATATTTGTTAATTTCAGGCTGGTAAAACAGTGCAGTAAGAAGAAATATTAAATTTATACAATAATTCTCAGGTATGAAAAACCAGTTGAAAGACTTCCCCCTCGATTTAAACATAAGTTTTCACAAGATCATTGAAAAATACCGGGAACAAGTTGAGGCTGAACATAGTAGTATAGCCAAAAAATATAAGGAAGAAGTTTTGAATTACGTGACCTCTTTCCCCCAGCTGGAAGAAGGTATAAATGATCCGGCAGATCTTAAAAAATTTCAGGATCCAATTCGTATTCTGCTCAATGATCTTTTTCCTCCAATACTTACCTACAATGAAATAAAAGCTGCATCTCTACCTTTTCACAATATTATTTTCAATGCTTCAAAACGATTCAGGACGATAATTAATGAAGCGGGGGAGGATTATGTAATTGAAATGCGTAATATGGATGTGAACATGAACTACATCTACGGGTGCATTCTTATTCTTAACCATCACTATAATTATAATATTGATTTTGCAAGACCTTTATATTATGATATTCCTAACAAAGACGGGGTTTTAAAACACTACAGGCTTGCTCTTAATGCAGATTTCATTGAAATATATCCCGGGGAGAATGCCAGGGATATCACAGAGAAGGATGTGGATATTTTAATTCAGAATATTGAGGATGTGGGATTATGGAGAGAGATGTTCCCGCCAGGCAGTTGGATATTTAAAGGATTTACCATAATCAATCTTACAGATGTAACTATAGATGATGCTATTTCTGACCTTAAAACTGCCCTTCTAAATCCCGATACTACAGATCAAAACGAAATTGAAAAATTTCAGGAAATTTTCAGATCAATATATAAGATACCAGACCTCAGGGTTGGTTTCACGTTGTTTAACAGCAGGGAAGGAACCCTTGAAAAAATGAATAACCTTGAGGCCCAAAGTTTCCTCCTGGAAAATGAAAGAAGTAAAGATATAAGGTCTGTTCTAAGTCCGGGATCGCTTAACAGGCTTATTTCTAAGAAAAATTATTGTACGGTTACCAATCTGGAAGCATATCTGCAAAAAAATGAAGGTGATGTCCTGGCGCAAATCTTCCTTAAACACGACATTAAAAGTTTTATCCTTGCACCAATAGCCAATGGCCCGGTCCTTTTGGGAGTTCTGGAACTGGTATCCTACAGGAAAAACGAATTGAACAGTATCAATGCCATCAAGCTGGATGAAATACTACCCTATATTGTTACCGCTGTTCAGCGAAACAAAGATGAATTTGAGAACAGGGTAAAAGCGATTATACAAAGTGAATGTACTTCTATACACCCCAGTGTATTATGGATCTTTGAAAATGAAGCAAAACGTTACATAAGGGAAATTGACCAGAAGGGGCTGGCTACTTTTAAAGATATTTCTTTTAGTGATGTATATCCTTTATACGGGCAAATAGACATTGTAGGTTCATCTGAAGCCCGGAATCACGCAATTCAACAGGATCTGTTAAAGCAACTTGAACTTGTAGAAAATATAATTGGAAAAGGTTTTGATGCTGAAAAAATGCCTATTTATGATCAGGTAAAGTTTAGGATTAAAGAATTTCAGAAAGAATTAAAAGGTAGTCTGAATGCCTCGAGTGAACAAATGGTATATAACTTAATGCAAAGAGAGGTTAATCCATTAATGGAACACCTGGCCTCACAATCTGAAGAACTTAGAAAACTTGTTGAGGAATATAACGAACTTCTTAACCCGGAGACCGGCATTATTTATGAGCTTCGCAAAGATTATGATGAAACAGTTCAGAAATTAAACAGGATTATGGCCCGCTTTATAGACCGAAAGCAGGCAGGAGCCCAGAAGATCTATCCTCATTATTTTGAGAGATATAAGACAGATGGGGTTGATCACAATATTTATATTGGTGCTTCCTTAAATTATCAAAAGCCCTTTAATAAGGTTTATCTCTATAACCTAAGGCTTTGGCAATTGAGCACCATGTGTGAAATGGAGAACAGGTTTTACCAGGTCCAGAAGACCACTCCGGTTAAAATGGATGCCGCCTCTTTAATTTTGGTATTTAATAGTACTCTCTCCATAAGGTATAGGATGGACGAAAAGAAATTTGATGTAGATGGTACATATAATGCGCGTTATGAGGTGATAAAAAAGCGTATAGATAAGGCGTATATTAAGAACACAGAAGAAAGGATCACCGTAAAGGGTAAAATAGTTATTGTTTATTCTCAGAGCGCAGATGAAAGAGAATATTTAAGATATGTAAAATATCTTCAAACAAAAAAATATCTGGGCGATGAGCTTGAGATTCTTGAACTCGAAGATGTCCAGGGTGTAATTGGATTAAAAGCCATTCGCGTAAATATACTTTATACACCAGATGAGCAGGTACCTGATAAAACTATAACTTATGAGGAGATGATGGATGTTTTAAATTAAGTAAAAAGCTACAACGTAAGCAAGCACCGAAACTATGATCCCAACCATGAAAACCATATATGTTAGACGTAATAGCATATACTTGCGATGTAAAACAATTCCCAGCAAATGTAGATCCAGCATCATAGATTCATATACATAATCCTTATCCTCAATGAGTTTTTTAAGGCCCCATTTGAATTCCCCAAATGGCATTTTGTGAAAATTCCCGAAGAAAAGTAAATTAACCTCTCTTTTTTCTACCTGATCTTTGGTAAACTGCCCCGATGTTACGTTAGGCCTGGTAGACATAATGGATAAAATTATAGAAGCCACACTAAAAACAATAAGGATGAGAGTAGGGACCAGCAAATGTTTATGGGTAGCAGTATCAAGCTGCGGTATCAAATTGGCCAGGGCAAGGGAAATTATAATAGCATTTACAGATAGCAGAATGTTAGCCTTGGTATCTGCGATATCACTTAATTTTATATGATTTCTAAGGGTAACCCTGAAAAGCGTCTGTATGCTCCTTTCGGGATTATTGTTTTTGGCATCTGCTTTAAGTTTTGCCTTAATCTCCTCTTTTTTTAATTTTTTTGATTCCTTATTACGTTTCTCAAGCAATAGAGATAAATTTTGATCTTTTTGAGATTTCCAATTCCTGGAAGCATAATCGGTGTAAAATCTATGAACTTCGGTAAAAAGTTTTATGTTTTCGTCCAGCCATTCACCGGGAGAATACTTCTTAATGTTCAGTAACTCCAGTTCCTGCCTTAAAAATTCACTGGTATCCAAAAAATAATCTTTGGCTAAGTGAGAGCTGTCTGCATCCTTAATAATATATTCGAGTTTACTTTCCGGCTTTCTATTGAATTTGGTTGCGATAATACATTCTTCCACCATATTAATGGTTTCTTCATCTGCATTTTTTTCAGTTAAAAATTTCCGCGCAATTTTTACACTTTCCTCTTCATGCCCATGAAATTTTACTATATAACCCGTATCATGAAGCCATGCAGCGAGAATTAAGGCCTGTTCTTCTTTAACATTTAATTGAGAATTCTCAATTAATTCTTTAGTACTTTTAACCACTCTCAATGTGTGATTATAGTTATGGTAGATGTAAGAATTGGGTAATTTTTCTTTAAATAATTCCAGAACAAAAATCTCTGTATCTTTGATTAAATCAGCCATTCAAAAGGGGTTTAAATATCTCACCAAATTACAAAAAAATTCAACTGTAAATTTTTCATGAAAAAATATAACATAATTCTAACTTTCCTGTGCGTACTATTACTGGGAGGTTGTGCAAGTACAGACCCAAAATACAGGGACGGTGAGCCCAAAACTAACTTTGGGTATCCCACAGATCTTAAGATTGAAAAGTCTTTTTACTTGATTGGAGATGGGGGGTATTCTCAACCGGGTGGTTCTTCCGAAGGGCTTATTGCTTTTAAAAACTTCATGGATTCGGTAAAAATCACAGATAATTACACACTTTTTCTGGGAGATAATATCTATCCTGACGGTATGCCCGTAAAGAATTCCAAAAATAGGGAAGAAGCAGAATACAGGCTGGATGCACAAATCGATGCGGTAGAAAACTATGAAGGTAATGTGATAGTGCTCCCCGGGAATCACGATTGGTACAATAAAGGCATTCCGGGCCTTGAGCGACAAAAATCCTATTTGAAAGAAAAGCTGGGTGATCGCCTTAAATGGTCCCCGGATATTGGATGCGGGCTAGAGAGTATAAAGATATCAGATAATATTCAGCTTATAGTAATAGATTCCCAATGGTTTTTGACCAACTGGGATAACCATCCCCTGGTCAATAAAGGTTGTGCCGGAATGAAAACAAGGGAAGCCATGTTTCTTGAGGTTGAATCAGAATTAAAGAAAAACCAGGACAAATCAATTATTATTGCCATGCACCACCCACTTTACACCAATGGAGTGCATGGGGGGCAATATAATTTTGATCAGCATCTCTATCCTACTCAAAAAAAGATTCCCGTGCCAATACTTGGCTCACTGGCGACATTGATACGCACTACCGGCGGGGTATCCATCCAGGATGCGCAAAATGAACGCTATAAATCCCTAATCAAGAGATTGGAAACCATTTCCAAAGATGCTGAAAGGTTAATTTTTATGGGCGGGCATGAACATTCACTTCAGTATCTGGAAAGAGAAAATATTAAACAAATCGTTTCAGGTTCTGCCTCCAAGGCCAGTTATGCCACGCTGAGTTTTGACGGTCTTTTTGCTTATCCCGATCAGGGATTTGCCGTTTATGATGTCTTTGAAGATGGTTCTTCCTGGGTGAGTTTCTACGGAAATGAAAATAACCGGGCAAAATTGATGTATCAGAAGCAGGTGCATGAGGCTCCCCTGGAATTTGATTTTTCAGACATTCCAGATACACTTCCTGAAACAGTTACAACTTCAGTCTATACCCAGGAGGAAACCGATAAAAGCGGGACCTTCAGAACATTATGGGGAGATCGCTACCGCAAAGTATACGGTACTCCTGTAGAATTAAAAGTGGCAGATCTTGATACCTTATACGGGGGTCTTACACCCATAAGAATGGGAGGGGGGCATCAAACAATTTCTTTAAGAGTAAAAGATAGTTTGGATCGCGAGTATAATTTTAGACGTATTAAGAAAAGTGCGGTACAGTATATTCAGGCTGTTGCTTTTAAAGACAGGGCTGTAGAGGAACGATTTGAAAATACAATTGCCGAAGATTTGTTAATGGACCTATATACAGCTTCTCACCCATTTGCTTTTCTGGCAGTTCCAACCCTTGCAAAGGCGGCAGATGTTTATTATACAAATCCTGAGATTTTTTATTTGCCCCGGCAACCGGCACTGGAAAAATATAATGCTGTGCACGGGGATGATGTTTATATGATAGAGGAAAGACCCGAAGAAAATTGGATGGGAAGTAGCAACTTTGGTAAACCCAATCATGATATTGTGAGTACTGCCGGGATGTTTGAGCGTTTGCGCAGGGATGAAAAGTACATGTTGAATGAAGAAGCTTATGTAAGGGCAAGAATCTTTGATATGCTTATAGGAGATTGGGATCGTCACCAGGACCAATGGCGATGGGCAGAGATTGAAGATGAGGAAGGCAATCGCATCTTTGAACCCATTCCCCGGGACAGAGATCAGGTTTTTTCAAATTATGACGGAGCTTTTTTTGGTACACTAAGAGCTCTTGCAGGCTTCTCAAAACAATTTGGGGTTTATGGGGACGATATAAATGATGTAAGATGGTTCAACATCGCCGCAATAGGTCTCGACAGGGAGCTTACCCAAAATGTTGGAAAAGATGTATGGATGGAGCAGGCCAGGTTTATACAGGAAAATATTACAGATGAAATTATTGCTGAAGCCTTTTCAAAACTTCCTCCCGAAACGCATGGAGAAACTACAGAGACTATAATAAATCATCTTAAAGCCAGGAGAGGAAACATTCTTGATATAACTGAAAGGTATTATGACCATATGGCCACATTAGCTGTGGTAACCGGGACAGATAAAGATGATCTCATCGAGGTCATAAGAATGGAAAATGGCCAGACCCGGGTTATTATTTCAAGGATTAAAGATGGTGAAAAAGCAGATGTGGTAAGTGATAAGATTTATAAAATCGAGGAAACAAAAGAGATCTGGGTTTATGGACTGGATGATGATGACCAATTTGAAGTTACCGGTAATCCCGGTGGTAATCTTATTTTTGTAAGATTGATTGGAGGGCATAACAATGATATTTACCGTATTGCAGATGACAGTGGTAGAAAGGTCAAAATATATGATCATAAGTCCAGGCCAAATACCGTTGAGTCAAAAGGAAATGCCAAATTAAGGTTTAGGGATAATTATCAGCAAAATACCTTTGATAAGGATAAGAAAACCTTTAATTCAGGAATATTGACCCCGGGCTTTGGTTTCAATCCAGATGATGGGTTCATGATAGGCCTCAGCACAGGAATTGTAATTAATGGATTTAAACGAAATCCATTCACAGCCAGACATATCATTTCCGGGCAATATTTTTTTGCAACCAATGGTTTTGATCTTGCCTATTCAGGAGAATTTGCTCATTTTGTGGGGAATTTTAATCTGGTTGTAGGTGCTCATTTCAGCAGTCCAAATTCTTCCAATAACTTTTTTGGCTTTGGAAATGAAACCCCCAATTTTGATGATGATTTGGGGTTGAATTACAACCGTACCCGCATAGGGGTTATTGCGGCTGAATTTGGTTTGGCAAGACAATCTCCTTTTGGAAGTTTTTTCCAGTATAAGGCAATTTTTGAGGGGATTAAAGTAGATGAGACTGAAGATAGATTTATAGCCGAAGAATTTGCTACAAATGACCCCGAATTTTTTGAAAGGAAATATTTTGGAGGGCTGGAAGGAACTTACCGTTATGAGAGCTATGATAACACCTTGAATCCTACAAGAGGAATGAAATTTGAACTTATCCTGGGCGGAAAAATGAATCTGGAGGACACAGATCGGCATTTTGGTTATTTTAATCCATATATAGAATTTTACAACGCACTGAACAAATCCCGTGTATTGGTTTTAAATACCCGGGTCCAGGCACAATTGAATATAGGTGACGATTTTGAATTTTACCAGGCCGCAGCCCTGGGGGGGAATACCGGGCTTCGTGGATATCGCTTTGAGCGGTTCACCGGGCAGGGGGCCTTTGCCGCCGGTGGCGACCTGAGATATAGTTTTTCACAGTTCAAAACATCTTTCCTTCCGTTCCAGATAGGGATTTTTGGAGGCTACGATATAGGAAGAGTATGGATTAGTGAACAGGATAGTAATGTATGGCATGATAGCTATGGTGGTGGATTTTGGGTAAATAGTGCCGAAGCTATAAGTGGAAAATTCAGTTTGTTTGGAAGCTCTGAGGGATTAAGGTTTGCCTTTGGCTTTGGACTCAGTTTTTAAAATAATGATGGAAAGTCGGGATTCGGAAATCGGGATTCGGGAACCGGGATTCGGGAATCGGGATTCGGGAACCTACAACCACTCGTGCAGTGCAACAAAACCCTCGTCAGTTCGAGTGATCCCAAGGACTCGGGATTGTATCGAGAACACACGAGGGAGTTCTGTGTTACAAACCTGTTCTCTATACATTTTTTCCTTCCCTATCGGTCAGAAAAAAACACCCGCCCTACGGGACGGGCAAGCTCGAACTGACGTTTAGTGGAAGATAGCCCTCGTCAGTTCGAGACCCTGGTAAAATTTTTACTAGCGTAAGGTGATGACGTACGAATTTTATCAAAGAATGTAATCTTTTTCTTTGCAGGATTTCAATGGCCTACGAAAGTTTGTCGTAAAATTTGAAATGAGAGGGGCGTTA
>JBGTNH010000033.1:0-8953 GCA_041743165.1 Gillisia sp. | reverse complement strand
TCCAGAATTTCTTGTAATTTTGTCCATATTGTCCGCTTTAAGTGGAATCTTTTAAAGGGAGTCTGTGGTCGAAAACGAGGACTCCCTTTTTTTATGTCGTTAAGGTAATATATAAATCAGTTTCCCGGACGCCAGTGAATCCCTACTCACTACTCACTACTCACTAACATAATCTTCTCTTTCAAAAATATTATATTGCAGTATCAAATAAAAGTTAAATCCCACCAACCCATGACCTGGTACAACATACAAAAACTTGAAGACAGACTTAAAACCAATAAAATAAAGGTAAATCACGCTTATTATTATTTGCTCACTATGCTGGTATTTCTGGCTGTGATCATTTACTTTCCCGAATCACCTACATCATATTCCGGATTTTGGTGGGTTCTGGCCGAATTCCTGATTTTTGTTATTACTATTATTTTAACTGCAAGGAATACCTTTAGGATCAATGTTACGGGAGATAACCGGAATTTTACAAGCAGATTTATTGCCCTGGCGACAGTTCACGGTATTCGACTGCTAATATGGGTGGCGATCATTGGCCTTCTTTACAAGATCATCATGTTCATCATTCCCATCCAGATCTTTAATTTCATCAACGAACTTTTACTTCCGGATTGGACAGACCTGTTTTTATTCTTGGCAATCTTCATTTTGTACTATTATTTTATGGTAAAATCCTTTAAACGGATCAATTGATGGTATGATCATTTGATAATTCGAGGGTATGATGATACGAGGGTATGATAATATAATGATACGAGGGTATGATGATTCGATAATATGATTTTTCGATTTACTTCTTTTAATCACTAATGATCTTTCACCATCCACTAATCACTAATCCCTATTCCCAATTCACTTTTCACTTTTCACTTTTCACTTTTCACTATTCACTTTTCACTATTCACTATTCCCTATTCCCTATTCCCTATTCAATATTCACTATTCACTATTCACTATTCACTATTCACTATTCTCAAAAAAATCCGTTTTGCCAAAATGGCAATTTGTGGTATCTTAATACTTAATAATCTAACATTCCTTTAAACCTATAAATCATGAAAAGGTATATTCCATTTCTTTTATTTTTCATTGCCAACACCTTTTTTGCACAACAAAATGTGCTCACCCCGGAGGATGTGGCTAAAATAGAATTCGTCTCCAGCGCTGTAATTTCTGAAGACGGAAACCAGATAGCTTATCAGCTTCTGGTACCTAAAGATCCTACCAAAGAAAATGCTCCGGCACAAAATCACCTGTATGTTTATGACAGGAATTCCGGAACCTCAACGGCATTAGTAACAAACTTCAGCGCGGGTAATATAAAGTTCCGTCCGGGAAGTAACAACATTACATTCACCACGCGCAGGGACGGTGATAAATTTGCGGCATTATATGAGATTCCACCTGGCAGCAGTGAACCGCAAAAACTTTATGAATTTGAGGCCTCAATCTCTTCTTACGACTGGCATCCCAGGGGAGATCAAATAGCGTTCATCTCACAGAAAAGTCAGGTAAAAAATGAAAACCAACTCCCTTATCAACCTGAGATCTATGAAACAGATCTTCAGAATAATTCGGCTTTTATTGTAGATCTTACCTCCAAAAACCCAAGAACTCTTGAAGTGAAGGGACATGTGAGTGCAGTTCAATGGAATCCCCAGGGAAACAATCTGGCTATAAGCGCCGCGCCATCTTCTCTTGTAGATGATTCCTTTACGAGTCAGCGAATCTTCATCGTAGACGCCAGCACCGGGAAGGTAACCGGCGAAGTGGTTCACAAGGCAAAACTTGGACTCCTGGCATGGAGCCCTGACGGAAAAAGAATTGCGTTTATTGCCGGAGCAGATCAACATGACCCAATAGACGGCAGCATCTTTATTTCTGAAGTTAAAGGAGGAAGTCCTTCCATCCTGCAAAGGGATTTTATAGGTAAGTTTGAAGCACTTACCTGGAGAGATAACAATACCCTGACGTTTCTGGCAAGTGAAGGTTCTCACAGCAGTATGGGCACTCTGGATCTAAAGGGAAAATTGACCAGAACCTATGAGAATAAGGACCTGAATGTGATAAGTTTCTCCACTTCTAAAAATAACAGGATAGCCCTGGTTGCCAATTCTGCCCAACATCCAAATGAACTTTTCATCCTGGAGGCAAAGGGAACTCCCAAAAGGCTTACTACCTCCAATCCCTGGTTACAGAATAAACAAATGGGCAGGCAGGAAGTGATCACATATAAAGCTACAGATGGGATGGAAATAGAGGGAATTTACATTCATCCGGTAACTGCTTCAGGAAATCTTCCATTGATCGTTGTGGCTCATGGAGGGCCTGAAGCCCACTATGATCACGGCTGGCTCACCGGTTATAATATGCCGGGACAGGTTGCTGCCGGTCAGGGCTATGCGGTTTTCTATCCCAATTATCGCGGAAGTACAGGAAGAGGGGTAGAATTCTCTATGGCCGGCCAGGGTGATCCTGCTGGAAAGGAATTTGATGATATCATAGACGGAGTCGATTTTCTTATTGAAAACTATAACATTGATAGAGATAAAGTTGGAATCACCGGAGGCTCCTATGGGGGTTATGCCACGGCCTGGATGGCCACCCGTCATACCGACAGATTTGCGGCTGGAGTAATGTCTGTAGGGATAAGCAATAATATTTCTAAATGGGGAACCAGCGATATCCCCGAGGAGATGTTCCTGGTCCACTCGCGTAAAAGGATTTGGGACGATTATGAGTTTTATCTGGAACGCAGCCCCATCTTTTATGCAGATCAGGCCAAAACTCCCCTACTTATCCTCCATGGAAAAGATGATACCCGCGTAAGCCCGGGACAGTCTTATGAATTATACAGACATATCAAGACCAGAACAGAAACGCCTGTGAGACTGGTATTGTATCCCGGTGAGGGCCATGGAAACAGAAACTCTACTGCACGATATGATTTCAACCTGCGTATGATTCGCTGGTTTGATACTTTTTTAAAAGAAAATGGAAATGAAGTGCCACAAACCAACCTGCAACTTCAAATAAGGGATTAATCTGGAAATAGAGTAAAGTGGAGACCCGCCCGACCAGTACGGCGGGGTGGAAAGAAGATAGTCGCTGCGGGAAGGCTCACTGAGCTAACTAACCTTTTGACCTCTTTCCACTGAATTATGAAAGGTGAATGGTGGAAAGTGGAAAGACCGTACTCTATAATCCTATTCATAGGCTTCCTGACCTTTGTTGCCTGACCCCTATTACTACTTCACGATGATTTTAAATTCATCGTATTTTCAATATAGGTTTGTATGCCCTGCGAGAAAAAGACAGGATATATGCAAAACAAGATTTGTTTACCACATTACCTTCCCGGAACATTAAATTTTGAATTTTTGAATCTTCAACTTTAAATCTTGAATCCCAAAAAACCCCTTCGGGAGTAGTGGACGACAAAAAAAAACTCCATAGTTTCCTACGGAGTTTAAAAAGGGTGGAAGACCGGGTTCGAACCGGCGACCTCCTGAACCACAATCAGGCGCTCTAACCAGCTGAGCTACAACCACCATTTATTAGCGGATGCAAATGTATATTATTTCTATATTTCCTCAAAGAAAAATTGAAAATTAAATTAGGTCAAAAATGGAATTCACTGCGGGATAGCGCTCTACCGTAAAGCCTTCAGCATGATCTCTTCCAATCAATCTTCCCAGATCGCGAGCGCGATAAGTGATGCTTTCCAGGAAATTATCACTTGATATGGGTGTTACGGGTTCCTTGCTCTTCTCATCAAAAAACTGTGTTTTATAAGCTTTCACAGCTGCCAGTTTAATTTCAATAAATCCAGAGATATCCACCACAATATCCGGTTCCAGGTTTTTCCACTGGATATAATGATAGACATTTTTAGGTCTCCAGGGTTCCTGGGTTTCTTCGTCCATTTCGGTTTTGATTTTCATCAATCCGCTTAAGAAGCAGGCTTCGCTTACCAGCTTTGATCCCCTACCATGATCTATATGTCGATCTTCCACCGCGTTGCAGAATACAACCTCCGGACGGTATTTCCTGAGAAGTTTTATGATTTCCAGCTTGTTCTTTTGGTTATTTTCAAAAAATCCATCCTCAAACCTTAGATTTTCCCTTACACTTATGCCGAGTATCTTCGCGGCATCGGCCGCCTCTACATCCCTGGTTTCTGCAGTTCCCCGGGTGCCGAGTTCTCCTCTGGTAAGATCAACGATTCCTGCTTTTTTTCCCGAAGCAATCTCTTTTGCAATTGTTCCTGCACAGCTCAGTTCCACATCATCGGGATGTGATCCAAAAGCTAAAATATCTAATTTCATCACTTAAATTTTAATGATCTGTTTGAAGATCCTTTAGATCCTGGTTTTTAATAGCTTTAAGAGCTTGCTCAAGATCATTTATCAAATCTTCTTTTTCCTCAATTCCTACAGAGAATCTTATTAATCCGTCTTTGATCCCCTGGGCTTCCCTTTCCTCGGGTGTTAACAAGGCGTGAGAGGTAAGTGTGGGAGTGATCACGGTGGATTCCACTCCTGCCAGACTCATGCTGGATTTAATGAGTTTCAGTTTCTTTTGAAAAAGACTTGCGTCAAGACCTTCTTTTAATTCAAAGGATAGCATTCCTCCAAAACCCTTCATCTGGGACTTGGCCAATTCATGCTCAGGATGGGATTTAAGTCCGGGATAATAAACCCTGGAAACATCCGGATGAGCTTCCAGAAACCTGGAAATTTTCTTCGCGTTCTTATTCTGTCTCTTCACCCTTAAAGCCATGGTCTTAATACTTCTTTCCAGCAACCAAACAGTATAATCACTTAGACTACCGCCAAAATTCTTGCCCAGATGGAAAATGGTTTCGATGTGCGCTTGAGAAGCAATTACTGTTCCGGCAAGGATGTCACTATGACCGCCCATGTATTTGGTAGCCGAATGGATCACTATATCAATACCTAAGTCAATAGGATTCTGATTCACGGGCGAAGCAAAGGTATTGTCAATCATGCTCACCAGATTATGCTTTTTGGCCAACCCGGCAATTGCTTTTATATCTGTAATGGTCAATAAAGGATTTGAAGGAGTTTCTATATAAATAACTTTGGTATTTTCTTTTATTTCTTCCTCAAAACTTTTGGCATTATAATTTTTTGTAAAGGAATATTCAATGCCGAATTTGGCAAATTCTTCAACAATTAGATTACTTGTTCCTCCATATAAAGTATTTTGAAAGACAACATGATCTCCCTTGTGAAGAAAGGCCATTAAAGCAGTACTTACCGCCGCCATTCCGCTTCCGAAAATAAGAGCTTCTTCCCCATGCTCGAGGGCTGCCATTTTCCTGGCCAGCGCCACCTGGTTGGGAGTATTAAAATATCTGGGGTATCTTTTTACCTCTACATCTTCAAATGCATAGGAAGTTGACATGTATAAGGGGGAAACAGCTCCTCTAAAAACTGTATCTTCAAGTTCACCGGCATGGGTACACAGGGTATTTATGCCGAATTTTTTATTCTCCATATATGGAATAGGTTCAATTAAATATGCCCCTAATGTAAAAAGAATAATTATAAACCCGGCGGCAAAAACCGGTAATATCAGGAAATATAATATAGCCGATTCAAATATTGGAACCCTGAAAATCCTTTATTTCAAAGCTTCTTTTTTATCTTTACTCTATGAAGTTACTATTTAGGAACATTAAGGATCTGGTTCAGGTTAGAGAAGACAATGTTGAGAAAGTTTCCGGAAAGGAGATGAAATTACTACCAACTATCAAAAATGCATGGCTTCTTGTTGAGAACGGTAAAATAGCCGACTATGGTGAAATGACTTCCATTCCATCATTTAAAGGTATAGCACAGGTGGATGTCACCGGAAAAATAATTCTTCCCACCTGGTGCGATTCTCATACTCATCTTGTTTATGCCGGTAACAGGGAAAAAGAATTTGTTGACAGGATCAACGGACTGACGTATGAGGAAATTGCAAACCGGGGCGGAGGTATTTTAAACAGTGCCAAAACCCTTCAGGAAACATCAGAAGATGAGCTTTACCGGCAGTCGGAACAGCGTCTTCAGGAAGTTATTCAAATGGGGACCGGAGCCATCGAGATCAAATCGGGTTACGGACTCACAAAAGAGGCTGAGCTCAAGATGCTGCGGGTGATAAAGCGGCTGGGAGAAAATTTTGAGCTTCCGGTAATAGCAACTTTTCTCGGTGCACATGCTATTCCTAAAGATTTTAAAAATTCGGGAGATTATATTGAACATGTCATTAAAGATATCCTGCCGGAGGTAGCAACTCAAAATCTAGCCCGGTATATCGACATTTTTTGTGAACAAGGATATTTTACCGTTGAGGATACAGAACGGCTACTGAAGGAGGCGGGTAAGTTTGGACTGATCCCCAAGATACATGTGAATCAGTTCAAGGCGATGGGCGGTGTGGCAGCCGGAGTAAAACACTCGGCATTAAGTGTTGACCACCTGGAGATCATGAGACCGGAAGATATTGCCGTATTGTTGGCATCTGAAACCATGCCTGTAGCGCTACCCGGATGTTCCCTCTTTCTGAGTATTCCTTATACTCCTGCACGTGCTTTAATAGATGCAGGCCTGCCTCTGGCCCTGGCAACAGATTACAATCCCGGAAGTGCGCCTGGCGGCAATATGAACCTTGTTGTTTCCCTTTCCTGTATCAAAATGAATATGACCCCTGAGGAAGCTATAAATGCAGCTACTATTAACGGTGCTTACGCCATGGGGTTAAGCAAAACTCACGGAAGTATCACAAAAGGTAAAGCAGCCAATTTCATCATTACCCGCGAAATTCCTTCTTATGCTTTTATACCATACAGCTTTGGAAGTAATTTAATAGACCGGGTATACATCAATGGCCAATCAATAGAAAATGGAAGGAATTAAAATATACGGTTTTAAAACTGTTCAAAAAATGCTCAACATCCGGGAGGGTGAATCAAAGTTTGGAGAAAGGGTGAATTTTATTGAAAGCATTGATCAGCTTAGCTCCCACCCCTCAAAATATGTATTATTTGGAATTCCTGAAGATATTGGGGTTAAAGCCAATCATGGAAAACAAGGCACTGCCGGGGCATGGGAATCATGTCTCAAAGCTTTACTCAATACCCAGTCAAACAGATATACGAATCCGGAAAACCTTATTTTGTTCGGAGAGGTGAAGTGTGAAAATTACATGACAAAAAGTTCAAATATTGATAAAGAAGATCCAAATTTTTCAGCAAAACTGGGTGATCTTGTTAATCAGATTGATGAGATTGTTTCATCCCTTGTTCAAAGGATCATTGAGTCGGGTAAGGTCCCGGTAATAATTGGAGGAGGTCATAATAATGCATATGGCAATATAAAAGGTGCAAGCATGGCTATAAAAAAACCACTGAATGTGCTAAATATTGATGCCCATACAGACCTTCGAACTGCCGATCATCGTAATAGCGGGAACGGTTTCAGTTTTGCAAAAAAGGAGAATTTTTTGGGAAAATACAGGATCTTCGGCCTGCATAGAAATTATACTCCAGATTATATTTTTAAGGAACTTGACCAATCTATATCAGATCAATATTTTCTGTTTGAACATTTGCTTTTAAAATCCTCGGCAGAGATCAATAAGATTTTTCAGGAGGAATTAAGCTTTACTGCCCAGGATGAGTTTGGGTTTGAACTGGACTGTGATGCAATAAGCAAATTCCCCAGCAGTGCCCAAAGTCCAAGCGGATTTTCATTTAATATGGTGAGAAATTTCGTGTCTCTTGCCGGAAAAGAGGAAAATATAAAATACTTCCATATTTGTGAAGCAGCTCCTTCAAAAAATTCAGAAGTTGAAGTCGGAAAGGCTTTAAGTTATTTAATAACAGATTTTATAAATCCGGGATAATGAGAGACACAATTCACACCTATATAGAATATACTGCAACAGCTATTGAGGTCATTGGAATATTGATCATAATTATTGGTGCCCTCCTTAGCCTTGGCAGATACCTTTTTAAAAAACAGGGAGAGAAGTACAGATCATTTCAAATCATCAGGGAAGAACTTGGAAGAGCAATTTTACTCGGCCTGGAATTCCTTGTGGCTGCAGATATCATTATGACGGTCGTCTTTGATGCTACTCTGGAGAATATCCTGAATCTTGGTCTTATTGTTCTGATAAGAACCTTTTTAAGTTTTGCACTGGAAATTGAGATTGAGGGGAAATTTCCATGGAAACAATCAGAACGTAAAACACTCGGTAAAAAATGAGTTTGGAAATAATTCCTTTTCATCCCCGGTATGCAACTGATTTCAGAGACCTGAATCTTGCCTGGCTTAAAAAATATTTTTGGGTTGAACCTCATGATGAGGAGGTATTGGGCAAACCTGAAAAATATATTTTATCAACCGGAGGAAATATCTTTTTTGTTAAGGATAAAGGTAAAATTGTAGGAACAGTAGCTTTGATGAAATTGGAGGAAGGAATTTTTGAGCTCACCAAGATGGCGGTCACCCCGAAATATCAGGGTAAAAATATTGGCCAGAAACTTATGGAGTATACTTTAGATTATGCCCGAAACCAGGGCTGGAAAAGGTTGATAATTTATTCCAACAGGAAGCTGGAGAATGCCATTTACATTTATAAAAAATACGGATTTACAGAAATTCCCATTGAAGGAAATAATCCATATGCCCGGGGAGATATCAAAATGAAACTTGAATTATCTTAAATATCTCTTAAAGAACCAATCCATAAAGAGGTGTTATGTAACTTTAAGAAAAATAATTTATTTAACGTGAGTTCGACTTAAGCAGATAGTCTTTGATCAATAATTTCGAGGTTTAAGGAAGGTTTTTTAGGAAAGAAGCTGTAGGCGATCAGCCCAGAGAGTAAGTTTGACAAGAAGTTATCGAAGCTTCTGTGTCTG
>JBGTNH010000032.1:0-98725 GCA_041743165.1 Gillisia sp. | reverse complement strand
ATTTTTAGGGTTGAAATTCCTTTTTTTACGTTTAAAGAAAAATCGATCAGGCGCCCCTAATTTTTATGTCCCGTTAGGGACAACATTTGGGTAGAAATCAAAATTCACCCGATTATTCCGTGCCGTTAGGTACGGCATATAATGGGATAGCAGAATCATTGTTCAACCCGTTAGCATATTACGGGACAAAGAATTCTCCAGGAATGTTGAGTTACTATCAGCCAAAAAAAGATTAAGGAAGATGAAAAATATTTTCGCAGCCTATAAGGTGTATGAGGAATTGTAACAAATACTTTAATTAAATAATGTTGAACTGATTGGATAGAGTGTTAGGTATCGCAAAAACGTCACATCTTCAAAATAAATTGCCAAAAAGAGTCAAATTAATGCAGAATGTTCCTCACCGACTCCCATAAGTTATATCATTCCTTTTTTATGGTGATTTTGGAATAGTCCCTCAGTGTGACGCATTTTCAAAGTAAAAAACAATTCAGACTAAAAAGAATAATGAATTTTAGAATCGCTAAGAAGTAAAAGTTTCTTTAGTAGAATTTATAATTTTTTTTATCTGTACACTGGTTTTCTTATTTAATCTGATCGTTTCAAGTTTATCAATGTGTTGTTCTCTGTGCGTATCAGATCCTATAAAATCTATCATTCCAGCCTCCAGTAATTGAAAAGCCGTCTTTTGTATGCCGGTGCCATAGTGTGTGGAAAGTGATAAGGCGTTTATCTGGAAAAGACACCCCCGGTCCTTTAAATCCTGATATTTGCTAAGATCTTTTGAATGGAAGTAGGCATATCTTTCAGGGTGTGCCAAAACCGGTTTAAAACCCCGGGTTTGCAACTGAAAGAGAATTTCTTTTAAATTAATAGGAGCCTGGAAGTAAGACATTTCTATAAGGATATAATTTCCTTTTAAAGTGAGTATATCCCCACCCTCCAATAATTCCATGAAATGCTGGTCCATCATATATTCGGCTGCAGCCCGGACTTTAATGCCTTTAAAATCGTTGGTTTGTGCGAGGGCAGAATGCACCTTTTCAAGGGCTGCATAAATTGTTTCCGGAGTATTAGGATAATAATCATTCATGATATGGGGAGTGCAGATAAAATCATGAATACCTATTTCTTTAAACCTTCGGATTAATTGAAGAGACTCCTCAATTGTTGGAGCTCCATCATCAATTCCAGGCAGAATATGGTTATGTATATCTACAAAGCCTTCCATATTATCCTTTAAATAATCTTTTTTTTCAAAAAAGTTTAACATAGTCTATTGGTTCGGTTTTATTGCATATTTTTAACATTCATTTCAGAAACCCCTTTTTACACCTCGAAGTAAATAAATGAAAATACAATTTAAACTTTTTGCAATTCTCATCTTTTGGGGTTGCTCTTATACAAACGCACAGAACTTTCAATTTTCAGGAGATTTTACGGCTAAAGGTATTGTTTTTTCCGGAGATGAATCACCTTTCTGGTTCCACAGCAATCAAAGGGGCAGGGTCAATGAAAAAAGCAATATTTCTACTTTTGGTTCTGTCCTTATGTCCTACCAAATCAACAATAATTCACGATTTTTAGTAGGAGCCGGGTTATTATTTCAGGATGGTTATATTGACAGGTTGCAGTTGGATGAAAGTTTTATTGGATTTGAAAATAACTGGGTTGAAATATCAGTTGGCCGGAAACAACGGGTAGAATTATATAAAGGATTAAGCGCAACCAATGAGAATATTATATGGTCATTAAACGCAAGGCCTTTACCCGGTATTAGTATTAAAACTACACGTCCGGTTTATTTCCTTCCCAATGCCGGGCTTGCATTTGAAGCCAGTCTTGAAGAGTTTATTACAGATGATGATAGGTTTGTAAGAGATACTCGCATTCATCATAAAAGTTTTAATCTGATATTTTCAAAAATCAGGAATTTCGAATTTAATATTGGTCTTCATCATTTCGTGCAATGGGCGGGAACTCATCCTGAATTCGGAAAATTGCCGGGTAGTTTTAAAGACTATTTAAAAGTTGTAACTGGTAGTGGTGTGGGGGAAGAAGTGGGTGGCGGTAACGAAGTGAATGGATTGGGAAATCATTTGGGTAGCTATATTGCCGGAATAAAGACTTCTGTAGGGAATTATAACTTAAATCTAATTTATAATCACCTTTTTGAAGACGGATCAGGGTTGAGATTGGGGAATACACCAGATGGGAGATATAGCATATACATTGAAGACAGGGAGCCGGGAAAATGGGTTGATGCTTTTATGTATGAATTCTATTATACCAAACATCAAAGTTTTACCAGCTCAGGAACTGATGGTAAGGATAATTACTTTAATAATAATCTTTACAGGTCTGGATGGACTTATGAAAACCGAATTCTTGGCTTACCTTTTATATTTTTGGATGAAGACAGGTTCAGAGTTGCCAATAATAATGTAGTTGCTCATCATATAGGAGTTACGGGTATCGCTTTTTCGTCTCTTCCTTATAAATTTCTTACCAGCCACCGTCAAAACTTCGGAGCAAAAGCCGGGGGGAATCTTAGGAACAAAATTTTATCTACTTATCTGGACCTCCAGGTGTATAACACATATTTTGATGTAAACGTATTGGTGGGTGCAGATTTCAATAATACTGCCGGGCCAAATTTCGGGGCGGGGCTTCAACTGAAAAAAATGCTGTTTTGAGTTTATTTATTTAAAAATTCATGGTGGGGCCGTCCCGAGGTTCTCGATATTACCTTTCCTTTGTGAAGGTCTGAATTATTTTTTTGCAATACCGGGTGGGGCAAAATAAAATCGGGGAAGTCTTAGGGACGATTTCTGTTCCCAAAGATAAAATGGTATTTCCAGGTCTGTAATGATTGCCCCGGGATAGTTGAGTTCAGGAAATTTTTTATTTAAAAAGGTTTTCGTACTTTGAATCTCAATCGAGAAACCCCTTTTCACCCCTATGTCTCCCAAATCCTCCACTATAGATCGTAAGCAGATCATTGATGAATTTTACTTAAGCTTAGGGAATAATAAAAGAAATAACCCTCAGGTATTTAATATTGATTCCAAAGGAACTATTACTCTTTTAACCGATTCTGCCAGGAAATTTTTTTTAAATGAATGGGAATTGGAACCTGAAATGGGGGATAATTGCTTCGAATTTTTCCCTGTAGATCATTTAGAAAAATTTTCAAATGTACTTTCCCATTTGCTACAAAATGGAGTTCCGGGTGAATTCACGTTGCCTTCCAAAATCTCATCCTGCAAATTTTATTTATCCCCGGTATTCACCGGCGCTGAAAACTTTAATACAATCCAGATTTTAATTAAAGAGGAGAAGCTCTCTGTTACCAATATCACCCATATTAAGGAAATTTCTGCTGAACAAGAGCAACAATTTATTTTCAAATTAATAAAGTCTGTTGGCAGGGCAAAAGATGTTAAGTATGGTCTCTCTAAAATGATAGGTCATATCTCCAAATTTTTAAATTTTGATTTTGCTGAAGCCTGGGAAGTGGGTTATGACAAGCATATTTTGTATAAGAGTGCCTCCTTTAGCAAGGAAAAAAGTATTGCCTGGGATGATGAAGGCATTAAATCTTTTAAAAAAGGGAAGGGTTTACCCGGAATAACCTGGCAAGCTGAAAAAGTTGAGGTGTGGGAAGGCCTGCAAAATGATGATAGATTTTTGCGTAATTCAACTATTTCAAGAAATAAAATAAAAACAGCTATTGGTGTCCCTGTCATACATGAGAAACGGGTTATAGCCATATTAACCTTCTTTAGCGCTACACATGAAGAAACAAGTAGGATTAAAGGGTTTCTGGAGCAAATTTCGTTTCATGTTTCTGCATTTGTAAATCGAAGGATAACCGAAAACCAGCTTAATAATATGTTTCGCTTTTCTCCCAATCTTATTGCTGTGGTAGGAATGGACGGGTATTTAAAGAAAGTGAATCCATCCTTTATAAGGATCTTCGGTTTTGATGAGGAAAACTTATTGAATAATCCTTTTAGCCAGTTTCTCCATAAGGAGGATAAATTACCTACTTATGAGAGGCTAAGAGAAGTTGTCGGGGGTTTAAGACCAAGATCTTTTCAGAATAGATGTCGTACAAATACCGGGGAATACAGGTGGATATCCTGGACCCCTTCTGAAGTAATGGAAGAGGAAGGTGTGGTTCATATTTTTGGAACAGATATAAGTTACATTAAAAAGACCAATCTTGAATTGCTGAAGTACCGGAATATTGTTGAAAGCTCCAAAGATGGAATTGGCCTGTATACTTTGGAAACCGGAGATATGTTTTTTAATCAGGCTTTCAGGGATATACTGGGGTATTCTCAGGAAGAACTTAAGGAATCTGAAACAGTTAAAATGATCTATGCCAATAATACCCAGGCTTTCAGAATATTTCATACTATTTTAAAAGGCAGGTTTTGGGAAGGGGATCTCAATCTCAGAAATAAAGAAGGAAAACTACTTGAGTATCATTTTAGTGGCGGCCCAATAGTTAATGAAAATGAAGAGATTATAGCGCTTTTTGGACTTCATACAGATATTTCAGAAAGAAAAAAGTATGAAAGTTCTTTAAGGGAATATGGGAACAGGCTCAATAATGTTCTGGAAAGTATAACAGATGCCTTTTTTTCGCTCAACAACGCAGGAGAAGTTACCTACTGGAATAAAGCGGCAGAGGTACTTCTGAAAGTGCCAAGAGAAAAGATTTTGGGGAAAAACCTATGGGGTTTCTTTCCCCTGGAAAAAGATTCGATTTTTTATCAAAACTTTCTTAAAGCCAAAAATTCCAATAATAAAATTTCATTTGAACATTTTGTGAAATATCTGGGTATGTGGATTGAGGTAAATGTATATCCTGGTAAAGATGGTTTATCTTCTTATTTCAAAGATATTTCAGCCAGGAAAGAAGTAGAAGAGGAAATACGTAAAGCTAAAGAGAGGTATGAACTAATTTCTAAAGCAACGCGGGAAGCCATATATGATTGGGATGTCGCAAACAATTGTTTGGAATGGAGTGATTCATATTATGAGATTTATGGTTATGAACGCATACCTGCCCGGGAATCTTTATCCCAATGGGAGCAACAAATACATCCTGAAGATCGTGATATGGTGTTGAAACAATTGAATGCTGCCCTGGAAAGCAAAAATTCTGAATGGATCTGTAAATATAAACTCATTCAGGCCAACCGAAAAATTGCTGTGGTTTTGGAAAGAGGTTTTATAATCAGAAATGAAAAAGGGAAGCCTGTTCAAATGATAGGTTCCCTGCAAGACATAACTACTCTCAAACAAAATGAAAGAGCCTTGGAGGAATTAAATCACATACTTAAAAAACATTCGGCAGAACTTATACAGTCAAATGCAGAACTGGAGCAATTTGCATATATCGCCTCCCATGATCTACAGGAGCCACTTAGAATGGTAACGAGTTTTTTGAACTTACTTGAAAAAAAATATGAGGATAAACTGGATGAAAAGGCAAGGCAGTACATCTATTTCGCCACAGATGGGGCATCAAGAATGAAGCAGATCAATTCTGGATCTTCTGGATTACTCGCGTGTAGGGAAGCTTAATTACGATTTTGAGATGGTTGACGTCAATGTGATGATAAAGAATATTATTCAGCTCCATGAAAACCTGATCAACGAGAAAAAGGCCCAAATTGAATTTCAAAATCTCCCGGTAATCAAAGCAGCTGTTACTCCATTACAAAGAGTGTTTTCAAATCTAATAAGTAATAGTATTAAATATTCCCGGGAAAATTTCCCTCCGGTTATTAAAATTTCTATTCAGGATAATGATTCCCACTGGGAATTTCAAATCCAGGATAATGGCATTGGGATAGATCCAAGATTTAAAGAAAAGATCTTTATTATTTTTCAAAGGCTACATTCAAGGGATGAATATTCGGGTACAGGAATTGGCCTTGCGATCACAAAAAAAATTGTTGAAAATCACGGCGGAAAGATCTGGGTAGATTCCAAAGAGGGTGTTGGAAGTACTTTTCATTTTACAATCCAAAAACATTTTTAGTATATTTACAAACCCCAATTTTTGAATTTATGCAACCTATTGATATACTCCTGGTTGAGGATAATGAAGGCGATATACTGTTGACGACAGAAACTCTTAAAGATCAAAAAATCATCAAAGATATCCATGTAGTTAAAAATGGATATGAAGCCATTAATTTCCTGCTAAAAAGAGATGCTTTTATAAATAGTCCTACACCGCATCTGGTTCTGCTCGATATAAATTTACCCAAACTCAACGGGCAGGAAGTTCTTAAACTAATAAGATCTTATAAACAAATAAGGGATATTCCTGTGGTAATGTTAAGTACCTCATCTTCCCCTGAAGATGTATTGGAATCATTGAAAAATGAGGCCAGTTGTTATATAACAAAGCCTTTGGATTTTGATGATTTTGTAAAAAAGAT
Organism: Gillisia sp.; assembly: GCA_041743165.1. Taxonomy (GTDB): domain Bacteria; phylum Bacteroidota; class Bacteroidia; order Flavobacteriales; family Flavobacteriaceae; genus Gillisia. The sequence goes on along the minus strand of JBGTNH010000032.1, from coordinate 92,258 downwards.
TTCATTTATTACAGAACTGGAAATATCCTCAGAAAATTTATCAAATTCCTGATCGAATTTCATGAAACACAAATACGCTTCTTTACATCTCTTAATTATTGAAGATCACCTTGGTGATTACATATTAATTGAAGAATATTTAAAAGAGGAACACAAAAAGATTGAACTTAGCCGGGCAATTTCTTATAAACAGGCTTCAGAATTTTTGGACTCTAAAATTTATGATGCGGTAATTCTGGACCTTTCTCTGCCAGATTCTGATGATCCTTTTTCCCTGGTAAAAAATATTGTTAGTCTTGCCGGTAAAACGCCGGTTATAGTATTAACCGGAAATTCAAATAAATCATTTGGAGTTGAAACGCTCTCGCTGGGTATTTCAGATTATTTATATAAAGATGATCTGAATTCTATACAGTTATCCAAAAGCCTGGATTATAGTATTGAACGAAAAAGGATTGAAAATCAGTTGATTGAATCCGAAAAGAAATACAAATCCCTATTTGCATTAAGCCCTTTGCCAATGTGGGTACTGGACAGGGTAGAATTTAAATTCCTAAATGTGAATGACGCGACTGTTCAACTGTATGGATATTCACGGGAAGAGTTTTTGAACATGTATGTGAGTGACATATGGAACAAGGAAGAACCAGAAATGGATAAGGTTATAGCAAATAAAAAAGATGAATTTTTTAAAATTAAAGTAACCCATTCCAAAAAAAACGGGGATAAAATGTTTTTGGAAGTGCGCAGTAATCCCATTGTTTTTGATGGGATCCCTGCAAGGGTGAGCCTTATACACAACATTACAGCGCAGGTTCAGGCAGAAGAAGCACTTAGACTTAGTGAGAAACGGTACAAAGCATTGGTGCAGGATGGGTCTGACCTCGTTATGATACTGGATTTCGAAGGCAATATTAGTTATGCAAGTCCTTCAGTTAAATCTATTACGGGGCTGGAAGCAGATATTTTTCTACAAAATAATTTCTTCTATATCATTCACCAGGATGATATTGCTATGGTGAAGGATTGTATCCTGAAGTTGCAAAAACAAAAGCGGGTGCAAATTCCTTCTTACCGTATTAAAACAACACAAAATGAATGGAAGTGGTTAGAGACAATCATAACCAATCTTTCCGAGGAGCCTGCAGTGAAAGGGATTGTTGCCAACTCCCGCGATATTACTCAGTATGTCCTGCAGGAAAGGGCTCTTATTGAGAGCCTTTCACGTTATGACATTGTTGCTAAAGCCACCAGTGATACCATAACAGATTACGACGTACAAAATGATATTATGACATTCAACGAGGGAATAAAGGACATGTTTGGTTATGCTGTTGTGAAGAAAACCAAATCTGGCAAGTGGTGGTGGGAGAAAGTTCATCCCGAAGATAAAGACAGGGTAAAAGAGAGAACCCAAGAGGTATATAAAAATAATAAAAATCAACTCCAGATAGAATACCGTTTCCGTTGTGCCGATGGAACATATAAATATGTCCTCGATAGAAGCTATTTGTTAAGAGACGACAAGGGCAATCCTCATAGAATGATTGGATCTATGCAGGATTTAACTGAAATCCATAATTATATTCAAACTATAGAAAAACATAATAAAAGACTCAGGGAAATTGCCTGGACGCAATCCCATCTTGTTCGGGCCCCTTTAGCCAGGATTATGGGCATTATAGACCTATTGCAGCATCACAGGAATATCGATAATGCTTATGAACTTATTGAGCATATTTTAACTTCCGCCCGGGAATTGGATTTCATTATCAGAAAAATAAGCAGTAAAGCAGAACGTTCTACACTAAAAGTTAAGTAATGCTCAAAGTTCTAATTATAGATGATGACGATATAGTCCTGCTCGTGGAGCGTAAAATGCTTGAGAGATGCGGGATATCTGCTGAGGCTAAATCCTTTAATAGTGGAATAACTGCTCTACAATTTTTACAGAACGAAGGTAAGAACCAGGATTTCTTAATCCTGCTGGATATAAATATGCCACGAATGAACGGGTGGGAATTTTTAGATAAACTTCAGGGAATAAAATTAGGCTCCAGTATTTTTGTAATTATGGTAACCTCTTCAATAGACAGGTATGATAAAGAAACTGCAGAAAAATATCAAAAAATTATTTCCTTTATAGAAAAACCTATAACTATGAATAATTGTAGTGAGATTAAATCTTTGCCTGAGTTAAAAGATTACTTCACCAATGAAATAGATTAGCTAAACATCTTCTTCCTGGGGATTGCCATCATCAATTTTCTCCTCGGCCCAGTCCTTTTCATCTTTATCTGCTTCTTCCGGCTCGTGTTGTACAAGTTCAGCCCGGGGTTCATAGTTTAATTTTATGAACATGGGAAAATGATCTGATCCAATTTTTTCACCTCTTGAAAGCTCTATAAGAGTAAAGTCATTGGTATGAAATACATGATCAAGCGGCCATCTTAGCAGCCGGTAATCTGCATGAAAAGTATTATAAAATCCTCTCCCTATACGGGGGTCAAGGAGTCCGCTTAATTTTTGAAATAACCTGGTTGTCCTCGACCAGGCTACATCATTAAGATCTCCAAACACGATAACCGATTCCTGGTCTTCCTTTACGTCTTTCCCTACAAGTAATAATTCAGCATCGCGATTAGTTGAAGTAGGATCCTCAGTAGGACTGGGTGGCTTGGGATGTAATGCATGAAATTTGATCTTTGCCCGGTTATTCATGATCATATAACCATGTATAGAAGGAATATCATCTTTGATAAGATATTTCACTTCCACTTTCTCAAGTTTCATTTTTGAATATAAATGCATGCCATAAAGGTTATCCTGCGGAATTTTAACCGTATGCGGATAAAATTTTTCAAGAACTTCAAGTTCTTTTTCCCAGATTTTATCGGTTTCGAGGGTTAAGAGCATATCTGGTTGCTTTTTTTTTACCAGGTCTATTAATCTGTGATATTCTTTATTTGGGGTTAAAACATTACTAACCAGGATAGATATTATTGCATTAGGATCATTTCCTTTAAAGGATAGAACCTGTTTTTTGGCCATGGGGGTATAAGGAAAGATCTTTACCACCTGGTAAATCAAACTTAGTAGCAGTAATAATTTAATCACAAAATGCCAGAGGGATGAAAAGGGAGACATGAAGAAGGTTGTAACCAAAACCAGAAGTATAAGTGCACTTATTTGTATCCTGGGAAAGTCAAAGGCCCTAACCCACCATTCATCAAATTTGGTTAAAGATGCAAGGGTAGGGATTAGCATTAATACGCTAAGGAAAATTATAACAATTTCTGTAAACCCCATTTAGCAATACCAGTTTAAAAAGTGTAATTAATTCCCACTCCCTGTGCATTGAAAATTTCACCAAATTGGTGAAAACTCATCGTTGGGTAAATTTCGATATTTTTATTCTTTTTCTTATGAATTTCAGGAATAATTATTCCGGTGGCAGCACCTATGGCATAGCCAATAATATTATCTGTGAGAAAATGTTTTCCAGATCTTATTCTCAAATATCCTACAAAGGCAGGAATTGCAGCTGCCACTCCCCAAACTAATGGTTTCCAGGGAGAGTGCGGATTAAAATCATGAAAAACCTTTGCCGCAAAAAATGTTGCTGTAGCTGTTGCTGCGGTATGACCCGCAAAAAAAGATCTTTGTTCGTGGTTTCGCATCCTTTGTTGGTCAGATAATGAGGTATTGTAAACTAGTGGTCTGCTTTTTTGAACAAGACCAGCGGTTATTGTAAACAACGCTCCTGTGGTTGCCATGGATTCTATAAATAATACAGAAAGTTGCCCCGCATGAGTTCTTTCATTTTCATTGAGCATTAAAGCAAAAGGTAATGCAAAAGCGGTGAACATAGGAATATAACTGGCACGATTTGCTTTTTCAGAATAATTTCCAGCCGCCCAGCGATCTATACCCCAAATATCATCTTTTGAGAGAGCATTAAGCTCTTCCGGTGTGAGCCTAGATTTTTCCTGGATCAATAAGACCCCTACCACATTCAAACCCACCCCTGAGGCTATCCAGATCCCATCTTTAATTAAGTCTGTTTCGTAAGGTGATTCATTATTATTTTGTGCAAAAAAGTTAATTTGAATGCTTACAAAAAGTATGATTAATAAATAAGTTTTGTGTTGCATAAATCTTTGTTTTATTCAAATCTCATATTTATCACTCAATTATATAAAGGGTTTAAGAAAAGAATAACATCACTCTTCTTCCACAAGGTGTTAAGCCTTGCTTATGCCTCCAATACCTGGAAATTATAACTTAACAAATATTTAGTGCCTGTTTGCCACAGGTTTCTTTCAGATTACGACTAAAAACACTTAACTTGAGTATCATTGAATATGACGAATAAAAACAATAGAATTCTTATATGAAAAAGAAGGTTAACCGGGTTAGGAGCGGATTTGTTTTCAGCAAATTTGAAGAAAATAATATTTCTCCTTTTGAAAAGTTATTTGAGATTTTTAAAGAATTAATCACTCATACTTCCGGGGATTTTGATGAGGCAATTGACTGGCTCAGGCAGTTAGATGTGGAATATAAACTTACCGATGAAAATTATACTATTGACGATTTTATTGAAGATCTAAAGAAAAAAGGTTATATCCGGGAAGAAATCACACCCAATGGTCCCGGGATGGCCATTACTGCCAAGACCGAACGAGCTATACGCCAACAGGCTTTAAACCAGATCTTCGGGAAACTAAAACGCAGCAGGAGCGGAAACCATTCCACAAAATACCAGGGATTGGGTGATGAGCATACAGGGGAATTCAGGGAATTTCACTACGGTGACTCTCTGGAAAAAATTTCGGTTACTGAAAGTTTAAAAAATGCACAGATCAATCATGGTTCCGGGGATTTTAAAATGACAGAAGATGATCTCGTAGTAGAGGAAACTCATCATAAATCACAAATGAGTACCGTGTTAATGATAGATATAAGTCATAGTATGATTCTTTACGGGGAAGACAGGATCACACCTGCCAAGAAGGTGGCTATGGCCCTGGCAGAACTAATAACTACACGATATCCCAAAGATACCCTGGATATCCTGGTTTTTGGTGATGATGCCTGGGCAATCTCCATTGGAGATCTGCCTTACTTACAGGTAGGCCCATATCATACCAATACTGTGGCAGGCTTACAACTTGCAATGGATCTGTTAAGAAGAAAGAGGAACACCAATAAGCAAATCTTTATGATTACAGATGGTAAGCCAAGTTGCATAAGGGAAAGGGATGGAACATACTATAAAAATAGCGTGGGTTTGGATCCTTATATTATTGATAAATGTTACAATACAGCCCAACAAGCCCGCAAACTCCATATCCCCATTACCACTTTTATGATCGCCCAGGATCCTTATCTTGAAAGATTTGTAAGGGAATTTACCCAGGCCAATCACGGTAAAGCCTTTTTCACAGGGCTTAAAGGTTTGGGTGAGATGATCTTTGAGGATTATGAAACCAACAGAAAGAAGAGGATTAAAGGGTAAAAGAAGATTGAGGATTTCAAACTCCCCAATTTCTCTTCCTTATCAGGAAGAGAAATTTTCCCCTCTTTTTCTAAAGAGGGGAGCTAAAAAAAAGTTATATGAAATTGAATTTTATAAATTAAGAAAATCAAAAAGCTCCTCCCTTTAATAAAAGGGAGGTGGATTTCTGGTCTTTAGACCAGAAAGACGGAGGGTTTTATTTTAGTTCAGAACAATATGAGAAGACCACAATTACATACGCGAAAAGAAGTTAAAGTATTCCGCAAGGAACTAAGGCATAAACTAACTCCTGCAGAAGCTTTTTTATGGAGATATTTAAAAAACAGACAATTTGGGGGAAGGAGATTTACAAAACAGCACAGTATAGGTAATTTTATTGTTGATTTTTACTGTCCTTCCGAAAAATTGATCATAGAACTCGATGGCGAGGTGCATAATAATCCCATTGCACAGGAAAAGGATGAAAGAAGAACCACTTTTCTTAATGGAATTGGATATAAGATTTTAAGGTTTGAGAATAAGATGGTGTTTGAGAATTTGGATTCTGTGTTAATGGAGATTAAAGATAGTTTTAAAGAAGATTGAGGATTTCAAACTCCCCAATTTCTCTTCCTTATCAGGAAGAGAAATTTTCCCCTCTTTTTCGAAAGAGGGGAGCTAAAAAAAAGGTTATATGAAATTGAATTTTATAAATTAAGAATATCAAAAGCTCCTCTCTTTATATAAGGGCGGTGGATTTCTGGGGGTTAGACCAGAAAGACTGGGGGTTCAAACTCCCCAATTCCTCTTCCTTATCAGGAAGAGAAATTTCCCCCTCTTTTTCGAAAGAGGGGAGCTAAAAAAAGGTTATATGAAATTGAATTTTACAAACTAAGAAAATCAAAAAGCTCCTCCCTTTAATAAAAGGGAGCCCGCCCGAATGGTACGGGCGGGGTGGCAAAATTCTGCAGGAATTTTGACGGAGGGTTTTATACTATTATCCTCCATCATCCTTAAAGAACAATAAAAAACAAAAACTATGAAGAAAGAAAAAATAAGCACTTTAGGAGAATTAAAAAAATCCGGTTACATTCCCCGAAGCATCAAAGAAGAACTCCGGCAGAATCTCCTCACCAAGATAAAAAATGGAGAACCGGCATTTGAAGGTATTCACGGGTATGAAAATACCGTAATACCGGAATTGGAAAGAGCCATTCTTTCAAGGCATAACATCAACTTATTGGGCCTGCGGGGTCAGGCGAAAACAAGACTTGCAAGGTTAATGGTTAAACTTCTTGATGAGTGGATACCGGTTGTGGAAGGATCAGAAATTAATGATGACCCATTTAAACCTATCTCAAGATACGCAAAGGAATTGATCAATGAAAAAGGTGAAGCTACTCCTATATCATGGATGCACAGAGATGATCGCTTTTCTGAAAAACTTGCAACCCCTGATGTTACCGTTGCAGATATTATTGGTGATGTTGATCCTATCAAAGCCGCAAATCTTAAATTGAGCTACACCGATGATCGCGTAATTCATTTTGGAATGATACCCAGGGCCAACAGATGTATATTCGTTATTAATGAATTACCGGACCTTCAGGCCAGGATCCAGGTAGCTTTGTTTAATATTCTACAGGAGGGAGATATACAAATACGAGGTTTCAAATTGAGATTACCTCTTGATATGCAATTTGTATTTACAGCTAATCCCGAAGATTATACCAACAGGGGTAGTATAGTTACTCCTTTAAAAGACAGGATTGGGTCGCAGATCCTTACTCATTATCCTCAGCAGATCGAGACAGCAAAAATGATCACCATGCAGGAAGCGAGAATGGATAAAGGGCAGGAAGAGATGATAAAGATCCCGGAGCTGGCAAGGGACCTCCTGGAGCAAATAAGTTTTGAGGCCCGCGACAATGAATTCATTGATGCAAGAAGTGGGATCAGTGCCCGGCTGAGTATTTCTGCTTTAGAAAATTTACTAAGTACTGCAGAGCGCCGGGCATTGAAGACCGGAGATAAGAAAACCACACTTCGGTTTGGAGATTTTATGGGAATTATACCTTCAATTACCGGTAAAATTGAACTGGTTTACGAAGGGGAACAGGAGGGAAGTGCCATGGTGGCTCAGCAATTAATTGCAGACGCAGTGAAAACATTATTCCCTATATATTTTCCAAAGATTGAAAAACTGGAGAAGCCCAATGCAGCTAATCCATATAATGAACTTGTAGAATGGTTTTTTGCTGAAAGTGGATTTGAACTACCCGATGATATTTCAGATAAAGAGTATAAACAGAAGCTGGATTCTATTGCACCCCTGAATGACCTTATTCAAAAATATCAATCTGATGTTCCGGAAGAGGAAAAGTATTTTTTAAAGGAATTCCTTCTTTGGGGACTGGTAGAGTATAAGAAATTAAATAAACAAAGATATTCACAAGGGATACAGTTTAATGATCTCTATGGGAGTTATATTAGTGGGCTTTAAAAAAAAACCAAAAAGTGTTAATCTTTTTGGGGGTCTTTTACCGGAAGGGGTTTTAATCTCTTAGGATTTAATTCCCCGATGCTTGCATCGTTTTTCCTTTTTGGAATTTGGGATTTGTTTTTTTGGAATTTGATACCTCGTATGCTTGCATCGAGGTATTTCATTTAATATCTCGCAGATTTCCCTTCCCCGGGAAGGCTGTTATTAATAAACTCCCTGATATCGTCATTGGCATTTTTAAGATCTTCAGCACGCAGATACATCATGTGTCCACTTCTGTAACCTTTGAAGCTTAACCTATCCTGCATTTTTCCACTAGGATCCAGTTGCCACATGGTGTATTTGGCATTGAAATATGTGGTGGCACCATCAAAGTAACCTGATTGAATCAACACCTCCAGGTTTGGGTTTTGAGCCATAGCCTGCCTCAGGTTTTCACCGGTATTATCCCCGCTACGATCCCATGGATGTACCGGCCCAAACATATAGTATCTTAGATCAGTTTTAAATTTCAGTTCCTCCTGTAGGTAGTAGTTAATAGCAGGAGTGAAGGAATGTAGCCAGGAAGTGAGTTCTGAGTTATAATCGGGGGCATCACCTGCTTCTCTCGCATCTATACCCAGATATCGTGAATCAAGTCTTCCTACTGTATACCCTCCTTCTTCTCTCATCAATTCTTTCCAGAAATATCTGAAGGGTACCGCAAGATTGTTTTGTAACAAAACCTTTTCTGAAATTCCTGAATAGGCCGACATTTGAGCAGCGATAGCCTGCTTTTTTGCATTTTCAGTAAAACCACCTTTTACCAACACAGGTAATAGAGTATTAATGGAATATTCCTCCACTTCGGGTAAAAGATCTAAAAGATCCCTGTTTTGTAATTCCGGAGATAATCTTTTATGGTACCAGGCCGCAGCAGCAAAATAAGGTAGGCGATTGGCAATTTCCACAGGACCACCCCTTTCAATTCCAATTTCTGTTGGAGAGACCAGGATCACCCCGTTAAGGTACATCCAGTGGCTGTTTTGTAGTTCCAGTGCCAGTCCAGAGACCCTGGTAGTTCCATAACTCTCCCCAATAAGATATTTGGGCGATAACCACCTGTTATTTCTTGTTACAAAGGTATTAATCCATCCTGCCAGGTATTGAATATCTGCTCTTACGCCAAAAAAATCTTTCCGGTCCTGTTTCTTTTCCCCTTTTTCTATAAGTCGGGAATAACCTGTATTCACAGGATTCACATAAACGATATCTGCAATATCCAAAACTGAGTGAGGGTTGGCTTTAACACCATATGGTTGTACCGGGAATCCTTCGTCATCGATCTTCAATACTCTGGGGCCGGTATAAGCCAGGTGCATCCATACAGAGGCAGACCCGGGACCCCCATTAAAGGAGATCATTAGGGGGCGGTTTTCTGTATTTTGTATTCCACTTCTTTTATAATAGGTATAAAATAAACTGGCAACCGGTTCCCCGGCGTCGTTATATACGGGTTGGGTTCCCGTTTCTGCCGTATATTTGATTGTCTGGCCTTTTATAACTACACTGTGTGAAGTAGTTACAATAGTATCTACCGGCAGTTCAACTTTTTTTTGAGAATAAGCGGTGATACTTAAAAAGGCAAGCACGAGAATGTAAATATTTTTCATAGGGGAATTTTCTTAACTTAATTAATCCGGCTATAAAATTGAGAAAATTAATTGGGATAAGTCTATTCGTCCTTGAATAAAATGGCATAACTCAATAGAATTCCGCCTGATGCAGCAATTAAAAAGAAGATTATTGCGAGACCAGGATAGCCAAAAATAGTAAATGCTGAGGGGACGCTCATCAACATAGCAGCCCCTATGATCATGGCGGCAATTATCAATCCCAGGGTGATCCTGTTTGCCACTTTCTGAAATCCGTCTGTCCACCTTTTTTCGTCTATAGCATCAATCTTCATTCGAAAATTATTATTAGCCAGATTTTCTGAGATCTTATTTAACCGGTCCGGAAGGTTTTCAGCCAGATGCTTGGTTTGTAAAGCGAGGGAGAATAGATTTTCCGGCTTCATCTCTTCGTACATCTTGGTTCGCATGATTTTGTTCACATGAGATCGGATAGCTTTCCTAAGATCAAATTCCGGCTCAAGCACTGCTACGATCTGGTCCATATTCAGCAGGATCTTGCCCAGAATATTCACTTCTACTGAAATATGAATTCCATTTTCTGCGGCCACCCGGTTCATCTGGATAAGGAGTCGGCCGGTTTGCATTTCTTTTGCCATGGTGTTCTCGCTATCCATAACCAGATGATTAATCGTCTTTTTAAATTGCTTTACATCTGCTTCCTCTGTTATTTCGCTCATATTAAGGAGAACATCTGCGCAGGTCTCCCCATCATTCTGACTTAGGGCTATAAGCAACTGCAAAAGTCTCTCTTGCATATTGGGAGTAAATTTTGCTACCATACCCAGATCTATGAGGGCTATTTTATTTTGATCTGTAAGATGAACATTTCCCGGATGGGGATCTGCATGAACAAATCCATCTGTAATGATTTGCTTTAAATAAGCATCCACGAGCTGGTCTACAAGATGGCTCAGGTCGTTTTCCATTTTTGTCAGGGGAGAAATTGAAGTAATCTTGGTTCCCTGGATATATTCCATTGTAAGTACCCTGGAGGTGGAATAATCCAATACGGGCTGAGGTACTACAATGTCATCAAATTCCCTGAGATTTTTTCCCAGAAGCATAAGGTTCTGGGCTTCTCTTACATAATCAAGTTCCTGGAGCAGTATATGTCTGAGTTCAGCAAGAACCTCATCAAAAGCATATTTTCTGGCAACTTTAGTATGCTTTACAGCAAATTCAGCAAGTTCTTTTAAAGTATCAAGATCCTCCAGGAACTGTTTTCTAATTCCCGGCCTCTGAACTTTAACAGCTACCGGTTTGCCAGATCTCAGGTAAGCTTTATGAACCTGTCCAATGGAAGCGCTGGCAAGGGGCTTCTCATCAAAGGAGGAGAAGGCTTTTGAGATACGGGTCCCTATTTCTTCTTCAACAATTTTATGTACTTCATCGTAGGGAATAGGAGGCACATCATCCTGTAATGTTGCAAGTGCCACAAGATAGGGATCAGGAAGAAGATCTGGTCTTGTAGATAAGAGCTGTCCCAGTTTGATATAAGTTGGCCCCATTTGCTTTAGGTCTTCAACCAGTTCTTCAGGCGTCTGATCAAAATCCTCCTCTTTATCTTCTTCTGCGGTTTCATCCATTACAGAGGCCGCCGTCTGGTTAAACAGGTCACTATTCCAGTACTTTAACATGAACCCAAAGAATTTTCGGTAACGCAATAAGTTATCAGGAAGTACAGACATGTTTTAGCTTGATTATAATTTCTGAATTAAAGATATCCATTTAAAATTATACAGCAAACAGATTGGCCGGGGTGGGTACTCCTTTTAAGATATTTAGCAAAAATTTAATACATCTTTTCCAGGTAAGCCTTTATCCGGTCTCTTACAAAAAGGAATATTTATGCTGAAATTATCCGGTTAAGCTGATTTATATTTGTAGGGTTGCCAAAAAGATACAGCAAATCTCCCTGTTCTATAACCGTATTGTTTGAAATATTGGTTAGATAGTTTACCCCTCTTTTAATGGTCAATACTGTAACTCCGAAGTTTTTACCAATTCCTGATTCTTCAATAGTTTTTCCTACTATACTGTTATTTCCACTTTTCACACTTAAGGTTACAATCTCTTTGTTTGGTATATGTAAGTGTTGATAAGCAGGAGTATGTGGTCCCTCTTTTAAGGTTGTAAGCATTTCGTAATCTGATGAACGTATCTGGTTGATAAAACTCTGGATCTCATCATGAGGAATAAGATATTTCCTCAAGACCTGGCTAAAAATCTGGATTGAAGTCTCAAATTCTTCAGGGATCACATCGTCTGCGCCCAGGCGTAAATTTTCTTCTATCTCCCTGACGTAACGGGTCCTTACAATCAAATTGGCAGTCTGGGTAAGGGCTCTTACTCCATTAATAATTGTTTTAGTCGCCTCAGGATCTGAAATAGCAATTACCACAACTCTGGCTTCCTGAACTCTTAAATGTTTGAGAATTTCAGGATTTGAAGCATCACCATACACAATTGGCTCCCCATTATCCTTAGCCTTTTTAAAAGCATTGGGATCAAGATCGGTGATTACATAAGGAATTTGAGCAAATTTCGCGGCTTTAGATATGTTTTGCCCATTGATTCCAAATCCAATGATAACCAGGTGATCGTGAAGTTCTTCAACCGATAATTCTGGTGTCCTGTGATATTTTTTTACATTATTTAGACGCCGTCTTACTTCGACCGGGATTGGGATCTTAATTAGAAAATATGTGATCTTGTCTGCATAGTTCATGAGAAATGGGGTGAGGCCCATCGTAATAATTGAGATTGCAAGGAAATACTGATATACATTGGCCGGTAAGAGGTCATTCTGGACTCCAACGGTAGATAATAACAATGAAAATTCCCCTACCTGAAACAAAGCCAATACCGTCATAAAAACAGTCCTGGCAGGATATCGAAGCAGCAGGACAGTTGCACCCAGAATGATCATTTTTAATAATATTACTCCAATTACCAGAAGAAGAATTGTGAGAATATTATCAAAGAAAAAATTCAGATTTAAAAGAGAACCAACCGAAATGAAGAAGAAACTGATAAAAATCTCCCGGAATGGCAGCACATTGGCAGTAGCCTGATGACTATAATCTGATTCAGAAATGATCAAACCGGCAAAAAAAGCTCCCAGAGCAAGCGATAGCCCTACTGAAGATGTGAGCCATGCCACCCCGAAACAGAATACAATAGTTGTAAGTATAAAGAGCTCCCGGTTCTTGGTCTTGACTACCATTTTGAAGATGTATGGTACAATGTATAGAGCAAGGATAAATATTACGATTCCAACTCCCAGGATCTTTATAAGGAGAATACCCAGGGTTTCCAGAATGTTATCAGATTTCCCGGCGAGTAAAGGGGTTAATAACATCATGGGTACTACAATTATATCCTGAAATATCAGAATAGCTACAGACACCCTTCCATGAGGAGAGGTTACCTCACCTTTTTCCTGCAGTAATTTTAAAACAATAGCGGTGCTGCTCAGGGAAAAAAGAAAGCCAAGAAACACAGATGTATTTAAAGGCAGCCCGAGGAATGTTGAAATCAAGGCAGTAAAAAATATAGTTCCTCCCACCTGAAGTCCACCTCCAATAAGGATCGTATTCTTAATCGATGCTAATCCTTTTAAGGATAATTCTATACCAATAATAAATAACAGAAAGATTATTCCTATTTCACTTAAAAGTTCCACCTCATGCTGGGAACTTATAAGATTAAAGGCATATGGCCCCGCAATGATACCTGCAATAAGAAATCCAAGTAAAGATGGAACTTTTATTTTTTGAAATAAAAGGATAATAAATATTGACAATCCGAGAATAATTACAATGTCCTTAAGAATTGGTATTTCCATAGAGTATTATCAATTTTTTTTTGATCCCGGTCAAGTTACAAATTGGCAGAATATAAAAGAGAATATTATATCTCTAAGTTATTTAATTAGTGTCATTTATTTTTAATCGCCATCAAAAGAAGCCGTCTCATTTACCAACATGAGGCGTAATTTTCATTCCCCAATTATATATATCCGGGGGAAGTATCTATAAGGCCATAACAAATTTTAAGTTATGAAAACACTCACACCGGATCACTTGTGGTTCAATGAATATTTTATTGCTTACCTAATTCCACCGCTCTGTCAAAGGCTGCATAGGCTGCATCTTTGATCAATTCTTTTACGTTATTGTCATCCATGGAATCCAGAGCTGCCTGTGTAGTTCCACCTTTTGATGCTACCCGCTTCATCCATGTTTCTGGAGAAAGATCATTTTGGTTGAAAAGTTCTACAGCTCCTTCAAAGGTCTGGCTCACAAGGACCCTGGAATCGTTCATGGAAAATCCCATTTTAAGGGCTGCCTCCAGCATTGATTGCATAAAATAGAAAACATAAGCGGGACCACTGCCAGAAATTCCGGTGGATGCATCTATGTAATTTTCCGTTTCCACATGAATTGAGGCCCCGGTGGTATCCAGAAGATTTCTAACCATTAATAATTCTATCCGGCTTACTTCAGGGGCTTCTGTATAAGATGTAACACCCTTCCCAACCTGAGCCGGTAGATTTGGCATTGCCCGTACAACTTTTTTTACATTAAGGCCATCCTGGATCTTTTTAATGGTCACCCCGGCCATGATGGATACAAGTACCTGATCTTTATGCACCAACGGCTTCATCTTTTCAAATAAATCCTCGACATGAAAAGGTTTCACCGCCAGGAAAACAACATCTGCATCGGGTAAACATTCTTCAATATTTCTGTACACATCAAAATGCTCAATTTTACTTATTGCTATAACCTGTTCCGGGGATTTGTCATATATTCTTAATTTATGGCGGGTCAAAAAAGGAGATTTTGCCATCCCTTCAGCATAGGTTAATCCCATATTTCCGCCTCCAATTACCAATAATTTCATTTCGTCTTTTATTAATTCAGGTGAACTGGTTCAAAGATTGTGCAAGCCATGCTGAGAAAAGGAAATAAAACAGGTAAATTAATAAAGGTTAATAGGATGCGGTTATTAAAAATAACTGAATATAGGAGAGAAGAATCTTGTAAAGCTCATGTGACAAGTAGTTTTAGCACATGAGTAGTAGTAATTTACCTGCAATATACCATCATCTCATCATTTAAATTTTTATTTATCACAATAAGACTTAATTATATTGTGCGCCCATATGGCAAAATCTGGCTGAAATATTGGCAGTCTTATTCTACTTTTTTCAATAGGGGAGTAGAAAATCGAATCAAATTTAATTTTAATTCCCTCAACTTAGAAAAATGTTTCTCAATACGCCCGGTAAGTTTATGATGTTGGGAATGATAAAAAGATTCACAGCTTATATCTTCACACTCCATCATCCCTGCCAGGTCGTTCTTATGATTGTGAATGGCTTCCTGAAGGTTTGTCTTTTCTTCTTTTATGTCAATTATCTGGTTATAATATTCCTGCAGTTTTTCATAAAGATTAGGCATTTTGTTATCAAAAACATCTGAGGTCACAAGGGTTTTAAAAAAAGTGATTTCCTCAGAAAATTGATAAAATTTTTTTTCCCATTGAGAAATGTCAGCCATGAAGTCTTCCACATTTTTCTCATTGGCAGATTTACGGAAGTGTGAAATGGAAGACATAAGACATTCATTAGGTATTAGTAATCACTAATTTACGAACATTATTTGTTGCTAACTAATTAAAAAATCTTTCCCGAATATAATTTTTTATTCATTGCCTTAATAAAAATTATTAATGGCATAAAGAAATTTGCATATTTTCGGGGCGTCAGAATTTTTTCATCAAAATAAAAAATGAAGTTTCGTAGTGTTATCAGGGGTTTCCATGCTGAAAATTATTTTTTGGGAAATGTTTTTCGTAAATCAATTTCACATACATTTGATGCTGTAAACAACAATAATTAACTTTAAAATGAAAAAATCAATTTTAACTTTTGCAGCTATCGCATTAGTATTTAGTTTCACCTCTTGTAAAGAGACTACAGTTGAAACAACTGAAGAAACTGAAATGGAAGTAATGGAAACCGAAGCTCCGGTTGAGGTTATCGAAACTCCTGCGGTAGAAGAGGTAGATACTACTTTTGAAGAAGCTGTTGAAGTACAATAAAAATATAAGATATTCCGGATAGACCGGACATTCCCGTTATTTTAATGGGGCCCGTGGGTCCCATTTTTAATTTATTAAAATTTTACTTTCCTCTTCTTAAAAAGGATAACCTATTGCAAGATTAAAAATTATATTCTGTTGTCTCCAGTTTTTATCACCAAAGTCTATTTTGTCAAACACCCATCTTTCTCCTTCCGGCAAATAAGGAAGGCGTAAAGGAATTGCCACGTCCAGACGAAGTATTAGAAATTGCAGATCCAGTCGCATTCCTACTCCGGTACCAACGGCAAGTTCTTTTAAAAAATCCCCGGATATCTTTGCCCCCGGCTTATTTGGATCCTCATTCATGAGCCAGATATTACCAGCATCTACAAAAACAGCTCCTTCAACAATACTAAACAGGTCTGCCCTTAGTTCTGTGTTAAGTTCGAGTTTAAGATCTCCACTTTGGTCTGGCAGGAACGAGGTTGCATCCACCTCCTGATTGAAACTTCCCGGTCCTACAGATCTTGCCCTGAATGCACGCACACTGTTTGTTCCTCCCACAAAGAATTGTTTGATAAAGGGTAATTCAAGTGAATTTCCATAGGGGATACCAGCTCCTATTATTATTCGGCTTGCGAGATCCGTTCCAGGTCCCAGTCTTAAATAATGTCTGAAATCTGTTTCTGCTTTTACATATTGACTAAAGGGCACATCAAATATGGTCACGGGATCACCACTTTTAATATCGGCTCCGGTAATAAGCCCTGTGATATTTCCGGCCAGGTCCAATCCACCCTGAAAATAAAATGTATGTTTCCTGGCGGTTTGCATGGTATTGGTATACGTGAAAGTATAGGTAGGTCCAAAGATGAGTTGCTCTTCAATGATCCTGGCAAGGTTTGGATTCAAAGCTATTTGTTCTTTATAGAGATCTGAAACATTGAATGGACTTACATAATTTATATCCATTACCTTCAACTGATGTTCTCTTCTGATATTTTCCTTCCAGAGATAACCAAATGAAGCACTAAAGGAATTTAAGCCGTAGAGTTGGGTACGGGCCTGATATTCATAACCTAAAGCAGCTCTCGTCTGGGGTACGAATGCGCTATTTGAACTTATTTTAAATGGGGTGATCAACTTAGGCCAGGTTAGACTTGATTCCCCGCCCAGCCTAAAAATATCAAATCCCTGATTTTGTCCTGAGACTTGTGCTTCATATCCCACGAAGGCGGCAATGGTTAGAAGCTCTGCTCCCCTGAAGGTGTTGCGGTTGCGCCAGCTTAAATTGGCTTCAGAACCCGCATAATTTGCACTGTTGGTTTTTCCAATCAATTCGAGTCTTATGGATTTCTTCCGCATTGGAGATAAAAAGTAATAAGCATCCAGGGTATTTGCTACAGAGTCTGTAACCTTGAATTGATTGCTTACAAACTGATAGATCCCAAGATTGACCAGCCTGTTAATCGATTTATTATGATCTGTCCTGTTATATAGTTCTCCAGATTCAAATAAAAGACTGCGTTCGAATAATTGAGGTTTAAATTTATTTTCGGGATCAAAAATCCTGAGATCTCCGTATTGTTCACCTATGGGTGAATCGATGGGGATGGTATCTCCGGAAATGGTGTAATCGGGATAAATGTAAATATTATTGATCCTATATTGTTCTTTTGCCCGGGCGGGGGTAATATCTTTGACTACCAGATTAAGTGAAACCTCTTTGTCACCGGCTGTGCTGTCCACCTGTGCAAGAAGGTAATCAGGGTTAAAGAAGTAATAACCTTTTTCTTTTAAATTGGCATCTATTCTTACCCTTTCGTCTTTAATGACCGCCAGATCATAAGGTTCACCTACCTTTAAAAAAGATTTATCCCGGGTTTCCATGATATCAACTGTTAGAGGTATAGAATCTGTGGGAAACCTTAAATCTTTAATCAGATACTGGTCTCCCAGATGCACCGTATATTCAGCAGTAACCTTTTTATTTTTTTCAGTGGAATCTGCAATTGAACGCGCATTAAAATAGCCGCGATTTTCAGCATATCCCTGGATAAGTTCGGCGTTATAATCCAGATCTACCTGGCTGAATAATACCGGGGGTTGTCCCAGTTTATCTCTAATCCACCGTGCAAACCCGCTATCTGCATCTTCCCCACCTGCAATATTGTAGAACCATAACTGGGGGCGTAAGCCTAATATACTTGTATTTGGATTAGGCCTTAATAGGCCTTCCATGTTCTCCTCGAGCACTTTTCTTTCAGACCGGGAAATATCTTCTTTCTCCACTTCCACTTCCCCTCCAATATAAAGCAGCTCCCCTTCATTTAGATATTTTGCATTGCCACATCCGCTTAGGAAAATAATAATCAGGCAAATTAGAAAATATTTATGATCCATAATATTTGTTTTCTATTCTTCGTCTTTCTCGGGGGTACGGCCAAAGATTTCCATAAACTTGTTATAATCCATTGTGATGATAAATGCAACACCGGTTTCAACGATCTGGCCCTGCAGTGCTACCTGGTATTGATTTTTACGGTATGCCCTTAATCTATATCTTCCATCTTTGGATAACTGGTAATCTACTGCAATATCTCCGGCAATATTATTAGCCTGCTGGTTTGCACGCTGGTCACCTTCCAGGCCAAAGCTGCTTCCCACGGTAACTTTTAGCCGGTCATTAAGAAGGGTTTTGGACAATCCAACATTGAGATCTGTTCTATGTTCCCTTTGTCCTGTGGTATAATCTTCTCTTGATTCAAGATCAAATTCCAGTTGAACTCCAGATATAAGGTCCCCGGCCAGATCATTCAATTGCTGAGACAGGATCTTGCTTACACTTTGCCTGGCGATAGCCTCTGCACTTGTGCCACCTCCTTCGCTTGAAAATGGGTTTTCCCCAATAAAGCGGTTTAAAAGAAGCAGCGCAAATACCTGCTTATTCAATTCTGAAGGTTGTTGCCTCAATTGAGCGAGCTTTGCCCGGGAGGAATTGATTATATCGCTTGAAACATTATGATTTCCTTCAGGTAACCTTATATCAAAACTCAGTTCAGGCTCAAGTAACTCGCCCTGCATTCTCAGAATGGTCTGGAAAGGTATCTCCTGTTTATAGGTGTTGCGCACTCCCTGGGATAGTCCAGCAATCTGATTGCCTAAAAGATCAATGGGAGCTGTTTCAGTTTCATAAATAGCAGTAATATCTATTTGTGCCGTGGTGGGTTCCCCGGTCCAGTTTATAAAACTACCCGGTTCTATTTCAAAACGTCTTCTTATGAAATTAAAGGACATTTCATATGCTCCCTGCGTGAATTCATATCTTCCTGTAAGACTTGTTCTTCCTGAAGGATCAATTCCTGCGGTCAACTGGGCATCACCCCGCAAATTCAAATAATCTCCATTCCCCTCATCAACTATCAGAGTAAAATCTGCTTCCTCATTGATATCTATATTCACTGAAACATCCATTCCCTGGATGGCCGAGGTATTTACAGTTTCTTCGATCTCCTGTAACTCTCTCAGGCGGCGACTTCTTTCATCTACAAATTCCACCACCCCTTCGCGATCTGCAATTGTAGGATCTTCCTGGGGCAATACAACGCTGATTTTTGTGCCATCCAGAATATTGAGGTTTCCCCTCACCACCGGATTATCCAATGATCCCCCTACGGTTAATCTGGTGTCCAGGATCAGGTCTCCGTAATAAAATTCATTATCCTCTGCGGTAGAACTTATGGCCCTGAAATTATCTGCATTTATGGTAAGATTAAATCCATAATTGGCGTAATCTGAGGTTTGAAGACTTCCATCAACCACTAATTGGTTATTATCCTCATCCTCAATTGTAAAGCGGTTGAAACTTATGCCTTCTCTTGTAAAGGAGATGGGATCGTTCATGTTTTGAAAGTAATTATCCAGGGGTACCAGGATAAAACCAACATCATTAAATTCAAGATCGCCCAGTATTACCGGCTCGGCCGCAGTACCTTCCAGTCTCAGATCTCCCGAGAGATAACCTTCTCCTTGTGTAATATTGCCAAAGGAAAACCCCTGGATACTTTTAATATTCAATTGACGCATGTCGAGATCAAAATCCAGATTTCCATTATCAACGGTGTACATGCCGGCCATCTCAACATCATTTCCTGCCCCGGTGAGCTGTACATTGGCTTGTAAGGTATTCTGTGTAAGATTATCCACATTGATACTTAAGTTTCCAACGGTATCCCTTTTGAACGTGAAATTATCCACGGTTAGTTCTGATGTGAATTGTGGCGAGGACATCAGATCACTCAATACAATTTCACCATTGATAGTGCCTGTTGCCAAAAGTGTATCCTTAGATATCATGGCACTTACGGTCTCAATTCTGAAATTATCAAATACCACATCAATAGGGGAGGATGGATCATCTGTTTGTGAATTAATCCTGATAGCATTGGTATTATGTGTCAATTCAAAATTAACCGCCTGAACACCTCGTGGTCCAATGGATATGCTGTTATCTTCAGGAATATTCCAGATGTCATAATTAAGCATGAGGTTATCTATCTCCAAAGCAAATCTGTTGGTATTATCACGTGTTTCCATTGTTCCTGCAACCCTGTAATGAGGATCACCGGTAGAATCATCTATCCTTAAATTATAGGATATAATATTATCCTGGATCTCCCCGCTTATTTCTGTATGAAATAATTGAATTTGCGGTCCTTCAACATCGTCTATTATAATGTCATAGGCCAGCAGACCATCTCTTGTTTCAATATTAATGTCACCATTCACTATCCGGTAACCCATAAAACTCATGCGGGGAATGTCACCATTTACAACCAGACTATCTGTTGCACTGTTATACCTGCCCGAAAAATTTACTGGTTGCATCAATTCAAGATCCGGAATGAGATGGGTGAGAACGGGATCATCATTGATATTTACTTCGAATGTAAATTGTTGAGGGTCTATAGTAGTAGTGTCATTAGGCGGGGTGGCATTGTAAAAGGTTTCAATTGTCTGAGTTACAGCTGTACCTATTTTAGTGAGTTGATAGTCACCTACCATTTTTGCCTGAAGGAATTGAGAATTTAATATAATGCTGTCTATCTCTGCCGTTGCGGTTGATCTTATGGTTACCGAATCCAATGGGAATCGCTGCCCTCCATTTTCTGCAATAAATTCGGTGAGATAAATTGTTCCGTTGAGATGATCGGGATCTGCGGTTTGAAGATCTGCCAATATTTTCCCTTCCAGCCTTAATGGATAACCATATAAATTAATGGAATCCAGAGCTATATTCCTCAAATCACCTTCAAGCTGAAGAGAAGGATATTCTCCCTGGAAATTTCCGCTCGCCACCAGAGAAAAATCAATATTGGGATCATCCATTTCTGCAGTAGCATTCATGTTCCCATCTGCTACAGATCCCTCAAATCTCAGGTCCCGGTAAACATAACTGTTATACTCTGCTCTTTCAATAGTTCCTGAAGCGGTCGCATTTGCAGTAGCAGGATCAAAGCCTGTCCCTTTTGCCTCCACATTGAGGGTCAACGTTCCTATACTATCATTCTGAATAAGTCTTCCCAGGTCAAATTCATCCAGTGAAATTCGGGCATCATAAACTTCTGCATTTTCCCGGCGCATATCGATATTGGCATCAACCACAGCATTTCCCGAACTGCTCCTAATATCCAGATTTGTATTGAAATTCGTGGCAGTTCCGCGAAAATTTCCTGTGGCTGTAAAACTTTCAGGTAAGGTAATGCTATCAGGAATTGTACCGGGAGGGAGGAAAATGTCCAGGTCTCTGGCGGTTGTTCTCAGGTTTCTGATATTAAGGTTATAATAAGCATTTTCTGCATCGGGAAGACCCCTTATGGATCCATTTATAGCCACCGAGGTGTTTCCAATTCCTGAGGCCTCAAAATTTGAAATTTTGAGATCTTTTAGCTGCCCTTCAACACGGCCGTTAATATTTACAATGGCATTGGGATCGCTTTGGAAAGGATTGGTGTTTCTAAGATCAGGAGCAAGTAAAAGTACATCCCGGAATGCAATCCTGCTGTTTTCAAGATTTGCATCTATATAGATCTCCCCGGGTTCATTTTGCAGCGATTCAATGGAACTATATCTTACTCCTATCCTGTCTTTAATGAGAGTGTTGGGGGTCTCCAGATAAAGGTTCCTTAAAAAAGCGGCAGTGTTGGAATATAAGAATTCTGTCTGCAAAGATCTGATTTCCAGTCCGCTTTTCTCTTGTAAGGTAAAGGAATTGATAGTTCCCGAGATTGAGTCCATACTGTAAAAAAGATCATTGGCATCCAGGCTCATATTCCTGAGCTCGAGGTCTCCATAATCAATTCCAATTGGGGTACGAGTAATATTCTCATCCCGGAAATTGAATGCGATATTGTTTAATTCCACAGAATTTAATTTTGCCCTCCAATTGTTGGAAGCTTCCGGTACATTTGTGGTATCAGTATCTGCAATCCGGCCATCCACATCTTTCCTTAAATTCAGGAATCCCCTTAACCCATTTATCACTACGGAAGAAATGTCAATATATTCCTGCTCCAGTTGAAGTTCATTGATATGTCCCACCAGTTCGTCAAGATCAAAACTGGTATTCAGGCCTGCATCTTCACTTTTAAGGTCGATACTCACATTCTTTAAGGAGATATCCCTCAACTGAAGATCAAGGGGGGGGGACTCTTCAACATTATTCCGGGGTGTATTCCGGGTCTGGCCTGAGGTGGCTATTCCCTGAACCATTTGAAAATTCAATCCCTCCACATTAATCTCAGGGATTTCATAAATAAGATTATCGGGGTCAAAAGTTCCAATCCTGCTATCCAGATGATTTAAAGTGGCAACAATATTACTCTGGGTGATCTCATCATTCCAGGTAAACCGGATGCGGTCCAGGTCTATAGTACCTATGGAAATTTCCATGGCTGCGGTAGTATCCTGTGGCTGGTCTGTAGCAAAGGCTTCTACTATATAATCAAAGTTGAAAACAGAATCCCGGTTTCGTGAAATATTCGCGATAGCACCCTCCAGCTCAATTGAACTAATGTCGATGGTATTGCTAAGGAGTTTATAAAAATTAATATTTACGGCAAGTCTCTCGCCGGCTGCAAGGGTATCCTGGTTTTGATCTTCAAAATAAAAACCTGTGAGAATGATCTTTTTTGGAAAGCCAATCTCCAGGTTATCAATTCTTACCGGAGTCTCAATTTTACCCTCAATAAAAGAAACTGCTTCATCCTTTATAAAATTCTGTACCGCAGGGATCTGGATAAGAAGTAACAGAAGAAGCAATAATGCAATAATGCCCCCCAATATCCATAAGAGAATCTTTAAAGATTTGCGCAGAAAATTTTTCAAGTAATCCTTGTTTTGTCCATAAAGATAGGCACTAAGAAAAGCAAAGATTGTTAAAATTAAGCGAAACCTGGGGGAGTATAACTTAAAAAGAGGTTGACAGATTTACTGCCAACTTCTTTTAATTATAAAGTCAATTGTTTAATTCTTTTTATCGTTTTTAGGAACCGGGAATCCTCTGTCTCTCATAAGGGCATCTATAGTTGCATCCCTTCCTCTGAACTGGCGGTAAGCTTCTGCCGGGTCCATCGCATTTCGTGGAGCAAACAGAAATTCTACCAGCCTCGCAGCCACATCCTTATCGTAGAATCCTCCTGGAGCTTCAGCAAAAGCCTCAGCAGCATCTGAGGTCAAAACATCAGCCCATAAATAACCATAGTATCCGGTGGCATAACCCTCACCTGAAAATACATGTCCAAAATGAGGTGATCTGTGTCGCATTACGATCTCTTCCGGCATATTGAGTTTGGCTAAAGTCTCTTTTTCAAATGTTCTTGGATTCAGGTTTTCGGGGTCTGTTGTATGATATTTCATATCCATAAGCGCAGAGGCCAGAAATTCTGTGGTTGCAAATCCCTGGTTGAAAGTTGATGCATTGTTGATCTTCTCCACAAGATCTGCAGGAATTGGCTCCCCGGTTTCATGGTGCAACAGGAACCTGTTGATTACCTCATCTGTGGTTAACCATCTTTCAAGTAATTGGGATTGGAACTCTGTATAATCCCTTACACCGCTGTTAAGAGTCGGATATTTTACATTGGAGGCAAGGAAATGCAAGGCATGACCAAATTCATGGAAGAATGTTTTCGCATCATCCCACGAGATAAGTGCAGATTCTCCCGGAGCAGGTTTCACGAAGTTTGAATTGTTTGAAGCCAGCACGGTTTTCTTACCATCAAATGTACTATGGCTACGATACATCGTAGCCCATGCTCCAGATCTTTTTCCCTGGCGTGCATAAGGGTCAAGATAAAAAAGACCAATATGCTCCCCGGAAGTTCTGTCCTTTACTTCCCAAACCTTCACATCTTCATGGAACACAGGTACGTTCCCATCAGGTACCGGTTCAAAATCAAAATTGAATAATTCGCCACCCGTATAGAAAAGAGCCTGTGTAAGATTATCCAACTCAAGGTATTGTTTTACTTCGTCACTATCCAGGTCGTATTTGTCTTTCCTTACCTTTTCAGCATAATACCTGTAATCCCAGGGTTTGATCTCGATATTTTTCCCTTCGGCTTTGGCAATAGCCTGCATATCTGCAACTTCTTCTTCAACCCTGGCAAGAGCTGCCGGCCAAACCGCTTCCATAAGTTCCATGGCATTTTCAGGATTTTTGGCCATACGGTCCTGCAATCTCCATTCGGCATAATTATTATAACCCATTAACTGCACCCTTTCGTTACGCAACTTAAGAATCTGGGCGATCACCTCATTATTGTCATATTCGTCCCGGTTATCTCCTCTGGAATAATAGTTATTCCATACTTTTTCCCGAAGCTCTCTTTCATCTGAATATGTCAGGAAGGGATCCATGGAGGATCTTGTGTTTGTAATGGCATATTTACCTTTTTGCCCCCTGTCTTCCGCCGCCTTGGCCGATGCTTTTACGAAAGATTCCGGTAATCCGCTTAATTGATCTTCCGTTAAATACACTACATAATTCTCTTCATCTGCAAGAACATTATTTGAGAATTTAGTGTACAATTTGGATAATTCCATATTGATCTCGGCATAACGTTTTTTTGCAGCCTCATCAAGGTTGGCCCCATCCAGATAGAAATTTTCATAGATAAGATCTACCACCCGCTGCTTATCTGCCTCCAGGGGTTGGGTTTTTGAATTTTCATAAACTGTTTTAATCCGCTCAAATAATTTTTTGTTCTGGGAGATCTTTGAGGAAAATTCAGATATCTTAGGAGCAAGTTCACTTTGGATCTCTCTGAATTCCGGAGTAGAAAGGTTGCTTCCCCAGATGCCGTAATAAGTAAAGGCCCGGTTAAGGGGCTGGCCGGCTTTTTCCATCGCTTCTATGGTATTTTCAAATGTGGGAGGTGCGGGATTATTAGCGATTTTTTCAATTTCGCCGAGATGCATCTCCATTCCCTTTTCCATAGCAGGGCGAAGGAGGTCAAGTTTCATTTTATCAAAGGCCGGCACTCCTCCATAGGGGCCACTATATTCGGCCAAAAGAATATTCTCCTGAACAGTATTATTTTTCATAGTTGTATTTGCCTTTTTAGGTGCATTTTGGGAAATTACGTTGTGTGTTGTTCCCAACATTGTCATAACGATTAAAAAGCGACAGGTAGCCGATTTAATATCCATGGTTTTTGGTTTCATATTTCACTGATTTTAGTCTTAAAATATTTTGATTATTGAATTTGAAAGTTACGATTTCCTGAAGGCAAAACTGCTTATTATCTAAGGTAATAATATAATTAAATCTGTTAAATATCCCTTAAGACCTACAGTATGACTGGGTGTAATTTTATTATTTTTACAAATTAAATTTAAAAATTCTCCCGGAATTTAGTCTTTTTATAACCTATATGACAAAAAATCATTCCTTCACATCCCAAGAAAATATTGTACCAAATGTTGCCGCATCAAGGTTAATTGCTGTAGGTGCAAGTGCAGGAGGCTTAGAGGCTCTTAAAGCATTTTTTTCAAATCTGGGAGATGATGATGTGAATACCTATGTGGTGATCCAGCACCTTTCTCCCGATTATAAAAGTATGATGGGCGAGTTACTGGCAAAGTCCACATCACTGATAATTGAGCAGATTAAAGATAATATGGAGATCCTGCCTGGCAGGATCTATTTGATCCCTCCGGTTAATAATCTGGTCATTGAAAATGGGATGTTGCATTTGCTTGATAAACCAAAAGACCAAAAATTAAATCTTCCTATTGATATGTTCCTGCAATCATTGGCCGAGTACAAAAAGGAAGAAGCGATTGCCATAATTTTAAGCGGAACAGGAAGTGATGGCAGCCGGGGTATCAGGGCAATTAAAGAGAATGAAGGGATGGTAATGGTACAGGACCCGCAGGAAGCAAAATTTGACGGGATGCCCAAAAGCGCTATACACACAGGTCTGGTAGATTATGTGGTAAGCGTCACAGAAATGGGTGCAGAATTACAGAATTTCATTAATGCCCCTGCCGTGCTTCACTTCTCTGAGGATGATATAGAATATGATGAGGATACCCTTAAGAAAATCCTTCACCTTATAAATGAAAGTACAGGACTTGACTTCAGGGAATATAAACATTCTACTCTCGCAAGAAGAGTGGCAAGAAGGGTAAGTGTGTGTAAATGGGCATCCCTGGATGATTATTATACTCTTTTAAAGGAAACCCCTGAGGAAATTCCAATACTTTACCGGGAATTCCTTATTGGTGTTACAAAATTTTTCAGAGACTCCCGTGTGTGGGATATTCTACGCGATGAGGTAATCCCCGATCTTATTAAAAATAAGAAAGAAGGTGAGATCCTTAAAATTTGGGATGTCGCCTGTAGTACGGGAGAAGAAGCTTATTCTTTGGGAATGCTTCTCAATGAAGAGATGGAACGACAGAATAAAAAGATTGAAGTAAAGATATTTGCTACAGATATTTCCCAGAAACACCTGAATATAGGAAGTCAGGGTATCTATTCAGAAAGTATTGTTGCAGATGTGGATATGCACCTGCTGCAAAAGTATTTTATAAGCAAAAGCAAAGGTTACCAGGTGATAGAGGAGGTGAGGAGAATGGTTATTTTCTCCAGACACAATGTTCTTAAGAATCCTCCCTTCAGCAATATGGAAATGGTTTTTTGCCGTAATCTGCTCATATATTTCCAGCCTTCGATACAAAGAAAGGCTCTTAATGTGCTGCACTACGGTTTAAAAGAAGGAGGAATCCTTGTTTTGGGAACCAGTGAAAGTGTAAGTACGCACAGAGAGCATTTTGAGGATATTAGCAGGAAATGGAAGATCTACCGCAATGTTAAGCCCACCAGGCGAATGAATACGGAAAACCTTCATTCCACTTCCAGCCGCCTGCTTGAAAATCTACCATCCAAACCCCTAAGGGAACGAAAACAGTCTGTATCTAACGGCCAGCAAAAATTCCTGAGTGAGTTAAGCGATGCAATTCTTGAACAATTTGGAGGAGCAAGTGTCTTTATTGATTCTGAATATAACATCCTTCAGGCAATAGGGGAGTTTCGAAAATATGCCAGTTTGCCAGTAAGTGGTTTCTCCATAAATTTAAAAGAAATGCTCGGCCCCGAGCTTAAACACATTGTGCAGGCAACCGTAATAAAGGCAGAGAAGGAAAACCAAAAAACCATTTACAGGAACGCATCCTATGAACACCAGGGCACCCTTAAAGGTCTCGATCTTATGGTCAAGCCTTTCAGGATCCATAATCTGAATAATGAAATCAACTTTGCTTTAACCTTTATTGAAAAAGAAATAAAGGCAGATCAAATGGTAGAAGTTGAAAAGGTTACTCTTACCAGCAAAACTGCCGAATATATACGCGAGCTTGAGGAGGAGCTGAAAAGAACTAAGGAGGAATTACAAACTTCTCTCGAAGAGATTGAAACCAGTAATGAGGAATTGCAGGCAGCCAATGAGGAACTTCTGGCATCCAATGAGGAATTACAGAGCACTAATGAAGAACTTCAAAGTGTTAATGAGGAGATCAATACAGTAAATGCAGAGAATGTTCAAAAAATGGATGATCTCGCAAATCTCAATGCAGATATGAACAACCTGCTTGAAAGCATTGATATTGGAACAATTTTCCTCGATAATTCTTTAAGGATAAGAAAATTCACCCCGGCAATCAATAAGCATTTCAGTTTAATAAGTACTGATATTGGAAGGCCAATTGAAAATTTCACCACCAATTTTGGTACTAATAAAGGCAGGAAAGGTCTTGTGGACAAATGCCGGAAGGTTATGGAGACCGGTAAAAAACTGGAACGCCAGATCATTTCAAAAGAAGGTCATAATTACCTTCAGCGTATTTCTCCTTTTATAAATTCTTCTCAGAAAATTGAAGGAATCGTGATCACTTTTGTGGATATTGAAACACTTCAAAAGGCACAGGAGAAGTTATATATAAGTGAAAGAAAGTTCAAATCTTTTTATGAAAAAGATCCTGTCCTGCATTTTAGTGTTGATCCAAACACTGCACTCATTGTGGAATGTAATGAAAAGGCCGTTGAAAAACTGGGGTATAGTTCAAAAGAGGAACTTTTAGGAAGGCCTATGTATGAGCTGTATGAAGATGAATCACAACTGCAGGCCCTTAAACTTAACAAACTCTTTCAGCAATCAGGAGAACTGAATAATATTGAACAGGTCCTAGTTACAAAAAACGGGCAAAAACTTCCTGTAATCATTAATTCCACAGCAGATGTTGATGAGCAAAATAATGTGATAAGCAATAGGTTTACCTGTGTGGATATTTCAGAACTTAAAGAAGCTCAAACGGGCTTGAAAAAGAAAAAGGCAGATCTCGAGAGAGCCAATAAGGACCTTGAACAATTTGTATCTATATGTTCCCATGATTTACAGGAACCACTGGCAACTATTAAATTTGGAAGCGATATTCTCGGTAAAATTTATGCAGACAAACTGGATGAGAAAGGAAGGGAATATATTTCTTACATAGATGCAGCATCAGACAGGCTGGCCAACCAGATAAGAGCCCTTCTGGAACACTCCAAGATTGGTCGCAATACAGAAAAGACCATAGTCAATACTAAGGAACTGGTTGAGATTGTAAAGTATGATCTTGCCAAAAGGATCAAAGATACGGGTGCTAAGATCCACGTTGGAGCATTGCCCAAGATTAAAGCGTACCAGGTTGAACTCAGGTTATTGTTCCAGAATCTTATAAGCAATGCATTAAAATATGTAGATGATGACAAGGTTCCGGAAGTAAGGATATCTGCTTATCCCGAGAAAGATTTTTGGGTATTTTCCATTATGGATAATGGTATTGGGATCTCAGAGGAAGATCAACTAAACATTTTTACAATTTTTAATCGGGTTCCCACCAGGCGTAAATACGAAGGGACCGGTGTTGGGCTTGCCCATGCTGAAAAGATCGTGCTGTTACACGAAGGGACAATCTGGGTGGATTCCCAACTGGGGGTAGGAAGCACTTTCTATTTCAAGATTAAAACCGATTAAAAATGAATTCTTCTCAAGATGCTTATCCTGTAAAAGTTGATTTGACCAACTGTGACAGGGAGCCCATTCATTTAATTGGTACGTCCCAGGATCATGGGGTGATCCTGGCCTGTGATACAGAAGATCACTTAATCACACATTGCAGTGAGAATGCCTTTAAATTATTGGGCATAGAAGCCGAAAAATTATTGGGAAATCCCATTACAATTCTCCTGCCGGAAACCTTCAGAAAGTATTTTCCTGTAACATCCGGGAAAAAGGAATTACTTCCCGAAACAGATCTAAACGGGGCGAGATTTCTTATCATTGCCCATATAAATGGAAATGAGTTGGTGCTCGATTTTGAGCCTTTGGGAGAAAAAAGATCAGCCGTCAATTTTCAGAAACAACTTTCGCAGATTCTTAATGAACTTAATTCCCCCGAAACTATTGAAAGTCTTACTCAAAAGACTGCCTCCCTTGTAAAATCTATTTTTGGATACGACAGGGTGATGATCTATCAATTTGATGAGGAGTGGAATGGTAAGGTTATTGCCGAAGAAAGGGAAGAGCATCTTGAGAGCTGGCTGGGATTACACTACCCTTCAACGGATATACCCAAACCTTCACGTGATCTTTTCCTTAAACAGGATATCAGGATTATAAGTAATGTAAATTATGAGCCGGCAAGGATAATTTCTTCTGAAAACAGACTTCCTGATCTTTCTTTATCTGAATTAAGAGGGGTTTCGCCAATTCACATTGAATACCTGAAAAATATGGGAGTTGGGGCTTCCCTCACAGCGGCAATTATCATTAAGGGTAAATTATGGGGGCTTCTGGCATGTCATCATTATTCGGAAAAATATATAAACTTTTATCAGCGCCAATCTGTAAAATTCCTAACCCAGATTTATACTAATAGTCTAAGTGTCCTTTCTTCTCAGTATTTTATTGAAAAAACCAGGAGTTACGGGAAAGTGAAAAATGAAATTCTTTCAGGTTTACACTCCTCAAAAAGTATTTTAACCGCACTTGTTACCGGGGAGTTTCCTTTTACCAGCCTGATTCCATGTTCCGGAGGAGCAGTATTCATAGACGACGAGCTTTGCCTGGTGGGAAAAACCCCGGAAAAAAATGAAGTGTTGAAACTGATAGAAGATTTTTTGAATAAACAGGGTGTGATCTTTCTTACACGAAATCTTAAAAAGTCATATGCACCGGCATTAAATTATAAAGAAACAGCATCCGGGATCCTGGCCGTTAAATTAGGAGAAATTACAAGAGATTACCTTATTTGGTTTCGTGGAGAAAGTTCAACAGAAGTTTCCTGGGGAGGAAACCCTGGAAAAAACAAAGTAATTAAAGATGGAATCGAATATTTGAGTCCGAGGAAATCTTTTGAGAAGTGGACTATTCAGGTAGCCGGTATTTCACAACCCTGGTTAGATCATGAAATAAATGCTGCAATTTCTTTAAGGGAGGGAATTACCTATGTCATCTTAAGTAAACAAAAGGATGAAATCAGGAAATTAAACAATGATCTTATTGAATTAAATAAAGATCTGGAATCTTTCAATTACAGTGTTTCACATGATCTTAGAGCTCCGCTAAGAGGTATTACAGGCTTTTCCCGAATTCTGAGAGATAAAAATCTGGATACGTTAAATGAGGAGGGGCTCCGTAGTCTTGATATGATCCAGCGTTCGGCAAAAGAGATGAACAACCTCATTAATGATCTTCATAAATATTCTAAACTGGGACGAACTAAGCTCAAATTCTCCAATGTGGATATTCTATCTCTGGTTGATAATATTTTGGAAAACTTTAATTTGGAGAATGAATTTCCTCATGTCACCATTAGGGTAGGTAAAGATTTACCTCCCTGTATGGGTGACAAATCTTTGCTACATCAGTTGTTTTTAAATCTCATTGACAATGCAATTAAATATTCGGTCAAAACCCCTTACCCGTGTGTGCAAATTGGATATAAAACCGAAAATAATGATATTGTCTACTTTGTTAAGGATAATGGAATAGGAATTGATCCTAAATTTACAGACCGGATATTTAATGTATTTTTACGACTGGCCGGTGATGAATACCCCGGCACCGGAGTGGGTCTTGCAACCGTAAAAAAGGTTATAGAAAAACACAATGGTAGAATTTGGGTAGAGACAATTCCTGGGGAGGGTTCTGCTTTTTTATTTACGCTGAATGTGAAGCACTAATGATTATTTTTAGTGTAAACCATCTTCATTTTATTTAAACCAATGATAACAATTCCTTTAAGAATATTACTTGTAGAAGATAACAGGACAGATGCAGATCTTACTATTTATCATATTCAAAAGATTGTTGAAACATCAGAGATAAGGGTGGTAGACAATCTTGATGAGGTGAATAGAGAACTTTTAAGATTTGTTCCTGATGTTGTAATTTCAGATTATAATCTGCCTACCTGCAATGGTATGGAAGTGCTTGAGCTCACAAGATCTATGGAGGATTCTATGCCTTTTATCTTTCTCACAGGAGCATTGGATAATGAAGAGCTGGCCGCCAATACAATACTTGCGGGTGCCAGCGGATTTATTTTAAAAGGAGATATGGATCGTCTGGATGAAAAATTACGGCCACTCCTTAAAAAAATAGTATTTAATATGGGGGAAAGGGAAGAAATACGGGAAAAAGTAAGGCGTAATAAAATCGTTGTAAACCAGATTTATAATTACCTGGATAAGATTAACATGGACAACGAGGAGCAAAAAGAAAATATTGAACAGATTAAAAATAATATGCAACAAATAAACCTTGGAGATCATGATGTTGACAAAACTTAAAGTGGCTACAGAAGATCTGCACAGGAAAATTGAGAAGGAAAATCTGGCTTCCCTTATTGTTTCCAATAATATAAGTTTGGAAGAATATAAACTTTTATTATTGCAGAATTATATAGCATATGCCGTAACAGAACCATCTATAGCTAAGTATCTTGATCATTACGAGATACATAAAACACCCCGGTTATTACGTGATCTTGACCAGCATGGTATAATGGGTAAGATTCCCTTTGGAATAAAAGAAAATTTTCGAATAGTAAACCGGGCACAAGCCCTGGGGGCTGCATATGTGGTTGAAGGTTCTGCCCTGGGAGGCATGGTGATTGCCAAGCACATTAATAAATGTCCAGCTCTGGACAATATAGAGCAGCACCATTTTTTTAATGGTGACAGAGAGAATATAAAAACCTGGAATTCCTTCAGCAAATTTATAAAAAAACAGGAATTTACCCCCCTGGAAGAAATACATGCAATTGATAAAGCTAAAGAGACCTTCCTGTTTTTTGGAGAAGTTTTCAGGACCATTAAATTGAATGGTTCATAAATTTTATAGAAATCTTACATCTTAAGAACGTTAATAAGGCATTTTGGGGGATTACCCCTATAAAACTTTTCCATTTATCATTGTAATTTTATTGATCTAAGGTAATCTAGCTTTAGATTTCATGGCATTCTGCCAAATTTTCACCATATATTTTTAATGTATCCCAACGGATTCAATTTTTTTGTTTTTTTTCGCGGAAATTCGCCTTCGGGCGTTTTTCCATTTTGTACCTTTTTCAAGATTGTTTCCTGTTTATTTTTTCTATAGGTTTACTGATATCTAATTGAAATAAAATTTTTTCAGATCACCCTTTTGCCAATACATTTAAATAGTGTCTCATGAAAATCTTACAAAATTACGCCCTCTTCATTTTTCTTAGCTTTATTATAACATCAAATGTATTTTCTCAAAACGGGCGCCAACCTGTTCGGGCAGAGAATGGGATGGTAGTGACAAGTCACTACCTCGCATCGCAGGTGGGAAATGAAATTTTGAAACAGGGAGGGAACGCTATTGACGCTACCGTTGCCACAGCATTTGCTCTGGCCGTAACCTTACCCTCTGCCGGTAACCTGGGGGGCGGCGGATTTATGGTATACCATGGTGCTGATGGGAAACAAACCACCTTTAATTTCCGTGAAAAAGCACCGTTAGCTGCTACAAGAGACATGTTTCTGGGACCGGATGGAAGGATAAAGGATAATTCAAATCACGAAGGACTTTTATCTGTAGGGGTTCCCGGCACAGTGGCCGGTTTATATATGGCCCATCAAAAAATGGGAAAATTACCCTGGGCTACACTGCTGGAACCGGCTATCGTCCTGGCTGAAAAGGGATTTCCTTCCACCTATTATATGGATGGGTTTGTAAATTGGGTAAAGAATAACAAAGACCAATATCCATCTACTGCAAAAGTCTTTCTTAAAAATGGACAGGAGTTATATAAACCCGGTGAAAACTGGAAGCAGCCGGATCTAGCCGAAACACTTAAAAGAATAAAGACTCATGGTGCCGATGGTTTTTACAAAGGGGCAACCGCAAAACTAATAGAAGATTTTATGAAGGCCAACGGCGGGATTATTACCCGTGAGGACCTCGCCAAATATGAGCCGGAGGAATTGCAGCCTGTAAAGGGGACGTATCGCGGACATGAGATTATTTCTATGCCACCCCCAAGTTCTGGTGGAATTGCAATAATTGAAATGCTTAATATTCTGGAGGGATTTAATATAAAAGAAATGGGCCATAATTCTGCAATCTACCTGCATGTGCTTACAGAAGCGATGCGAAGGGCTTTCTCAGACCGTGCCCAATACATTGGAGATCCAAATTTTAATCCTCAAATGCCAGTTAATAAACTTATATCAAAAGATTATGCAGACAGGTTGAGAAATAACATAATACTCGGCCAAGCATCTGTAAGTGATTCTGCAAACTTTAATGCCGCCCATCTTTCCTATGAAAGTCCTGAAACTACCCACATATCTGTTATAGATGGAGATGGGAACGCGGTTTCAATGACCTATACTCTTGAGGCCAGTTATGGATCCAGGATTGTGGTGGAGGGAGCAGGTTTTCTTCTTAATAATGAAATGGGTGATTTCAACCCTATCCCCGGTTATACCAATTCCAGGGGATTGATAGGAACAGATCCAAATCTGGTTGAACCTGAAAAAAGAATGCTTTCCAGTATGACACCTACGATCGTTGCTAAAGATGGAAAACCCCTCCTTATCATTGGGAGCCCCGGTGGAAGAACGATCATCAATACGGTCTTACAGGTAATAGTAAATGTTATAGACCATGATCTTGACATTGCAAAGGCAATTGAATCTCCCAGGATACATCATCAATGGTTGCCCGATATTACCTCTTTTGAAAGTTGGGGGCTTTCCCCGGATACCCGCGACCTATATGAAAAAATGGGTCACAGGTTGAGATTTGTAAACAGCCAGGGGCAGGCTATGGGCATTTATATTGATCACAGCTCTGGGATGATTTTTGGTAGCGCCGATACGAGAAGTTATGATGGGGGAGCTGTGGGATATTAAAATAATAATAATACACTTTAAGACAAATCTGCATTATGAAAGTAAAGCTTAAAAGTGGTTCCTACGTTGGGTTCACTCGATACCTTGATCTTGGCATCATGGT
Source organism: Gillisia sp. (assembly GCA_041743165.1). GTDB lineage: Bacteria > Bacteroidota > Bacteroidia > Flavobacteriales > Flavobacteriaceae > Gillisia. Next base: position 57,386 of record JBGTNH010000032.1, on the reverse strand, counting down.
CCTGGAGGATATTTTTTACTGAATTGAGACCTATTCCAACCCCGGTCGCTTTATTTGTATAAAATGCATCAAAAAGTTTATCGATCTGCTCTTTTTCAAGACCTATCCCATTATCCCTGATACTTAATACAAAATCTGATTTATAAGGTTCAATGGTGAATTCTATGAGACCTTCATCAGGAGTTGTTGCTTCACTGGCATTAACAACAAGGTTGAGGAGAGCAATTTTTAATTTTTCTTTATCGGCCATAATATAATATGGTCCTTCATAATTTTTGATCACTTTAATACCGGTTAAGTATATCCTGTCTGCTGCCATTTCCAGGGTGTGATCCACACAATTTGCAAGGTCAACTTTTTCAAGTTTTCCTGATATATAGTTGGAAGAATTTAATAGATTTGAAACCAGATTGTTCAAAACCCTGGTACTGCGGGAAAGGATATCCAGGTAATTTCCAAGCTTTTCTTTGTGATGTTGATCCATTTTATTTTTCACAACATCACTTGCCATACGAATACTGGCCAGGGGATTTCGTAGCTCATGTGCAAATGTACGTGCCACTTCTCCCTGAATAGAAAGTCTTTCAGCATTTAGCAATGCTCTTTGGGTGCTTTTTTGCTGAGATATATTTCTAACCAGTAATACATACTCATCTACCCAATTCTTATTTTTCCGATTAAATATTTTACCTCTGGCATTAAACCATTCCCAATCGCTCTCCTTCGTTTTAACCCGAAATTCGCATTCAAAAACTTCATTGTCATGAGATTTTAATATCTTTTTGTGGAAATTGATCAGTATTTCCCTGTCGCGCGGGTGAATATATGCGATAATTTCCTGCAGCCCTATACCCAAAATTCTCTTTCTGGTCATTCCCGCACGGGTAAGCATGTCCTGATTAATGTACCGCACATTGAAGTCATTCAGATTTATGATAATAATAGTGTCCGGTGAAGTCCTTATTAACTGTTTTTTAAAGCGAATGGCTTCTTTAAATTTTTCAGCTTTATTTTTCTGTCGGGTAATATCCTCTATTGAAGCAATTAATAAGTTCTGTTGAGGACGGGCAATAAATCTGTACCAGTTTTTAAAGCCTTTTTTATCAAAAAAGATTTCACGATCCAGGGCTATGCCAGTAATCATGACCTGCTTCATAGCGTCAAATATCCCTAGCTCCAAACCATTTTTTGAAATCTCACAGTAAGTTTTTCCTATGAGATCCTTATCCCCATACATATCCAGCATCACCTTATTAGCGCGAACAAATAGAAAATCGTTTATGCTTCCGTCTGGTTCAATTAGGGTTTTAAAGACCACAATTCCCTGCTCCACAGTATCAAAAACGGTTTGCAACAAATCATTATTTTGAGTTAGTTCCTCCTGCCTCTGCCGGGCTCTTGTTTCCAGTTCCTCTTTGGTTTTTAAAAGGGTTTCTTCTTCAATTTTTCTTTGGGTAATATCATGAAAGAGCACCGCAACTTTTCGGCTCAATTCACCACCAATTTTAAAAGAATAAACATCAAGCCAGGAGTTATCAAAATATTTCGCCTGTTCCTGAAATCGTATTGGTTTTCCTGTCAAAGCTACCTTACCATAAGTTTCAAACCAGTGTTCTTCAAGTTTGGGTTCAATTTCCCTCATAGTTCTTCCCGTAACATTTTTAAGGTTGGTTTGTTTTTCAAAAGCCCTGTTTGTTTCATGGAAAAGATAGTCTACAGGTTTTCCCTTAGGGTCAAAAATAAGTTCAATCAGGCAGTATGATTCATCAATGGAATTTAAAAGATGGTCATAAGCATCGGGTATTTTATTTTTATTTTCAACATCATCACAAGATGGATCTTCAATGTTGTTATCAATGTATAATTCAGGTAGACGGTAGCCAAGACTCAGGACTGCTCTTCTTCTTTGTCCGGAAGGATTCCATTGATAAAGGTGATCTTTAAAACAGTAATCATAATAGTTACCCCCATTTTCTTTTACTCTCACCATGATTTCCTTTTCTTCGCCATCTTTAAGACTTTGGAGATGTTCCAGATATAATGGATAATCTTCGGGATGTAAAATCTTTTGATAAATACACTTTTTTTCTTCAAAAATGTAATGGGGATCTATTCCAAGATGTAATGAAACATCATTAACATATTCGCTTTGAAGATTGTCCAAATTGGTAATTACAAGTAAAGGGGATCCCGGAAGGAAATGATTATGAGATTTTAAAATCTCCTCCCTCACTGTTAAGTTCAGTTTATTTTGTAGATTTCTACTCATTCGACTTGCGGGAGGGAATGTTAAATTAAACCAAATAGTAATCGGGGTATAAATAAAAATAGTAAAATTTTTCTTAATGTAAAGGGGATATAATTAATTGTAGTAAAAATTTCCTTAAAAAAAGTAAAAGCCTTACCCAATTTAATCCTAAAAATTTCCCAATATAAATACTGCAATTTATTCATTTTTTAATCGGTTGATCTATTATTTATCAGCGAGAACTTCAAAAAAATTCCCTTGTTTCAGGAAAATATTAATTGTCTTTTTCAATTTTTATAAAATTAGATATAAGGGAATGTCCTTAAAAAATGAGGCCTGCCAATGGCAATTTTGACCAGGGTGATAAGGTCTAAAGGGTATTGAATACCATTGGTGTATTGAATCTTTGTAGGATAATACAATTTCACCCATCTTAAAGATAAAAGGTGATTAATATAAGAAACCCCACAATGGACCTGCCCATTCGGGCATTTTTAATAGATAATTGAATCACATGTTATAATTTTACTCAGGCCAGAGAAAGCCATCAGGAAAATGATAAATCCAGCTTTGTAACTGCGGTTTGATTAAAAAAGAAAAAGTGGCAGTTATCCTTGTGTTCAATATAAAATACCACTTATGGAGTATCAAATATCCTTAAAGATAAGTATCTTTCAAAATAGGTCATTGCAAGGTTTTGAAGAAAAACAGTCCTGAATATTTTATATTTTCAGGGAAAATGATTTAATGGTGATCACTTCCCCAGGTGACATATTCCCAAGGTTTTCATTGCCAATCCTTATTCTTACCAGGCGTAGAGTAGGAAAACCCACGCCTGCTGTCATTTTTCTTATCTGCCGGAATTTTCCTTCTGTAAGGGTTATTGATATCCAACTTGTGGGCCCATGGCGATCATCTCTTATTTTCTTAGATCGGGCCGGTAAGGGAGGTGGGTTTTTAAGTAAAAATACTCCTGCTTTTAGAGTGGTGTATTTTTGATTTCCCACTTTTATTTCAGTGCCATTTTTTAATTTTTCTATTGCCTGTGGGGTTATCACCCCATCGACCTGTACATAATACTCTTTTTCAATATTTTTACTTCTTACGTTCTCACTGGTTGTGCCGCAGGTAGTTAATAGTAAAAGTCCTTCTGAATCTTCATCCAGCCGGCCAATTGCCATAGTTCCTTCAGGGAAAGGGTGTAGATCTCCCAGAAGTTTTTTATTTTTTCGGGTTGGTTGATTATTGACAAACTGGCTGAGATAACCAAAGGGTTTATAAATTTTATAATTATTTACCTGCATTGGATTGATTAAAATTCTGTATTAAAAATAGTGATATAAATATAGTTCATCAAAAGTTCCCCGCGGGATAACTATTAGATTTCATGGTTATTCACCCTATTTGAATTATCTTTGGTATAGCTAAAATTAAGTTTTATCAACGGTAATTTTAATTAAAAAAATTTGAAATGAGATATTTAAGGAAATTTTGCATGTTATTAACCACAGCCGTTTTTTTAAGTTGTGGCGATGATAAAAAAGAAGAAAAAGAACAGTTCACGATAGGTGACCAGCAAACTACTCAATCTACGCGAGACACTTCTACTGATAATGTGGAAGATAGTGATATAGTGGAGATCAGGTTAACCGGTGATGACCAGATGAGGTTTGATAAAACCGAATTAAGAGTAAAGGCGGGTCAAACAGTAAGATTAACCTTAGTACATGTGGGAAAAATGGCAAAAAATGTAATGGGACATAATTTTGTATTACTCACCCCCGGTACAGATATTAACCAGTTTGGGCAGCAGGCAGTTGCTGCAGCAGATAATGATTACATCCCAAGAAATACTGACCAGGTTATTGCACACACAAAAATGTTGGGAGGTGGAGAAAGTACTACCATTGAATTTACTGCTCCCGAAGCAGGTACTTATGATTACATTTGTAGTTTTCCAGGACATTATGCTATTATGCGGGGAAAATTGATAGTAGAATAACCCGTTTTTCTTTTAACCTTTAAGGCTGCCTTTTCATTCTTCCCCTGAGGAGAAATAATGAAGACAGCCTTTTTTTTGGGCAAGATTCAAATAAGATTCTAATCAGATCTTTTATTCTTCATTAATGAGTAATGATAGGTTTTCGGCCAGTTCAGGAGATGGTTCTATTCCATGAACATTTTTGGCATGGTTTGCAGCCTGGTTTAAAACTTCCTGTTCGCTTTCTGCACGCACCACGGCATCACAATCAAATCCCGCATCCCGACAATATAATACTTTCATAATCTAAAAATTTAAAATAGATACTATTTTCGTGCCTATTAAATATACAGATAAAATTACATAAAAAGCTTAAAATGAATATGTTATTTTTATTTTTGGGAAGATTACTCCGGGAACTTTACATATCTGTATAATCAATCTGAATCACCAGAACGGGGATCTGGGCAAAATTTCCAATTTTTTTATATAAAGGTTCAAAAAGAAGATTTTCAAAAAAACTATGTTTTTTATGGAGAAAAGCGATCATGTCGCTACCCCGACTTTCGGTAAAACAATAAATTCCAAGGGGTACTGGAACATAGGACAAATAATGAAAAGAATGTTGCACTGGTTGCAGCAATACTTCCAGGAAATTTCGATTATCCTCCTGTTCGGTATCCAGGGCCGCTTCTTCAATATGAAGGATGCGTATTGGAGCATGATGGGTTTGAAGGAGGGAGATGAGGTAATCCAGATCACCGGGTCCATATTCCAATTTAAATCCGGTAGGTAAAACCACTTCCTTTAGACCTGTAAATTTTACATGAGAGGGAACGGCCAAAACCGGACAATTAGTTACATTTTCCATTAAATTGATGGTGTGATTTCCAAAGGCTACGTCCCTTGCTGCGGTTTCCCCCTGGGTACCTATAATCACTACTTCAATTTCCCGGGATTTTATCTCCCGGTTCACAGCTTGTTCAAGGGGTAAATTTCTCATAATGATTTCAAAACCGTGTTGGGTTTCGTGTGAAAGTCTTTCCAGGGAAAACTTGAGTTCCTGTAATTTCTCTTCTGAAGTTTTCGCGGCTGCGGTGAGGGTTTGTTCATTTGGCCGGGCTATAAATAGACTACCATTGTAATACCCATCAATTTCAAAAGAGTTGAGCAATATAAAATTGCATTGGACCTCCCGGTATAACTGAAGACTATATAGTGCTGCATTATACGCATTATCTGAAAAATCTGTGGGTAAAAGAATATTTTTCATCAGGTGTTGTATTTTCCCGAGGGAATTACCAGAAAAGGTGTTTTGACCCTGAAGCCAACTTCATTAATTACGGGCCTGAAAAGCAAATTTTCGAAAAAGGAATGTTTATTACTTATCATTACAAGGAGATCAATATCATACTCCTTTTGAAAGTCATAGATTCCTTCTGTAACTGTATTTTTTTCAATACTGTAAAAATGATGGGAGGTACCTTCAAGGAAATTGGCGAGCAAATTTTTAGCTTTTTCCTGTTTTTCTTCCATTGGTAACCCAAAAAGAATGTGGAGTACATGAATAACAGAGCCATTAGCAATAGCCAGATCTTTTAAAAATCTGAGATGCTCAGAAGTATAATTGATTTCATAATCTGTAGGGAAAAGAATATTTTTTTGTTTTTTAAACACACATCCGGAGGGTATTGCGAGTAATGGACAAATTGTTCGTTTAATAGCATGTACCGTATGAGTGCCAAAAAGTATTTGGGCTGCCCCGGTCGCACCCTGGGTACCCATAACCACTAAATCTATCTGCCGGGTGGATACCTGTTTCCTTATCTCCTCATTTAAAAGGCTAAAAGATGATATAAGTTCATATTCATGCAAGGGATTTGGAAATTCTTCTGTGATTTGGTTTTTAATCTTTTCAAGACCCTTGATAGAGTTATTTTTATATATTTCGTCCAGGCTTAAGGAAGAAACAGGACTATAAAGTATATAATCTGAATCATATAAAACCGGGGTATACGTGTTTAACAGATAAAACGTGATAGTTTCATCTTTAAATAATTGTACTGCAAAACGTATCGCATTGGATGCGTTTTCCGAAAAATCTGTTGGAAGTAATATCTTTTTCATTCTCCCGAATTTGAAATGGTTACCAGTTATTCCTGTGGTAATTCTGCAATATCATAAAGGGTATCTTTGGATAGAGACTTATTTTATCTATAGTTGATTCAAACAGGATATCCTCAAGGTAAGTATATCTTGAATTTACCATTACCAGAAGATCTATATTTCGTTTTTCTATTTGCTGGTTAATCACCCCGGCTCTGTCTATACCATCCACTACGTGGAAATGAAATCTATCCTGATCCAAATTTTCCTTAATAAATTTCAGATTCTCCTTTTGTCTTAATGATACCAGGTCAAATTTTGAGATATAGAGCATATGTGTATCTGCACTGGAAGATCTGCCAATTTCTGCTACAAGCTTTAATTCTGAAATTTGATAGGGAAGCATGAAATTGGTAGGAAACAGAATATGATTAAGTTGGCGGTATTTGTAATTTTCGGGAATGCTTAAAACGGGGGATTGTATATATTTTATAACCTGTAATGTATTACTGCCAAAAGTAAGTTCCTCATTGTTGGTTTTCCCACGGGTTCCCATAACTACAAGATCTGCCTTTACCTTATTTACCAGTTCATTTATCTCATCGATAAGATAACCAAAGGATGCAACTGTTTTAAACTCATGTAAAGGATTTGGAGAATCTTTAAGGATCTTCTCCACTTTATCCTTCAACCGCTTTTCATATTTTTCTTTCAGATTATTTTTTACTTCCTGGATGGTTTCAATGGTTACAGCATCTTCATCATTATACACCTCTTCGGCAAAAGCGTGAAGGATGTAAAATTCACACTCCTCTTCTTTAAATAATTCCCGGGCATATTTCATAGCATTGAAGGCATTGGATGAAAAATCTGAAGGAATCACTATTTTTCTCATAGCTTCGATAATTTTTATAATTCAAATATAATTTCTTAACGTCATAAAAAATATGACAAGTATCATTAAGCGGCAGTATATATCATATTATTAAATGTAATTAGTATCATAAATTAAAACTATAGCTGCCGGTAGATCTTAAAGTTAAGAATTTAAAACTGAAATAAACTGAAGTTATCTTTTAGTACTAATTTGTTCTTAAAACTAGGCCCGGTTCTGGATATTCCGGTTTTTTAGAATTAATTTAGATCAGAGAAATTAAATACCATATTATGCCTTCCGTTGAGAAATTATATGAGAATCTGGGTAAATTATTTTATGCTGTTGCAGCTGCAGATAATGTAATTCATACAGAGGAGATTAAAACTCTGGAGAAGATCGTTAAGGAGGATTGGGTTACGGTTGATGATTTTAAAGATGAGTTTGGAACAGATGAGGCATTTTATATCGAAATGATGTTTGACTGGATGCAGGAGAACAGCCCCCCTGCCTGGCAGGCTTTTTATGAGTTCAGGGATTTTAAAGTAGAACATGAAAATATGTTTACTCCACGTATCAAAGATCTTATCTGGAAAACTGCAGAAAGTATTGCGGTATCTTTCGAAGGAAAGGATCCTGCTGAAGAAACTATGCTGTCTAAACTTAAAGAGATCTTATAAATTCTGAATAATTTTCGGGACCGGGATGGTCATACATGGAAATTTCCATTTCACACTAGTTATCCTTTTCAATCCTGCGTAATTCTCTTTCCTGCTTTCTGAAATAACCTCTGAAAAGAAAATTATTTTTGAGAGCTTCCATATTTTCATTAAATCTTTCACTGGCTTCCTCCACATTTTTAAGGGTACTATCAAGCGTGTTTTTAAATTCGACATCCTGGGTCACAAGATTTAATGCTCCCTCACCCTGTTTTAAATTATTGGTGAATTCTTCAAGATTTGTGGTGATCCTTTGAATTTGTTGCGAAGCTTCTTCAAATCTGTCAATGATCCCCTCTACCTGTCCCGCACTTTCCCGGTCGCTTAAAAGAACTCCCGCCACACTTTCTTCATAATTTACCTGTGACAATAGATTATTTAACCGGGTAATGGTTATTAAAGCCGAATTGCTGGTGGTTTCCAGGTTGGCGATACTCTTTTTAAAATCAGAAGCCATTTCCCTGTCCATCACCAGTTCCCCTACAAGGCCCTCTCCATTTGTAATGGCATGGGTTATTTTGAGAAGATCTGCCGTGAGCAAGGCAGCATTTTCGTTGGTGGTATTTAAAGTATTCAGCATATCTGCTGTGGCTTTCTGAGTTATAGACATGATAGTATCACCTTCTTTAACCATTTCAACTGAGGAGTCCCTGCCTGGAATGATATTAACAATCATACTACCCACAAGTCCATCTGAACTTATATTTGCAACCGAATTTCTTTTTATCAGGGCAACCGTTTCTTCATTAATGTACATGTCTACTGCAATGGCCGTATCATTAAGAATTTTTATCCCCCTTACAGTACCAACGTTCACTCCGGCATATCTCACATTGTTCCCCAGCTGAAGGCCATTAACATTGGAAAATACTGTCGTGATCCTTGTAGATTTCCCAAACAGGTTTTGGGTGTTCCCAATGAAATAAACCGCAACTACAAATATGGTTATTCCTATTATTACAAAAATTCCCAGCATTACATTTTTTGAAGTGTTCTGTTTCATATGTAGATATTTAGTTTTTTTCAATGGTCATATGTAATTCGCATATCTTCATTGGTGTTTTCATCGAGTTTCCGCTATGCTCATTTCATAATTTTAATTATTTAAAAAACGCCTGAATTTTAGGATCTTTAGACGCATATAATTCTTCAAAGCTTCCTTCAGCATAATTTACTCCGTCCAGTAGTAAAATCATCCGGTTTGCAGTGACCCGCGCACAATCCACATCATGTGTAATGATAAGAGAAGAAGTGTGATATTTTTGCTGAATTTCCTGCATTAATAATATGATCTCTTTCGAAGTTATAGGATCCAGTCCTGTGGTAGGTTCATCATAAATGATGATTTTTGGCCGAAGTATAAGAGCCCTTGCCAGGGCAATTCGCCGCTGCATTCCTCCAGAAAGTTCTGCTGGCATAAGATCTATTGTATGAGCAAGCCCAACGCTTTCCAAGGCTTCCATGACCATTTCATCTGTGTTCCTCAGATCAAATTTTTTGGGATGCCTGCGTAGGGGAAATTCAATATTTTCACGTACGGTCATTGAATCGTACAAAGCACTCCCCTGAAACAAAAAACCAATATCTGTACGTAAAAGATCCATCTCCTTTCGGGTTAATTTAGAGGTATCCTTTCCCAATACCTCAATACTCCCACGGTCTGGCTGCAAGAGTCCAATAAGACATTTTATCATAACAGATTTCCCTGAACCAGATCTTCCCATCATCACCAGGTTTTCGCCTTCAAACAACTGAAGGTTGAATCCATTGAGAACCTTAAGATCACCAAAGTGTTTATAAAGGCCTTTTATGTTGATCACGGGATCGCCTTTGCGTATGTACTCTCTTTTCAGCATAAATTATCCATATAACATATCGGTTACAAATACGGCTATAAAATCAATTATGAAAAGTAGCATTGAGGTATACACAACTGCTGAATTGGATGCTTTTCCAACCCCGGCCGTACCTTTTGTGCTGTAATATCCTTTAAAACAACCTACAAGACCAATGGCATATCCAAAAAAGAAGGTTTTTATGGTTGCGGGTAACAAATCGCTGAAGGTTATAGTTTGAAAAACCTGGTTAAAATAGAATTGAAAAGATACACCACCTTTAATGTTCTCTACAAGTGCGCTTCCCAGTAATGCAATGAGATTACCGTACATGACCAGTATAGGGATCATTAATGTGGTTGCAAGGATACGGGTAACAACAAGAAATTTAAAAGGATTGGTGCCCGATACTTCCATGGCGTCAATTTGTTCAGTTACCCTCATGGAACCAAGTTCAGCTCCAATTCCGGAACCTATTCGTCCTGCACTTATAAGGGCTATCATCATAGGTCCAATTTCCCTGACAATAGAAATGCTTATCATTTGAGGCATCCAGGCCACAGCTCCAAACTCCAGAAGGGTAGGCCGGGATTGTAAGGTGAAAACCAGGCCCAGAATGAAACCGGTGATCCCCACCAGGAGCAGGGACCGGTTTCCCATATTATAACACTGATTTATAAATTCCCTGAACTCTATAGGACGTGAAAATAGTTCCTTAAAGAATCGGCCGGCAAAAACAGCAAGCTCCCCAACTTCTTCAAAAAAAGATCGTGCGTTTGTATAGAAGGGTATTGTCCTTCTCATTATACTAAAATTTGTAAAGCAAAGGTATTACCCATATGGTAATTTAAAGATGATGACTATCAGGTTTAAGCTGCATAAATGTATTAAATAAAAATTCCTAATTATCTCCCTGGATAAAATGTTTAAAAAATCTTTTAGTATAAACCCTGGAGATTTTTAAACAAAAAATTCCCTGAAAGCCTTACAGGAATGGTTTTAATTAAATCATGAAAAATGTAAGATGCTTAAAAGGTTTAAATACTGGCTGTTAATAAAATTTAATTAGATTTTTTTCTTAAATTTATAATGCCATTGATCCAAATAGTTTTTGACTGTAGAAAAACCTTCCGCAGATTTTTAAAGGTTAATGGTTATACTGATAGTTCCCCCGGTAATATTTTTATTAAACGTCAGTTCCAATTGGCGAAGGAACAATTGGTATCAGGTTTTTATAAACCCGAATTGATCCTTCGCCTTTTTTAAATCCCGTGTTCCCTTTCCTGTTAATCTTAATCCAAAAAAGTATCTCTAATCATTACTTCTTAACAATAACTAAAGAGAAAATCTCTTCTGTTCTAAAGTGTAGTTAAAAGCTTTCAATCTTCTATGTTGTTTTTGTAATTTCAGATTCTACCCCTGTAAAAATCCTTATGAGAGACCATAATGGCCAACCTCTGCGGGAAAACTAATCAATAATTATTTTTAAACTCAAAGGAGAAAATTATGTTAGCAATGAACTTTCGCGGACCATTTCGTGTCCGTGCCGATCGAGACAAACCTTACCCGGAAATTGAACATCCCGAAGATGCAATAGTACGCGTTCTGAGATCCTGTATTTGTGGGTCTGATCTTCATTTATATCATGGGCTTGTACCTGATACAAGAGTAGGAATGACCTTTGGCCATGAATTTGTTGGAGAAGTGGTAGAAACAGGATCTGCGGTAGAAAAATTAAAAGTGGGAGATAATGTTACTGTACCATTTAATATTTCCTGCGGGAAATGCGCATTTTGTAAGCAGGAATTGTATGGCAATTGCCATGAGGCCAATCCCGGAGCAACAGCGGTGGGAGGAATTTTTGGTTACTCCCATACTGCAGGAGGTTATCATGGAGGGCAGGCAGAGTATGTAAGAGTCCCCTATGCCGATGTTGGTCCAACAATTATTCCTGAATGGATGGACCTTGATGACGCCGTACTCTTAACAGATGTAGTTCCCACTGGGTACCAGGCTGCAGAAATGGGCGGTATCCAACCCGGCGACACTGTGGTGGTTTTTGGAGCAGGACCTATTGGGATCATGGCTGCAAAATGTGCCTGGCTATTTGGTGCAGGCCGGGTGATCGTTATTGATGAATTAGAGTACCGACTGGATTTTGTCAAAAAATATGCTCAGTGTGAAGTTTATAATTTCAATGAACTTGATGACCCGGTTGTTTTTATTAAAAAGACTACCGATTCCCTTGGAGCAGATGTTTGTATTGATGCTGTAGGGGCTGAGGCTGCGGGGAATACCCTTAATACTTTACTTGGCAGAAAGTTATTGATGCAGGGTGGGTCAACCACTGCTTTGCACTGGGCAATCAATTCAGTTAAAAAAGGAGGAATTGTTTCTATTGTAGGTGTATATGGACCCATTAACGCCCTGGTTCCAATTGGAAATGTTGTGAATAAAGGAATTACTATCAGGGCAAATCAAGCTTCGGTTAAACGCCTTCTGCCAAGATTATTTGAGCATGTTAAAAATGGTATAATTGATCCAAAACCTTTAATCAGTCACCGTATTCCACTGGAAGAAGTTGCAGAGGGTTATCATATATTTTCAAGAAAACTCGATAATTGCATCAAACCGGTGTTAATTCCACCTTCAGCATAAAAGAAAAATCTGGGGTTGCGTATGGCTAATTACCTATTGAAATAATTTAAAAAATTAATTATGATTACAGATGAAACAAATCCGGCAGAATTTGAACGTCCCGGAAACGAAAAATATAAACATATAAAGGGATGGGGTATAGATGCAGATCCTAAGAACGACCCCACCTACCCCATGAAACATCGCACAGATGATGAGCATGATGGATATAACTGGGAACGTCCAACCCAGCAACCTATGGATGTAGAAATTTTGAAATCTGTTGAAAGGCCGAATCTTACTGCGGTTTTTGGTACCTCCTCACCTCCCTCAGGCCTTAGCGGGATAATAAGGAGACAGGCTTATAAAAAAAGTGAATCGAGTTATGGAAGATGGCTACCTCTTGTACTTGCAGACCGCATTGGAGTGTATGAGGGAATTGTTGAAGATCTTTTAAATGGCAAATTTCCAAATCTTATCAAGGAACGAGGCTGGGATTCTGAATGGAAGTACAACCGAAAGAATTTTGTTCTCAAAGCCGCTGCCTTTGCTGTCACAGCAGTTATAGTTGGAGTATTGGTAAGCAGAGATGGTAATAACCATAACAGACTGCATTAGATTTCCAATAATATAGATTAATGCAGAGTTTGCCGGAGTATGGGTGAACTTTGCATTTGCTTTATTATACATAATCAGGAGAAATAGATTAGATTAAACTTCCTTAGTTTACATCCTCCCAGTTCCAGCCATCACGCATTATCATTCCATGAAGTTTCATCCTTCTTTCGGCGAGAGAGGCAACTGAATTTTTAATTTTTTCATGACTATTGTTTACGGGTAAAAAGGAAATTTCATCCTGAGAGATAAATGGAGGTTCCGTATCTTTTGAAAAGCTGTTCAAGCTGTCAAGAACCTCGGTAAAAGAATCCATTGTTTCCCGTAATATTTTCCAGTTAATCGCATGTGGTGAGTTGTCTATTTTATAGGTTTGCTGGATACTTATGGCTTCATCCAGCATGGTTAAGGTGAGAGGGCCAGAATACTTGGGCTCGGTACTGTGGAAATAATGTAACACAGGGTAAGCGAGATGCCTCTCGCTATGTTCCAGGATCATGGAGTGTAAATTATAAAATGGGAATATAAAATGCTAAAATCCTTCCCATTCCACCCATTCTTTAAAATTTCCAGCGGCGTTTTACCCAGCTGATAAATATATCCGGAAAGGGCTCTTTTTTTAATTACCGCCGCAAGTACCGGAATAAGGTATGAAATGCTCAAAGTAATGAAGAATGTTCCATATAAGCTCATCACATTGGAAAAGATCCTCCAGGGATCACTTCCGGACTTCAAGTCACCATTCCCCAGGGAACTGATGGTGTATCCCACAAAATAGATTTTACCTATTGTATTTGTTATTTCCTCAGTGGATGTATCAATCACAGAATCTATATCCGATAGATAAATGAGGCTGAAACCGGTCCAGATAAGAAATATCCAGGTAAAAAATATTGCTACCAGGATCACAATTCCAGCTTTTCGTAATAAAGAAGATCGGGCATCTCTGTGGCTCAACCTATAAAGAATCTTCCAAATACCCTTACTTATTAAATTGGATATAATTCCACCCCCACTCATCAAAAGGATTGTTGATACGAGGTCAATGGTTACCACGATGAGTAATAATATTCCCGGGATGAGAAAAACCAATTCCATTCTAATTAGAGCAATTAAGATTTAAAACTATATAATTCCTCGAAGGTTTAGCATCGAGGTTTCCCGATATAATCTCCCCCTCATGGAGGACCGGGGAATGCTGTTTTTGGCAATTTCGGGTGGAGTAAAATATACTCCCGAAAGCTTTGGGGACGGTTTTATGGCCCCGGGGTCAAAATGAAACCGACGAAATCCAGATTGCTTTCCTCTGCTTTGGGATAGTCGAATTCAGGAAATTTTTATTGTACAATGTAAAAAATGTAGATGAAGATAGATTGGCTTTTATAAAAAGTTTATAAAAGAAACAAGCAGGAAACCAGAGTTTCCTGCTTGCTTTGGAAATTATTAAAAACCCTTATGTAAGTATATTGAGTAATTGGATTACCTGCACCTTAAACTGGATTTTTACTATTTTCCCCTCTTTAAATTTTAATGCGTGTTTATGTTATACTTCATGGGCCTTTACACAATTCTTACCTATTCTGGTCACTGGGACAATTCTTTGACCACAAGCCTCCATTTTTTTAAGATCTTCTAAGGCACTGTTTTTATCACAATATATTTTTGCTTCTTTAATCTTCCCAAAATTTGCTGGGCCGGTAGTTCTTGAAAAACCGGTAAAATACCAGCCATCCCGCTGTGATTTAATAATATACTTCATAATAAAATCGAATAGTAAAATTGACTTTATAAACTTTGGGGGGTACAATTTTTATTTTAAAAAATTAGGTAGGGAGGGGATACCTTACACCTAAGGAATTCTTTAGAACAGAAATACTAATTTATAAAATCCTTTATTATTTTTTAATAAGTACCTGATGATTAACAATTTATTAACTCCTATGACTCTTAGGATTTAATAATAATAATTTTCAATCATAAGGCATTATAGGGGATTGATTTATTCATTACTTTAATCAGCAAAATGTAATATGTTAATTATGGTATAAAATATTTAGAAAATCTAAATTTTGTATAAATGAATAATGGGAAAATTTTAATAGTCGTAAATAATTAAAAATCAGTAATATGAGTTACATTTAATTCATTAAATTTAAATTATTGTAAAATGGTACAGTTTGGAATTTGGAAATTTGAGGCCAATCTTGGATTGGTAGGAACCCCCGAGAATTTACCGGAACATTATATTCCTCTGGATAAATTATGGGATACTGAAGAAACTTCACTGGGCCTGGTGTGGAAATGGCCATTACATCTCGCCAGGAATAATTGGTTTAGTCCTACCGTAGCAAATGATTTTAATAAAGCTTTTTTTTATGCCCAGGAATTTTATGCGGGTAATCGACCTTCTCAGTCTCCTAAAAGCCTGGATCTTGACTCTCGTACCGTGTTGCTGCAATCTGAAATTTTGAGCGATTACTTTCCAGGACCCGAAGAGTCAGTAACCTTTTCTTAAATAGCATAATTTTGAACCCTTTTTTTATTATAAATTACAGTACAAATATTTAAATCCCCCATTTATGCATTATGCTATTAGTTATGTAAGTACCTCAAGCCGGAAATTGGCATCCAGTGAAGTTGTGGAACTTCTTGATCAAACCGAAGTTAGAAACAATAAAATGGGTATTCATGGTTTACTTATCTATTCAGAAGGTAATTTTTTTGAAGTTCTGGAAGGTGAAAAAAAGCAGATCCTCGATCTATATGATTCTATTAAACAGGATAACCGGCATAAAAATATCATCCCAATTTTTGAAAAATCAATGAGAGAAAAATTATTTGACCCGGAAGCAGGATATTTCATCTCTGCCAATACACGCTACCATCAAATGAAGGCAAAGAATTTTTTTAAGTGTATTAAAGATTTGGATGAAAGCATGCAAAAAGTGGTTAATCAAATAATTTCTCAAATTGGCTTGAATTCTCCTTCAGGAGATTCCAAAATAAATTAAAGTTACCTCTCCAAATTCTCAATTTATTTAAAAAGAAAGACCAATAGAAATTTGTTGGTAATGAATTAAAGTTTTCCAAGACAAAGCTTTTGTTTATGTCTCAAATGGTTTTAATTATGTTTAAATTAATTTACATGCATTAAATAATTTAAATTTACAATCCTCCCTGGAGAAAAAAATCTCTTAATTTGTTTAAGAATAAAATAAAAATGTTAAACTGTAAAATCCTTTTAAACCAAATGGGATCTAAATGGTCTTATATATGATGCATTGCTGTTGCTTCATTTTATAACTTTGTCTATGAAATTAAGATATTTATTTTTCGGTATAATTGGTATAGGATTATTGGTCTTGATAGGTTACCGGATTTTCGACAATAAAACAACCAATGATGCCAGACAGGCTGGAGGGCCTTCACCAGCGGTTAAGGTAGGTGGAATGGTAATCCAGCCAGAACCTTTCGCTGAAAGTTTAACCCTTTCAGGTACAATAGAAGCAAATGAACAAATTGAAATTCGCAGTGAGATACCGGGGATTATCGAAAATATTAATTTTTCTGAAGGGAGCAAGGTGTCTAAAGGTCAGGTGCTTTTCAGGGTGAACGATCAGGAATTAAGAGCCCAACAAGCCAAAGTACAAACCAGGCAAAACCTTGCTGCGGAAAATGAGCGTCGGGCAAAACTTCTTTTGGAAAAAGAAGCTATAAGCAGAGAAGACTATGATATGGCCGAAGCAGATTTAGCTTCTGCACGTGCTGAATCCCAGTTAATGCAGGCCCAACTTGGCAAAGCAACCGTTAGAGCACCTTTTTCGGGAACCATAGGATTGCGTTATGTGTCCCAGGGAACTTATGTTACCCCTGCAACTCCTATTGCCAACCTCGTCAATACAGATAAACTTAAGATCACCTTTGCTGTACCTGAAAAATATTCCTCCCAAATAAAAATTAATGATGAAATAAGGTTTACAACTTCCAATTCCGGTGAAGAACATGCCGCAACTATCTATGCTATTGAACCTGGTGTGGATGTTTCTACGCGAACTCTTAGAATGCGGGCGATAGCTGAAAATCGCGAAGGAAAATTAATTCCCGGAACTTTTGCCAATGTTTCTCTTCCTCTGGCTATTGTAGACGATGCACTTATGGTGCCAACTGAAGCGTTGATTCCTATACAGAATGGAAGAAAGGTATTTATCTCAGAAAATGGAAGGGCAAAAGAAATTATAGTGGAAACAGGTGCCCGTACAGAAAGGGCAGTAAGAGTAACTTCAGGTTTAAAACCTGGAGATACGATTCTTACTTCTGGTATCATGGTACTGAGGGATGGAACTCCATTGAATATTGAAATTCGCCAACCAATTGCTAAATCCCGGGTATAATAATGAGTTTACCAAAATTAAGTATAAAACGCCCCGTCCTTACTATTGTAATGAATATTGCAATAGTACTATTTGGTGTAATTGGTTTTACCTATTTGGGGGTAAGGGAATTTCCTTCAATTGATCCTGCAATAATATCGGTAAGAACAACTTATACAGGTGCCAATCCAGATATAATTGAATCCCAGATCACAGAACCTCTTGAAAAAGAGATCAACTCCATAGATGGAATAAGAAATATTAGTTCTACAAGTAATCAGGGGACCAGTAATATAAGTATCGAATTCAATTTAGATAAAGATCTTGAGGCAGCAGCAAATGATGTTCGGGACAAAGTTTCACAAGCAGTGCGCCGATTGCCCCAGGATATAGATGCTCCCCCTGTAGTGTCCAAAGCTGATGCAGATTCACAGCCCATCATCGCCATGACTGTCCAAAGTAGGGAAAAAAATGTTCTGGAGCTTTCAGATTATGCTGAAAATGTCATAGCTCCCAGGCTCCAGACTATTCCCGGGGTGAGTAGTGTAAGTATATGGGGACAACGACGGTATGCTATGCGGTTATGGATAGATCCGGCAAAATTAGCATCATATGGGGCCACAGTGAGCGACGTGAGAGCTGCCCTTACTGCCCAAAACGTTGAACTTCCAACTGGTAAACTTTCCGGAAACAATACAGAACTTGCAGTAAAAACAATAGGAAATCTTTCAACAGTAGAAGAATTCAATGACATTATAATAAGATCTGATGGAGACAATCTTATAAGGTTCAGCGATATTGGCTCAGCAGCTTTGGAGGCCGAGAACTTAGAAACTAAATTAAGCGATTCGGGGCAGGAGATGGTCTCAATGGTCATTATTCCCCAGCCCGGCACCAATTATCTTGATATTGCCGATGCATTCTATGAACAATATGAATTGCTGCAAAGGGATCTTCCACAGGATTTTGAACTGAATATAGCTTTTGATAATACCCTTTTCGTCAAAAAATCTGTAACCGAAGTTGTAGAGACTCTTGCTATAGCCATTATCCTTGTGATTTTAGTGATATACCTGTTCTTCAGGAACTGGACCATAGCCCTAAGGCCTCTTATAGATATTCCTGTATCATTAATATTCACATTCTTTATTATGTGGCTGTTTGGCTACTCCATTAACGTATTAACCCTGCTTGCAATTGTTCTGGCAACGGGATTGGTGGTAGATGACGGGATAGTTGTGACCGAGAATATATACAAAAAGGTAGAGAAAGGAATGCACCCACTTCAGGCAGCTATAAAAGGTTCAGAAGAAATTATGTATGCGGTAATTTCCATCTCTGTAACTCTTGCAGCCGTATTTTTACCTGTCATTTTCCTCGAAGGTTTTGTTGGTAGGCTCTTCCGTGAATTCGGAGTAGTACTGGCAGCTGCGGTGCTTATTTCGGCCTTCGTAGGGCTTACATTAACCCCTATGCTCAATGCCTATTTGATGAAGCCGGGAAAACAGCATAATTCAGGATTTTATAATTTTACCGAAAAATATTTCGTAAGGATGAACAATGCATATGCTTCATCTTTACGGTCTTTTATGAATAAGAAAAGGATGAGTTTTCCAATTCTTTTTCTATGTCTGGCTGCAACTGTATTTTTTTACAGCATACTTCAAAAGGAAACCGCTCCCTATGAAGATCGCAGTTTTATAAGTCTAAATGCTACAGCGCCTGAAGGGGCATCTTATGAGTATATGGACCGTTTCATGAACGATATCACAGAGCTTATTAATGATTCTATACCAGAGAAAAAAGTGAGTTTAATAATCACATCTCCAGGGTGGGGATCTGGTTCTGTAAATTCCGGGTTTGGAAGGGTAACCCTTGTTGCACCTGACGAGCGTGATCGTTCCCAGGATGAAATTGCCAATAAACTTACTGAGTGGACTAAACAATATCCCGGTGCCCGGGTCAATGTAAGTCAAAGTCCAACCATAGCAGTGAACCGTCGGGGAGGCATGCCTATACAGTATATCATACAGGCCCAGAATTTCCAGCAGCTGGAGGAAAATATTCCAGCATTTATGGAAGAAGTACAAAACGATCCTACTTTCTCCAATTCAGACCTGAACCTTAAATTCAATAAACCTGAGATCTACGTTACGATTGACAGGGAGAAAGCTCAAACTATGGGAGTTTCTGTACGGGATGTTGCACAAACCCTTCAACTGGCATTAAGTGGCCAGCGGTTTGGTTATTTTATGATGAATGGCAGGCAATACCAGGTAATGGGACAATTTGATAGAAAAGATCGCTCAGCTCCCATGGACCTAACCTCTATGTTTGTAAGAAACAGCGATGGGCAATTAATCCAGATGGATAATTTTGTTACCACAGAAGAACAAAGCAGCCCTCCGGCCTTATATCATAATAACAGGTATATGAGCGCTACTGTCTCTGCAAGTCTGGCTCCCGGCAGAAGTATGGGTGAAGGTATAGATGCAATGGAACGTATTAGAAGTAAAGTGCTGGACGATACATTTACTACAGATCTTGGGGGAGAATCCCGTGACTTTGTTGAAAGTAGTTCCAACACCATGTTTGCATTTTTGCTGGCATTATTACTTATTTTTCTCATACTCGCTGCCCAGTTTGAAAGCTTTATGGACCCCTTGATCATTATCCTTACGGTTCCTATGGCCGTAGCAGGGGCATTATTTTCCCTTTGGCTATTTGGCCAGACCTGGAATATATTCAGTCAGATTGGAACCGTGATGTTAATTGGTCTCGTTACCAAAAACGGGATTCTTATCGTAGAATTTGCAAATCAGTTACGGGAGCGTGGAATGTCAAAATATGAAGCTATCATTGAGGCTTCAGAATCCAGATTAAGACCTATTCTTATGACCACTTTAACTATTGCACTTGGAGCCATGCCAATTGCAGTGGCCTTTGGCTCTGCGTCAACGAGTCGAATTGGAATGGGGGTAGTGATCGTTGGAGGAACCTTGTTCTCACTTCTGCTTACCTTGTTTATCATTCCCGCAGTTTATTTAATGTGGTCAAGGGAGAAAAAACATCGTCCTGAATTGGAAGATGAATTACCGGAACCGCGTGTACAAATGGAACCCCAATTACATGAATAAATCCTTGAGACTTATATTTTTATTTATTTTATCATTTCCCCTTCAGGCTCAGGAACTCTTAACCGTTGAAGAAGCGGTGAAGATAGCCCTGGAAAATAATTATCAAATTAGAATAGCCCAAAATGAACTGGAAATTGACCAGGCTGAGGTAAGTATTGGTAATGCGGGAATGCTTCCAACGGTAGGTTTGGCGGCCACAAATAATAATAGTATTCAAAACAGCACCCAGACCCGGGCAGATGGCAACAGTATAGAGTTGGATAATGCCCGAAATCGAAATCTTAATTACGGGGTCCTAATGGATTGGACAATATTTGATGGTTTCAGAATGTTTGCGAGGTATGACCAGCTTAAAGAACTTGAAAAACTCGGCCAGGCTCAACTTCAGCAGACCGTACTTGAAAGAGTGAGCGACGTCATGATTACTTATTACGATCTGGTGCAGCAGCAGCAGCGACTTACCGCCCTGGATACTACAATGGCAATTTCCATTCAAAGAGTTGAGCTGGCTGAGAATCGATGGACTATTGGAAGAGCTTCAAAGCTGGAGGTTCTTAATGCTCAGGTTGATTTAAACACAGACCGTACAACTTTATTACGACAGCAGGAAGATTACCAAAATACAAAGATCAGGCTTAATGAGATCCTGGCGCGTGACCCAAAGACAGATTTTGTGGTAATAGACGAAATTCCTGTAGATGATAAATTATTCCTTCCTGAACTCGAGATCCTGGCAGAACAACAAAACCCGCTTTTACAGGCCCAGGTGATCAATAATAATATAGCCAGACTTAACCTGAAACAGGTGAAAGCCGGAAGATATCCTACTCTTGTCGCATCAACGGGATACCAGTTCAATGAATCTGAATCCAGTCTCGGGTTTACCACCAGCGCCACATCCAGGGGCTGGAATTATGGCCTCAGCGCGAGACTTAATATTTTTGATGGGTTTAACCAGAACAGGAATGAGAAAATAGCGCAAATTCGCATAGAGAATTCTGAAATTGGAATCGAGGAACAAACTATGGAGCTTAAAGCTCAATTGAACCGTGCTTATCAAACATACCTAACCAACATTAACCTGGTGGAACTTGAAAGGGAAAATGAAGAAATTGCCCGGGAAAATCTGGATATCACGGTAGAGAAATTCAGGATTGGAACAATACCCACTATTGAATTCAGGACAGCGCAACTAAACTATATCAATGCTATTGTGCGACATAGTAATGCCAGGTTTCAGGCAAAGTTATCTGAAATTAGCCTGAAGGAATTTGCCGGGATCCTGGGATTTGAGTAGAATTAAGCCACTTTTTTCAATCATTTAGGTTTTTTACCTTTTGATTTTTTTCTCATTTATTGGAAATTATTATAATTGGATAGTCCCGAAATTTTATTATTTTAGGAATCTGTTAACAGGCTTTTCCTTTTACTTCTGATAGGGTAACCTCCCCTTTAGACCTAAAGTAAAACAGTTATCCATCCGGCATTCCCGGGAAACCTTTAAAAACTACAAGAATCTCTATATGGAAAGAAGAAAATTTGTTCAATTAACCGGTCTGGGTGCTGGTGCACTGATGATGCCTTCTCTGTTCCTAGGCAATTCTGTGTCTGCAGAAACGCTTATGGAACCAGGTCTGGATGTGGCAGTGAAAAAACGACTGGCCGATGTGGCCCTAAATACTGCGAGATCTTTAGGTGCATCTTATGCAGATGCACGTATAGGAAGATATCTCAACCAATTCATCTCTACACGCGAGGACCGCGTTCAGAATGTAGTTAATACCGAAACCTTTGGTACGGGTATAAGGGTAATAGTGAATGGAACCTGGGGATTTGCCTCTACAAATGACGTCACAGAAGACGGCATTAAAAAAGCAACCAATCAGGCCGTAGCCATTGCCAGAGCCAACGCGATAATTCAGGATGATCCTGTAAAACTGGCGCCGGTTGAGGCCTATGGAGACGTTTCCTGGAAAACCCCCATTAAAAAGGATTTTAAAGACGTGCCGGTTTCAGAAAAAGTGGAACTCCTGCTTACAGCCAATGCTGCAGCACTAAACAATGGGGCCAACTTTGTGAATTCCAATCTCTTTATGGTAAATGAGCAGAAATATTTTGCTTCAACAGATGGCTCCTATATAGATCAGGATATTCACCGTATCTGGCCAACCTTTGGAGTAACGGCTATTGATCGTGCTGCCAACAGGTTCAAATCCCGGGATGCGATGAGTGCTCCTATGGGAATGGGATATGAGTATCTTGATGGCCTTGCATCTGAAAAACTCGAAGGACCCGCAGGACTCAAATTATACAGGAATTCATATGATATGATAGAAGATGCTACCCTTGCTGCCAAACAGGCTAAGGAAATGCTATCAGCAAAATCTGTGGAGCCGGGCAAATATGATCTTGTACTTGAACCAAATCATCTTGGATTGACCATTCACGAGTCGGTAGGTCATCCACTTGAACTTGACCGTGTTCTGGGTTATGAAGCCAATTATGCGGGTACCAGTTTTGCTACTCTTGACAAATGGAAGTCAAAGGATTTCCAGTATGGAACCAAAATGGTAAATCTTTTTGCAGATAAAACTCAGGAGAATTCTCTGGGAGCTGTGGGCTGGGATGATGAAGGAGTGAAGACTAAAAAATGGGATCTTGTTCGCGATGGTATTCTTGTTAACTATCAGGCTATAAGAGATCAGGTGCATATGATAGATCAAAATGAATCTCATGGCTGTTGTTATGCACAAAGCTGGAACGATGTTCAGTTTCAGCGTATGCCGAATGTTTCCCTGGAACCCGGTAAGGAAAAGTATTCCATTCATGATATGATCAAGGATGTTGAGAAGGGTATTTATATTGCGGGACGGGGATCTTATTCCATAGATCAGCAGCGGTATAATTTCCAGTTTGGAGGAACTGTATTCTTTGAGATCAAAAATGGAGAGATCGTAGGAATGCTTGATGATGTAGCCTACCAATCCAATACACAGGAATTCTGGAATTCTGTAACCAAGATATGCGATGAGGGAGATTACCGCATGTTTGGATCCTTCTTTGATGGAAAAGGCCAGCCTCCGCAGGTGAGTGCCGTATCACACGGGAGCTCCACCACGCGTTTTGGTGGAGTAAATGTGATCAATACAGGCAGAAGTGTTTAATAATGTTTTCTAAAAAGATAATTGACAATGGCAATATACACTAAAGAAGAAGCACGAAAGATCATGGAAAAAGCACTAAGCTTTTCCACATCAGATTCCTGTGAGATCAACCTGGGAGGCAGTAACAGCGGAAATATTCGCTATGCCCGAAATACGGTTTCAACTTCCGGAGCACGCTCCAATCAATCGCTGGCCGTCACTGCCAGTTATGGAAAAAGATCGGGGTCTGCAACTATAGATGAATTTGACGATGCATCACTGGAAAAGGTGATAAGAAGGGCAGAGGAACTTGCAAAGCTTTCCCCCGAAAATCCTGAATTCATGTCGCCTCTTGGTCCACAGTCTTTTGATGAGCCTGTGACCTATGTTGATGCTACAGCAAACATCACCCCGGAGTACCGGGCTCAGGTAGCTGCCAATAGCATCAGGCCTGCAGCTCAAAAGGATGTCACTGCCGCAGGTTTTCTAAACGATTCATCAGGTTTCAGGGCTATGCTGAATTCCAACGGACTCTTTGCTTATAATAAGTTTACTGATGTGGATTTCACCGTTACCATGAGAACCAACGATGGAACGGGATCTGGATGGGTAACCCGTGATTATAACGATATAAGAAAATTTAATGCTGAAGAGGCTTCAAAGATCGCAATAGATAAAGCGGTTATGTCCCGGGAAGCAAGAGCTATAGAACCGGGAAAATATACCGTGATCCTTGAGCCTGCAGCCGCTGCAGATCTTTTGGGCAATATGCGCGGAGCATTCAACGCACGTACAGCAGATGAAGGACGTAGCTTTATGTCAAAGGACGGGGGCACAAAACTTGGTCAAAAAATTGTTGATGAAAGGGTAAATATTTATTCAGATCCTTTACATCCTGAAGTTCCAACCGCCACCTGGAACGGTGAAGGTATGCCTTTGAAAAAAACGGCCTGGATCGAGAACGGGGTTGTTAAAAACCTTGCCTATAACAGGTACTGGGCCGAAAGACAGGGTGCAAAACCTACACCTTTCCCCCCTAATTTTATCATGGAAGGTGGTAATGCTACACTTGATGAG
Organism: Gillisia sp.; assembly: GCA_041743165.1. Lineage (GTDB taxonomy): Bacteria > Bacteroidota > Bacteroidia > Flavobacteriales > Flavobacteriaceae > Gillisia. Next base: position 32,644 of record JBGTNH010000032.1, on the reverse strand, counting down.
CTAATTAAAGGAACCAAGAGAGGTATCCTGGTAACAAGACTTTGGTATATTAGAAGTGTAGATCCTCAAACCTTGCTGTATACGGGACTTACCCGTGATGGTACTTTTTTTATCGAGAATGGGCAAATAAAGTACCCTGTTAAGAATTTCCGGTTCAATGAAAGTCCTATTATAATGCTGAATAACCTGGAACAACTCGGCCAGCAGGTAAGAATAGGGGGAAGCCTGATCCCATACATGAAGATCAGAGACTTTACCTTCACCAGCCTGTCTGACGCTGTTTAGGAATAACAGAAAATTTAAACTGGTTGTGGTGAAAATTATCATCGTGACCAGTTTTTTGTTTAGAAGGCTGTCAGCTATCAGCCGTTAGCCATCAGCAAAAAGTTTATAAAGGTACTATGTATACCCTGTCTATAGTTGGGAATGGATATTGATCAACAATAACAATAGGCCGTAAAAAGAAAACAAGATTAATATCTAACTACTAACTACTCAATTCTCACTACTAATTAAAAATGACCAAATTCTTCTTCACACGCCTTCAATATGAATCCGGAAACTGGGATGTAGATCAACGCATGCCTTCAAATCTCCTGAATTCGCTTGTGGAGTATACAACCCTTCCAGTAGACAAGCAGGAGAACATTATTCCCCTGAGCAGTGATGAGATCTTTAAATGCCCGTTTTGTTATATTTCAGGCCATAGATTGGTGGAATTTACTTCCAAAGAGAGGGAGAATTTTGAGAAATATATTCGGAATGGAGGATTTGTTTTTGCCGATGATTGCAATCATGATATTGATGGACTTTTCGCCAAATCATTTGAACGACAAATGGAAGAAATCTTTGGTGTGGGAGAATTGAAGAAGATCCCTAATGATCACGAACTTTATAAGGTGTGTTTCAATTTTGAAGACGGTCCTCCTACCACCACTCAGGAATTAAATGGCTGGGGGGATGACCTTGTGCATGATTACCTCAAGGCTATCGAGATCAATGGCAGGATAGGGGTGCTTTACAGCAATAAGGATTACGGCTGTGAATGGGATTATGATTTCAGAAATAAAAGATTTTACAGAATTGACAATACCCGGTTTGGGGTGAATATAGTCATGTATGCCCTTACCTCTTAAAAGAAATATATGAATAAAGAATTAGCCGAATTAGACCTGGAGGTAAAAACACTTACGGGAAAACTCAGCGAGTTGAAAAGAGAGATATCAAAGGTAATTATAGGACAGGAGGAAACCGTAGACCAGTTGTTAATTACTTTTCTGGCTGGTGGCCATGCACTACTTGAAGGGGTGCCGGGACTTGCAAAAACCCTTATGATAAGAACCCTTGCACAGGCGATTGATCTCAAATTTAAGAGAATTCAATTCACACCAGATCTTATGCCATCAGATATTATTGGAACCGAGATCCTGGAAGAAGACCACACCACCGGCAAGAAATTTTTTGAATTCAATAAAGGTCCCATTTTCGCAAATATCATCCTGGCAGATGAAATCAATCGTACTCCTCCAAAAACACAGGCTGCCTTACTTGAAGCAATGCAGGAATTTGAGGTAACCTATTCCGGCAAAACCTATGAACTGGAAAGGCCGTTTTTTATACTTGCTACCCAGAATCCCATTGAACAATCCGGAACTTTTCCGCTTCCGGAAGCTCAGCAGGATCGCTTCTTATTCTATATTAAAATTGGGTACCCTACAGAGATGGAAGAGAACGATATTTTAAAAAATACCACAGGTGTTAAAAAGGAGATCGTGAATGCAGTAATTACTGGGGAAGAAATCCTGAGGTTACAGCAACTTGTGCGGGAAGTTCCGGTGAGCGATGATCTTGTCTCCTTTGTAAACAGAATGATAAGAGCCACAAGACCTGAAACCACACCCATAGCTTATGTTAAGGATTGGGTTAATTGGGGTGCGGGCCCCCGTGCAGGGCAGGCAATGATCTTAACAGCCAAGGCCAGAGCATTACAAAACGGAAGATTGGCTGTAACCCTGGATGATATAAAATTAAGCGCCTACCCTGTTCTTAGGCATAGGATAATATTAAACTTTAGAGCAGAAGCTGAAGGCATCACTTCAGATGATGTTACCAGGGAACTTTTAAATACTATACCGTTATCGGGAAAAGGAGGAAAATAAGTGAAGCAGGATTATCATCAGTTGCTCAAACCTGACATTATCAACAGCGTAAAAGGGCTGGCCCTTATCGCGAGGGTAGTGGTAGAGGGTTATCTTTCAGGTCTTAACCATAGCAGGAGAGTAGGGCAGGGAATGGAATTCAGTCAGTACCGGGCATACGAACCCGGAGACGATATGCGGCTTCTGGACTGGAAAATGCTGGCGAGAAGTGGAAGGTATTACATAAAACAATCTGAAGTAGAAACAAATATAGCCGTAAAATTTATCCTGGATTCCAGTAGATCTATGCTTCATGAGGAAGATGGGCTTACCAAAATGGACCATGTACGGGTGCTGGTAGCATCGCTGGCATACCTGGCACAATGCCAGGGAGACGCAGTGGGATTGTTTGCTCTAAATGACCGTAACCTTCACAACCTTTATCCCAGAATTCAGAAACAATATTTCAACCGACTTCTTCTGGAATTGATAAATATTCAAAATGAAGGTAAATGGCCATCAGATCCCAGGGCCGGAGAAAAACTTCACGATCGTAGACATAAGGAACTCATCTTTTTTATAACAGATCTTTATGAAAATGCTACGGAATTGACAGATCATATCACCCGCCTTAAATCTCCCCGTAATGAGGTGGTAGTCCTGCACATCATGGGAAGAAAAGAACTGGAATTTGATTATTCAGGTACTGTGACATTTGAAGATCTTGAATCAGGGTCCAGAATGAAAGTAAACACTAATGAAGCAAAGGTAAAATACCTGCAATCGATGGAAACCAGGTTAGAAAATTCAAAATCAACCTTGCTTTCCTATGCAATAGGTTATCACTTGTTCCGCCTGGATGAACCTATTGGGGAGGCCCTGCAAATTCTGCTGAGGAAAAGAATTAGTCTTTTATAATATGGCTTTTATAAATCCACTATACCTATGGTCACTTCTGGGACTTATTATTCCTGTAGTGATTCATTTATGGAGTAAAAAAGAAGGGAGGACCATAAAAGTGGGCAGTATAAAATTCCTAACAGAATCTGATCTAAACAAAGCCAGCAGTATCCGGTTGAATGAAATATTGCTTCTTATTTTAAGAATGCTTGCTATCGCAATCCTTGTATTAATTCTTGCAGGTCCTGTAATAAAAAGCGAAGATTCCAGGGCTTCATTAACTTATATCGTAGATCCATCACTACTGGAACATAAAGAGATGTTCCGCATTTTGGATACACTTGGCCCGGGGGTAGAGGTAAGAATCCTGGCTCCGGATTTTCCCGAATATACCGTTAATGATGAGGTTGCCATTAATGAAGTTCCCGATTACTGGCAGCTAAGTCGCAAAATACATGAACTTAACTCAGATAGTATTGTGGTTTTTACAGCCGGATATGCCAAAGGATTTAAGGGCAGGCGACCCCATACCGGTAATCACATCAATTGGATCCAGGTAATTCCTGATGAAAATGTAAATGAGCCCATTCAGGCGATACTTAAAGGTGATGATGTTGAAATTATTTCGGTACTTGGAGATCATACCCGATTGGTTATAGATAAGAAAACTACTTCTTTTGATGATGGCAATCTAAGTAAAACTTCAACGAATGACAGCATTGGTGTTGTTTACAATGGTGCAGAAAAATATATTCCCCTGAGAATTGGAGATACTTTGAAGGTGGAACTTTATCATGATGAAGATCTGATTGAAGAAATGAGGTATATAAGATCCTCCTTCAATGCGATTTCAATATTCACTAATAACCCCATAGCCTTTTCTGATATTTCTGAAGAAGATTCCCCCTGGGATAAAACAGATTTCGTGGTATGGCTTAGCACTTCTTCCAATAAAGAAACAGATTCCCCCATGCTTATGTGGAAGCCTGACAGCCTCTCCACCTCGTTAATAGAACCGGGAATTAAACCGAATTTTCACTATCTCACGGGAAGGCTCAATTCAGAGAATATAATTGAGGAAAATCTGCCGGAACAATTGTTACAAATACTAAATATCAACAGGGAAATTGAGGAGCAAATGGCAATATATGACCGGAGAGTGATGCCTTTGGAGGAAATTCTTCCGCTTTCGGGATCTTTGGGCGGTAATATTGAGATCAGGAGTGTTCGGGATATTTCAAAATATTTCTGGATCCTTCTGGTGGTATTTTTGATAATTGAAAGAGTGCTTTCAGCATACAGAAAACAATGAGTGGAACAGGAAAGGACATACTTGTAAGGTTCAAACGTCGCTGGGAAATGAGGCTATGGGTAGAGGTATTTCTATATTCCATGGGAAGCGCACTGCTCATATGGATCATCTCTTCGGGTTTTTTATTGACTATTGTAGTTTTTATAATTACCATGGGTATTTTTTCTTTGATCAAAAAACCCTGGGACCTTGGCCTGGACCGGGTGAGCAGTTATCTGGATGAAAACCTGTCCTCTCTGGAATATAGCTCAGGATTATTGTTGTTGCCCGGGGACCAGATTTCAGGACTTGCCAGGCTTCAGCAGGAGAGAACCTCACACCGACTTGAAGCTGATATTAACAAGGTTAAACCTAAAGATGATCTGTTAAAGGCAGTGATCATTTCGGCTTGCCTGGTCCTTATAGGTTTCCTGATTCATATAACCGGTATTTCAGGTAAGATAAGTCCCTCTCCAGTCTCTCCTGCCGAGGGCGAGATCATTGTTTTTAAATCTGCCGATTCCATTCCACCGGAAATACCCCAGCCACTAATTAAGGATCAGCAGGTTGTGATAAATTATCCTGTTTATTCCGGGAAGGGTACGGTTACCACTACTAATATGAATATAAAAGCACTTGAAGGTTCCACGGTGACCTGGAAGTTGAGTTTTGATTCAAAAGTAGATAGTGTAAGCATGGAAAGTACGGGAGGGAGGTATAAAATGAAATTAACCGGAGATATATATTCCCGAAATGCGGTACTCCGTAATTCAGGATTTTATAATTTCAGATTTAAGGATATTTTAGGTGCTTCATATGTGTCAGATCTCTATTCCATTGAAGCAGTCAGGGATCAAAGTCCCCTAATTGAAGTTGAGGGCATTCGGCCATTTATATCTTTTGACTATAACGAAGAAAAACGAATATTCTTCAGTGTAGTTATTGCAGATGATTTCGGAATAGGAGAGGCTGTGATCATTGCCACAGTTACCAAAGGCACAGGGGAATCGGTGAAATTTCGGGAAGAGCAGCTCAATTTTGATAATACTTTTACACGGGGGAAAAATAATATTCAGCTTAAAAAGGAGATTAACCTGGATAATATGAATATGGAACCGGGTGATGAGCTTTATTTTTATATCAGGGCCACAGATCTTAAAACACCCCAACCTAATATCTCCCGGAGTGATACTTATTTTGCAGTAGTACGTGATACAGCCTCAATCGGCTTTGGAATGGAAAGTACGCTGGGGGTAGATCTTATGCCGGATTACTTCCGAAGCCAGAGACAATTGATCATTGATACGGAAAAACTGATCTCCCAACGGCCATCTTTACCGAAACCGAAATTCAACGCAACCAGCAATGACCTGGGTTTTGATCAGAAATCACTCCGGCTTAAATATGGACAGTTCATGGGAGATGAATCTGAAGGACCTGTTACAGAAAACCGGGAAATTGAAGATAATGAGGATACTGAAGATCCCCTCGCGGAATTTACCCATGACCACGATGGAAACAATGAACATAACCTGGTGACACATGATCATGATGATGAAGAGGAAGATGAAGAAAAGGATCCTTTAAGTGAATTTTTACACGACCATGGCGATCCGGAATCTGCCACGCTTTTTACAGATAATATTAGAAGCAAGATAAGGCAGGCTTTAGATATTATGTGGGACGCAGAATTGCATTTGCGGTTATATGAACCTGAAAAATCCCTGCCATTTCAGTATAAGGCACTAGCGCTACTACAGGAGATAAAAAACAGCGCACGTATCTATGTTCATCGTATAGGTTATGATCCACCGCCCATTAAAGATGATGTGCGGCTTACCGGAAAAATTGACGAGGTTTCAGGATTTCAAAAAACTGAAAATCTGGAAAAGGATGATAAATACGGTTATATGCGACGGGCTGTGGCGAGACTGGAGCAACTTATAGGTGGAAACGGAAGTATTACCCAAGGAGACGGACAGCTCTTTGAATTTGCAGCCAATGAGCTGGCACAACTGGCGATTGAAACTCCAGGCCAATATTTAAATACTTTACAGGAATTAAAATGGCTTACTGAAGAAAGACCTGCGGGCAGGCCACAATGGATTGAGGTTCAAAAGGGGCTGTTACGTGCACTTCCTTCACCTGATCCTGATGCGGGTAGAAGAAGAGTCTCTTCCGGGGAATTGAACAAGTTGTTATTGGAGGAACTGGAGCGAAATGAACAATAAGATCAACTTTCTTAACGATCCCTGGTTTTGGCCGGTTATTATTGTGGGTGTTATCTTGTTATGTATATTCCTCTGGAAGGAATATACTCTCTCCGGCAGTAGGAGGATCTTGTTAAAAGTGATACTTTCTGTGTTAGCCGTAATTGCCCTCGCTTGTATCGCACTAAAACCGGTCATTCCCACATCCGATACTTCCGGAAAAATAATTTTGCTTACTCCGGGTTATGAAAGGGAAGATTTGGATAGTCTCCGGAAGACGCATTCAGCAATAAAAGTTTTGGATTATAAAGATCCCGAACTGGATTTTCCATATATTCAAAACGCAGAGGCTGTATATATTCTCGGAAATGGAGTCCCCCAATATGAATTATACCGGTTTGAAAAGATCCCGGCCATTTACATCCCGGGTACCTCTCCGACGGGGGTGGTGAAAGTTAGATTTTCTGAAAAAAATGTAGTGGGCGATGATCTTAAAATCCAGGGGCTTTATAATTCCTCCCATGCAGGACATCGGTTAATTTTACAGGCACCGGGAGGAGAGGGGCTGGATTCGGTAGTGCTCAATGGTGGCGACAAACAGCCTTTTCAGCTGAGGTCAGAGCTAAAGGTTGCGGGAGAATTTGTTTATAATCTCATTGAAAAGAATGATGAAGGAAAAGTTTTAACCAATGATCCGGTTCCAGTACAGGTACAGGAGAAGATGGGCCTGAGGGTCCTGATTATCAATAATTTTCCAACCTTTGAAACCAAATACCTTAAAAATTTCCTTGCAGAAGCAGGACATGAAGTTGTAGTACGTAGCCAGATCACAAGTGGACGGTTCAAGTATGAATATTTTAATACAAACCGAAAGATCATAGGAAACTTTTCCAGGGAAACATTGGAGGGATATGATCTTTTAATTGTTGACGCCGCTACAGTGCGGGCCCTGGAAAAGTCTCAGTCTGCAGGTTTATCAAATGCCATCAGGTTGGATGGGCTTGGAGTATTTATTCAGCCGGACGAAAACTTTTTCATTTCCCCCGGTGATCTGGTAAATCTTAAATTTAAAAGACAGAGAAATGATGAATTAAGTTTGGACGATTGGCCGGAAATCAATTTTTCAGTTTTTCCTTTTGTTTTTGATCTTTCTCCGGGATTTGAGAATATACATACCTCGGGTAATTCGGCAATAAGCGGTTATATGAGAAATGGTATGGGAAGGATAGGGACATCGGTTCTTTCCAATACTTTTGAGCTATTCCTGGAAGGTAATCCTGAAGTATACAAAGAGATATGGACAGAGCTAATTGAGCAACTCAGCAAGCGGGAAAATGTACCGGCACAATTGGAACAGCTTGAGCAGTTTGTTTTCCAAAATGAGCCATATCATTTCACAATAAGAACTCAATCACCACCTCCTGTTATAACTAATAATGAAAGGGTCATCCCTCTTGCTCAGGATGTAAACCTTCCCGAATACTGGAAGGGCAGGGTTTGGCCAAGGGAAAAAGGATGGAGCCAATTTAAGGAGGATACTACGAGGGTTTATCATTATTATGTTTCAGAAAATGGATCATGGAGTTCGCTCATCTCTCAAAAAACAATAAAGAATAACCTGCGATATTTTGACCGCAGAGTTGAGGGCGGTGAGGGAACCCTTCCTTTAGAGCCTATAAATCCATTATGGTTTTATGGATTATTTCTTATTTGCATGGGCAGCCTGTGGCTTGAACCCAAACTAACTTAATCCTTCATTTTTTTCAGGACTCTTCCACGTGATGAAAATAGATTGTTTTCTCAATACAATATTTTCATTTTAAACTTATATCCTATTGAATTTATGAGATGTCGAATTTAAAAGTTGCAATTGGCTAAATTTCAATATCTCTTTTTTTTTGGTGTCTGAAGGTAATTTTATTCCATAGCATTAACACCAATCCTGTTTTTTATAACTGTGAACCAGTTAACTCATTTTAAAATTAACAACAACAACAACAGATTACATTTCGGACTCACAACGATGATATTATTAGGTGGTGAACCCGGGACAGAAGATTTGCAGGAGGGAAAAATGCAAACCAGGAATTGGACCACAGGAAGGGAATATGAGGAAAATTCCCTAAAAGTAATAAGCTATCAAGGTTGCCATAAACTGTAGGAATTATAATAAAAAAAAAAGGCCGTCTAATAATTTCAGACGGCCTTATGATATTTAAGAATTTATACTAGTTACATGCTACTACACACGATTCCTGGGGAGTGAACCATCCATTTCCTCTTGTGATGGTTAATCTTGGTTTTCCACCTGCATTTAAACAGGCACTTACAGCATCGTGACAAGGCGCGGTCCCGGCATCCTGAGAAATCTCCAGAAGGGAATTTATAGTATCTTCATCAACATTTCTACATGGAAAATCATGACACTTGTTGGTATCTGTGATTAATTGAGACTGGGAATTATATACTACAGACAGGAGGGTTTTTCCATTGCTGAATTCTACATCAAATTGCAGCCTGTTGTTTTTCAAATCTTTAAAATGGGATAATCTCATAAATTCGCCTGTTTCAGGATTAGTGATAACCAGGTCATCCCCCTCGTGTTTTCCTTCATTTTCGGTGAGCGTGTAATTCAAATCATTGGAATAGGTAAAATCAAAAGCCCGATCTGCTCCAATAAACTTTGAAATCTCACCCGTATTTTTGAAAATATAGGTGGTGGATTCCAGGGTTAAGGTTCCTTTGTGCTCCAGGGACAATTCCTTTTCCAGAGCCGAAAGCTCATTAGATTCCTCTTCTGATGAACAGGAGGTAAAAAGAACACTAAAAAGAAATAATCCTGATAAAATTTTGTAGGTGTTTTTCATTGTTTTGGTTTTGGTTGAATACCTGATTTGGGACAGGTTTAATTAAATTATTAAATATTAATCGGTTCCTGAAAGTAATGGTCTTGCCAGTCTTGTTTTCTATAAGAACAGATTTATTATTTGCAAATCTATTAAAAATATGTTAACAATCAAGAAAATTCGTACAAAATATTAATAATCAACAGATGAAAGGGTTTAAATTGTCTTTGAAAGGTCTAATGTATGGTTAAAGTTTAATTTCAAAAAATTCTTAATGGGAGTTTACATTGTTCCCGCTACTTACCGGTAGAGAGAATATAAATTCAGAACCTTCACCAATCTTGCTATTTACCCTTATGAGTCCGTTATGACGTTCTATTATTTCTTTAGCCAGGAATAATCCTATACCAAATCCTGAATAGGTATCTTCCATCTGGCCGCTTACCCTGTAGAATCGTTCAAAGATCTTTTTATGGTCTTTTTTAGCTATTCCTATTCCGCGGTCTTTTATACTTACAGATCCCATGCCTTCCTTGTCCTGGTAAATCCTGACTTCGATGTTTTTATTATCGGGGGAGTATTTAATTGCATTTGTAATAGAATTGATCAATACCTGGCCCAACCGGTCCCGGTCTCCATAAACCTGAAATCTCTCATTTTCCACGATAGTTATTTTGGAACTGGTGAAACTATACTCCAGGTCATTGACACATTCTTCCACAAGGTCATTGATATAGAAATTTTCCTTTTGTAATTCCAAACGAGCTTCTTCAACCCGGGTAAGATCCAGCATTTCACTTATGAGTCTGGTGAGCCGGGATATCTGGGAATCGATCCTTTTTAAGGATGATTTTAAAGGAAGCGAATTAAGATCCAGGTTTTTGCCGGAATCCACTATGGACATAAGTAATTGAATATATCCTTTGATAGAAGTTACCGGTGTTTTGAGTTCATGGCTCACCATCTTAAGAAAATCTTCTTTTCGCTTCTCTTCTTCCTTGAATTTATGAATTTCTGTAGAGGCACCCACCCAGAACTTCAGGTTGCCATAATTATCTTTTATATGAACGGCACGAGTCAAATGCCATCTATATTCCCCATTTTTATTTAGCAGTCTTAATTCTTTATCAAAATCTGATTTATGTTCATTGGGATCGAGAAAATACTCTTCAACCTTTAAAATATCTTCAGGATGTACCAGTGTGGTCCACCACCGTCCAAGCAGATCTTCTGCAGTAAGTCCTGTATAGTCCAGCCAGCTTTGATTATAATAAGTTACATTTCCATCTGGCGTTCCGGTAGAGATCTTATCAGGAATAAGATCTGCTAACTGCCGAAATTTTCTTTCATCTTCTTTGATCTTTTGATGCAGCTCTGCTTTTTCAGTAACCTCTGTTGCTATTACAGCCACTCCGTCTATCTCACCTTTCATATTGCGTTGCGGCTGATAAATAAAATCAAAATATCCTAATTCAAGTTTACCATTCCTGGAATGATATAAAGGCATTTCGTGCGCATGAAAAGGTAATCCTGTATCATATACCTCATGGAATATATCTTCCATCCCCTGTTCAGCCATCTCCGGAAGAACTTCCCTTATCAGGGGTTTGCCAATAACACCGGTGCCTTTTCCCCAGGTTTCAATCATAGATTCATTTGCGACCTGAACTATAAGGTCCCTGCCACCAAGTATAGCAATCAGAGAAGGGGAGGAATAAATAAATTCATTGAAGCGATGTATACTTTCCTTCAAATCTTTATCTGCTCTGACCTTCTCTGTAATATCCTCAATTTCAAGGAGGATACATTTTTCCTTTCCGGCATTTATTACTTTTGCATCTATACACAGAGTTTGAGAACCTGAATTACCCATATCATAGGTTATTTCAAAATCTCTCATTGGATCCTTTTCAATATTGGAAATTTGTAGTTGAGTGAGCAAATGTGGAATATTCCATTGACCGTTACCCAATTGATCCAAATACTTATTTATGGTTTCTTTTTCAGAAAGTTGGAAATTATTATAAAAGGCCTTATTTGCGAGGATGATATTTAAATCCTGATCAAGTAAAATAAAAGCACCACCAATATTATTTAGGATTGAACTAAGTAAAGAGTTATCCCTTTCCCAATCTTTTCCCCGCAAATCTGTGATAACCTGATTTTCCATATCCTTGGGGGAATTTAAATCATTTTTATATTCCCGGGATTTAGCAAGTTCTTTATCTTCCATTAATTTTTTTCCTCCGTTAGCAATTCCATAAAGATAACCATCCACTATTTTAAAAAAAAGCTTCAATGCCTATTTAAAAAAGATTTTGTATAACTAAAAATATTAACGGGTTAATTTCCCTGTAGGATAAGAAGAGATAGAAAGAAAGCTGCGATACAAAGGATTATAAGGCTTAAATAAACAAACATGGAATTACGTTTAAAAGTGCTTTGGGAGAACTCTTCCATTCGCTTCTGAAGTTCAATATCTTCCATAAGCGCGATCTTCATGTCCTTCTGAAATTGATCTCCCTTGGCAGTAAGATTAATTTTTCCATCACAGATATCTATCAATTTTTTTGCAGAAAGAAGGTTCAATTTTGCGGAGATATCTTTTTGCAAAAGAAAACCCTGAGTTCTTCCTTTGGAAATGAGTTCAAGTAATTCTAAATCAGTCATAACTTGTCACATAAGTAGTGGACAAAGTTCACTTAAAGTTTACCCTTAAAATATGACCGTCGTCATGATTATAAATATCTGGAAATCACAAGATCCGGATTATATAGAAAATCTCACCTTTCCTCCAACAATGGTCATTGTTACGGTAGTATTTAGGATATCATCTTCCGCTATGGTCATAATATCTTTATCATAAATAGTGAAATCGGCAAGTTTACCCACTTCAATAGACCCTTTGTCCTTCTCCATAAATGCTCCATAAGCGGCATCAATAGTGTAAGATCTTAATGCCTGCTCGCGGGTCATTTTCTGGTCCGGTTCATAACCACCCTCTGGTGTTCCTGCAAGAGTTCTGCGCGAAACAGAGGCATAGAAACTGGGCAGTGGATTTAATGGCTCCACCGGGGCATCTGTGCCATTCACAATAGGCACCCCACTTTGTAAAAGTTTTTGCCAGACGTAAGCACCATCTACGATGCGTTGTTCCCCTAACCGGTCAATAGCCCATGGCCGGTCAGATGCCATATGTATAGCCTGCATAGCAGGAATTACATTGAGTTCAGCAAACCTGCCAATATCCTCCGGATGCAAATGCTGTGCATGTTCTATACGAAAACGGTGATCTTTTGCAAGTTCGGGATAAGCGTTAAAAGCAATTTCATATTTATCCAGTATCTCCTGGTTTGCCCTATCGCCAATTGCGTGAGCGCATACCTGGAAACCTGCCTGAAGGGCTCTTTTTGAAGTTTCTTCCACAACAGACATTGGAAGGGTTTCATGGCCATAATGCCCGGGCCTGTCTGTATAGGGTTCCAGCAGCCAGGCTCCCCGGGAACCAAGGGCTCCGTCTGTATTTAATTTTACAGATCTTACAACAAGCCAATGCGCAACAGTATCCAGCATAGGGCCTCTCTCAAACCATTCATTTACCAGTTCAGGGTTTCGGCCGGTAAGCATAAGATACATTCTTACCTGGAGGTTTCCTTCATCTTTAAGTTCCTGTAGTAACTCAATATCATAAGCTGAAGAACCTGCATCATGGAATCCCGTAATGCCATTACGTAAGCAGGCCTCCTGAGCAAGTACCAGAGCTTCCTTATCCTTAGCCCTGTCATTTTCGGGAATGAAACGGGAGATAAGGCCCATGGCTTTTTCATTAAATATTCCGGTAGGGTTACCAAATTCATCAGTAATAACTTCACCGCCCTCTGCTTTAAGCGGTGTTCTTGGTAATTCATTTGAGGTAGAAATCATACCCGCAATCTCCATGGCTTTTGCATTTGAAAATGCGGCATGTCCACTGGCATGACTTAAGTATACCGGATTATCAGGGCTTATTTCACTCAGCCTGTCATGGGTTTGAAAGCCTTTGACCTGCACTTCGGGTTGTGGCTCCCATTTGCTTTGGTGCCATCCACGACCAACGATCCATTCTCCCGGCTCGGCTTTTGCAACTGCGTCGCTTACCATTTCCAGTAGCTCATCATAATTTGCAACTTCCATAAGATCCAGGTTCATTTCATTATATCCTATTCCCATAATATGTCCATGACCTTCAATGAGGCCCGGGGTTAATGCCTGACCCTGCAGATCTATGATCTCCGTATTTTCATCAGTTTTAAAGGCATCCTCATCATCCCCAACATAAATAATACGATCATCCTTTACTGCTACAAATTTTGCTGTGGGCTGTTCTTCATTGGCGGTATAGATCATGCCATTTTTGATGACCATGGTTGCGATTTCCCCTTCCTTTTCTGTAGAAGAGTTACAGCTCAGAATAAATGCGATAAAAAATACGGGCAGGAATTTTATTAGTTTCATATGTAATATTTAATTTTTTTAGTGGTCTCCCGATAGCTATCGGGAGTAATTCGCATATCTTTATTGGTGTTTGTATTGTGATTCCGTTATGCTCATTTCATAAAAGGAAAAGTAATTATTTTGAAGAGGTGAAGATATTAAACTTTCAGTTATGATAGAAGGAGGGGCAAAAATTAGATTAGCATTCTCCCAATTGTTTATTATCAAATTCCCCATCAGGCAATTCGTATTTTTAAATTATATCTCGCCATAATATGAACAAATTTGTAAAGATCATTCTTGTTATTTTTGTTTCCGGAATTATTGTTCTGGTCTATCTTAACTATCCCAAACTCAACATTATAACCGGCTTTGCCAGTAAAAATGTATGTTCCTGTGTTTTTGAGGCGGGAAGAGATCCGGAATCGGTTCAACTGGGGGATAATAATTTTAATCCCGTCCATTTTGCTGAAAGTGAGGTGGATTACGAAAAAAGGACAGTAACATCTACCGTGTTCGGATTGAAGCCAAGAACGGCAATTTTTACTGAAGGGCTGGGTTGCACTTTGCTGCCTGAAAAAATAAAGGAAATTCCTGCATCCAGGCCACAGCCGAACAGGCAATATTCTGAAAGGCCCTTAGCTTATCCTCATGGATCCTTACCGGCAAAGGATACTCTCTTTGCAGAGATCAACTATCAAAATCTTCAGACGGCTGTAAATAACGTATTCGAGAGAGATGAGAAAGATGGAGACACCCGGGCTGTTCTGATTCTTTACAAAGACCACCTGATTGCCGAAAAGTATTCTGAAGGCTTTACAGAGGAAACAAAATTACTTGGGTGGTCCATGACCAAAAGTATAACGGCCACAATTTTAGGAATACTTGAAAAGCAGGGGAGGGTAAGCCGGGATCAAAGTTCCCTTTTTCCTGAATGGAAAAATGATGATCGCGCCAGCATTACTCTGAATGATCTCCTTCAAATGAACAGCGGACTCGAATGGGAAGAAGACTACAGCAAAATATCTGATGTTACCCGGATGCTGTTTCTGGAAAGTGATATGACTACAACTCAGCTTCAAAAGCCTTTGGTTGCAAAACCCGGAACCTTATGGAATTATTCCTCAGGGACTACCAATCTCTTATCGGGATTCATAAGAAACCAGTTCACCGGCCATCAGCAATACATGGATTTCTGGTATACAGAACTTATTGATAAAATTGGAATGCACTCCATGACGCTTGAAGCCGATCTTTCCGGGAATTATGTTGGTTCATCTTATTCCTGGGCCACGGCACGGGATTGGGCAAAATTTGGTCTGCTTTACCTACGACGGGGAAACTGGAATGGGGAACAGATCATTGCCCCATCCTGGGCCGATTACGCATCTCAACCGGTAGAAGGATCCAATGGTGAATACGGAGCCCACTTCTGGTTAAACGCAGGAGGAAAGTATCCCAATGTTCCCCGGGATCTTTTTTCTGCCAATGGGTTTCAGGGTCAGCATGTTTTTATAATTCCTTCAAAAGATATGGTGGTCGTAAGATTTGGCCTCACCGAGCATCCTGTATTTGATGTGAATTTATTTCTCTGGGAGATCCTTGAAGCTGTTGGGGAAGATTGAATTCAGACTTTTCTTATCATTTCCTTTTCAAGCGACTTTAAGACCTTTTGTTTTTCCGGTTCCAGAATTTTTTTACCGTACGTGGTATGATATTTATGGCCAGATAGAAAATTCACCTGGATCTCTAACCATTTTTCATCATTTATTGAAGGATTAAAATGCTGTATTTCCAAATATAATCTGTGGCTGAACTTTTTATAATTGGGAGTTCCCAGGTAGAATAGGTCAGCATCTGCCACAATCATTTCCAAAATAGTTTGCGGTCTTTGGGGAATTTTTGTAGCGGCTATCATCCCGCATACTTTTCCTACCTCATCGGTGTTTAAATGATCAGGCAGATCCTGGGAAGCAATCTGGCATCCAAGGTTTTCATGATCAATATGATCTATTAAAAATCCGGTATCGTGGTATAAGGCCGCGATCTTTACAAGATCCAGATCTCTTCCATTTATATTTTCCTCATCGGCAAGCATAATGGCCCTGTCCACAACAAATTCTGTGTGGTGCGCATTATGATATGTGAGAGAATCGGGTAGTTCCTGCTCGAGCCTTCCAATGATCTTTTTGTAAATTTCCTGAAATGTTGTATCTCTCAATGCTGTCTGGTATTATGTTTTCCTAATCCTCCTGTAACTTCTTTTATTCTTTGAACATAAAAGAAAGCCTTTGGATCCAGTTCTTTTATTACCTCTTTGATCCTGTGAATCTCGATTCTCGTAACTATTGTCATCACAATATCACAATCCTGTTTTATCTCAAAACTGGAAGGAAGATAACCCCTTTCCCCTTTATAAACCGTAATTGCTTTGCCAAAATCATTTACTATTACAGATTTTACGGTTTCATATTCCTTGGATATGATAGTTAGTGCTGTAAATTCTTCAAATCCGTCCACTACATAATCTGAGGTTTTCATCGCGGTAAAGTAAACCAAAATAGAGTACATGGCTGTTTCTAATCCAAATTCAAAGGCCGCTCCAATAAAAAGCAAGGTATTGAAGGTCATGATGATCTCACTTGTTGAAAACCCGATTTTTTGATTGGTATAATGCGCGATGATCTCCAATCCATCTATCACCCCGCCGCCCCGAATTACGAGCCCTATTCCCAGACCAATGAAAAATCCACCAAACACCGCAATTAGTACTTTATCACTGGTGATTTGGGGAAAGGTAATAAAAGTCATAAGCACAGCCAGCAAAATAACCGCAAAAAATGCATTAACGCTGAAAGTTTTTCCAATTTGTTTGTAACCTATAAATATGAAAGGCAGGTTAAACAGGATAAGACAAACACTAAAAGGTATATGGAAGACTTCTTCTACCAAGATAGAGATTCCTGTAATTCCCCCATCCAGAAAATGATTGGGGATCATAAATCCCTGCAAGGCGACCAAAGCAGAAAAAACACCTAAAATGGTATAAGCCATTGAAGACAGAGAAAAAATTGATCTCCAGTTAATACGATCAGAACTACTCATAAGATATTGATTTAAAGGTATATAATATTAATTTCCTGAATTGTGTTTAAAAACTCCCCCGTTAACTTCCTTAATGCTTTTTACATATAAAAAAGCATGGGGATCAACTTCGAAAATTGCTTTTTTGATTCTGTGTATTTCCAGCCTGGTTACTACGGTCATGATGATATCGCAATCTCTTTTTATCTCAAAGGATCCGGGTAAATATCCTCGTTCGCCCCTAAATATACTAATACCCTTTCCAAAATCTTTCACTATAAGGCTTTGAATTTCCAATGCCTCTTTGGAAATTATCGTAAGGGAAGTATATTCTTCAAACCCGTCCACTACATAATCAGTGGTTTTCATCGCGGTGTAATATACAAGAATAGAATACATACCAGTTTCAATCCCAAACCGATAAGCGGCTCCAAGGATAATCAAAATA
Organism: Gillisia sp.; assembly: GCA_041743165.1. Lineage (GTDB taxonomy): Bacteria > Bacteroidota > Bacteroidia > Flavobacteriales > Flavobacteriaceae > Gillisia. Next base: position 15,254 of record JBGTNH010000032.1, on the reverse strand, counting down.
TTTATCAACATAATGATTTCTGCGGAAGTAAAAGCCGTTTTTTTTTCGGTGTATTCGCCAATAATGTCTACTCCATCTATAACACCACCTCCTTTTATGACAAAGCCTATACCCAGACCAATGAAAAATCCGCCAAAAAGCGCGATAAGAACCTTATCTTCTGTAAAAACATTGATATCTATAAAATACATTCCCATGGACAGCAATAGAATGGCGATAGCGGAGTGAATGCCAAAAGTGAGATTAATTTTTTTAATTCCCATGATCAGAAACGGTAGATTGCAGATTATAAGCAATAAACTAATATGAAGATTCCCTATTCCTAATAGAAGAATTGATAGGCCGGTTATTCCTCCGTCAAGAAAATTGTTGGGAACCAGGAATCCCTGTAGTCCAAGAAGCGCAAAAAAAATTCCCAACAGTGTGAATAAAACAGACCGCAAGGAGAAGATAGAATGCCAGTTGATTATTGGGGTGGTGGTCATTAAAAATTTATGTCATTCATTTTCTGATAAAAACATACAATCTTAATCATAAAAGGACATTTTTCCTAACTCAAAACCTCATATACCGTAAGAGGATGTACTTTATTTTTTATTTGGATTTCTGCCACAAAGTTACAGGAAAAAGATTCTTTGACTTTTTCATAATTTGTTTCACTTATCAGGATCTGTCCTTTTTTAGCTGCTGCCTGTAATCTGGCAGCTACATTCACAGCATCTCCTATTACCGTATAATCCAGCCTTCTTAATGTGGCAGATCCAATGTTACCCCATACCATTTCTCCGCTGTTTATTCCAATGGAAACTTCGGGTTTATAAGTGTGGGCTCCAATTGTAATATCTGAATTATGTATAGCCTTCCTGATAGACAGACAGGCATCCATAGCTCTGTCAAGGTGAAATTCTCCTTTGAAGGAAGCCATCACAGCATCACCCAGAAATTTATCCACCGTGCCATCTTCTTTAATTATTTCATTTACCATAATATCAAAATATGCGTTTAGCATTTCAACAACCTTGTTTGCCGGTTCATTTTCGGTGATAGCTGTAAAACCGCAAATATCGATAAAAGCCACAGTTCCTTCTACTGTTTCATTATCAAAAAGGGAGCTTTCCATTTTGTTACCGCCCATAAAATTAAGAACCGTCTCATCAACATACATCCTGAGGATATTGTTTTCTTTTACTGCCTGCAAAGTTTTTTTTACTCCGGCAATATGGCTTATGGTTTTTTCAATAGTAATCTCAAGATCTTTAAAATCAATGGGTTTGGTGATAAAATCAAAAGCCCCTCGATTCATTGCAGTACGAATATTCTCCATATCCCCATATGCCGATACTATCACAGATTTCAACAAAGAATTTTGTTCAGCAAGTTTGGACAGGAGGGTGAGTCCATCCATTTCCGGCATATTAATATCGCTTAGAACAAGGTCTACATCAGTATGCTCCAGTAATTGTTCAAGAGCGTGCCTTCCATTTTCAGCAAAGATGAATTCGTATTCATTTTGACGAATCTTCTGCCTGAAGCGCTGTTTTATCAACACCTTCAAATCTTCCTCGTCATCTACTACCAGAATTTTGGTCATTTTCAGGAAACTTTTATTTTAATTTAATAACTGGTTGATCTCTTTTTTAAGAGAGTCAAAATCAATTGGTTTGGTAAAAAATTCCTGGGCACCAGATTCTTTTGCTTTATTGTAATTTTCGCTATCCCCATAAGCAGAGATCATGCTTACCTTCATATCCGGAAATCGGGACTTAACCACTTTAAGCAATTCCAAACCTGTCATCCCGGGCATATTGATATCGGAAAATACATAAACAACTTCTGGTGGATCTTCACGCTCCAGGAGTTCCAAAGCTTCTTTACCCGAAAACGCAAATATGAGTTCCAGGTCATTGTGTTTCACTTCCTTTCTAAATTTTTGACGGAATAACATTTCAACATCTTTCTCATCATCTACAATTAATATCTTCATCTTGTACTTTTTAATTTTGGTTAGGGATTGAAATATTAAAACTGGTATATTGGCCATTTTCTGAAATAATATCGAGAGAGCCTTTATGTGCCTTTATTATATCATTAGTGATGCTCAATCCAAGCCCGGTTCCTTCCGTACCTTTTTTGGTAGTAAAAAATGGCTGTAGGATTTTATCTTTATATTCTTCCGGGATCCCGTCCCCATTATCGGTGATCTGGATCGCTATGTTCCCGTTCTTTTGGAATGTTTTTACGGTTAACCTGGGTTGATAATCGTTTTTACCTGTTTGGGAATTGAACTTATCCCGCATGGCATCAAAGGCATTATTGCAAAGGTTTAGAATTACCCTGCTAAAATCTTCCCCTATAAGAGGCACCATTCCCACATTCTCGTCCAGCTGCAGGTCTATAGAAACATTAATTGCTTTTTTGCCGGCTCTCATGCCATGGAAGGAAAGATTTACATACTCCCTTATGAGGGTATTAAGGTCGGTAGGCTCAGCTTTGCCGCTTCCACCGCGACTATGCTGTAACATGGATTTTACGATTCCATCGGCCCTTTTTCCGTGTTGATGAATTTTTTTAAGGTTGGAGCGAAGATCAGTTAAAATCTCAAAGACCTCCTTGATTATGCTGCTCTCTTCAAGTTTCTGAAGTTCTTCATAAACTTCGTCGATCAATTCAATATTCAGGTCTGAAAAATTATTGACGAAATTCAGCGGATTCTTGATCTCATGGGCTATTCCTGCTGTAAGCTGACCCAGCGAAGCCAGTTTTTCCTGTTGCACCAGTTGCTCCTGGGCAGACTTGAGATCTATCATGGCTGCCTGAAGCTTCCTGTATGCTTCTGCATTCTGCATCGCTACACCTACATTGGCGGCTATAGTTGTAAGCAAGCGCAGGTCACTGTCTGTAAACCTGTTTTGAACGGCTGTGCTTTGTACACTTATAACTCCAATAGCCTCATTTCCGGCAAAAATGGGAACGCCCAGATAGGATTCCACCCATTTTCCGCTCCTTTCCGCCTCTATCCTGTCATAGGTTTTTTCAAGATCCTGATTAACAAGCAGGGGCTCCCTGTTTATAATAATTTTTTCGGTTATGCCGTTTCCAAAAGGCCTGGATTTTGCCTCATCACCGTACATATAAGGGAAGTTAAGAATATTGCTTTTACGGTCATAGTGGGCAAGGTATACGATGTCAGCATTAAAAGTTTGCTGCATTAAGTCACCTATCAATTTTATCAGGGCTTTGAATTCCAGTTGGGAAACAAGTGCATGACTTATACTGTTAACCGTTTGCATTTCGGTCGCCCGCTGTTCAGTCTCAGCCAGTAAACGTGTTGTTTCATTGAATAGCCTGGCATTTTCCAGGGCAACGCTCATACTGTTGGTAAGCGTTTTAAGCAATCTCACATCAGATTCGCTAAAGGCATTTTCTCTGTCCAGGTTTTGAAGGGTAACATAGCCTCTTACCGTTTCACCCACAAGCATGGGTACATAAACTGCAGATTTGCTTACTGCCGTTCCGGGAACAGGACTAGTAGCCTTTCCATTAATTTTATTTATTTGTTGTTCGACTTCTTTATTTAATAAAATAGTTTCCTTCTCTTCTATAATTTTTTTCCTGAAATTATCTATTGGTCTTACGATTATTGGATATCTTTTTCCGTTTTCAAAATTATAATTATGTCGCTCTGTTTTCTCCTCATGATTAAACGTAATAATTCCCGTCATTTGGGCATCAAAGAGATCTCTTATTCTGTCTCCCACAAGATCATAGATCCCCTGCATATCCATTTCGGCTACCAGACCTTGCTGCACGCTGTTGATCACTGCCAGTTCGGCGTTTCGCTGTTCGGTCTCATTAAATAACCGGGCGTTTTCAAGAGCAACACTCATACTGTTTGTGAGCGTGGTCAGCAGCCTGACATCAGAATCTGAAAAAGCATTTTCTTTTTCAATATTCTGCAGGCTTATAGAACCTTTTACTTCATCACCTACGATCATGGGAACAAATATTCCCGATTTTGGAGGTTTTCCTTTGGTTACCCCTGTACCGCCAAATTTTTTGGAAGTTGCAGTGTAATCCTTGTTGATCAATAACGGCTCTTTGGAGGCAATAAGGTGTTTATTGGCCCAGATAAAGGGGCGGGGGTCGCTAATTATGTTTTTTCCATTTTCAATAGCAAATTCCCAGATCTCCAGTTCTTTTTCATGATCAAATGTGCGAATGATAAGCGTTTGGGTATTCAGCACTTCGCAAATCTTTTGGCCCACAGTTTCATAAATCGCCTTCATATCCATTTCCCTCACAAGTCCTTCCTGAACACTGTTGATCACAGCCAGCTCTCCGTTTTTTTGTTCCGTTTCGGCGAGAAGCCTGTTGGTTTCATTGAAGAGTCGGGCATTTTCTAATGCAACACTCATACTATTGGTGAGTGTTTTTAACAAACGCACATCAGAATCTTTGAATGCATGTTCCCTGTCATTGTTTTGAAGTGTGAGATAGCCCCTTACTTCTTCACCAACAATCATGGGTACATAGAGTAATGATTTAGCCAGTCTTGTACCAGGTACTGGCTTGATGGCCTCTCCCTTTATTTCAGAAAGTATTGCCGCTGCGTTTTCAGTTATATGAAGTGTGGATTTCTCATTAATAATTTTCTCCCTTATTTTATCATAAGGCCGAACCTGGGGATACACTCTCTCCCCGTCTTCAACAACATATTTCCAATCTTCGGTTTTCTGTTCATGATCGAAGGTGACAACCCCGGTAACCTGTGCATCAAAAAGATCCCTGACCTTGTCCCCTACCAGATCGTAAATTCCCTGCATATCCATTTCAGCAACCAAACCTGCCTGCACACTGTTAATAACTGCCAGTTCTGCATTTCGCTGTTCGGTTTCATTGAAAAGTCGTGCATTTTCCAGGGCTATGCTCATGCTATTGGCAAGAGTGCTTAGGAGACGCACATCAGATTCACTGAAGGCATGTTCCTTATCCAGGTTTTGAAGACTCACATAACCCCGAACAGTATCTCCAACTACTAATGGAACAAACACCATAGATTTGGCAAAGCCTGTTCCGGGTACCGCTTTGGGAATTTCTCCGGTAATGGTGGTATAGGCTTCTTTGGCATTTTCTTCTATGTTAATAAGCTTTTGTGTATTTATAAGCCTCCTACGAATCTTGTCATAGGGGCGGGGGTTGGTTTGTACCCGCTGTCCATTTTCATAAATATATTGAAAGTCTTCTGTTTGAGTTTCATGATTAAACGTAGCGATACCGGTTACCTGGGAATCAAAAAGATCTCTTATTTTATTCCCCACCAAATCATAGATCCCCTGCATATCCATTTCGGCCACCAGACCTTCCTGAACACTGTTTATTACTGCAAGCTCCGCATTTCGTTGTTCGGTTTCATTAAACAGACGGGCATTTTCAAGAGCCACACTCATGCTGTTGGCCAGGGTGCTCAGCAGCCTGGCATCAGACTCGCTGAAGGCATGCTCACGATCCAGGTTTTGCAGGCTCACGCATCCGCGTACTTCATCGCCTACTTTGAGAGGCACAAATATCAGTGATTTTGGTAGTCGGGTTCCGGGAACGGGCTCATGCCTTTCTTTAGTTATTTCATAAACCTTGTCATCAGCGTTTTCGTTAATATGTAATAAACAGGCATTACTGATGATCCACTTTCGGATTTCATTAAGTGGACGTGATTCGGGATATAGTCTTTCCCCATCTTCAAACAGATATTGAAAATGCTCCATTCCGGCATCCTTATCGAAAGTGTAAATGCCGGTTACCTGTGCATCGAACAGGTCCCGGATACGATTTCCTACAAGATCATAGATCCCCTGCATATCCATTTCGGCCACCAAACCCTGTTGAACACTGTTAATCACAGCCAGTTCTGCATTGCGCTGCTCTGTTTCTGTAAAAAGTCGGGCGTTCTCGAGTGCAATGCTCATGGAATTGGCCAGGGTACTTAACAGTTTGACATCTGAATCGCTGAAAGCATTTTCCCGGTCAACATTTTGAAGACTAAGGTATCCCCGCACTATTTTACCCACAACCATGGGAACATACAAAGCAGATTTTGTCATTAATGTGCCGGGGACTACAGTAGGTGCTTCTCCCGTGATCTGGGTCCACATTTCATCGGCATTCTCATTAATAAGGATAAGTTCACCTTTATCAATTAAGCGTTGCCGAAATTTATCAATTGACCTTGGATCAATTTTATGGGTGATTCCATCCTCAAATACATAATGAAAAATCTCAAGTCTTTTTTCATAATCAAATGTACATACAGCAGCGACCTGTGCATCAAACAAGTTCCGGATCCTGTCACCCACAAGTTCATAGATCTCCTGCATGGTTCTTCCATCCACAATGGCTTCCTGCAGGCTGTTAATAAGAGAAAGTTCAGCTTCACGCTGTTTTAACATCTGATTTACATCCCTAATATTTGTTTCCTTAGAAGTTGATACGGTATTCTTCATTTTACGATCATTAAGAAGGGAAAAAAATTTGTCTATTTTTCACAACATAATTTTTTAATAAAAAAATTATGTTTTGTTAAATATAATCTAAAAATTTCTGAAAATCAATATAGTACTTGTGGCTATTCTCTTTCATAATCTCAGTTTAAAAATTATATTCTAACTCCTTCGACCAATTTATCTCCTATTGCTCTTAAAGGATTCCCCTGCTTTTTAAAGTGAAGATCATTTCTTTCCCTTTTATCCAATGGGCTTTAAAAACATTAAATCTTTTACGAACAATTATTAGTACCTCCCCGCAGAACTGAATTTTGAACATGACTGTCAAATATTATTTTAAGTGATGGGCAGGGAGCTTTTTATTGCATCTTTCACGGTGATTTAATTTTGGAACTTATAGGAAAGGAGCCGGTTAATTTAATTGTCCATATTTATAGGGGGCAGATGGTTTATCACTTGTTGCAACTAATTAATTTTCTGTGATCCTAATAGGGCGAACATTCCTTTTTTAACCGTGTTATTAAGTATCGTTGAACGAAATAATTTTTCAAACAGAATAAAATCCATGTACTACGCATATTTTGAATTGGCCATATACCTTAAGGTGGCACCATCCAGTATGTTGAAATGTCGTTTTATTGTAAGATCAGATGTTAAGTCAGTCTTTTGCCAAAATAATCCTGAGCCTATAAAAATATAGATGAGATGTAACCAATAATAGAGCATAGGATCATTGGTTAGTTTTTCTCCGCTTCGGCCAGTTTTTTGGTATCCACATACTGCTGAAAGCCTATTATTTTTCCTTCTTTAAGCGTCCATAGGTGTGCTACCTGGGCATTGAAGGTTTTGCCGGTTTCCTTCACTTTTGCATCATAGCGAAGCGTGGCCAGCACTTTATTGCCGCTCATTTCGTGCAGCTCAATATCTTCCAGCTTAAAATAATCGTGTTCTGCGCCCACCCGGGCAAAAATTCCGTTCAGCACAGCGTCAGGACCTATATAAGGATTTCCATCTGCATAGGCATTTCCTTCGGCTTCCATCCAGATTACCTTTTCATCAAGTACGGCCAGGACAGCAGGGATATCCCCTGTGGAAAAGGATTTATAAAGCCCATCTATAACAGCTAAATTTTTGTTTGTATTTTCAGGTTTTATCTCCACCCGAATGAGCCTTATCGGAGTGGTCCCACTTAAGTTAACAACTGCATGCGGTGCTTCCGAATCCTTTTGCATGGTGAGCGGAAAGGTTAAGGGTTCGGGCAGTTTTCGTGTGTCAAAAATTACTTTACCATCCTTGTCGTAATCTATAAAATCTCCGGCTTCCTGAATGTAAAGTACACTTGGCCATTTGTGATGATGGAGCGGTTCATTTTCCCCGGGTGCAAGGGTAACTTCAAGGACCCTTACTTTATCATTCTCCAGTAGGATCTTGTGGTTTTCCGGAGCCGCTATCACAGCATCCAGTTCAGCCGGCCAGTTGGCTGGATCTCCGGTTTTATAATCTATCTTCGCGTTGTCCTGGCCGTAAGTGGTTGCAGTTATTGCAAGTAATACGAGCAGGCATTTTTTAGTTTTCATAATTTTTATTTTTAATGGTTCATCTGGATTTATGTACTTCCATTTCTATTTCAATTAGCAATTCAGGCAGAGCCAATTCTTTTACACCCAGCCAGGTACCTGTAGGGAAATGGTTTTTGTATAATTGAGAGCGATAGCCTGCATGTTCCAGAAACAGAGGCATATTGGTGGTAAAAACATCTTCTTTGACCACATCGCTAAAAGTGCAATTGAAATGTTTGAGTATTTTTTCAAGATCAGAATAACAGTTTTTCATCTGTTGTTCCATATCGCCAACAGCGGTGGGGTTCCCTTCATCATCCATACTCACAGCCCCTGAAATTTTAATGTGGTTGCCCATTTTAACGGCATGTGAATAGCCATATGCTTTTTCCACTTCGGGACGAAGTAAAAAATACTCGGGTTTTTGATTTGATTTTTCCATTTTTAAGAATTGTGTAAAGTTTCTTTTACGGGTCTGAATCTTATTCCTAAATCGTTTGTTGCCAATTGATTTTGATAAATGATTTTTGATTTGTTTTTAGGCTCTTGTTGGTTTAGCATCAAGCTCATATCGCTAACCGAATAGGTTTCACTACTCAACAAATAGTTTTTTCCGTGCAAACCGGAAATTGTCGCAGCATTGTAAACGGCTTCTGCAACATCCCTAACATCTACTGTTGCCATTTCGGCATTGGTGTCATAGAGCATTTGTACAAATGGATTGGGGGCAATGTTGTTTTTAAACAGAAATTGCAACCCGGTTGAAGTAGAATCTTCTCTATTTGATAACGATTTTCCCATAACTCCCACTGGGGATACCGAAGTGATTTCAAAAGAAAGCTTTGGGTTTTCCTTTATGAATTTTTCCACCGTTTGGTTGGCAATAAACTTGGCCTGGGCATACGGATGGCTTTCTTCGCTTATAAAAGGGGTGTCTTTTTCGCTGAAAGAATCACTTGGGTTTTTACCTTCGGCAGGCAATGGGAAATTGGTATTGAATGCCGCTACAGAAGCGATTAAAACCACCTTTTCAATACCCGGGGTCTCCTTAACGACCTCGAGAAAATTCTCTGTGCCTTTAATGGTGGGGTCGAATAATTCCTTTTGGGGATCCACAACACTAAGCTGAAAGGGTGTGCCCGAGTGGATCACAATATCGCAGTCTTTTACAAAATCTTTTAATGCTGCTTTGTTTACGACATTGAGTTCACTGATGTAAAGGTTTTCAGACTTTTTTAGCGTCATAATATGCCCGTATTTATCTTTCCGGGAAACATCGGTAGCTGAGATCTTGACTTCAAACCCGTTATCTAAAAACTGTTGAGTGATGTAGCTACCTATAAAACCTGAACCACCTATGATACCTACTTTTTTCATCTTCATGTTATTTCAATTATTTAAGTTAAAAAATACACGTAAGAGCAATCATCCCGAGTGGAAATAATCACACCAGAATACCGGAAATTATTAACGGGCAAGGGGTCTGTACATCTCTTTTTATCACTTAATCAACCATTGATAGTTCAGATTGTGTAGCGGCTTCAATTTCCTGCATACCCAATACAATTTCGGTGGGATCCCAATACCCCACGGTATGTACAATTTTACCATCAATAAACCGGTAGGTAAGATGTATTGGCATATTAACGACTTTACCACTTTCCTTCAATGTCCCCTGCCAGTCTAACCATGCATTTACCCAGGTCTCCCCGTCATCGGTTACCACCATTTCATATACCTGGTCCTCATCTAAAAATTTCCTGGAACTGTAATTGTCATCATTGGCCTGATGATAAGCTGTTGTTTCCTTTACTCCCATAGCGTCCGTTCTGGTATTGAAAAAAGTCTGACTGGTGTCCGCATAAATGCTCGCATCGTACTTCTTATTATTGTAGTCGGCTATGGCTTTTTTTACGGTGTCAATCTCAGGTGATTGTTGTGTGTAGCGTTGATCCTGTTGGTTACAAGCTGTGATAAAGACTATTGCAAGTCCTAATACTAATAATTTTTTCATTTTGTAATTTTTAAAAATTGGTTATTTATGTTCTGAAAAGTCAATGAGCTTTCCGTTTTGTATGGTCCAGATATGCTGAAACCGGTTGGATTTAAATTCACATTCAGTAGATTTTTTACCGGACAGGCATGTAATATCTGTTGAAGTTGTACCGGGAAGTTGCAGTACTTTAGAAATATTTTTTATTACTTCCACGTTGTTTTTTTCCTGACAATGCATAGTATTTGTAATAAATATTAACCCAAATATTATTGCATTTAATTTTAAAGAATTCATGGGAACAATCGGTTTATCAGGTTTAGGAGTTTAATATTCTTCCTTAAATCCTTATTTATGGTTTAACTGGTGAATAGGATAATCCGGGAACCATATTGCCCTCCATGTGTTCTATTCTTGTAACATATCTGGTAAGTTCATCCCATAGTGCTTTGGAATCTTCACCCAGGAGTTTGTTATTCGCATCAGCTTGTTTAGCATGCTCCAGGGCATTTTCTGCGGCACTTGCTACCATTATATAAGATTCAGGATTGCCAAAACCGCTGAAGTACACCCGATAGTGCGATTTTGAACCTTTTTTGGTATAAAGTTCTTTAAACTTTCCTGCAATTTCAGTGACCTTTTCCAGGTCCCGGGCTTTAAAATACATTAATGTATTCTTCCTGAAATCTTTTCCTTTAGGTGTAGTAGTCATCCCATCAGGCATGTATGATAATTCGTTATTCAGAGTTATGATGTAATCGTTATGATAATCGTAATGCTTGTCAAATTCCTGAAAGATTTCTCTAAATTTTTCATCCCCCAGTTTTGCGCGGGTTTTAGGCATAAACTCTTTTCCCAAATCCTCCCAACCGGCAACCGGGGCAATGCTTATAACCTTATTATCATTTGTCCACAATACATTCCAGCTATCTTCCTCCTGGTTTTCTTTGGCAAGATCAGCCAGTTTTTTGGATATTTTCTCGTAGGCATCAGAACTGGAAGGATAGACATGGTCCACGTGGATTCTGTAATGCTGGTTTTGTGCAATAATGAAGTTTGTACTAATAAGAAGTATTAGTAATGTTTTTAAAATTTTTTCTATTGTTTTCATAATATTTGGTTTTACTGGTGACTTAATTCTTTATTTAAACGGAGTATATAGCTCCATTCCTCTTCAACAGCATCCCTCCATTTTTGTGATAACGTAGCTGCTTTTTTCTCTCCAACAGCATCTCCATAGATTTTAGCAGGTGTATCCCTCTCAATATCTAATTCAGCGAAATTTTTAAAGGGAGTTGAGACAAAATAGTCTGCATTTATACCAGGACCGCCTATATTTGAATACCAAATACCGCGATATGAACCTTCTTTAGCTTTAACGGCAGCAGTAGCTCCTTTAATGATTTCATTAAAATCATCGAAATTTTTCACTTTAAAATAGGTGACCCATACCAGACCCATATCAACAGAAGGCTCTCTGCTTATTTCTGGCATTAAACGGGACACTCTATAACTGGTCTTTTCTACATGAGGCAGAATATCATTAAGAACAATCCTACCACATTCTTCACCTGCAGCATCTTCTTTGTCCATTTCGGCCCAATTTTTCATATTTCCCGACAATATGTATACAGTTCCTTCTCCCTGAACCCGACGCCAAATATTCCAGGTGTCCGGGCCATTATTTTCGAGATAACATTCTTTCCATTTTTTCACAGCATCCATAAATTGAACATTGTGTCCCTGTTTAACCGTAATTTCAGTTGAAGTTAATAGCGGGGCTTCCGTGTTGTTCTGCGCTGCGAGATTTGTGGTCTGCATGGTCATTATAGCAAAAAGAAATGCTATTAGTTTAGATGATTTCATAATGATGGTTATTTAGTTAGTTATAATGTGTATACAAGTAACTGAAAATCAGCCGCTATAAAAACCAATGTGGGACGAAAGCATTAAAGCATTGTCCCAAAACACAGATTTTCTTACCGAAGGATTCTAAATAAGCATGAGGAAGAACTCAATAAACGGAGTCTGCTAATGATCAAAAAAGCTTATTTTATATACTGGAGAAAGCAAATTAATGGAGATTTAAAATTTATCCATAAGTCGGAATGCACTTCCCATCAATGAATTGCTTTTAAATAATGTTCCTTTGGAAATTGAAAGAATGCCAATAGGTAAAATAGACAGTAATTAAATTGGTTTTCAAAGCATTTGAATGAGCAATATTAATTAAAGATTTTTTAGTCAGTATGTAAAGAACATAGATTACTTTACATGCTAAAGCCACTTATTTTTAGTAATGCCATTCAACCTTTGCCATACTTTTTAGATTTTGCTCAATCCTTTGTTTAAAGCGGGTTTGATTTTAAGGGTTTTCTTTTTCCTATCTTTTTTTAATGTGATCACGTAACGCTGTTTGTCATGCCTGTCTTTTTTGCTGATGCGATTAAAAACTGTCTGGGTTACTTCCCAACCCTTATAATTCTCTGGAATATAAGCTACAATAGCCTGGGGCAATGGGATATTCTTAAAAGTTTGAATAGCTTTGACAATTTCACCGTTTTCATCAAATTTGAACCATAAATAACCTTTTTTATTTTTACAAGAGATCTCGTAATCAACCTCTCCCTGCTTCTTTAATTCGGCGGCAATTGCTGGTAAGTCTAACCGTGATTTCAAAAATTTCACAGCATCCCTCTGGAATTCCCCTGGATATGTTTCCACTAAAGATTCCAGCAAAGTATTTGCTTTCTGTTGTGGATTAGGTTCCTGCGCCTGTCCCATAAAGAGGGCGCTCATCATAAATAAATAAAGCATTGCATTTTTCATGTTTAACAAATTATGAGATTAATAATAATTCAAGGTAGTTCAAATAATGACCGGTGAATTCTTCCAGAGTAGAACAAAATTGCCTGTACGTTAGATCATTGGATTTATTTAAGTGAGCTATAAATGATTGGTTTGCTTCTCCATCTCAAGCAAGCGAAGCAATGATTTAATGTTTTTTATTTCAATACAATTACGGGAAGTTTTGACGCATCCGTTCCTTTTTAGTTTTTGTAGATGCCGGTTTACCACAACTCCGGTTGAGCCTATAAGCTGGGCTATTTCTTTATTCGGAAGATTATTAATAAGCCTAAGGTTAGAAGATTCGTCCAGATTTCTTTTAAGGAGTTTCAATAAACGGGTTGAAACATCTGAGAAACTGATATCAGATACATATGACTCAAGTAACCGCATTTGTCTTCCTGCATAAGTAAGGAGCTGAGCATATTGTCCAGGGTGAGCAATCAACCATTGTTGTACAGGGGCCATGGGAGCTGCAAGAACCTTTACCTCATCCAGGCACTCATAGAAAATTTTATGCTCTTCATTGTCAAGCAAACAAAAAAGATCAATGATATCCCCTTGTTGAAGTAGAAAGATGGTAATCTCCTTCCCACTGTTCTCTGCTACCTGATACATTTTTATTCTTCCTGAAAGAATGATATAAACGTGAAGAGAAAGCTTCTTAGGATTAAGGATACAGGTGCTTTTCGGCCATGATTGTTCATGAAACAGCGACAAAAGTTCCTCCCTGTATTCTTCATCAAGATCCTGGATAAGCGGACAGTTATTTCTTATTTTATCTAATGACAGCATAGTAACCATAATTAAAAGTGAAGAATTCTTTTAGGGTTAAATTCTATATTGCTGGGATATCGTAGGGAATGTAATGAGGGATACCTAATTTAAACGTACAGATGCCGAAGGCTAATTAAAAGTTAATTGATTTCATAAGGGTAATTATTTTTTGAGTATCCATTGTGAGTTCAAGTAACTGATAATCAGTGATAATAAAAACCGATTTGGGACGAAAGCAATAAACTACTGTCCCAAAACATAGATTTTCTTACCGAAGGAAATTAATTGGATTCTGGCTATGAACAAATGAGAATTGCCTGAATCCAGAAATATTGAATATCCAATTGTACATTCAAATGAAGGACAGGAGTGAGAGTTCCTGTATTAATACATTAAATTTTAATTAGATGGTGTGTAACCGGTTAAGCAATTCTTCTTTTAAAGATTTACTTATTGGTATAGCTTTTTTTGCGATTATCACATGAGAAGTGGCTACTTCATCAATTTGAGAAATATTAACTATAAAAGAGCGGTGGATTCTCAAAAAATGTTTGGATGGCAATTTTTCGTCAATGTCCTTCAGGGTTATTACCAGCAGGTATTCTTTGGATTTGGTGTAAATTCTGCAATAATTTCTTTCAGCCTCCACATAAAGGATATTTTCAATGGAGACTTTCACCATTTTTTCATTGTGACGTACAAAAATACAGTTACTTAAAATAAAACCGTTTTGGTTTTTGGAAGTTAAGGTGTTATCTGACGGTATTTTACATTGAATTTGATGAGCGGTGAGTTCTATTGCCCTTTGCAGATCCTGATTCTTAAATGGTTTTGAAATAAAAGCAAAAGGATGGGTACTTTTTGCTCTGTTGAAATTTATATCATCTGAGTTTGCAGTTAAATAGATTATTGGAATATCATATTCCTCCTGCATGATAGTCGCTGTTTCTACACCATCAATGCTACCTTTCAATTGTATGTCCATAAGTACCATGTCAGGAGTGTTGTTTTTAATATGCACTAAGGCTTCCTCCCCACGCGAAACGATTCCCGTAACTTCATAACCCAATTTTGTGAGTTGTAGTGAAATGTTTGCTGCTATGATCATTTCATCTTCTACAACTAATATTTTAATATCCTGGTACATAAAATGGTTTAGAAAACTTTCTATTTGTAAAAAACAGGGCATCCTTAACAGGCAGCAGATTGAGACTTAAATCCTGAAGGGTTTGGATTAAAAGCCTGGCAATTAGGGGGAATAAAAGCTAATTTAACAAAAAAAATACTGTTAATTCTGTTTTGGAATTAAAAACTTTCAATATTCATTTTTTATTCCACAAAAATTTGAATTAAAAAAGTACTTGCGAAACCCTTGTGGTTATGGCATTCCTTAATAAATAAGAAGGACCCCTAATAACTCTAAAATTTGCAATAAGTTTCTTTATCCCGGATTATGCATTAGAATAAGTAAAGGGAGGGTTGGAATTTTTGATTTGGGCAAAAATTCCGTCCATCCAAGGTCTTCGTTTAGTTGGTAGGGCGATCTTCAGGACCTTTTTATTAGCGTGACTTACCTGCCAT
>JBGTNH010000031.1:0-68183 GCA_041743165.1 Gillisia sp. | reverse complement strand
ATGAGTGGTCTTGAGGCGCTGAGTCAGATCAAAGCTTCCAAGCCGAATTTGCCCATCGTGATGATCACTAAGAATGAAGAAGAACATATCATGGAAGAGGCCATCGGTTCTAAAATTGCCGATTATCTCATAAAACCTGTTAATCCTCACCAGATCCTTCTGAGTTTAAAAAAGAACCTGGACCATTCAAGACTGATCACCGAAAAAACCACCTCCAATTATCAGCAGGAATTCAGGAAAATAGCGATGGACCTTTCATCGGTTAATTCATATGAAGGCTGGGCCGACTTATATCAAAGGCTTCTTTACTGGGAAATGGAACTGGAAAACATACAGGATGGCAGCATGTTTGAAATACTGGAATCCCAAAAACTGGAAGCCAATCACCAGTTTTGCAAATTCATAGACAGGAACTATCCAGATTGGTTTGAAAAGAATGCAGACGCTCCTATTATGTCTCACACCTTATTTAAAAGCAAGATCCTCCCTCTTATTTCAAAAGAACAGCCTACGCTTCTTGTTGTAGTTGACAATTTAAGATATGACCAATGGAAATCCTTTGAGTCCACTATAAACCAATATTATAAAAAAGAAGAAGAAACCCCTTATTACAGTATCCTTCCTACGGCTACACAGTATGCCAGGAATGCGATATTTTCTGGCCTGATGCCCAGTGAAATGGAAAAGCTGTTCCCTCAATACTGGCTTAATGATACAGATGAAGGAGGAAAAAATCTTTTTGAAGCCGAATTCCTGGAATCACAGCTTAGAAGATTGGGTAAAAATATTAAATACGAATACCATAAGATTACCAGTTTAAGAGGAGGCAAAAAACTAGTAGAGAATTTTAAATCCCAGAAAGACAATGAGCTTACGGTTGTAGTATATAATTTCGTTGACATGCTTTCCCATTCAAAAACTGAAATGGAAGTCATCAAGGAACTGGCTTCAAATGATAAATCCTACAGATCACTTACCCAAAGCTGGTTTAAGAATTCGCCCTTGCTGGAGATCATACAGCAGGCCCAGCAACTCGGGTTCAAATTGATCCTGACCACAGATCATGGAACCATTAATGTAAAGACCCCTTCCAAAGTGATTGGAGATAAGAACACTAGTCTTAATTTAAGATACAAAACAGGAAAAAGTCTTACCTATGAAGATAAGGACGTGCTTGCGGCAAAAGACCCCAAGGCGATTCACCTCCCCACGTTGAATATGAGCAGCTCCTTCATTTTTGCAAAAGGCGATATGTTCTTTGCATATCCAAACAATTACAATCATTATGTAAACTATTTCAGGAATACCTACCAGCATGGAGGGGTATCTATGGAGGAAATGATCATTCCATTTGTAGTCCTATCGCCTAGATAATAGAAATTTACGTATATTTACCCTGCCTTATAATCATATTTTGAATGAGCTTAACCTACGAGCTGTCAGAAATTGACAGTATAGCTATGCAATTACTTTCCAAAGTAAAAAGCAAAACGCTATTATTTTACGGGGATATGGGGGTTGGTAAAACCACCCTCATTAAAGCGCTTGTTAAAGCGCTAGGCGCACCAGATCTGGTGTCCAGCCCTACTTTCTCACTGGTTAACGAATATCAAAGCGACCAAGGCAGGATCTTCCATTTTGATTTTTACAGGATCGAAGATGAAGCCGAAGCCCTGGACATGGGTATTGAGGATTACCTCAATACCGATTCCTGGAAGTTTATTGAGTGGCCTCAAAAAATTGAAAAGTTACTTGATCAAAACGTGGAAAAACTGGAGGTTTCTACCCAAATCAATGGAAGCCGAAAGTTAAAGTTTTGTTAAAAGTTAAAAAAAGATGCGCACAAGCGGTGTTAAAGTAATTGTAAGAAATATAGTACGTTTTATGCCTATGTGAAAGGTGAGATTTTACATTTAAAGTTTTTCAACGAATAATGTTGATTTTTAGCTTATTTTTGGAGCCCCAAAATCCATGAAATACGGCCATTGTATGCTCTGAAAAAAGGCGCAAAGGTACGAAAATACTGGTACTTGGGGGGATTTATTATTTGTATAGGTTTGTTTCAGAATTTAAAACGAAACAATCATATTTAAATCTATACATTATGAAAATCAAAGCTATTTTATTCGCCGCTGCAATCTTTGGAGCAACATTTTTTGTAACTTCGACTACAAATAACGACAATGATAACAAAATCGAAAAGCAAGCTGTCGATAAAACAACCATCAGGATTCCTATTAACGGGTAGTTTTATTGCTTTTTTAATAGCATTTTCACCTTATATCTTTTATTTATATGAAATTTTCCCGGACGGTCCCGTCTGGGAAACTTCATTGTTTACATACGAAAGTAAGTATTATCTCAACGTTACCACAGCGATGTGGATGTATTCGGGAAAAGTTACTCCTTTAGTTTTGCTCTTTATATGGTTCTTCACCTGTAAACACTGGTGGTATCATGCTATTCTTATACCCATTACTATGTACGGCTACCAATTGGTAACCGCTTTTTATGAGGATGTATATATGGAACCCGTCAAATATCAAGATACAAATCAATTAATTTATTTGGCACCCTTCTTTATTATCATTTTAGTTGTTGTATACACGGTCCGAACTCAAATCTTTGACCGAATATACGGAATAGATCTGAGTGAGCTTAATGAAACCGACGTAAATGTTTTTTCCACAGGTCTTTCGACCAGGGATAAAGCCGAAGTTGATAGCTTCCGCGAGGAGCCAAAATTTAATTACACGCCAGAACCCACCGAGGATTACTACCGTAAACTTTAAAGCCCCCTAGCCCCCGAAGGGGGAATCAGGAATACTCTTCTTTATAATTTTGTGCATCAGGTTTATTAAATATATACTCCTTATTATACCTGCATAAAAAAATGTTGTATTTTAGTCTGTACACTAACCATACAGCATGATAGGCCAAACCTCCCCGTTCACTAAGGAACAGCTTTTACCCCAGGAAGAAACCCTTGAGGTTTACAAGCATAAAGGCGAGTTGTTCATAGGAATTCCCAAAGAAACTTCATACCAGGAAAAACGAGTTTGTCTAACACCAGATGCTGTGGCCTCCATTACGGCACATGGCCACAGGATCATGATAGAATCTGATGCCGGAAAGTGGGCCCGGTTCAGCGATAAGGAATATTCCAATGCGGGAGCCGAGATCACCAGGGACACCAAAAAGGTCTTCTCCTGCCCTACCATCCTCAAAATGGAACCGCCTTCCTTTGAAGAACTGGAAATGATCAATCCGCAAACAACCCTTATATCTGCGCTCCAGTTAAAAACCCAGTGTAAGGAATATTTCGAGAAACTGGCTTCCAAGCGTATCACGGCATTAGGATTTGAATTTATAAGGGATGACGATGGTTCATATCCTGCTGTACGCGCTCTTAGCGAGATTGCGGGAACAGCATCTGTGCTCATAGCCTCAGAGATCATGAGTAATAATGCAGCAGGTAACGGACTAATGTTCGGGAATATAAGCGGGGTTCCACCCATTGAAGTGGTGGTACTTGGAGCGGGTACCGTTGGTGAATTTGCCACCCGAAGTGCGGTAGGTCTTGGTGCCAATGTCAAAGTCTTTGACAACTCCCTCACCAGGTTGAGAAATATACAGTCCAACATTGGAAAAACCCTTTATACCTCTACCATTCAGCCAAAAACCCTTGGAAAATCTTTAAAAAGATGTGATGTACTCATTGGAGCGGTTCGTGGTAAAAACCGTTCCCCGGTACTGGTAAGTGAAGAGATGGTGCAGACTATGAAAAAAGGGGCCGTAATCATTGATGTAAGTATTGATATGGGTGGTTGCGTAGAAACCAGTGAGATCACAACTCATGACAAGCCAATTTTTACCAAACACGGGGTTATTCATTATTGTGTGCCCAATATTCCTTCCAGATATGCCAGAACTTCCTCAATATCAATAAGTAATATTTTCACTCCTTACCTGCTGCACATAGCCGAGGAAGGTGGAATAGAAAACACCTTAAGATTTGATAAAGGTTTGAGAAATGGGTTGTACTTTTACCACGGTATTTTAACAAATAAATCTATAGCAGACTGGTTTGATCTTTCTTACCGTGATATCAATTTACTAATATTTTAAATTGAAGATTTTTACGGAAGATTTGTTCAAAGCCATCATGCCTTTTACAATATTCTTATTTTAATGAAATTCATTCACCGTTTAGCATATTTTTCTGTTGGCTTATTTTTTGGCATCATCATCTTAATGTTTTTCCTGGGGGGAAAACGCGCTTCCTGTGATTACTCCCCTAATGCCCGCACATTAAAGAATCTACGCATCAAAGAAAGGGTCTTTACTCAAGAGGCCATGCAGTTTTTCCAGGCAAACAAACTTGACACCAGTAATGTCAACACGATCCTGCATAAGGGAAAGGTGGATTTTGGAAAAAGCGAAACAGACCGGGAACCCTGCAATATATATTTTGTAAGCGGAGGACTGGATACCGGTACTCTGGAACTTGAGATCGAGAATTGTGACAGTATAGCAACAATTCAAAGAGCAATATTTCTAAACTAGAAGATTCTTAATTTACAGGATCTGGGCGGTGTGATCCTTGGTTTTTACCGTATCAATCACATCTTCGATCTTCCCATTTTCATCAATGATGAAGGTAGTGCGGTGAATTCCATCATAAACCTTACCCATAAACTTTTTAGGTCCCCAAACCTTGTATGCATTGATAACTTCTTTATCCTCATCTGCAAGCAAAGGAAATGGCAGATCATAGTTTTCGCGAAACTTTTGCTGTATTTTCTGGTTATCTGCACTCACACCCAGGATCTCATAACCCTTTAGCTTAAATACTTCCCAGTTATCCCTGAGGTTACAGGCCTGGGCTGTACAACCCGGGGTACTTGCTTTGGGATAGAAAAACAGCACCAGTTTTTTTCCATTAAAATCTGATAATTTAACGGAATTCCCATCCTGATCCTGGCTTTGAAAATCGGGGGCTTTATCCCCGGGCTTTAATGTTGTCATTATTATTTACATTTGTGTAAATGTAAAAATATGAATAAAAAGGAAAAGGTTCAATTTGTAATTGATACCCTCCAGGAACTTTATCCCGAAGCGCCAATTCCCTTAGACCATAAAGATCCTTATACCCTTTTGATAGCCGTATTACTTTCAGCTCAAAGCACAGATGTTGGGGTGAATAAGATCACTCCCATATTATTTGGTATGGCAGATAATCCCTATGATATGGTAAAACTTTCTGTAGAACAAATTCGGGATATCATCCGCCCCGTTGGTCTGTCACCTATGAAGGCTAAAGGCATTCACGGGTTATCACAAATATTGATAGATAAATACAATGGGGAGGTCCCTGCAGATATTCAGGCGTTGGAAACCCTTCCTGCGGTGGGACATAAAACCGCCAGTGTGGTAATGGCCCAGGCTTTTAATATTCCCGCTTTCCCTGTTGATACTCACATTCACAGGTTAATGTACAGATGGAATTTCACCAACGGAAAAAATGTTGTTCAAACCGAAAAAGATGCAAAGCGTATCTTCCCTAAGGAATTGTGGAACATTCTCCATCTCCAGATCATTTGGTACGGAAGGCAATATTCCCCCGCCCGGGGATGGGATCTTGATAAAGATATTATAACCAAAACCATTGGTAGGAAAAGTGTGATCAAAGAATATCTTCAGAATAAAAAATAGCCGGTAAAACAAAAAGACCCTTTCAGGTCTTTTAGATTTTAATTAAGGATAGTATCAAATTGTATTTTTTGATAGTCCATAATACGCAAAGCCTTTGAATAGTTCAAGAGAAACTGAAGAGTTTCTTTTTTTGGATTCAATCTGGTCAATTTTCCTTCTTGCGAAGATTTAGTGTAAAGTTTCCCCATTTATTATACTTGTAATTAGTTACAAAAGAATAACGCTCATGGGGGGGTTGATATTGTTATTTAATTTGTTAAAATTAAGTTATGTTTTTCGATTATTTTTCTCAGATTTATTAAAGCATATCGCATTCTTCCCAAAGCAGTGTTTATACTCACTCCCGTACGTTCAGATATTTCTTTGAAGCTCATATCATTATAGATACGCATGGTAAGAACCTCAAGCTGGTCCTGGGGCAATTCCTTTATAAGTTCCTGCACATCACATTCTATCTGGTCTTTTATGATCTGTTTTTCAATATTGAGATCACCGTCACACAGAACAGAGAAAATATTGAAATCACCTTTGTTTTCAAACATTGGCATTCTTTTGTTCTTTCTGAAATGATCTATGATAAGATTGTGAGCTATCCTCATAACCCAGGGTAAAAATTTTCCCTCTTCATTATATTTACCACGTTTAAGGGTATTGATAACTTTTATAAAGGTATCCTGAAAAACGTCTTCAGCGACATCCTTATCATAAACCTTGGAATAAATAAAACTGTAAATACGGCTTTGGTGCCTGGTAATTAAGATTGAAAGTGAATTTTCATTTCCCTGAAGATACGAGCGAACTAACGATGCATCGGTTGCCAAGTTGTTTTCCATAATAGTTACTTTTATAGGTATGGTTAGGGATACCTGTAGGTTAGGTTAAAAATTTAAAAAGTAACTTTATGCAATAGGCAATAGAATTTAGATTTGGTCGTTAGAATGCCAAATATAGCAACATATTTTTAACATGTGCAACAATCGCCTGTTTTTTTTAACACTTTTTACTGAAAAACATAGCTTTTTACACTGCTTCTTATTAAGTACCTTTGCCTTTTGTTGGAAAAAACCACACTATGGCCATAAATATTTCGGAAGTCAACCCGAAGAAAAATATTATAATTAAAGGTGCAAAACTTCATAATTTAAAGAATATTGATGTTGTTATACCACGAAACAAGCTGGTGGTTATCACTGGTCTATCAGGTTCAGGAAAATCGAGTTTAGCTTTTGACACCTTATATGCAGAAGGCCAGAGACGTTATGTTGAAAGCCTTTCCTCCTATGCACGTCAATTCCTTGGAAGGTTAAACAAACCCAAGGTAGATTACATCAAAGGAATCGCGCCGGCCATTGCAATAGAGCAAAAAGTAAATTCTACCAATCCGCGCTCCACGGTAGGTACTTCTACAGAAATATATGATTATTTAAAACTGCTGTTTGCAAGGATTGGAAAGACCTACTCCCCTGTTTCCGGAAAGGAAGTGAAGAAAGATACGGTTACAGATGTAATTAATCATATAAAGTCTTTTGAGGAAGGTAGCAAGCTTCTACTCCTCGCCCCTGTTCACGTGGAAGAAGGAAGGAATTTACAGGAAAAGCTATTGGTGCTTCTACAACAGGGTTACAGCAGGATAAAGTCTGGAGATGAAGTACTGCGAATAGATGAAACAGATCTTTCCCAACTCAAACGGGATGAAGTATGGCTGGTGGTGGACAGGATCGTGGTGAGAGATGAAGAGGATTTCTATAACCGACTTGCAGACGCAACCCAGACCGCATTTTTTGAAGGAAAAGGAGAGCTTTTTGTCGAAAATCTTTCAGATAATAAGATCAGACAGTTTAGTAATAAATTTGAGCTGGACGGGATCACCTTTCTGGAGCCCAATGTTCATTTATTCAGCTTTAATAACCCTTACGGGGCATGTCCAAAATGTGAAGGCTACGGCGATGTGATAGGAATAGATGAAGACCTGGTTATTCCTAATACCGGTCTTTCTGTCTATGAGAATGCCATTTTTCCCTGGCGCGGTGAGAGCATGAGCTGGTACCGGGATCAACTGGTCAATAATTCGCATAAATTCAATTTTCCCATTCATAAACCCTTTTTTGATCTTACAGATGCCCAAAAGGAACTGGTCTGGACCGGAAATAAATATTTTGAAGGGCTCAATTCCTTTTTCGAATTTCTGGAATCCAAAGCCTACAAGATCCAGAACCGGGTTATGCTTTCGCGGTACAGGGGTAAAACCAAATGTTCGCTTTGCAAAGGAAAACGCCTTAGACCCGAGGCTAATTATGTAAAGGTTGGAGGAGCAACAATAACAGATCTGGTTGAGATGCCACTTGACAAAGTAAGAGGATTTTTTAAAGATTTGAAGCTTAATGAATTTGATGCCCAGGTGGCAAAAAGACTATTGGCCGAAATAAATAACAGGTTACAGTTCCTTTCAAATGTGGGTCTTGATTATCTTACGCTTAACCGGAAATCAAATACATTATCCGGAGGGGAATCACAACGTATAAATCTTGCAACCTCTTTAGGCAGCAGCCTGGTAGGTTCTATGTATATCCTGGATGAGCCATCTATAGGCTTACATCCACGGGATACACAAAATCTCATTGGTGTATTAAAAGACCTTCGGGATCTTGGAAACACCGTTATAGTTGTAGAACATGATGAGGATATCATGAAGGCTGCAGATGAGATCATTGACATTGGTCCCGAAGCCGGAACCCACGGGGGGGAACTGGTAGCTTCGGGAACCTATGAAGACATTTTAAAAGCCGACTCCCTTACAGCAAAATATCTCAACAATACACTGAGTATTAAAATACCGGCAAAGAGAAGGACTTCAAGGCAATTTGTAAAGATCCTTGGCGCGAGGGAAAACAACCTGAAAAACATAGATGTGACCTTTCCCCTGGGAATGATAACCGCTGTAACCGGGGTTTCGGGCAGTGGGAAAAGCACCCTGATCAAAAGATTACTATTTCCAGCCATGCTTAAGGAAATTGGAGGCTATGGCGAAAAAGCTGGCCATTTTACGGCAATAGAAGGCAATTTCAAGGATATCACCTCCATAGAATTTGTAGACCAGAATCCCATAGGAAGATCCTCCCGATCCAACCCTGTTACATACATAAAGGCCTACGACGATATCAGGAACCTGTTTGCCAATCAAAAATTATCAGATATCAGGAATTTTAAGGCAAAACATTTCTCATTTAATGTGGATGGCGGACGGTGCGAAACCTGCAAAGGTGAAGGGGAAGTGACCATTGAAATGCAGTTCATGGCCGATGTTCATCTGGAGTGCGATACGTGTAATGGAAAGCGGTTTCAGAAAGAAGTACTTGAAATCAAGTTTGCTGAGAAGAATATTGATGATATTCTTACGATGACCATAGATGAAGCCATTGCTTTTTTCGCAGAGAACGGGGAGAAAAAGATTACCACAAAATTGAAACCCCTTCAGGATGTAGGCCTGGGTTATGTACAGTTAGGTCAAAGTTCCTCTACCCTTTCCGGAGGTGAAGCCCAAAGAATTAAACTGGCTTCATTCCTTGTAAAAGGTGTAACTAAAGATAAGGCCTTATTCATTTTTGATGAGCCTACTACTGGCCTTCATTTTCATGATATAAAGAAATTACTCAAATCATTTAATGCCTTGGTAGATAAGGGACATTCGGTCATCGTGATCGAACACAATATGGACCTGGTTAAATGTGCCGATCATGTGATAGATCTTGGACTTAATGGTGGGGAAACCGGAGGTTATCTCATCGCCGAAGGCACCCCCGAAAAAGTGGCTGAAAACACCGAATCATATACAGCTCCTTATTTAAAAGAAAAACTCACATGAGAGGCTGGTATATTACCTTGATTACTGATTGAGTATTTCCGGTTTTTGGCACGTACTTTGTATTATTAAAGTAACGACTTGAAATAAAGTCGGTTTAATTAATATTAAAGTCCGCAACCATGAAAAACATTACCCTTATACTTGCTTTGGTTTTTATTGGAGTTTCGGCTTCGGCAAATGCCTCAAAAGCGACCTTTTCTCCGTTCAATTATGGGGAAGCCTTTATTTTTATTGAAGGTGGGGTTGAGTTTGCTGTATATCCAAACGGAGAATTTGATTTCCATTATAACCCACGATTTTTAAATACCTCGATTATGCACATCCCGCATCCCGGGAGGAATATTAGCTATAATTCAGGTTTTAACTATGACGCTTTTGTACAGTACGATGATTATGGCGCAGTGATACAGATAGAACATGTTCCTGTTTATTATGATCATTATGGTCGTATACTTCAGGCAGGAGATGTAATCATAAGATATAACAATAAAGGTCTGATCTCCCGGGTGGGAAATATGCAGATACGTTACAACAGGTATAACCAGCCTGTAAGATATATTGGTGTGATCAATCATTATAACACACGATATGTTTACAGACCCTGGCACCAGTATTATATGAGACCACACACAAATTACCGGGTGGTATATTTTGAGCCATACAGAGCTTACTATGAGCCTGTAAGAATGAACTATTTCCATTATAGTACTTATTACCAGACTAATAACTATTATTACAATAAAAATAATTTTTACCGTCCGGGACAATCGGCTGTAGTTTACAATCATGGAAGAAAAACTTCAACTGTGAGAGATAACAATACCGTGATCAGAAATTCTTCAACTGTTTCCCGTAATGTTTCAGGAAACACTGCGACCGAAAATAGAAGGAATTCAGTGACTGAAAACAGAAATGAAAACAGAAATTCGGTAGACCCTAATAATAATATTATTTCCCGAAGAGCCAATTTGGAGCAGCATGAAACTGCGGTTAGAGCCCAGAGGGCTACTGAGGATGCGACATCGCAACCTCGTACGGTAACAACTACGAGAAATGCCACCCCGGTGGAAGTGCCTTCCCGTAGAGGTGTGAATACAGAAACCAGGTCGTCAACTCCTGTAACAACACAGGCAGGAAGAACAGTTGAAAGGCCTGTGGAGGCAACAACCCGCACACAAGTGCAACCAAGGGAAAGCAATGCAAGAAGCAGTGTGCCCCAAAGTGCACCTACTGCCCGAAGAACTACTTCCTCAACCGAGAGAACTCAAAGTGTTCCTCAAAGAGTCCAGGAAGTCCCTCAGGCTACTGTTGAGTCCTCAGGGACCTCACGCAGAGCTGGTGGAAGAGAATAGTTAATAATTTTAATTTTTTGGTTGGTTAGTTAGGAAATCCCTACAGGCATGATCGCAAGATCTCCTTAGGGGTTTCCGCTTTTACAGCCTGTCGTGTTTCCTGATTTTCACTCTGCATTCCTCAAACCTCTCAAACAAATAGATATGCCGCTCCTCTGGAGCTAAAATTAACCCTCGCCCATAACATTTCTATAAATATGCCGCCTCTCTGAGGCTAAGAAAAATTTCATAGGTCCTGGTTTAATTTGGGGACACCCATAATGGAGTTCCAAAAGGACATCAATGAATTTACATCGAAGGAGCTATTCTATAGGAGCTCCGGAGGAGCGTTATGTTGATAGAAAAATAATCAACCTCTACACATGAGCTCCGGCGGAGCGACATAAAAAACATAGACAGATAATTTATATTTTAATTTTTTGGTTGGTTAGTTAGGAAATCCCTACAGGCATGATCGCAAGATCTCCTTAGGGGTTTCCGCTTTTATAGCCTGTCCTGTTTCCTCAGGTATTTAAATACAAGTTGATTTACATCCCTGGAGAATTCAAATTTTACTGCCACTACCAAATAGACGATCACTACAAGCAGGGATTTTAAAATGATATTTATAATGGGATGAAAGGGAAATTCCCAGTAATAAAATCCAGCTGTTAAAACTGCGGTAAATACAAGGATGATCCAGGTATATCTTGTAAATGGATGTATGTTGAACTTATTAATAACAATAAATATCTTTGAAGTATTGTAAATAAAGAAAGCCAGGAAAGTAGCCAGAGCCGCCCCAAGGATACCGTAAACAGGGATTAATAACAGGTTAAAAATAAATGCCATTATCGCAAGAATAACACCCACTCCAAGTACCAGTCTATAATAATCTGAATTGAACAAAATACTGTTATTATTTCCCAGCAGGTTATCATATAGTTTGACCAGCGAAATAAGCAGCACGATAAGGGTGCTTATCTGGTATTCTTCCGGAATCAGGGCGTATAATTGATTGAGGTTAACGATGATCAATACAAAAATAATGGCGCTTACAACCAAAAGGCTTAATGAACTCCTCTTGTAAATATCTGCCAAACCTTCTTTATCCCTTTCATTAAGCATATTTGCCGTGAGGGGATGTACAATCTGGTGCATCGCCTTTTGTGGTACAGAGATCACAGTGGCGATATAAACTGCTATCCCGTAAACAGCCACATTTTCTATTGGCAAATAATATTCTATCATCACCTTGTCGAGGTCCAGAAGTATCATTGCGACAGATCCTGCGATAAGAATTAAAGCAGAATATTTTAATACCGACTCATAATTTTCTGGGAGCCGCAATTGAAACTTCGGCAGGTATAAAGAAAAAGCATAGATCTTCATAATGCCCATTCTTAAAACAAAAACCCCCGCCATAGCATATATAAAAGCTTCAACATTGATAATTTTAAAATAAACAGCCAGCAGCAGCAGGGTTATGCAGAACCTGTGAAAGACCTCCTTCATAAAATTCCCGAATACGCTTTTATAATGAACCTTGCTCCAGGCAAAGAACACTTCAAAATATGCTGTGGCAATAGCGATCAAAAATATAAGCCATACATAAGGTTGTACCAGTTCATTGCCGTCATCAAAATAACTCAGTAAATAAGAATATCCAAGATAACCTGAGAATCCCAGAACCAGCCCTACAAGTAAGGGAAGGAATAACACCAGATTCAGGAGCTTATCTCTTTCAGGTTGGGTCTTATAGGAAGAATAGAACTTTACAAGGGTGTTATGAACCCCAAAGGCCATAAGAGGCCAAATCAAATTTGCAGCAGATAATAAGAAACTAACCAACCCATAATATTCCTTTTCCAGAAAATAAGTGAACAGGAATAATGTATTTATAGCCCCTATCCCAAACCCAAGATAGGTGGTAACCATATTTTTAAAAGATTGGTTAATAATTATCCCCATCACTTACACCTCTTTTAAAAGTTGGGCCAGTCTGCCAGTAAGATTTCTACGCGTATACTTTTCAATATTTCGCGATTCTGATCGGAGATTGTTTTTTAAATAAAGTTCATAATAAGCCATGATCCGGTGCTTTAGATCTTCCTTGTTATTATAATTAAAATAATTGCCTGACCCCGTTTCATTTAAAATACGTTCAACATCCCACTTCTCAGGGCCTATTGAGAGAATAGGGCGTTTGGCAGCCATATATTCAAATAGTTTCCCGGGAATGATACCTCTTGTATCCGAACTATTTATTTCAATGAGAAGCAATACCTGAGAACTTTGTTGAATACTTATCGCTTCTGAATGTGGAACATATCCTATTAATTCCAGGTTATCAATAAGTCCTTCTCTCTTTATAGAAGCCACGACCTCTTCACTTACGGTCCCCACAAGTTTAAGCCTGAGATCTCGTTTAAAAGAGGTGTTTTCCCGCGTTAGTTCCCCCAAAATCTTCCAGAGATTTTTTGGATCCCTGCCAGACAGCAATGATCCTATATGAGCCAAACTGAAATTACTATCCCGGGCCCTAGCCTCTGACCTGTCTTCATCATAACCATTTGTGATCACAGTTATTGGTGTAATGGTTTGCTTTTCAAATTCTTCCCGGGTAGTATAGCTTGTAGTTATTATATGGGTTGCATTATTAAGAACAGATTGTTCGAGATTTTTATGTTTTAATTCTGAAGAATCCACAAGTTTAAGTTTCTTATGATAACCTATTTGTGTCCAGGGATCCCGAAAATCTGCAATCCACTTTATTTCTGAATTTTTAATCAGATTAAGACCTATCAGATGGATGCTGTGGGGAGGCCCGGTAGTGATTACAATTTCTACATTATTATTTCTGATATATTCTGAAAGGTATTTAACCGAAGGTTTTACCCAGGCTTTTCTTGCATCGGGGATAAAAAAATTTCCTCTTATATAAAGTAAGAATTTTTGTAAAAAACTTTGCTTTCCTTCTGCCGGTATAATCCCGGAACTTATGGTGGAAGTATGCTTTCTGGAAAAGAATCCTGCAAGAAAATAAGGTTCAAAGATCTTATGTTCGAGGATAGTGATACCTTCCGGAATTTCCTCCATAAGTGAATTATCTTTTAAGGGATAATGGGGATTGGAAGGCTTATAAACTACGGGTTCAATTCCAAAGTCCCTGAGATATTTTACAAATTTCAACCATCGCTGTACTCCCGGCCCTCCGGCCGGGGGCCAGTAATAAGTAATGATCAAAACCTTTTTCATAATGTGGGGAGCAAAATTATGTCTTATGTTTCCTTTTAAAGATATAGAAAATTCCGCCCAGGAAAAGTATACCCAGCAATATTGAACTCATCAGGGCAATATTACTCCCTTTTCTTATAACATCGGGTTCAAATTTAAAGGTGATCTGGTTATCTCCTGCAGGTACCATCATTGCCCTTAAAACATAATTGGCCTGAAAATGGGAAACTTCATTTCCATTTATATAGGACTTCCAGCCATTTTGATAATAATTCTCAGAAAGTACCACCAATTGATCTGTGGTGGAAGAGTACCTATAAACAAGTTCATTGGGCTGGTGTGAGAGGAGCTCTATGGTGGCAGACGTATCTCTCTTCGGAATTTGCCGTACTTCCTCACGGTATTTAGAATTAATTACAGCAGTAGTCCTGAGATCTGTTTCCGCCAGGCTTAAAATTTCATCATCTGCATCCTCTGCCCATTTCACGTCCTCTACAAACCATGCATTTCCAAAAGCCTCGGGATTTTGCTGTGCCTGAGCCCCTCCTTCTGTTGGTACAATAAAATATTTTACATTAAGCATATTTAATACTTCCATATTATTCTGAGAAATATAAAAATCAAACAGGTCCTGTATTCGACCCGGTTTTGCAGCATGATATCCTCCTAAAGCATTGTGAAAATAGGAAGTTCTTCCCGTGTTAAAAGGACTTCCTGAAAGATCAAACACCCTGAAATGACCCGGATCCTGCATAATTTGTAAATCTGCCGGGGTTGGGGCAAAAGGCTGGTTCATTTGACGCGCTGCAACAAAATCGTCATTGTTAACATATCTTCTGTCCACTCCCACAAGGTCAATAAGAATCAATATTACAAACCCTCCAATTATAAGATCTCTGCCTGCTTTTTGTTTTAACCAGGCCAATATGAGACCGGCAGAAAGTAATACGAATATAAGAGACCGGATGGCATCTGCTGTTAAGATCGATTTTCTGTCCTCTCTTACAGCTCTTACAAAATCGGCTCCTATCTGCTGCATATAAACACTATCACTTCCCCCACTAAAATTAAAAAAGACATTTTTAAACAAAATAAATACCAGGGCAATACCACCTGTTATAATAGTAG
This sequence comes from Gillisia sp., assembly GCA_041743165.1. GTDB lineage: Bacteria > Bacteroidota > Bacteroidia > Flavobacteriales > Flavobacteriaceae > Gillisia. Next base: position 52,910 of record JBGTNH010000031.1, on the reverse strand, counting down.
CCCATTTGAGTGCATATAGCTTTTCCTCTGTCTTTTCAAACTCATTGAAAAGCCGGTAAAGGCCAAATACGGCCAGGATTGGGATACATAATTCAATGATAACCTGTATGGAGGAAACAGCTCTGAATTTATCGTATAAAGGAAAATAGTCTATAAATAGCTCAGTAAGAAAAGAAAAGTTCTTTCCCCAGGAAAGAAGCAGTGCAAGTATGCTTCCACCAACTATCCACCACTTGAGTCTTCCTTTGACCAGGAAAAAGGCAAAAACAAATAAAAACAGGACAGTTGCCCCTATATATGCAGGAGCGCCAACATAAGGTTGTTTACCCCAATAGGTAGGTGCATTTTCAGCAAAGTCCCTCGCCTGCCCGGGGGAGGCACCCATACGTATCAATTCGGCATACATTTCAGAGCTCTCATCCAGCTTTTCACTACTGGATCCACCCATAAATCGTGGAATGAAGAGATTAAAACTTTCAATGATACCGTAGCTGTACTCGGTGATATAATCATAGGTAAGACCCGCAGAAGGCTTTTCACTTCCCTCAGGGGTTATGGTTAAGCCGGTATCGCCGCGTGTACTAAAGCCGGTATATTCCTGGGTTGCAAGCAGGTTGGTTGCATTGGCCCCCACAGCCAGAATAACCGCACCCAGCATTACAGCAAGGGATTTGAAATAATGTGGCAGCAATTTTTTCCTGTAGGCATCAATTAGATATACAATCCCCAGCACGATTACCAGGAGCATAAGATAATAAGTCATCTGGAAGTGATTGGCCATAATCTCCAATGCCATGGAGACTGCCAGTAAAAGGAAACCCCCAATATATTTGCCCCGGAAACACAAAATAATTCCCGCAAGTACCATGGGCATATAGGCGATTGCATGAGCTTTGGCGTTATGTCCTACTCCCAATATTATTATGAGATAAGTCGAGAATCCAAAGGCCACCGCTCCCAGAAATGCAAGTTTATAATCCAGTTTTAGTACCAGAAGAAGTATGTAAAAACCAATAAAATATAGAAAAAGATAGTCTGCCGGCCTTGGCAGAAAGCGCAAAACCGAATCCAACTTCTTGACATAATTATGAGGATAATTGGCTCCCAACTGGTAGGTAGGCATCCCGCCAAAAGCTGAATCGGTCCAGTAGGGTTCTGTTCCGGTCTCTGCCCTGAAATCATTCTGCTGTTTGGCCATCCCGATATACTGTACAATATCGCTCTGGAAGATCTGCTTCCCCTGTAGAACGGGATTAAAGTAAGCCAGGGATAGAATAATGAAACCAAAAAGAACAAATATATGGGGGAGGAAACCTTTTAAAGACCGGATCATTCTAAGTTGTTTAGTAGAGCCGAAAATTAATCAATTTCTTCGTAATCGATATACTCACCTACGTTTTTGTTGGACCTCCTTCCTTTCTTCGGTTTCTTCTCTATTACAACATCCCCCTTTTTGGTAGAACCAGGAGGCGCTTGCTGATTGAACTGTTGCTGGACTTTATTCCCGATCTTTTTTAAAAAATATTTCAGGATCATTGGGCCAAACCACCTTATAAATAGTTTAAATCCAAAATATATAAGAAGTATGATAAGAATTGTGCGAACAATACTTTCAAATGAAGCTGCGTACATCTTTCTTCAGTTTTGGCAAAATTACTAATCTACACAGACAAATAAGGTATTTAACATCCAAAAAAATAATTAAATCTTCTATATTTGACTGGAATAAATTCAAGCTAAATGCAAAATTCCATTCCAAAATTTGTTTGTTTAATACTGCTTCTTTCCTCCGGAAATATTGCTCTTGCACAGTATACCGAAACTATTAATTCCAATCGTCCCGGTGCTTCCCAGGGAGCATTTTCAGTGGGAACAAATGTTCTTCAAATCGAAGCAGGTGGATATTATGGAAATGATAAGCATAATCTCAGGCTTACAGATTCAGATATTCTTGGGGCAGATTATGCTGTGCGCTATGGTTTGTTCTTTGAGGCTCTGGAAGTTAGTTTAATAGGTGCTTTTCAGTCAGAATCTACCACTATAAAAGTAGGTGCGCGGGATGAAGAATTTAACAGGAGTAATTTCAGGTCAAACACACTCGGATTAAAATACATGATCTTTGATCCTCATGTAAGCATTGCTCCAGATCAACCTAACCTATACAGTTGGAAGGCAAACCAGCGTTTTAAATGGAAAACCTTAATCCCGGCAGTGGCAGTATATGCCGGCGCAAACTTTTCTTTTGGGGACAATCCTTATTTAGAACCCAACGAAAGTAATTTTTCACCAAAAATTGCCCTTATTACACAAAATAACTGGCGTGGAGGCTGGGTTTTTGTTACAAATATCATTGCCGATAAACTGACAGAAGATGAGTCCTCATTTGCCGCCATCCTGACCCTTACCCATACTTTTACCCCGAAATTTGCCGGATTCATTGAATACCAGGCTATTATTAGTAATATATACGCAGATGATATTTTTAGAGGAGGACTTGCCTATCTTGTTAACAGCGATCTCCAGTTCGACATTTCAGGACTGCTTAATTTTAAGAATACACCATCAAGATGGCAGGTTGCCGCGGGAGTTTCTTACAGATTTGATATGCATTCTCAGGATGAATTCCTTGGAGATTCTGATGAGGGAGATTTCAGAAGATCGAGAACCAGGGCACAGCAGGAAAAAATTCAGCAGGAACAACAGCCAATTCAAAATTAAAAAACAGAATCTTATAAATATAAAATCCGCTCAGGAAGCGGATTTTATATTTTATCTTTCATTTTGATTACTCACCATAAGAAGCAGATACAGCCTCAGAAAGTCGTTTATAAGTTCCATTTTCCAATCTGTCCCTGATCACCGAAAAAGCAACGAGCGTTTCTTCAATATCTTCCATGGTATGAGTGGCTGTAGGAATCATCCTGAGAAGGATCAAACCTTTTGGTATTACGGGATATACTACAATAGAACAAAACACTCCATGGTTCTCACGAAGGTCCTTTACCAGGGCCATAGCCTCTGGAATGCTTCCCTGAAGATAAACAGGCGTTACACAACTTTGGGTGGTTCCAATATCAAAACCCCTCTTTTTAAGGCCACTTTGAAGCGCATTCACATTTTCCCACAATTTCTGTTTAAGCTCCGGCATGGTCCTGAGCATGTCCAGACGTTTTAAAGCTCCAACCACCAACTGCATTTGTAATGATTTTGCAAACATCTGGGAACGAAGATTATATTTTAAATAATCCATTATTTCCTGGTCTCCGGCTATAAATGCACCGGTACTGGCAAGGGATTTTGCGAAAGTTGCAAAATATACGTCTATACCATCCTGTACTCCCTGCTCCTCTCCTGCTCCTGCACCGGTTGCCCCAAGGGTACCAAAACCATGGGCATCATCAACAAAGAATCTGAAGTTATATTTTTTCTTAAGTTCAACGATATCTTTTAATTTTCCCTGCTCACCACGCATCCCAAATACTCCCTCAGAGATCAAAAGAATACCCCCTCCGGTTTGTTCGCATATTTTGGTTGCCCTTTGAAGATTTTTTTCGATACTTTCAAGATCATTATGCTTATAAGTAAAGCGTTGTCCAAGGTGCAGTCTTACCCCATCAATTATACAGGCATGGGCGTCAACATCATATACAATAACATCTGATTTGGACACAAGTGCATCAATGGTTGAAACCATTCCCTGGTATCCAAAATTCAATAAATAGGCAGCTTCCTTATTTACAAAGGCAGCCAATTCCTCCTGTAATTTTTCATGAAGATCTGTATGCCCACTCATCATTCTTGCACCCATGGGGTAAGCAGATCCATATTCGGCTGCTGCTTCTGCATCTACTCTCCTTACTTCCGGGTGGTTGGCAAGCCCGAGATAATCATTGATACTCCAGGTGATAACTTCCTTCCCGCGAAATCCCATTCTATTGGATATAGGTCCTTCCAGTTTAGGGAATACAAAGTATCCTTCAGCCTGTTCTGCCCACTTTCCCAATGGGCCCTTATCCTTGTAAATTTTATCAAATAAATCTCTCATAGATCCTGTTTTATAAGCCGCAAAAGTAATTAAATACCGTCCAAATTAAAATATATTGTTATCTAAAAATATCAGGATTTTTAAAGATGCTCAATAATTTTATATCTCCATCAAAAATTATCCTGCAATTATTTTATAAATTCTATACTTAAAGTCTCTTCCTGATTCTTTGTGTCAAAGAATCCCTGATCTGCCATCCACTTATCACTAAACACTTTACTCATATATCTGGATCCATGATCGGGAAATATTACTACTACATGGCTGTTTTTATCAAATTCGCCTGTTTCAGCCAATTGTTTTACTCCCTGCATGGCTGCCCCACTGGTGTAACCTACAAACAAACCTTCAGTTTTGGCAAGTTCACGGGTAGTATGGGCGCTTTCTTCATCTGTAACCTTTATAAACTTATCAATCACACTAAAATCTGTCGCTGTTGGAATGAGATTCTTACCAAGGCCTTCTATGCGATATGGATAAATTTCGGCGGTATCAAACTCACGGGTCTCGTGATATTTTTTTAATACAGATCCAAAAGCGTCAATACCAATGATCTTTATAGCTGAATTTTGCTCTTTAAGATACCTGGCCGCACCTGAAATTGTACCTCCCGTTCCACTGCAGGCAATAAGATGAGTGATCTTTCCCCGGGTCTGGTTCCATATCTCGGGTCCTGTGGTTTTGTAATGGGCATCAATATTCAGTTCATTGAAGTATTGATTAATATAAACTGATCCTTTTCTTTCTTCATGAAGCCTTTTAGCTACCTGATAATAGGATCGGGGATCGTCTGCAGAAACATGGGCGGGGCACACATATACTTTTGCACCCATTGTCTTTAACATGTCTATCTTATCCTGGGAAGATTTAGAGGTAACGGCAAGGATACATTCATATCCTTTAATAATACTTACCATAGCGATACTAAATCCTGTATTTCCCGAAGTGGTTTCAATAATTGTATCCCCGGGTTTGAGTATACCCTGGCGCTCTGCCTCTTCAATAATATAAAGCGCAATTCTGTCTTTGGTTGAATGTCCGGGATTAAAAGCTTCAACTTTCGCGAAAAATTGACCTTCTAGATTGGCAGTGACCCTGTTCAATTGTATCAAGGGAGTTTTCCCTATCAATTGTAATACATTGTCAAAAACCTGTAACTCTTTTTTCATATTGGAAGTTCTTTGGCAACATCGGGCTTCATTATCTAAGATACATCAAAAGTTAAAACAATCTTAATATTAGGCCGTTCAAAGTTAAGAGAAAAATTTTAATTATTCCTTTATTCCTTCAAGATCGAGTAAAAAGGCATATTCTTCAGCCACTTCTTTCAGAGATTCAAAGCGTCCTGATGCGCCCCCATGACCGGTTTCAAGATTTGTATGAAGAAGTAATAAATTTTCATCTGTTTTCATTTCCCTGAGTTTGGCTACCCATTTTGCGGGCTCCCAGTATTGAACCTGGGAATCATGTAATCCTGTAGTCACAAGCATATTCGGGTATTCCTGCACTTTTACATTATCGTAAGGAGAATATTGTAACATATAATTATAATATTCGGGATCATTGGGATTTCCCCATTCATCGTATTCCCCGGTTGTAAGTGGAATACTGTCGTCCTGCATCGTGGTTATAACATCCACAAAAGGAACGGCAGCGATCACACCATTATAAAGTTGCGGAGCTATATTCACCACTACTCCAATCAATAATCCCCCCGCCGAACCACCCATTGCGTATAAGTGCTCAGGGGAAGTATATTTATTTTCAATCAAATATCTGGAAACATCAATAAAATCTGTGAAGGTATTCATCTTTTTAAGAAGTTTCCCATCTTCATACCATGCTCTTCCCAAATACTCCCCTCCTCTTATATGTGCAATAGCATAGATAAATCCCCGGTCAAGTAAACTTAACCGGGCTGTAGAAAAATATGGATCAATGGTAGAACCATATGACCCATAAGCATATTGTAACAAAGGATTACTTCCATCTTTAACCAATTCTTTTCGGTATATGAGTGAAACCGGAATTTTAGTACCATCTGCGGCAGTTGCCCAGACCCGCTCCGTCATATAATTATCCTTATTGAATTTACCTCCTAAAACCTCCTGCTCTTTAAGGATAGTCTTTTCCCGGGTGGTCATATTAAAATCTATTACAGAGGTGGGTGTGTTCAGGGAATTATAGGTATACCGAAGTATATCGGTATCAAAATCGGGATTAATCCCGGTATTGGCGGTATAAGTTTCACTGTCAAAAGGAAGAAAATAACTTTCTCCGGTATCCCATCGTGTTATGCTGATTTTATTCAGGCCGTTATGTCTCTCACTAATCACAAGATAATTTTCAAAAATATCAATATCTTCAAGCAAGTGGTCATCCCTGTGAGGGATTACATCTACCCAGTTGTCCATGGCTGTATTATCAACCGGAGTTTTCATCAATTTAAAATTTGTAGCACCATCCTTATTGGTAAGAATATAAAAATGTTGTCCGTAATGACTTATTCCGTACTCTACTCCCCTAATCCTATTTGCAAAAACTCTGAATTCACCCTTTGGATTATCAGCTTCAAGGATTCTGTACTCGCTTGTAAGAGTGCTATGCGATCCTATAATGATATATTCTTTAGATTTTGATTTATATATATATGTATTAAAGGATTCGTCCTTTTCTTCATAAACCAGTTCATCTTCAGTGGGATCTGTACCAAGTATATGCCTGAATATTTGGTTTGACCTTAAGGTTTGCTCATCCTTTTTGGTATAGTAAAGCGTTTTATTGTCGTTTGCCCAGGTAGATCCCCCTGCGGTGGTATGTATTTTTACAGGAAGTATTTCACCTGTTTCGAGGTTCTTGATCTGTATGGTATATTTTCTCCGACTTACAGTATCTACCCCAAAGGCTATCATTTTATTATCAGGGCTTACGTTCAAGCCTCCCAGGCTATAGTAATCAAAACCCTTTGCCATCTCATTTACATCAAATAGTATTTCCTCGGGAGCATCCAGGGTTTCCTTTTTTCGGGAATATACAGGATAATCCTTACCTGTTTCAAACCGGGTGAGGTACCAATAACCATTAAGTTTATATGGAACTGAAGAATCATCTTCTTTAATTCTACCTCTCATTTCCTTGAATAACTTTTCCTGCAGACCTTTTGTATGAGCAGTCATTGTTTCAAAATAATCATTTTCGTTTTTGAGGTAGGAAATGACATTGGGATCCTCGCGATTGTTCATCCAGTAATAATCATCTATTCTAACATCTGCAGGACCCGGTAATTCCCTTGGGAATTTCTGAGCTGAAGGAGGAAATATGTCTTTTTTCAATTGGGTCTGATTTTTTCGAAGGGACAAAGGTAAAGGTTCCGCAGAAAAAAAGTAATAGTGTTTTGATATTAACCAAATTAATTAAGGAATTTACTAAATTTGAGATCAGGTAATTTTAAAAAAGAAAACTATGTTTGGAGATATGATGGGTATGATGAATAAACTTAAGGAAACCCAGGAAAAAGTAGAAGCGACAAAAGAAAGGTTAAAAACAGTTCTTGTGGATGAAGAATCCAGTGACGGACTTTTAAAGATCACCATAACTGCGGCCAGAGAAATAAAGAATATTTCCATTGCTCCGGAATTAATGGAGGATAAGGAACAGCTCGAAGATTATCTTGTACTTACACTTAATAAAGCGATCACAAGAGCCACAGATATCAATGAAAACGAGTTAGCGGCTGTTGCCAAAGACGGTATGCCGGATATCCCGGGACTTGATATGTTTAAATAGTATTGAGTATTGAGTATTGAGTACAAAATTCTGTATATTGTATAATGTAAACTGTAATTTGTTTTACCCATTATACTATAAAAAACCTCACGGTGGCCGGGAGGTTTTTTGTGTTATCCAATGGTTGCCGGGAGATTAAATTTCATTGTAAATATCCGGGATTGCTTGTACTATCTTTTGTTCGGTGTAGACCTGAATCCATGATGATTTATGTAGCAACATGTTATATTCTGAAACAAGTTCAGAATGACGTACTAAGTTTGGCGCCTGGAATTTATCAGTTATCAGTTGTTATATCCGCATGCCTGCCATAGGCAGGGTTTCCATTATCCTGGATCATGATACCTGGTTTTGATCTCTTCTCTCTTCTCTCTAGTCTTGTTTCTTGTTTCTTGATTCTTGATTCTTATTTTATAATTCCATTTTCTCCAGGACTGTCAGAAAACGCTCATGCATCTCATCTGTATAATCAAGGTGGGTCACTATTCTGAGTTTTCCCTGTCCCATATTACTTATTCTGATATTTTCATTCTGAAGCTTTTTAATAAAATCGGCCTCTGAGGAAGGATCTTTTAAATAGAAAATAACAATATTAGTTTCTACCGGTTCCACTTCCCCAACATAATCTTGCTTTTTAAGTACATTTCCAATTTCTGAAGCTCTCTTATGGTCTACAGCCAATCTTTCAACATTATTCTCCAGGGCAAAAATTCCGGCAGCAGCCATAAAACCTATTTGTCGCATCCCACCCCCAAGGACTTTTCTCACCCTGATGGCATTTTTCATGAGCACTTTATTTCCCAGAAGCACTGTTCCCAGTGGTGTTCCCAATCCTTTGGAAAGACAAATGGAAATCGTATCAAAGATCTTCCCATATTCCCGGGGATCTTCATTTTTGGCTACTAAAGCGTTAAAGAGTCGGGCCCCGTCAAGATGCAATCCCAGATTATGTTTATCACACACTTTCCTTATTTTTTTAAATTCCTCGAAATCATAGCAGGCACCCCCTCCTTTATTGGTAGTGTTCTCAAGGCAAACAAGGGTAGTGAGCGGACTGTGGTAAAAATCAGGTGGATTAATATTTTCCTCCACCTGTTGCGCAGTAATCATTCCCCGGTGCCCGTCCACAAGTTTGCAGGAAACCCCACTGTTAAAAGAGACCCCGCCGCCTTCATAATTATAAACATGAGCCCACTTGTCGCAGATAAGCTGCTCTGCCGGTTGGGTATGTAATTTTATTGCTGCCTGGTTAGCCATACTTCCGGTTGGAAAAAATAATGCCTCATCCATTCCAAACATTCCGGCCAATTTTTCTTCCAGCACATTTACCGTAGGATCTTCCTTATAAACATCATCACCCACCTCTGCATTTAAAATGGCTTGCAACATTTCCTGTGAAGGTTTTGTTACGGTATCACTTCTAAGATCGATTTCTTTCATTTTTCAAATTCAATTTTTTTATTATGCATTTTTTTAATCAATAAAATCTCCAATAGGTGCCCCATCGGGAATTTGTGGAGCAACAGGTAACGGAGTAAACTTCGAAGGATCATTTAAAAATTGAGTAATATCCCTGGAATATTGCTGATGCATGGCAATATTTTCAGTTTGTTGTTTTTTATTGGAAAACCAACTATTCAGTTCCTGAAGCTTTGCAAAAGTTCCTGCCTTAACTGCGGGGGTAGCATCTTTATGAACCGCAAGGTTCATTAAATGCTGAAGCACATTATAGTTTACGGCATTTTGAACTTCCTGCAAATAGGGATCCCGGTATGTTAATTTAAAGGTTTTATCTATAATCTGGTCAAGAACTTTGTCCAGGCCTGGCAAGTCTTTATCCAGCGCGTTCTGTTGTACAAGCCTGGCAGCTCTCTCGGGATGAAGCAACCATTTCAGGCTCATATCACTTGCCGTTGCAGGAGCCCCAAAGGCATCAAAAGCCACCCCGGTATTACTTTTAAATGATTCCCTGGATCTGGAATAACCAAAGGCCCTGGGAGGAAAAAGATCAAGTTTATGTTTTGGGATGGCTATCACATTTGCATTAAGGGTTTTTAGAACTGCATCAAGTGCTTTTAATTGTTCTGCCGCCGACAGGCTTTCAGAAACAATTTGTTCACCTCCCCTAACGGCATAATTATAATTTAAACCTCCAATACGCTTAGCGGCGGCTTCTGTTTGGTAGCGATGGAAAAAATAAAGCGGAACAAAGACATCCTCTAACACAGAATATGCTTCCCCTGTCCTGATATTTTCTACTGAAAAATTATCGATAGCCTGTTTTCTCACTTCCAGCACTCTCCCTAACTCGTCAGATGCATTGCCGCTGTTATCCCATAAATGAGCGTTGCCATGGGCACCACCGGGGGAGCGGGCATCGCTATCACTTATAAATTGCAGTCCATTACGGTTACCTTCTGTAAGAATTTCGTTGAGAAATTCTTTTTCTGATTGTTCTTGGGGTACATCTGCATAAGAATACTTTAAAGTGAGCTGGTCCCAGGATCCCAGACCGGTTTCATATGCACTGCTTAAATCTATCCGGCCATCAATCAAAGTAACCATGGGGTGTGGATAGTCCATTACTGATGCATTATTGTTTACACTGGCAGCAAAATTGTGGGCAATTCCTATGGTATGCCCTATTTCGTGTGCAGAAAGTTGCCTTATTCTTGCCAGTGCAAGTTCCATCATCTCATCATGATTATCATCGCGCTCAGCAAATGGTTTATTCATAAGAGCCTGGGCGATCATAAAATCCTGGCGTATCCTTAAACTTCCAAGACTTACATGACCTTTTATTATTTCTCCTGTGCGGGGATCTTTCACACTTGCTCCATAGCTCCAGCCTCTGGTAGACCGGTGAACCCATTGAATTACATTATATCTTACATCAAGAGGATCTGCATCATCAGGAAGCATTTCTACCCTGTAAGCATCTTTATATCCCATTGCCTCAAAACCTTCGGCCCACCATCTAGCCCCATCGAGCAAGGCAGATCTTACAGGTTCCGGGGTACCGGGATCCAGATAATATACAATTGGTTTAATCGCCTCGCTTACTTCAGCAGTAGGGTCCTTTTTTTGTAATCTATGTCTGGTAATGTATCTTTTTTCAATGGGCTCAAAGACAGGAGATGAATAATCCAGGTAAGATATATATATTGAACCACTCCGTGGATCGAATGATCTTTTTTCATAGCCATCATCAGGTAACTCCACAAAAGAATGATGTTGAAATACGGTTAGATTCCGGGCATCGGGAAGTACACTCCTTAAAGCTCCACTGCGGGCTGTACCATCCATGGTAAGCATGGCCTCAAAAATTACATTTTTTGGAAAGGCCCTTGTCTTTTCCAGAGATAAAGCACTTTTATTCTTGTTGATCTTAAAACTTCCATGATTCCCCTGCTCAAGTCTGGCAGCCACACCGTGAGCATCCTCCATTAAAAAAGGCGTGAGGTCTATAATGTATTTCCCTTCTTTCTCTTGCTTAATCTCAAATCCATAGAGTACAGATCTGGCAAAGGCCTCTTCAACGCTCCTTCTTTCCTGGGCATTATCTGTAACTGCACGATATCTTAAGTTGGGCTGTACAAGTAATAATTTCTTACCAGCCTTAATGAATTTCACCACTGCTTCACCCCCGAGCTGACCCCGATCCAGACCAATATCATTGGAACCTAAACCTGTGGCGAGAGAATGTACATATAGAAACTCTTTGTCAAGATCTTTGACTTCAAGATAAATCTCATCATCAGCTTCAGAATAATAAAAATTAAAAAATCCTTCATAGTTTTTTAAATCCTCTTTCTTATCAAGGAACTGTGAGTGAGATGACAGGCTTACAAAAAAAAACAAGGCAAACAAAAAGCTGAGTTTCATAGGGAGAAAATTAGATTGCTAAAACTATAAAATAAATGTAAAATAGTTTTCTTTAAGGAGGTTTAATTCTATTTTTACTGAAATTTAAAAAATCATATGATCAATTCTGAACATATAAAGGATCTTAAGGATCGCCTGGTAGCGTTAAGGAGGTATCTTTGACGTTGATGCCAAAGAAATAGAAATTTCCAATTCAGAAGAAAAAACGTATTCCCCGGACTTTTGGGACGATCCAAAAGCTGCCGAGGAGCATATGCGCGCATTGAACTCTGAAAAAAAATGGGTAGACCAGTATTATAAGGCCGAATCCCTGGTAGAGGATCTTGAGGTGATCTTTGAATTCTACAAAGAGAAGGAAGCTACGGCTGAAGATGTGGAAAATAAAAACCGTGAAGCGCTGGATCTTATTGAAGAGATGGAGTTCAGCAACATGCTTTCAGATGAAGGAGATAATTTATGTGCAGTTTTGCAAATTACAGCAGGTGCCGGTGGGACCGAGAGCTGCGATTGGGCAGAAATGCTCATGAGAATGTACATGCGTTGGGCAGAAAGCAGAGGATTTGGTTTAAAGGAATTAAACTTCCAGGCCGGGGAAGTTGCAGGGATTAAAACTGTAACTCTCGAAATTGAAGGGGAATTTGCGTTTGGTTGGCTTAAAGGCGAAAACGGAGTACACAGATTAGTAAGGATTTCCCCCTTTGACAGTAATGCCAAAAGACATACTTCATTTGCTTCAGTCTATGTATATCCTCTGGTAGATGATACTATTGAGATCGAAATCAATCCTGCAGACCTTTCCTGGGAAACCATGCGGGCATCAGGAGCAGGTGGTCAAAATGTGAATAAGGTAGAAACCGCCGTGCGCTTACGGCATGCGCCATCCGGAATTATTATTGAAAATTCAGAAACCCGGTCTCAGCATGAAAACAGGGCAAAAGCAATGCAATTACTTAAAAGTCAGTTATACGAGATAGAGCTTCAAAAGCAATTGGCGCAGCGACGGGAAATTGAAGATTCCAAAATGAAGATCGAGTGGGGCTCACAAATAAGGAATTATGTTATGCACCCCTATAAACTCGTTAAAGATGTAAGGACCGCCGAAGAAACAGGGAATGTAGAGGCTGTTATGAATGGGGATATAAACAGGTTTCTCAAGGCATATTTAATGATAATGGGACAAAAAGATAATGAGTAATTATATGCTTTCCCAATTTAAAAATTTTCCTTATTTTAAAGTCCGAAACTTATGCTTACAATTTATCATAATACACGATGCAGAAAGTCCCGGGAAGGTCTGGAAATTTTGAAAAATTCAGGCAAGAATTTCCGGATAAGAGAATATATAAAAGAACCCCTTGATGAAACAGATTTAAGGAGAATATTATCAAAACTTAATATTACTCCATTACAGCTGGTTAGACAGAATGAGAAATTGTGGAAGGAAAAATATAAAGGGAAGGATCTCAGTGATAATGAGATCATAATGATCATGGCAGCGCATCCCGGATTAATTGAAAGGCCCATTGTGGAAGCAGAAAATACTGCTGTTATAGGCCGGCCATCTTCGGAAATTGAAAAAATTATTTAAATTAGGAACAGAAAAATATTGAAATGACTTTACAGAACAGGCTTGTAATTTTAGGTTTGACAGCCATTGCAGTGGGAGGATTTGTATATTCCCAGATCTTTATACATGAAAAAAGCCGAAAGGATCTTCGGGAAATTGCCAGGGAACTTGCTTTAACCTGGAAAGAGAGGCTGGACCTGAGTGATAAACAGACCAGAATGTTGGAAGATATTATCATTGAATTTACCATACTAAAAAATAACATTATAAACTCTGATGCTCCTTCTAATGCAAAGATCCAAAAGTTGCAAAAAGTTCAGCGCAGAGAACATAGAGATCTAAGAAAATTATTGGATGACACTAAATTTGATGCCTACCTTGGGGTAAATAAAAGCATTCCGAATAAAGTAATGGATTCCTTATCTGCACTTTAAATTTAAGGATCTTAAGAAAACCTGCCTTAACGCTAATTTAACGTCTGTTTGGTTAAACCTTTCTGGCTTATCGGGGTCTTAAGATAAAAACATGTTATGACCCACAGAATATTTTACCCCATCAGCTTTATGCTGATTTTATTATTTTCCCTTTCTTTAGACTCCTATGCACAATCCAATAGATTCACAATTTCAGGAAAAGTTATAGACGATAGTATGGGTATTCCTTTGGAATACGCGACGGTATCTTTAACAAAACCCAATGACCCCAATTTTATTGATGGGGTGGTAACAGATATTGAAGGTAACTTTTCAATTCCTGTGACTCCCGGCACCTATAATATCATTGTAGAATATATTTCCTATGAAACCAAGCGGTTTAATAACCGCCAGATCAATGCAGATCTAAACCTGGGAACAATTGAATTAGGGATTAGTGCCGCCAGTCTTGATGAAGTTGTAGTGAGGGCAGAAACCACTGAAGTGGAGGTAAGACTGGACAAAAAGATATATAATATTGGAAAAGATCTAACAACTGCGGGGGGTACCGTAGCCGATGCTTTAAACAATGTACCATCTGTAACAGTAGATGTGGATGGAGCAATTAGCCTAAGGGGAAATGAGAATGTACGAATACTGATCAACGGAAAACCATCGGCGCTGGCCGGATTTGGATCTACAGATGTTCTTTCTCAACTACCCGCAGATGCTATTGAAAGTGTTGAGGTAATCACATCTCCTTCTGCCAGATATGATGCCGAGGGAACAGCAGGTATTTTAAATATTATTTTGAAAAAAGAAAAAACATTGGGACTTAACGGTTCAGTTACAGGAACTCTTGGTAATCCAGACAATGCTGCTATCTCTGCCAATGTAAATCTTAGAAAAGATAAATTCAATATTTTTAATACCACAGGATTCAGATATTTTGATGCTCCCCGTAATGACTGGAGTGACACCAGATTTCGCCCAAGACCAGACGGGTCAGGAGGTTTTATCACTCCCAGATTTGATAGGGTTTTTGAGGATAGAAATGTCACCCGACTCAACAGAAATTTCAATACCAATTTGGGGGTTGAGTATTATTTAAATGATAAATCTTCCCTTACCGGAAGCATTTTTTATCGATACGGGGAGGATAACGATGTTACAACAAATCTTACAGACCGTTTCAGGGGGGGTACTATCATACAGCAAACTGAAAGAAAGGAATTTGAAGAAGAAGAAGACAACAGGTATCAGTTTTCATTAAATTATATAAACAGGCTTGGAGAAAAGGGGCACCAATTAACCGCAGATTTTCAGTTTGGACGAGGAAAAGAAGTACAATCTGGTTTTATTAATGAAAGACTCTTAAGAAATTCAGAAGAGGAAATTCCTGTTTTCATTGAAGAACAGATAAATTCTACCGAGGAAGATACCGAATATTTGATCCAGGCAGATTACGTTAAACCTTTTGGAGAGAACTCTCAGTTTGAACTGGGATATCGCGGAACTTTTGAAAATACTATTACAGATTATGAACTAAGAACAGATGAACTAGAACCCGGTAACCTTGTCCTGGATCTGGGTCTTTCAAACATCTTTGATTATACAGAAAATGTAAACTCCCTATACACTCAATATGGTACCAAATTGGGTGACTTTTCCTTTCTTTTAGGATTAAGACTGGAAAATACTCAATTAAAAGGAAAAATAGATTCCAGATTAAGTGATGAAGAACTTATAGCTCTCTTTGGTTTTCCAATAGATACAGATTTTGATGATAATCACCTGGGTCTATTCCCCACGGTGAACCTTATATATGAAATTGGGGACAGGGAAAATATTACATTGGGTTATAATCGCAGAATTAACAGGCCTCGTGGTTTTTTTATAAATCCTTTTCCATCAAGATCAAGTCGCTTTAATGTATTCCAGGGTAATCCAAATCTGGATCCTGCGTTTTCTGATGCTTATGATCTTGGTTACATTAAGCGATGGGATAAATTAACTTTAACCTCATCGGTTTATTACCAGCTCGAGACAGATTCTTTTGAAAGAATAGAAGAATTTACAGGGGCCGTTGTAGATGGAGTTCCTGTAACCCGAACAATACCTATAAACCTCTCTACGAATGAGAGAATAGGTGCAGAGGTGGGTCTTTTATATAACCCCGCACGATGGTTACGATTGAACGGAAGTTTTAATTTCTTCCAGTTTGAAAGTGAAGGTCAGTTCAATAATATTGACTTTGGCACGAAAAGCACAAGTTATTTTGGCCGTTTGAGTTCTAAAGTTAGCCTTCCTTATAGTATTGATTGGCAAACCAATGCCAATTACAGGGGAGCTTCAGAGAGTGTTCAGGGAAGAAGGGATGGTATATTTTCCATAGACCTTGCCTTTAGTAAGGATCTGTTCAATGAAAATGCTACCCTGTCTTTAAATGTTAGGGATTTACTAAACAGTAGAAAATTGAAATCCTTTACCTCAACTGAATTTTTTGACAGAGAAAGTGAATTTCAGTGGAGACCCAGATCTGTTACATTATCTTTTATTTACAGATTCAATCAACAAAAAAGAGAGCAACAAAGAAGAGGAAGAGAAATCCGCATGGATGATGATAATGGGGAGTTTGAAGGATAGTCAAACTATAATGTATAACTTAAAAGGTTGCCTAGTGGCAACCTTTTTTTATTTAATTTACGCCCAAATAATCAGGAATATTTACTTTACAAACTTAAGAGTGGAATTACTTAAGTTGTTTGGCTTCTTTTTCGCGGCGTTTCTTTTCTTTTCTTTCTTTCATGGATTCAGCAATAGAACCTCCAATCCAGTACGGTAAAATAGCCATAAGGAATATCATCAACCAAAATCCCATGGTGAGAATAATAAGAAAAGCCAGAAAGCCAAGATATTGATCAAATTCGAACATAATTTCTAATGAATTTTAAAATCATAGCAAAGATAGCTACTCTTATTTTCTTCTCCCAGTAAAATTTAAAAAATTCATGTATGATTAATTATGTCATGCCATATTGAAGAAGATTAGGAGAAAAAAGAAAGTAATCCACTATCCTAAAGGCAAGGCATTCGGAGTATTTCGACGGTTTGTTTTGTTCCCGGGGTCAAAAACAGAAAATTTATATTTTCAAAAATTGTATCTATTTTAAAGGTTTAAAAATTGCGAAAACGTAAATTTGTATATTAATAATAATAAAATATGAACTATCGTATAGAGAAAGACACCATGGGGGAAGTTAAGGTTGCTTCTACCAATTTATGGGGGGCTCAAACTGAACGCTCAAAAAACAATTTCAAAATAGGTGCTCCGGGTTCCATGCCGCTGGAGATCATATATGGATTTGCCTATCTTAAAAAGGCAGCAGCATTTACAAATTGCGAACTTGGAGCTCTAAATGTGGAGAAAAGGGATTATATAGCAAAGGTTTGTGATGAAATACTTGAAGGAAAGCATGATGATCAGTTTCCATTGGTAATATGGCAAACCGGTAGTGGCACCCAGAGCAATATGAATCTCAATGAGGTAATTGCCAACCGGGCACATCAACTGGCAGGCAAAACAATTGGGGAAGGTGAAAAAACCCTTAACCCCAATGATGATGTAAATAAATCACAATCCTCAAATGACACCTTCCCTACCGGAATGCATATCGCCGCGTACAAAAAGGTAGTCCAGGTAACACTTCAGGGTTTGAAAAAACTCAGGAATACGCTAAAGAAGAAATCTGAGGAATTCAAAAATGTTGTAAAAATTGGCCGCACTCATTTTATGGATGCCACTCCCCTTACCCTGGGGCAGGAATTCAGTGGGTACGTTGCACAGCTTGATTACGGGATAAGGGCTTTGGAAAATACACTTCCGCATTTGGCAGAATTGGCACTGGGAGGAACGGCAGTAGGAACCGGTCTTAATACGCCAAAAGGCTACTCGAAAAGGGTTGCCGAGTTCATTGCGAAATTCACAGATCTTCCTTTTACCTCAGCCCCCAACAAATTTGAAGCACTGGCAGCTCATGATGCCCTTGTAGAATCGCACGGAGCCTTAAAACAGATCGCTGTTTCACTGAATAAAATAGGGAATGATATAAGAATGCTGGCTTCAGGACCGCGAAGTGGTATAGGAGAAATTAATATCCCTGCAAATGAGCCGGGATCATCTATTATGCCCGGAAAGGTTAATCCAACCCAATGTGAGGCTCTTACCATGGTATGTGCTCAGGTGATGGGTAATGATGTGGCCATAAGTGTAGGCGGAATGCAGGGCCAGTTTGAGCTAAATGTTTTCAAGCCTGTTATGGCTGCAAATTTCCTTCAGAGCGCACAGTTAATTGGAGATGCATGCGTTTCTTTTGAAGAACACTGTGCCCGGGGAATTGAGCCCAACCATCAAAGGATCAAGGAACATCTTGATAATTCATTGATGCTGGTAACCGCTCTAAACACCAAAATAGGATATTATAAAGCTGCTGAGATCGCAAATACCGCGCATAAGAACGGAACTACCCTTAAAGAAGAAGCCGTTAATCTTGGTTATGTTACCAATGAAGAATTTGATGAATGGGTACAACCCAAGGATATGGTTGGTGGTTTAAAATAATAACCTCAAATATAAAGCCTATAGATATAAAAATCCCGCCGTTCAGCGGGATTTTTTATGCTAATTTATTCTGCACCCCCGAAATGCTAAAAAGCCATTCCCGGTGAGTAAAGATCCTATTCATGGAGCTTTCTCTTTTCCTTACTATAATATTTCTGAAACTTCCAGAAGGATAAGGCTCCAAGAATTGCTACAACCGCTATTGAATAATAGATAAATGTGGGAGTGATAACCTTCTCACCGCTGGCATAAGAATGCAGTCCTGCGAGATAGAAGTTAACCCCAAAATAGGTCATCATAATACTTGCAAATGCCACTATAGCCATAAGGTTAAAAAACCATCTGCTTCTTAGACCCGGTACCAGTCTCATGTGTATCACAAAAGCATATACCATGATACTAATAAGAGCCCATGTTTCCTTAGGATCCCATCCCCAGTAACGACCCCAGCTTTCATTAGCCCACTGCCCTCCCAGGAAGTTTCCTATGGTAAGCATTACCAAACCTACGGTAAGAGCCATTTCGGTAATGATTGTGATCTCTTTTATATTAAGATCCATTTTCACTTTATTCTTTTCTGTTGTCATGATCATAAGGAACAGCGCAACAATTCCCAGTATCATTCCCAGGGTAAAAGGACCATAACTTCCTACAATGACCGAAACGTGGATCATTAACCAGTAGGAATCGAGAACGGGTACCAGATTGGCAATGGATGGATCCATCCAGTTCCAGTGAGCGATCATCAATACCATAGATGTTACAAAAGCCGTGGAGGCAATGGTAAGGTTACTCTTCCTTCCAAAGGCAAGGCCAAAGAACATCGTCGCCCAGGCTACGTAGATCATGGATTCATAAGCATCACTCCAGGGAGCATGCCCCGATATATACCATCTTGCTATAAGGCCGAAGGTATGAAGGGCAAAAAACAAAATAATAATCGCAATGCAGGCATTAATCAACCACCTGATTATCTTATTGTCATTAAATATCTGAATGATTACAAACGCCAGCATGATAAGCCCGGAGAGCATATACAGCATGAAAAGATTCCTGAAAATATCATATTTATTATATAAAATCTCGGCTCTTAACTTTTGTTCAGAGGGTATGACCTCACTCCCAAATTTTCTCTGGAAACCTCCAATACTTCCAAGAAGTTCATCTGCCTGAGTATAATCGCCGGAATTCCGGGCCGCTCTTAATGAATTCATATAAAGAGGCAGAATTTGCCTGACATATACCGAGTCCATACCTTTGAAGTTGGATTCAGCTACTTTGGTATAAGCCACCCATGTATTATTTTCATCCTGCGGAATAGGGAAAATTCTGAGCATTTCTCCCTGAAGGGCGTAAAACAATAAATTTACCTTACGATCTGTATCAATAAAATCTTTTTGAAATTGATCGGGCACTGCTGCCTGATAGGCATTTTCAAGATAAGGTGATAATTTGTAAGCCCCGGTGTTGTCAAAGAAATCTGTCATAGCCAGGTATTTCTGGTCTTCGTCAACTCCCGCGATTCTCCTTATACTGTCGTTATCGGGTTTTACATAAATTAGTGGTGCATTATACCACAATGCAGGATTTTCGGTCATGGATAGCAAAACCTGATCTGCATTTAAGCCTTCATAATTATCTTTCTTACTCAGTTTCCTTAATAGTTCTGAAGAAAATGTATTGGCAGGTTTCATTCTTCCTCCGGCATCCTGAATAACCAGAGCACCAAAATTGGCCGCATGTTCCGGGGGAACAACCATGGATCGTATAATAGAATCTACAGTAGTCTTGGGAGTTCTGATATGAGAATGGTCTGGGTTGTGATCCTGAGAGAATCCGGAAAAACCGAACAGTAACATTATTATTGCGGTAACCCCTGCACGTTTGGGTGTTGCAACTTTAGACGTTTTCTTATTTAATTTTTCCTTTCTCGCTTTCACTTTATCGAGTAATACTTTGAGCTTCCCAAAACGACTACCCTTATCAAATAAAATCAACATTAAGCCCAGGTACAAGAGTGAGTATCCAATATAGGTGATCCATGTTCCCCAGTAATCATGGTTGACAGAGAGAACGGTGCCTTTTTCATCGGGATCAAATGATGCCTGGAAAAAACGGAAACCGGCTTTATCCAATACGTGATTCATATAAATCTCATAAGGCCAGGTTTCGCCATCGGGTTCAACGATTGTAACCTTACTTTTAAAAGAAGCATAACTTGGAGTTGGATTTTGTTCCGTACCGGGATATTTTTCGGCTATAAAATCGTCCAGCCTTATCTGAAATGGCAATTCCAATTCTATAGAACCGTAGCTTAAATATACATCTAGACCACCGGCTTCCACCTGCGTAGGAGGATTAATGATTCCTTTTCCTCCAAGCATACTTGCTGTGACTGCCTCCCCGCCCGTAGTAAGTCTTAAACTCACTGCATTGGGTTGTCCAATTTCTTTTTTGGGTATTGGAATAAGATCTAAAGTCCCCCGCGCAACGGGTTCCGGTATTACAAAAGACATCTCCCCGATATTATAAAGGGATCTCAACTGGAAAGTCTGCAGCGTATCTGCCAGAAGCTCACCTTGCATTTGATCTGACATTCTAAGGAAGTCACCCTCAAAAGGAGATTTTATCTGGTAGATTCCTTCTTCCTCGTCAACAATTATATTAACCGCTCCCTGGGTAGGCCTGTTGTAAGCAAACAGGATGTTATGGATATTAGCAACATCCCCCTCCTTTAAATAGTGTTCATGCCGGTTCCCGTCACCTGCTTCTACCAATTGCAGGTAATTATCTCCATTTTCACTCAGAATAATTCCCTCTTTGGCCCCATGAATATAATTCACTACCTGTATATCTACTTGTTGCCCGTTAAAATCTGTTCTTATTGAAATATCATTGTCTGTTTCGGGGGCAAGAAAAACAGGTTTCTGGATCACCCGCCGGCGTGGCTCCCCATCTATTTCTCCATCTATAAATACCGTAAAATATGTTTTTTCTGAAAGAAATTTATTGGTGGTTTCCCCCTCCCTTATGGGCATAATTCCTTCGTAACTAATATACCTGGTTACAAAGGCCCCTACAAGAATAATCACAAAAGACAAGTGGATTAATAAAGACGACCATTTTTCTCTGTGGTGTAATTTATAGCGGTAAATGTTCCCGGCGAAGTTGATAACAAAGAAGACCATAATGGCTTCAAACCACCAGGCATTATAGATCATGATTCTGGCAGTTTCTATGGTGTAAATGCTCTCAATAAAAGTACCCAAACCCATTGCTATGGAGAAAACCACAAATAACACTGCCATTATCCTGGTTGAAAATATGATAGAAGCGATTTTATCCTGCATCCAATACTGCTTTAAAAATGTCGCAAATTTAACACAATTTAACCATTTTGAAGCCTTTATTCAGAAGCATTCCTCTCCAACAAATGTTAATTTTTAAGCCCGAATTTTTTGGTATTTTAGCCAAATGAAAAGCATTGTTTTATTGGGAACAGGGAATGTGGCAACAAACCTGTACCGGGCATTGAAAAAAACTCAGAATTTTAAGATCATTCAGGTATTTAATCATAATCCTGCCAGCCTTAAAAATTTTGAAACTGTACCAGGGACGAGCAAATTTGAAGAAATATTACCGGCAGATATTTATATAATTGCTGTAAAAGATGACCAGATCCTAAATGTTTCCGAAAAACTTAATGCAGGAGATGCCCTGGTGGTTCATACGGCGGGTGGCATTTCAATTGATTTACTCAATACCCATAGAAGAACGGGAGTTTTTTACCCGCTTCAAACCTTTTCCAAAGCAAGACCCATTGAGTTTGCTAATATTCCCATTTGCATAGAATCAAATAATATAAATGATCTCCAATTACTTGAAGTCCTTGCCTCAGAACTCGGTGGAAAATTTTTTCACATCAATTCCATCCAAAGGAAGTCGCTACATGTGGCTGCAGTATTTGTAAGCAATTTTGTGAATTATCTGTATACTGAAGCAAACCAGATATGCAACCGCAATGATATCCCTTTTGAGATCCTCGTACCTTTGATAAGGGAAACAGCCCATAAAGTTAGTCTTATGGATCCCCGTGAAGCCCAGACCGGGCCGGCTAAAAGAAATGACCTTAAAGTTATTGAGGCACATCTGGAACAGTTAAACCCGGAGCAAAAGAAAATATATTCCTTATTAACCCAATCAATTCAAAACCTTCATGGAAAAGAATTATAAAGAATTTTTAAACCACGTAGATACTTTCATATTTGATGTAGACGGGGTGTTGACAGACGGTTCAATCCAGGTAAGCACTCAGGGTGAATTACTTCGCACCATGAACATTAAAGATGGTTATGCTTTAAAAACCGCAAATCTTGCAGGATTTCATGTATGTATAATTTCCGGCGGAAATAATGAGGGAGTGAGAAAACGACTTAGAGATCTTGGAATCACCAATATATTTTTAGGAGTTCAGGATAAGGTGGAATGTCTGAAGGAATTTTTTGATATCTATGGCATAGACAGTGAAAATGTTCTCTACATGGGTGATGACATCCCTGATCTGTATGCAATGAAGCTTGTAGGGATGCCTTGTTGTCCTCAGGATGCAGTGGCCGAGATCAAGGAAATAAGCCGGTATGTTTCCCACAGGAAAGGTGGCCAGGGCTGTGTAAGGGATGTAATTGAACAGGTTTTGAAGGTACAGGGTAAATGGCTTCTGGCCCCGGATGCATTATGAGCTGGTTTTACCTTGTCATAGCCGGATTATTTGAGGTAGGATTTGCATTTTGCCTGGGAAAAGCAAAATTCACTACCGGTAGCACTAAAACTTTCTGGCTTATCGCATTTCTGGTTTCTCTTTCTATAAGTATGGGATTGTTGTATAAAGCCACCCAAACCTTACCCATTGGAACTGCTTATGCAGTGTGGACGGGCATAGGCGCCATTGGAACGGTACTTCTCGGGATCTGGATATTTAAAGAACCGGTACACTTCTGGAGACTATTCTTTTTGACCACCCTTATAATGTCCCTGGTAGGTTTGAAATTTGTTTCTAATTAAATATTGTCAATGCTCTATTCTTTCCTGAAATTAATAAGATATCAGAATTTACTTCTCATTATTGTTACACAACTCCTTATCAAATATGCCTTATTTGAAACCTTTGGCATAGAGATCACATTAAGCGCCTTCGGGTTTTTCCTTTTATGCCTGTCTACGGTTTGCATCGCCGCGGCAGGAAATATCATTAATGATATTTATGACATAGAAACAGACAGGATCAATAAACCTGAAAAGCAGGTTGTTGAAAAAGAAATTTCAGAAAAGTCGGCCCTTACCGCCTATATTATTTTCACTATCACAGGCGTGGCCATAGGATTCTATTTATCCAATCTTATAGGAAGACCGGGGTTTTCAGCTCTATTCATTATAATCTCTGCCTTGCTTTATCTTTACGCCACTCATTTGAAGAATATTCTTATAATAGGCAACCTCCTGGTTTCCTCGCTTGTTGCTATGACAGTGATCATAATGGGGCTCTTTGAACTGCTTCCGGCCATCACTCCGGCAAACAGGCAAACACAATCGATCATTTTTTCCATTCTTCTGGATTATGCCTTTTATGCCTTTCTTATTAACTGGCTTAGGGAAATGGTAAAGGATCAACAGGATGTCAAAGGAGATTATAATGCCGGAAGGAATACTCTGCCAATTGCACTAGGAAAGGAACGTGCCAATAAAGTTATTTTTGCGGTGGGGTTGATACCTGTAGTGGCGATAATTTATTATATATATACCTACCTGTTTAATAATCTCGTTGCTGTTTTGTACACCCTTATTCTTATACTTGGTCCCTTGTTATTTTTTATGTCTAATATATTAACGGCCAAAACGCTTAAACACTATCAACGTCTTAGCCTTATCCTTAAGATAATCCTCATAACAGGATTGGCTTCCATAGGACTTTATCCTTTTATTCTATTATAATTTATGCTGAAAGAAAAACTTAAAAACCACCGGATCATCCTGGCCTCAGGATCCCCCCGAAGACATCAATTCCTTAAGGATATGAATATTCCATTTATAATGGAACACAGGCCGGTTAAAGAGGAATTTCCCGAAGACCTGAAGGCTGTAGAAATTACAGATTATTTATCTGAACTTAAAGCAAAAGTATTTTTAGGAGAATTAAAGACAAACGAGATTCTTATCACCAGCGATACTATTGTATGGCATAATGGAAAAGCTCTGGGCAAGCCCGGGACTACATCTGAGGCTTATAAAATGCTGGAATCCCTTTCGGGAAAAACACATGAGGTTATCACATCGGTTACTTTCACCACCAATACCCGGCAGAAAACTGTAAACTGTTCCACGGCTGTAACCTTTAAAATTCTGAGCCCGGTGGAAATTGATCATTATATCAGGGAATATCAACCCCTTGATAAGGCCGGAGCCTATGGGATCCAGGAATGGATAGGTTTAATAGGGATCACCCGGGTTGAGGGCAGTTATTTCAATGTAGTGGGTCTTCCCACCCATTTGGTCTATAAAACCCTTTTAGAATTAGCATCACAGTAATTTTTTTGTAATTTTATTAAAACTTTGAATATGGCGCGATTTTCTGTAAATTATTTTTTCCTGGGATTTATATTATTTCTTTTTTATTGTCAAAAGCCTGCTGAAGAGAAAGAGCTTTGGCAGGAACGAAAACTCACCGAAGATTTTAAAAATTACTGGTTCACAGGAGAAGCAGAGATCACCTCCTACCGGCTTGTACAGTCAAGATACGGTGAACCACGGGATGGCAGCGCAGTACTTATTTATGTTACAGAAGATCTTTTGGCGGAAGAACAGGTAAAAGCAGATAGCCAAAATGAAGAAAATATCCCGGTGCTAAAATTAAATGCAACTAAGAATTTTCTTACCGGCATCTACCCTTATTCCATAATGCAAAGTACTTTCTTTCCTCTACAGGGAAGATCAGGGGCTCTCAAAGTTACGGCCTCTGTTCAGGAATGGTGCGGGCAGGTGTATATGCAATTAAATAACCGCAATAAATTTGAAATCAGATCTCATTCTTATTTTCAGGGAGAAGCAGATGAAGATCTCAGCCATGAAAAATCATACCTGGAAAATGAGATATGGACACAGATAAGAATTGATCCCAATCAGCTGCCCGTGGGCGATTTTGAAATGATACCTTCTTTTGAGCACATCAGGATAGCTCATACAGATATCAGATCCTATAAAGCTTATGGAGAATTTTTTACTGATGATGATTTGGGAGTTTATCAGATTACCTATCCTGATCTGGATCGTGAGCTTAGGATATATTATCTTCCATATTTTCCTTTTAGCATTGAAAAATGGGAAGAAAGTACCCGTAGAAATGGGCAAACCTTTCTTAGCACTGCCACTAAAATAGAGAGTATAAGATTAGACTACTGGAACAAAAATTCCAACAATGATCAAGCTTTACGTGACAAATTAGAATTAGATTAAATGTACGATCTGTTCACTACCTATCGCCAGGAATTAGCATTTACAATAGCCATCTTTATATTACTGGCAATTATTCAGATTATTCTTCGTAAAGCGGCACACCGGGTTGGCAGACATGCAGAAATAAATATTACCCGCACCCGGTTGATGTTTAAATACATAAATATCCTTGTATCCCTTATAGCTGTATTCCTTTTTGCCTGGGCCTGGGGAATGGGTCTCAGGGATCTTTCTTTAATATTTTCCTCCACATTTGCAGTTATTGGAGTTGCGCTTTTTGCTATCTGGTCCATTTTGAGTAATGTCACTTCAGGCATCATCATGTTCTTTTCCTTTCCTTACAGGATTGGTGACAAAATAAAGATCCATGACAAGGATATGCCTATTGAGGCCGTGATTGAAGATATTAAAGCCTTCCATCTGCATTTAAGAATGGAAAATGGGGAGCTTACCACCTATCCCAATAACCTGATCCTTCAAAAAGCTGTGACTCTTGTAAAAAAGGATTTTTTTCTTGATGAAGG
This sequence comes from Gillisia sp., assembly GCA_041743165.1. Lineage (GTDB taxonomy): Bacteria > Bacteroidota > Bacteroidia > Flavobacteriales > Flavobacteriaceae > Gillisia. The sequence goes on along the minus strand of JBGTNH010000031.1, from coordinate 26,563 downwards.
CAAGGATGATCTTTAGAAGATTAAAGCTCTTAAGTTTGTAAAACCAGTTCTAAAGTTTATATATTTGGAAGAGTTGAAATCAGATTCTTCCCAATGCGTAAAATTCTTTTTATAATTATTTGCTTTAGTCTATCAATCGCTAACGCCCAGGCTCCACAAAAATTAAATTCGGCCGAGATCCACGAAGCTATTAAAAAACTCAATTTTCTTGGGTCTGTATTATACATAGCGGCACATCCCGATGATGAGAATACCCGCCTTATTTCTTATTTATCCAATCATGTTAAAGCAAATACCACATATTTATCCATTACCCGAGGCGATGGCGGGCAAAATCTTATAGGTCCTGAATTAAAGGAACTTCTTGGGATCATAAGGACTCAGGAATTACTGGCAGCAAGGCGAATTGATGGAGGGGAACAGTATTTTACCCGGGCTATAGATTTTGGATATACCAAAACCGCCGAAGAGGCCCTTGATTTCTGGCAAAAAGATAAAGTTTTAAGCGATGTGGTGTGGGTGATGCGTACACTTAAACCCGATATAGTAATCAATCGTTTCAATAATAAAACACCGGGAGAAACTCATGGGCAGCACACCGCATCTGCTATTCTGGGAGAACAAGCTTTTGATCTGGCGGGGGATCCTGCTGCATTTCCAGATCAATTAAAACATACCACGGTTTTCAAGCCTAAACGATTATTTTTTAATAACTCCCCCTGGTTCTATACAAACCAGGAAGCATTTGAAAAAGATACCAAAGGAAATATTTTTAGTTTTGACACAGGGGTTTACTTTCCATCCAAAGGTTTGTCCAATCCCGAAATTGCAGCCTTAAGCCGCAGTGAACACCAGTCTCAGGGATTTGGTTCTACCGGAAGCCGGGGAGAACAATTGGAACATCTGGAGCTTTTGAAAGGAGATATGCCCGGCAATAAGAATAATATTTTCAATGGAATAGATACCTCCTGGAACCGGGTGAAAGGCGGAAAAAAAATTGGAGAAATGTTAAGTGCTATTGAAAAGGAGTACAACTTTCGTGACCCCTCTGCCAGTATTCCTAAATTATTAATGGTGTATGAAAATATCCTTGCCCTGGAAGACTCCCATTGGAAACATATCAAGCTGGAAGAGATGAAAGAGGTTCTTGCCTCTGCTGCGGGCCTGTATCTCGAGGCTGTAGCTGCAGCGCCCACCGCAACTGCGGGAGAGGAGCTTAAAGTTAATCTGGAGGCTATTAACCGCAGCAGCTTTGAAATCAGCCTCTCATCTGTAGAGCTGACACCAAATAATACCAAAATAATCAAGGACCAGGTTTTAAAATCCAATACTCCCTGGAGAAATCAGGCTGAATTAAGGATTAAAGAAACTGCAGAACATACATCTCCTTACTGGTTAAAATCTAAAGGCAGTATTGGATTGTATGCCGTAGAGAATCCTGAATTAATTGGTTTACCTGAAGCTCCCAAAAAGGTAAAGGCTACTTTTAATATGAAATTTGGGAATATCACAATTCCTTTTGATCGTGAGGTCGTTTATAAATACAATGATCCCGTAAAAGGAGAGGTATATCAGCCTTTCGAAATAGTACCTCCGGTCACAGGAAATTTCGCAGAAAAAGTCAGGATCTTTAATAATTCTGCCTCTGCTACCGTTCCGGTAACAATTACCGCAGGCAGAAATGATATTAGTGGAAAAGTGGAACTAAAAACCTCCGGAAATTGGAAAATTGAACCGGGTACCAATACCTTCGATTTAAAAGGAAAAGGAGAATCTGTAACGCTGCAATTTCATATCACCCCTCCGGCAGAACAGGCCGAAGCTATACTTACGCCTACTATTCACCTGGACGGGACAGAATATTCAGATGAGATAATAAGGATCAATTATGATCATATTCCGCTTCAGACATTGGTTATGCCGGCCGAAATTAAACTTGTGAAGCTGGATATTCAGAAAAAAGGAGAGAAAATAGGCTATATAGAAGGTGCCGGGGATGTAATTCCGCAGAGCCTGAGGCAGATTGGTTACCAGGTCACCAACGTTGATCCATCTGTAATGACGGCTACATCTCTTGCAGAATTTGATGCAGTGGTATTGGGAATAAGGGCTTACAATACTGTAGAAGAATTAAAATTTTCTCAACCGGCCCTTTTTGAATATGTAAAAAATGGGGGAACTGTTATAGTCCAGTATAATGTGAGTCGCGGATTGGTGACAGACCAACTGGCACCCTATAAACTGAATCTTTCCCGGTTGAGGGTAACAGAGGAAGATGCCGAAGTACGTTTCCCGAATCCTGGCCACCCGATATTAAATACTCCAAACAAACTTACATCAGCAGATTTTGAAAATTGGGTACAGGAACGCGGACTCTATTTTGCAGACAGCTGGGGCCCGGAATTCACCCCGGTGCTATCCATGAGTGATACCAATGAAAGTCCAAAAGAAGGCAGTTTACTTGTTGCAAAACATGGCAAAGGTCATTTTATCTATACCGGGCTGAGCTTTTTCAGGCAGTTCCCTGAAGGGGTGCCCGGGGCTTACAGATTGTTTGCAAATATGATTTCAATTGGGAGGTAAATGGGAAAACAAAAAACTTATTTCTGGAAAAAATCCTACACTCTGGTCTTAATTGCAAATGCTATTTACATTATCATCTTCTATTTTATAATGAAACACTACTCCTGAGATGCAATTAATTGACTGGATTGTACTCTTTGGAACCCTGGCCTTTATCGTTAGTTACGGCGTATATAAAACAAGGGAAAGCAGAAATGTAAAAGATTATATTGGTGGAGGGAATGATGCCAGATGGTGGACCGTGGGAATTTCAGTTATGGCTACCCAGGCCAGTGCAATAACCTTTCTATCAACTCCCGGCCAGGCTTATCACGATGGGATGGGATTTGTACAGTTCTATTTTGGACTTCCTATTGCCATGGTGGTTATTTGTATGGTCTTCATACCAATTTATCACAGGTTAAAGGTCTATACCGCTTATGAATACCTGGAGACGAGGTTTGATAATAAAACACGAATTCTCACAGCCATACTTTTTTTAATCCAACGAGGCCTTGCCGCAGGGATCACGATATTTGCTCCGGCTATTATCCTGTCTGCTGTTTTGGGCTGGGACCTCAATTCTCTCATTATTCTTATAGGTTCACTTGTGATCATATATACGGTATCAGGTGGAACAAAGGCAGTGAACATTACCCAGAAACAACAAATGGCAGTGATCTTTGCCGGAATGTTCGCGGCTTTTTTTATCATAATAAGTTACCTGCCAGATGATATTTCATTTTCAAATGCACTGCGTATCGCAGGTGCCAATGGAAAAATGGATGTCCTGGACTTTTCTTTTGACCTGGAAAACCGTTATACTTTCTGGACAGGAATTATTGGAGGAACTTTCCTGGCGCTTTCCTACTTCGGGACAGATCAAAGCCAGGTCCAAAGATACCTTTCAGGAAGATCTGTAAAAGAAATGCAGCTGGGGCTTATTTTCAACGGATTACTGAAAGTCCCTATGCAATTCTTCATCCTGCTAGTAGGGGTAATGGTATTTGTGTTTTATCAATTCAATCAGGCGCCACTTAATTTTAACCCTGCCGCCCAGCAGGCTGTACTCAATTCGGTTAATGCTGATGAGTACAGGGCGCTCATGACCATCAACGAGAACCTCCAGAAAGAAAAGCAGGCTACGGTCCTGAGATTTGGTGAAAGCCTGAATAACCCTACTTCTTCAGAAAATCTTGTTTACAGCGAAAAGATGCGGGAGCTGGATGCGGCTGAAATTCTTAACAGGGAACGGGCCCGGGAATTGATAAGAGCTTCCAATAGTAAGGTTGAAACAAATGACAAGGATTATGTGTTCATTCATTTTATTCTGAATAATCTCCCTCGCGGATTGATAGGGCTTCTATTGGCGGTAATTCTTTCTGCAGCAATGTCCTCTACCGCGTCAGAACTGAATGCCCTGGGATCTACAACAACGATAGATCTCTATAAAAGAAATATCGCCGGCACACGTTCTGAAGAACACTTTGTCAAAATGTCTAAATTATTTACTCTTGTCTGGGGGTTAATAGCCATCTTCTTTGCAACATTTGCCAATCTTTTTGATAATCTCATTCAATTGGTAAATATTATTGGATCTATATTCTACGGGAATGTCCTGGGAATATTCCTCCTGGCATTTTTCATCAATTACGTAAAAAGTAACGCTGTTTTTACCGCTGCTATAATTACCCAATTCATTATTATATTACTTTGGTATCTGGATGTAATGCCCTATTTATGGCTAAATCTTGCAGGCTGTTTCCTTGTAATGGCGATTGCATTTCTCCTGCAAAGCATAATTCATTCCCCTGGTAAGGTGATTGAGGAAAAAGAATAAGGTCTAAGAGGGAAAACTATATTCCAATAAATAAAAAATGCGGCCGGAGCCGCGTTTTTTATTTATTAGAATATCTTCAGGAGAATTATCCTTCCCACTCTCTTATTGAATCTTCGTTCATTTTTACATAATCTGCATTGTTGTCCTTCCTGGCTGCTTCAAGGGACTGTTTTGCAGTAGCAATTGCTTCTTTTTTCATACCCAAATCTGCCTGTATAAGCGACTTTTTTCTCAACATCCAGAAAGGTGGTACGTCGTTCATGGAAATTGCTTTGTTAACCCATTCCAAAGCCTTTTTGTTATCCTTCCCGGCATCGTGGTAATAGGATCCTGCTGCAAAAAAATCATTGGCTGTAGGACCATTCATAACTTTTTCAATACTTGCCATAGTCCTGGCATCGGTTGGAACCTTTATGGGCACAGCGGCAACTGTGTTTTCCCATACGAACTTCAGTACGGCACCATCATTCTTAAGATCATCAATTAAGATCGTAAAGGTCTCCATAGGAAAAGGAAGTTGGGTAACCTGGGCATCTGCCTTTAAAGCCACTTTGTTTTCATCCCATTTTTGAGGATTTCCCCAATTATTGGAATCGGTATAGAACATTACCTCCCATTTATCCTTATTGGGAATAGTATAAATGGCATATGTTCCTTTTTTCAAAGGCTTCCCTCCTATTTCAACATCATCGCTAAAGGTAATTTTAGTGTTGTTGTTGGCACCTGTACGCCATACTTTATCGTAAGGCACAAGGTTTCCAAATATCTCCCTTTCTCTCATGCCCGGTCTGGAATATTCCAGGGTTACATTGGTAAGACCAACTTCCTGCTCTACTTTAGTAAGAGGACTTGGCTGGGGAGCCGTGATCTGTGCAAATGTGCCGGCAGATAGTACGCCTGCAAATAAAAATAGGTATAATTTTTTCATTTTGTTTATTTAAGTTTTCTCAAAGATACACAAATACAATAAAGAGCAAGAAATTTTTTAACTTCAAAATTTAAATTTTGTTTAACTAATTATTGAATATATTAAACAAAAATAAAGCTACCTTTGTGATACAATTCTTCTTTATGAAAATACATACATTGCAAACCAAACAGAATTTGCCAATATCTATAGATGAAGCCTGGGATTTCTTTTCAAATCCCAAAAATCTCAAAACGATCACTCCCCAATATATGGGATTTCATATCATTTCGGGGGCAGAAAGGGCCATGTATCCCGGGCAGCTTATACAATATATTGTTACCCCTGTGGCGGGGATCAGGACCAAATGGGTAACAGAGATCACGCATGTAAAGGAAAAGGAGTATTTCGTAGACGAACAGCGGTTTGGACCCTATTCCCTGTGGCACCACAAGCATTTTTTAAGACCTATTCCCGGCGGAGTGGAAATGGAAGATATAGTGGATTATAAATTGCCATTTGGATTCTTAGGCAACCTTGTTCATCCCTTTCTGGTAAAATTAAAACTAAAAGAGATCTTCAACCACAGAAGAACAAAACTCCTTGCTTTGTTTGGGGAATACTCTTCATTTAATGCCCCCAAAATCAATAAAAATTCTCAACTTAGGGAAGCCGGATTATGAAAAAGAATATTCTTCTTATTGGAGGGTCCAAAGGAATAGGACTGGCAACTGCCAGATCCCTGGTTCAGGATAATAATGTTTTTGTGATCTCGCGGACTCAAAACGATCTTGAAGGTCTTAATGTCAATTATCTGCAATTTGATGTCACCCGGGATGAGATCCCAGATTTAGATCTTCCGGATGTTATAGATGGACTGGTGTTCTTTCCCGGAACTATAAACTTAAAACCCTTTCATATGCTCAAACCAGAAGTGTTCAGAGATGATATGGAATTGAATTTCTTTGCTCTTGTAAAGATTGTTCAGCAGCTGGTTCCAAATCTTAAAAGATCTGAACAGGCAAGCCTGGTATTCTTTAGCACCATTGCAGTAAAAACCGGCATGCCCTTTCACACCAGTGTAGCGGCCGCGAAGGGAGCAATAGAGGGATTCTCAAAAGCTTTGGCTGCAGAGTTTGCGCCAGGGATAAGAGTAAATGTGATCGCTCCCTCCCTTACAAATACTCCACTTGCAGGCAAACTACTATCCAGTGAAGAGAAAATACAGAAAATGGGAGATCGCCATCCTTTGAAAAGGGTTGGGGAAGCAGAGGATATAGCAAACATGGTTGTATTTTTACTTTCTGAAAAAAGTAGCTGGATGACCGGTCAGGTCCTGGGAGTTGACGGGGGACTCTCGAGCATAAATTTAAATTGATGAAAGATGTTTCAATTTTTTGGTTTAGACGTGATCTTCGGCTGGAAGATAACAAAGGCCTGATTGAAGCACTAAGCGAAAAATATCCGGTCTTGCCGGTTTTTATTTTTGATACTGAAATTCTTCCCCATCTTAAAAAGGATGATGCCCGTGTAAGTTTTATCCATGATCAACTTAAGAAGCTCCGGAAAGAATTAGAGTTTAAAGGAAGTTCAATCGCGATGTTTTATGGAAAACCCATTGATATATTCAAACAACTTACCCGGCAATATAAGGTGCAGAAAGTTTATACCAACCGGGATTACGAACCTTATGCACGAATAAGGGATAAGGAGATCGGGGATTTTCTTTCGGGTGAAATGATTGGGTTTCACCTGTTCAAGGATCAGGTGATATTTGAAAGAAGCGAAGTTGTTAAACCAGATGGTTCGCCCTATGTAGTTTACACCCCGTATATGAAATTATGGAAGCAGAAATTTAAACAACAGGTCCCGGAGATAAAAAATTCAGAAAAAAATAATTTTTTCCTGGAAACGGACCTCCCCTTTCTCGGACTTGAAGATATTGGGTTTGAACCTTCAGCGATAAAGGTGCCGGACTTTGATCTTTCAGAAATGACCATTTCAAAATATGAAGCAGAAAGGAATTTCCCATATCTCGATTCTACTTCCAGGATAGGACCCCATTTAAGATTTGGAACCATTAGCATCAGAAAGGTAACTCAAAAAGCAGCTTCAGACAAAAATGAGACTTTTTTGCAGGAAATCATCTGGCGCGAATTTTTTATGCAGATCCTGTATCATTTTCCAAATACGGTTACTGAATCCTTTAAGCCAAAATATGAGCGTATCCCATGGAGAAATAATGAAGAAGAATTTGAATTATGGAAAACCGGCAAAACAGGCTATGCTTTGGTTGATGCGGGAATGCGGCAATTGAATGAAACCGGTTTTATGCACAACAGGGTGCGCATGCTGGTTGCAAGTTTCTTATGTAAACATCTGCTTATTGACTGGCGATGGGGTGAAGCTTATTTTGCCGAAAAGCTCCTGGATTATGAACTCTCATCCAATGTGGGTAACTGGCAATGGGCCGCCGGAAGCGGTGTGGATGCCACCCCCTACTTCAGGATCTTCAATCCCATCACCCAGGTGAAAGATTATGATAAGGATGAACTTTACATTAATAAATGGGTTCCTGAATATGGCAGTCCGCAATATCCCGAAATGATGGTAGATCATAAAGAGGCTCGGGAGAAAGCCCTTCGTGTTTATAAAGAGGCCTTAACCGAATAGATTGGGTTAATTTTCAAACAATTTTCTGGCTTTCTCAAGATCTTCGGGAGTGTCAATTCCTATCCCTTTAAAATTTGTTTCTACCATTTTTATCTTTTTGCCATATTCCAGGTAACGTATGCATTCGATCTTTTCTGTAGCCTCAAGGCCAAGCATAGGCAATCTGTAAAAATCCATAAGGGCCTGTTTTCTGAAGGCGTAAACCCCAATATGTTTAAAATAGGTGACTCCGAAATTGTTATCCCTAGGATAAGGCAGGGGAGATCTGGAAAAATACAGCGCAAGATTATCCTTATTTGTGATCACCTTTACATTGTTCGGATTGTTGATATCATCTGGTTCATGCATGGCAGTTTTAAGCGAGGCGAGGTCGATCTGTCTTTCAGTATCTTCCCTGAAAACATCCAGTAATTTCCTGAGGCTCTCCTTATCGATCAAAGGCTCATCCCCCTGCACGTTTACAACGATATCAACATCCATATGCTCCACAGCTTCGGCGATACGGTCGCTTCCACATTCATGTTCTTTATTACTCCGAAGAGCTTTTCCTCCAAAACTTTTGATCTCGGCTTCTATTATGTCGCTGTCTGTAACCACATAGACTTCGTCAAAAAGCCCGGTTTGCGAAGCTGCCTCAAAAGTGCGTCGTATTACTGTTTTTCCGCCCAGATCCTGCATCAGTTTTCCGGGAAACCTTGTGGCCTCGTATCTTGCAGGAATAACCGCGATGATCTTTAAACTTTTATTTTGATCCATAAGTATCAATCTTAATTCTCCACGAAATATTCATTTTTAAACCCAATGAGATACAATTTATTCTGGGCCCTCGTTACAGCGGTGTATAACCAGCGTAGATAATCCTTATCTATACCATTGGGTAACCAGGGTTGTTCTACAAATACCGTGTGCCACTGGCCGCCTTGGGATTTATGGCAGGTCATGGCATATGAAAACTTGATCTGCAGGGCATTGAAAAATTTGTTCTCCTTTACTTTCAGGAACTTCTTGTATTTTGATCTTTCTTCCTCATAATCCTTCATCACTTCCTGGTACAACCGGTTTGCTTCATCATATGTAAGAGAGGGCGAATTGCTCTCCAGGGTATCTAGGATAACGACGGTGTCAAATGGTTTCATTTTGGGATAATCTACCATTTGTACATGAACTTCAGCAAACCTGAATCCGTACAGCTCTTTTATCGCCTGGATCTCGAGAACTTTGATAATATCACCATTTGCAATAAACCCTGCTTCGGAAGAAGGCTTGATCCAGAAATAGTTATTCTTCACAACCATTAAATAGTCTCCTGCAGAGATCTCTTCCTCCTGAAAAAGAATCCTTGATCTGATTTGTTGATTATATTGATTAGCTCTCTTATTAGAGCGCACAATTATAGTAGTATCTTCATGTCCCAGGTTATCGTAAGAATCCTGAATGGCATCCAGGATCTCCTGGCCATCAATTAACCTTACAACATCTGCCATCCCGGTCATCCTAAAATGAAAGTATTCGTAAAAACTTTCAGCAAGAGCTTCTCTTAATAAAGTAGCATTAAGTAAGATATCACTTTCCTCACTTTGACGTACCACTTCATCCAGTTCAATATGTGTAACGTCCATCTGATATTGCTCCCTTAATTTTCTTTCCTCCAGTGCCGGACTCATATCGAGTTTCACGGGCGGTAACTGGGCGGTATCCCCTATAAGGATGAGAGAACATTTATGGCCCCCGGATACATACTCTATAAGATCTGCCAGCAAGCCCTTATTCTCAAATAATTTGGAATCCTGATTCTCATCGGGGATCATCGAGGCCTCATCTACTATGAACAATGCATTGCGATGCTTATTAGACTGTAATACAAACTGCACTCCTGCCCCACCGGTCTTTTTGGGAAAATAGATCTTTTTATGAATGGTCTGGGCTTCCTGGCCTGAGTATAGGGAGATGACTTTGGCCGCTCTTCCTGTGGGGGCCAGCAGGATCCCCATGCGCTTTATTTTCCAGAGATTTTTGACCAGTGCACTTATTATGGTGGTTTTACCCGTTCCGGCATAACCTTTGAGCAAAAAAACTGAATCGGGAGAGGGATTTACAACAAAGTCAGAAAGTTGCTGTAGGGCAATATCCTGTTTGACCTTTGCAGAAAAACCCAATTCCTCAAGTAGCAGTTTGTAAAATTTATCAACACCTAAGGTTTCCATGGACTTTCTTGCAAATCTCAAAGATAACAACGTATTTTAACCACAGAAACTTTTACGAATAAAAAAAAATTGTAGATTTGCGATGAACTCTAATTATTTTAAACTTAAAAAAGCATGAAACTTATAATTCAGTTAGTCCTTTGGGTTGTTATTATCTTTCTGGGATATATGGTATTTAACGCCGTATATGAACCGGTAAAGTTTAACAAAGTTAAAGAAAGAAGATATGCCCAGGTAATTGAACGTCTTCAGGACATTCGTGCAGCTCAAATCGCGCATCAGGAAGTTACAGGGAATTATGCCAAAGATTTTCCATCTCTTATTAGCTTCATAGATACTGCAGAATATGTTATAACCCAGAGAAGAGACACAACCGTTCTTGATGTGGAATATAGAAAAATATATAATGTAGATCAATATAAGGATATTGTTCTTGTTGATACTTTGGGATATGCCTCTGTGAAAGATTCGCTTTTCAAAGATGGACGTCACAAGCAGATGATGAAAGTGCCGGTAAGAGGTGTGGACAAGGAATTTCAAATGAATGCAGGGTCTCTTGTAAAAAATGATACCAGGTTCCCGGTCTTTGAAGTTAAAGTTGATAAAGCAGTTGTTTTACATGACCAGGACAGGGATCTTGTGCTACAGGAAAAGCAGGTAGTGTCTGTTGACCAGGTGAACGGCCCGTTTATTCAAATTGGTTCTATGGAAGAGGTGAAAAATACCGGAAACTGGCCACAATCCTATGGTGCAGGAAACAACCAGTAAAGAAAATACAAGTCAAAAGAAGTTGTCCATCCAGGTGCGCCTGGATGGACTTTCTTTTTGCATCCTGGATTCCGGTTCAGGAAATATTTCCTGGTATAAAAAAGTAAGATTTCCAAAAGAGCACAACCCGGTGAAAGCCCTGCAGGAGATCGAGACAATGTATAAAAATGAAAAGGCGCTGCAGGATAATATCAAAGATGTTAAGCTTCTATTTTCAAATGAACTCTACAGCACCGTTCCTTCAGAGTTTTTTATTGAAGAAAATGCATCGGGTTATTTAAAGTTCAATACCAAAATATTGGGTACCGATGTGGTGGAAAGCGATCGCATAAATGAGGAGCTTGTCAATGTATATATTCCTTATACCAATATCACCAATTATTTCTTTGAGCGCTATGGGGAATTTGAATTCACACACAATGCCTCAGAACTTATAAAGGCCGCATTGGAATTAAGCCCTATGGAAACTACCTTGTATCTTCAAAATTTTGAAGGATATTACGACCTGGTGGTTATTAAAGAGGGTTCATTGCTTTTATGCAATACCTTTAATTATGATACGCCGCAAGACTTCATTTACTATCTTCTCTTTACAGCAGAACAACTTGAGCTGGATCCCGCCAAATTCAAACTTATTTTACTTGGTGACATTACTTCCGAAATGGAAGTGTATAAAATAGCCTACACCTACATTAAGAATATAGATTTGCTGGAACCCCGGTTTGAAAAGCTTCAGGAATCCTACGGTCTAAAGTTTCAGCGGGAGGAATTTTTACTATTAAGATCATTAGGATGCGAATAATTTCAGGGAAACATAAGGGAAAGAAGATCACGGCACCCAAAAAGCTGCCTATACGGCCCACTACAGATTTTGCCAAGGAAGCGCTGTTTAATATCCTGAACAACCGGTTTCATTTTAACGGACTCGAAGTAGTGGATCTTTTTTCGGGATCTGGCAATATTGCTTATGAATTTGGATCTCGTGGTGCGGGGCCCATCACCGCGGTGGATGAAAACTTTGAATGTGTAAAATTCATCAGTAAGATCGCCGGCGAACTCGATCTTGATATTACCTCTGTGAAAAGTGATGTCTTTAAATATCTGGAAAAGGCACCTGTGAAGGCCGATGTTATTTTTGCAGATCCACCCTATAATTTTGACGTGGAATCCCTGGAAAGGCTTGTTAATTTAACCTTCGAGAAAGATTTGCTTAAAGAAGACGGCGAACTCATCATAGAACATTCCAAAAGAATTGATCTGTCCCACCTAAATCATTTTGTCGAGATAAGGAAATACGGAAATTCCGTTTTCAGTTTTTTTTCCTAAATTAACGTGAGATCGACTTTAACGAATACTTCTGGATTAGAATTTTAGGTTTTAGGAAAGTTTTTGGAAGGAAGCTGTATGAAATGATTACTGTTCCCAGTTGTTTTCCCCAATTGAGGCTAGCATAAGATTTTGCGGTTTTACGGTGTAAAATTGATCAACAATATATTTTTATCCGGCACGGCTTATTTAATATTTGTACTTTCCCTCTGTAATTTAAAGGATTTTTAATGTCTGTGATGTGTTTTAAGGTTGTTTTTTAAACGAGATTTGAATAGAGCCTAATAGATAAACAACTCCATAACTTATTGAAATTATTGAACTCCATACCATAAATGTCATCTTTTCTTCTAATTCATTTAGGTACGGGTGATCAACATAAATAACAAGTGGAATTCCAAAAATTCCCCGCAATAAATAAATCATTCCAATAGCAATCAATACCGGTTTTAAAAAAGGTAATTTATTAATCAATCCTGCACCGGAAAAAGCATAAAGAGCCCACAGTGTCAAAATTATAGCAATACTTGTGGTTACAAATGTTGGGTAAGTCGAACCATTTTCAGCTAACTTAGCCATACCTTCTCCAGCCCCAAAAAAGCGATACCATCCCGGCCCTCCCAAAATTATAGCAACGTGCAACAACGCTGCAACCATACTTAAGATCCCCCCTATAATCAATAATTTGTTTGTCTTCATTTTCCTGGTATTACGCCTATCATTTAATATTTCAAAGTCCTGCTTTTAGAACAAACTACGCGTTGTTTTTATTTGCTATTGTTCGTAGACTTTTAATATTCTACTTCTACATGAATTGATGGTGCTATTCCGAGTGTAACTTTTTCCCATTTTCCAAGGCTACTTGTTCTCATAAAAGCTTTTCCTTTGGTTATAACACCTCCTATAAAAACTTCCTGTTGTTTTTTGGAATCCGGAATAATTTCGACTCCAACAAAGAAATCTTCTTCCAGATAAACAGAATGATTTTCAAGGTCAATATTTACCCAACCCTGCAAAATTTGCTTACGTTGTATAATATTTTCAAATACTAATTTTTCTCCAGGGGAACCGTCAAGATTTTTATAAAAGTTAATTCTAATAAAAGCACTGTCCGTTTCAAAACCTCGTCTTAAATAAAAATTCACATCCTTCACCCTGGCAGTTTTATTATTAGGAATTTTAATTTGTATTGAATATTCTCTAATGTCCATTTCTTGTATGACTGTTTTCCCCCATAATAATGGATTGTAGCTTTTCACTCCAATTTTTCTATTCTTCTTCTTTTTGTTTGTAACAACAACCTCAGATAATTGATTTTCATGTGGTTGAAGTGGAATGACCAGGTTCTTAGAATTTTTAATAGGAATTTTTACGGTTTTATATAGAACGTGACTAATTGTAAGACTGTCACTTGCAAACTCCTGCGAAAACCTGATCATAAATTTTCCATCGAGATCAGAAACGGTGCCTTTATTTTTATCGACTACCCCCATGTTCGCAAATTCAATCGGACTATTTGTTTCAGAGTCAATCAATAATCCGGTCATTACAATTTCCTGGGAAAAGGTTAAAAGGTTTATGAATGGAAACAGGATAAAAGTGTAAATGGTTTTTTTCATTTTTTGTTTTAGTTTACGCACAACGATATTATCAAACTATACCTTGGATTGAGTTTAATATTTATTGATTAATAACAGGTTCAACAAATATCTTCTTTTAATTGCTTTTAATCCCCATTAAAAAATGACTGCTTTATTTGTTATTTCAAATCATTCCGGAATAGACTATACCCAGGATTGGTTTACGGGGCTTATAAAACCCAAACATACCTGACATAATTAACCGCATGAAAACATTCCCCGATAAACTTCGAAGACGAACATCGCCTGAATTAACTGCGGTGGCTTTAATTTTTATTAAAATCTCACTCGGTTTTGGAATGGGCTTCTTAGTATTTCTTATTTGCAGAACATCGGGAGGTCCGTATTCCGTACAAAAAACAGCATGCATTGTTTCCTGTGGTTCCATATTATTTTCTTACATATTCTTAATCAGAAATCCCTGGAAAAATTTTGGATAGTGGAAAGAAAAAATAATTTTCATAGTATTTGTAATTAGACGAGTACTAATACAAATGTATGTGGGGGATTTTTCTTTATACGTTCACTTAAGGTAATAAATGAAGGAGCTGAGAAAATTATAATATTTAGGGTCAATTGACCTGACGGAATATCCTTCCACGCAAACGGCTAAGGGATTGAGGGGTTATTCCCAGATAACTTGCCATCTGGTACTGGGGAACCCGTTGCAATAACTCCGGACGGTTTTTGAGTAAATTAAGGTATCGTTGTTCAGGACTGGAGGTTTTAAACTCATCAAAATCAGATTGAGTTTTCGCGTACAACATTTCCGACATTTCCAAAAAGAGTTTCTCAAATCTTGGGAATTTTTCTAACATAATTGCATCCGTACGCCGATTACTCACCATAACTATAGAGTCTTCCACACAAGAAACATAGTACTCAGAAGGTTTACCGGTAATGCGGCATTGAGGGTCGAACCCCTCATTTTCCATATAAAAAGCAGTTGTTTTTTCCTCTCCATCAATTTCATAATAACATCTTATACATCCTTCAAGAACAATAAAACTGTCATCTGAAATTTGGCCTTTATTTAAAAGGATTGATCCTTTTGTAAAAGGTTTGAAAATGTCAAAGCCAATAATAGTTTCCTTCTCCTCATCGGTAAGCGGAATATACGCTGAAAGCTGCTCAATAAAGATGTTTTCCATTTGAATTATTATTAAGATGTTCCTTCATGAGGTCCAACATAGGTTAAAAAATAAGGGTTTAAAAAATATGTTGGATATATAATTTAATTAGCGTGTTTAAGGATCCTTCCACGTAAACGGCTAAGGGATTGCGGTGTTATTCCAAGGTAACTTGCCATTTGGTACTGGGGAACCCGTTGCAACAAATCTGGCCTGTTTTTCTGTAGATTAAGGTATCGTTGTTCAGGACTGGAGGTTTTAAACTCATCAAAATCATATTGAATTTTTGCGATCAATTTTTCCGACATTTGGAGACAGAGTTTCTGAAATCTGGGGAATTTTTCAAACATAATTTTATCCATGTGCGGATTACTCACCATAACGACAGAGTCTTCAACACAACATATGTAGTACTCTGAAGGCTTACCGGTTGTGCGGCATTGAGAATCAAAGCCCTCATTTTCAGTATAAAAAGCAGTCGTTTTTTCCTCCCCGTCAATTTCATAATAACATCGTATACAGCCTTTAAGTACAAAATAACTGTCATCAGAAAATTGGCCTTTATATAAAATTATTGATCCTTTTGTAAAAGATTTGAGAAGGTCAAAGGCAAGAATAGTTTCCTTTTCTTCTTCAGTAAGCATAATAAACTTTGAAATCTGCTCCAAAAGGATATTTTCCATTTTAATTGAATTAAATTGGCTCGGTTTAAACACGGTTTTAATCCATAAAAAACATTTAGGATCATAAAAATCCTTTTTTTAGTTTCAACAGAACAAATTAAAACAAATGTAGTTATTTAATAATTACGCGTTTACACTTAACAAATAAAACCTGGAATTAAGTAACAAATTAACTGAGAGCTGATTGCCGAAAACATTATAAAAAGGTTTATTATCTTTTAAAAAGTGTTCCTGTGCCAGGGGAATCATCCCACAAGTAAGAGATCGGCTTCTATTCAGTTTCTTAAACACCTGGCCGGATATGTTGGTATTTGTCCCGGGAATGCATCAAAGTGGTGCTTAAAATAAAGTCGCTGGAATGAATCCAGAATCACAACCTCTTATCATCTCCTATTTAGTAGAAACTGCCTGGCAGGCAATCTGAACAGATCCGGTAATGCAGAATTATTATCGTACACATTTAGGAAAAGAGGACAAAAAGATCATTATAAAAATAGCTCACAAACTCCTGAGTAGAACTCCGGAAGTTATAAAAACAGAAACTCCCTATGAAAAATAGGAGTGGTTGCATAAAATTTAGATAATAATACTAACCAGCTCAAACTAATTTTCAGCCTGTACCACAAAACAGCAAAGGTGGCCAATTGCGGACGACACTTTTTTAGGTAGTGGACAGGTTATTATAATCAAAATAATAATGTTGCTGGTGGTATCCCCAGAGCGAGGACCACATATAGGATGCTGAGCAGGTTATAAGAATTGAAATATTGACAAGTAAGCAAGAGCTGAAAAGACTGGCCAATATTTCAACACTCCAAAATCCCAATCAAAATGAAATAAATTAGAAAATAAAATATTAAATTTGAGAGAAGGACTTATTGCTTTTCATAGGATACATTGTTGGTAACAGTTATTTTTTAATTAAGGCGAGTTTTATTCCAAGAGCGACAAAAATTCCGCCGGTTATTTTGTCCAACCACATTTTCATTTTATAATTCTTTCTAAGTCCGTCAGATAATGTTGAAGCAAATAGAGCTAAAATTAAGCACCAAATTGTTCCAGTTAGTAAGAATGTAATCCCTAGAATTAAGAAAGAAAGTGAACTTTGCACATAGTTTGGATCAATAAATTGTGGTAAAAACGCAAGAAAAAATAATGCTACTTTCGGATTCAAAATATTGGTCATAATTCCGGAGAAGTATATCTTTTTGTAATTCGCAGTTTCTTTTTCGTTGCTCAATTCTAATTTCCCATCTGTTTTTTTAAAAAATAATTTTAGTCCTAAAAAAATTAAATAAACAGCTCCCACATACTTAACAATTTCAAAAGCCATTGCAGATTTGGCGAGAATAATCGATAATCCTAATGTGGCAAAAATGATATGAAAAACTGCTCCTGTTGATATTCCCAAAGCTGATAAAATTCCTGCTTTTTTTCCTTGAGCAATACTTCTTCCAAGGATATACATAGTGTCAACTCCTGGTGTTAAATTCAAAATCAATCCAGCTATTAAAAAAGCCTCAAAGTTTATTATTCCGAACATAATTTTCCTGGTTTGGTTTTAATTGTTGCCAACAATAAATATTTCGAAGTGCTGCTTTTAGGTCGAACTACGTATTGTTTTTATTTGATGTTGTTCGTAGACTTTTAATATTCCACTTCTACATTAATTGATTGTGCTAATCCCAATGGATTTTCTATCCATTCTCCAAGACTACTTTTTCTCATAAAACCATTTCCTTTAGTTAGAACAGCACCTATATAAATTTCATTATGTTTTATAAAATCCGGAATAATTTCGACTCCTATAAAGAAATCTTCTTCAAGATAAACCGAATTATTTTCAAGGTCAATATTTACCCAGCCATTCAAAATTTGCTTTCGTTGAATAATATTTTCAAATACTATTTTTTCACCAGGGGAACCGTCAAGGTTTTTATAAAAGTTAATTCTTATAAAAGCACTATCCGTTTCAAAACCTCGTCTTAAATAAAAATTCACATCCTTGACCCAAACAGTTTTATTTTTAGGAATTTTAATTTTTATCGAACTTTCGATAATGTCCATTTCTTTTGAGACAGTACTACCCGAAAACATTGGATTGTAGCTTTTAACTCCAATTTTCCTGTTCTTCTTCTGTATATTTGTAATAACTACCTCAGATAATTGATTTTCATTTGGTTGAAGTGAAATAACCAGGTTCCTGGAATTTTTTATAGGAATTTTTACGGTTTTATACAGAACGTGACTAATTGTGAGACTATCATTTGCAAACTCCCGGGAAAACATGATCTTAAATTTTCCTTCCTGATTAGAAACGGTTCCTTTATTTTTATCTACTACGCCCATGTTTGCAAATTCAATGGGACTATTTGTTTCAGAGTCAATCAATAATCCGCTCATTACAGTTTCCTGGGAAGAGGTTAAAGGGGTTTCTTCTTTCGCAAATTGGATTTGTCCCCCGCCTTGAAATAATATCATTGTTTCGTCAGTTGGATTGAATTCAAGTTTTACACTTAACTGGTCAAGCTTAAATTTGTCTTTATCTGTTGCCTCAAGTGGAAGTGCTGGTTGACTAGTGCCTTGTGCAATTAAGGTATTTCCGTCTTTGGTGATTGTAATTTTCAATGCTATTTGTTTAGAAGCATAGACACCCAAATATTTATCTAAATCATCTGAATTTACTTCGTAAGTTGAAAACTCCGGAATGTCATAAGGTTTATCAAATACTGCACTTAAAACCGCAATAGAAATGTTGTTGATGTTGTAGTTGGTGCCATTTGAAATTAAGGCATAGGAGATCTTATCTTCTGCAAAATGAGAATACACAGAACTAAAACCGTCAATATTACCTGAATGTCCATATCCGATATTATTGAAGAAAGGAACTTGAATTAAACCCATTCCATAACTATCTTTTATCGTCTTCATTATTTCAAGGCTTTCAGATTTTAACAGTTTTCCACCCAACAAAGCATCCGCAAATTTTGTTAAATCGTTAGCTGTAGAGGTAATCGCACCAGCCCCTAACGGGATAGTATAGTCTGTTTCGGTTTTTATTTTCCAGGTCTCCATAAAGCTGTATGATTTACTCTCATTGTCACTGGAATTGATTTTTCCAAAAACATATGTGCTAGTCAAACCAACTGGTTTTACAATATGTTCCTGTAATAATTCAGAATACGATTTCGAAAAAATATTTTCAAGAATGTATGATAGAAGCACATAATTTGAATTACTGTATTCTGCTTTGCTATCCGGTTGAAAATCACTGCCGCCTTTTGCAATAATTTCTAACATTTCTTTCTCTGTTTTTGGTTGTGTTTTCCACGTCGGATAATCTTTGTCATTTGTGAAATTGTGTATTCCGCTTCTATGATTTAGCAAAAGCTTTACAGATATATCCCTTGCGTTTTTGAGTTCTGGAAACCACTTGTCAATAGTTTGGTTTAGGTCTAATTTGTTTTCCTCCACCGCCTTTAAAATCAAAACCGCGGTGAACGATTTGGAAATTGAACCAATTCTATATTTTGAGTTATCGGTTGCTTTAATTTTGTTATCAACGTCAGAAAAACCAATGGTTTTGGTATATATAACTTTTCCGTTTTTTGTAACAGCCACGCTACCCATAAACTTGTTATTTTCTTCAAGGGCGTTGAAGTAATCGTCTAATTTTCCTTTGTCAAAATTTATTTGGGTAAATGCTGTTAAACCTATTGACAAAAATAGTATTGTTGTTAAGATTGTCTTATTCATATATATGTTTAATTATTTGTAAGTAATTTTTTTTAATAGCTCCCATAATTTGCTTAACTCCTCAATATAGATGGTATTATAGGGCCGGCATGGGTTTCATTTTGTAGTTTCTCAGTAGTACGTGCAATGGTTCTACGTTATGTTTCTTTCTTTCCGCATCATTTGATAAAGTTGTATCGATAGGTACTAATAACATTTCATTAGTTTCCTGGTCAAACATTAATTGAGTTCCGAATTTTTGATAGCCAAATTTAAACCAAAGATATCGGTCATAATTCAGGGCTACAATTCTTGGAATGTTCTCTTTTCTAATTGTCAAAGTGTCATTTTCCAATTCGAGTTCAGCAAGTGCTGTTGAAGATAGTTTGTAAGCCAATAAAAAGTTTTCAGGACTTATACTGGTTAATTTTCCGTCACAAAATTTGGCAGCTGTATGTTGCAAAATCCAGGCTGCTCTTATTTTGTCTCTACTTGTTATAACTTTGTTTTCAGCAAGTAACTGAAATATTTGCTCCCGGTGTACCTTATCATAATCTTCCAGATTTATAGTATCTGTTTTTGCATCGAGTTCTCTTATTTCAATATCTTTCAGATAATATTTTTCTATTAATAGGTTGTCTTTTTCCTCAGCTATCTGCTCATTATTCTTAGTCGTGCAACTAATTGTTATAAGTAAAATGAGCAATGATATTGATTTTATTATGTAAGTTTTCATGTCTAACTTTAAAGTAATTTTTCGCGAAATTACAACTCTCCCCTCTTTGATTAATTAACCTTAGTTAAGAAAATGCATTAAGTTTATAGACTTTTTTATCTATAATCTAAAGAACCAACAGCAATTATCCAGAAGGTATCTGGTAAAGGTTTAAATTAATTTATGATATGTTCGATGGTTGATGTTTGAGATAAACTGAAATACCCAAACGGGAAATTTTTATTGTTGGTTATATTCTTAACGTTACCTAATAATAACCCAGGCACAGTTTGAAAAGGGCCAAGGTCACTTTCAATAGATAAAATTAATTTAAAAAGATAATCGTGATGGCGGGATGAAATTCCGAAAATTTTAAATGAAATTACATCCTGTGCAAGAAGTTTTTCATCGAAAACAGAGGTATATATCTGTTTGCCATTGAAAAATTTATCATTATAAACTAAATACCCCGGGACGATTGTAGAACGCCTGTTTTCTTCAATTAAATAAAAATTCGGTTCATTTTCGGGATCTGTGAAATAAGCCCTGATTTCCAATAAATCGCCAATGGCTGTTGGCAATTGCTCAGTTTTATCAAAACCGGGAACAGGATATAATGTCTCTGTCCCCACATAAGTTTCATTGTTGTATATGATTTCCAATTCATATTCCTCAAAGATTTGTGGTTCAAAATTAAAACATTCATATTTCCCTGCAATTTGCCCCTCCTCAAATAGAAAAATGTTCCCCTGGGAATCCTTTACCCTTACCATGGCACCGGAAACTTTTGGAGGTTCACTTTGATAAAACCCCGCAGAAGTTGATAAATTAATTGTTTGATACCTGCCGTCTGAATTTGCTTTCCATTCTAAAGGAGCGTTAATAACAAGTCTTGGCGTTGCTGTTTCAAGGTCTATTTCTACTACCTCCTCACAGGAGTGAAAGAAAACGAGTAAAAGAATTATGGGGAATTTATATAATGTTTTCATTTGTTTAATTTTTAAAATTTGAAATTATAAGTAACCGAAGGAATGATCCCAAAAATGGATAGTTGTAAAGCTTCATTGTTTCCCGTTTCCCTGTTTTGATTAAAATTCATAGAATTTGCATTCATACGGTTATAAACATTGTAAATTCCAAACACCCACTCATTTTGGAAACCTTTCTTCTTTTCAGGTTTTGGAACATAGGTAGCAGCTAAATCCAACCTGTGGTAATCTGGTAATCTTGCGGCATTTCGCGCACCGTAGCTGGGCACCCTTGTTCCGAGATATTCATAATAGCCATTTGGATAGGTAGTTGCTCTGCCGGTTTGGTAATTAAGATTTGCTGCAAGTGACCACTTTCGTGAAAGTTCATAATTTGTAGTTATTGAAAGATTATGGGGTCTGTCATTATTTGCATTGTACCAGGTACCATCATTTATCCCGGGTTCCAGAGGGGTTCTCCCCGGAGTTCTTTGCTGCGCTTTTGAAAGGGTATATGCAATCCATCCGGTAAGAGCTCCGTTGTTCTTTCTAAGAAGTACTTCCAGGCCATATGCTCTTTCTTCTCCATTCAAAAGCACCTGTTCAATCGCTTCGTTTGCTATTAAATCTGCACCATCAATATAATTGATTCGGTTTTGTACCTTTTTGGCAAAACTTTCAATTTCCATGGTGTATTCACCCCCGGCAAAACTTTTATAATATCCCAAAGCAATCTGATCAAGGATCTGGGGTTTTGTAAATTGGTCACTAGGTGTCCATATATCCAAAGGTGTGGGTGAAAGAGTGTTGGATATTAAATGTATATATTGGCTCATGCGGTTATACCCTAATTTGACAGATTGATCATCCCAATGATAAACCATACTTAGCCTGGGCTCCCAATTCATATAACTCTTATGAATATCTGTACCATTAAAATCATCCATGCCGGTAGGAGAGGCTTTCTCATATATTTGTAAATCCTGGTTATAAATAACAGGCTCATTGTTGGCGTAGGTATTAACACTTTCTTTCCCAAATCGTAAAAACTTACTAATCCTTAGGCCATAATTTATTTGAAAATTTTGTGTGAGCTTGTGTTCAGCCTCAAGATATCCGGCAAATTCCGCCGCCATCTTTTCTTCTATTTTAAAAGGATTGATACCCGAAATCTCGTTTGTAGGTTTTATTTCTCCCGGATTGAATCGATAAAGTAAATTATTGATTCCATAATTGAGCTTTAATTTCTCATTTACATAATAATTGAAATCATATTTTAAATTATAGTTTGCAACTCCCGATGTTATCTCAACAGCACTTGAGTTAATGGTTACCGCCAGATAATAATCACTGTAAATAAGGGATAAATTTGAAAACAGGTTTGGTGAAAAGAGATGATTCCATCTAAGATTTACCACATTATTTCCATAGATGCTTCCAAAAAGTTCATCTATACTAAAAGAATCTTTGCCTATATAGCCCGATAAAAAAAGTTTATTATTAGAATTAAGCTGGTGACTTAATTTCATATTAACATCATAGAAATAGGCCGCATTCTCATTACCCGCAGCTTTTAGTAATAGATGGGCATAGGAAACCCTGCCTCCAATTAAATAGGAAGACTTATCTTTAACTATGGGGCCTTCAACTAATAATCTACTTGAGATTGGGCTTATTCCTCCAATTACTTTTACTTCCTGATTATTACCATCTTTTTGATAAATATCCAGTACAGAGGCCACTCTACCCCCAAACCTTGAAGGAATCCCCCCTTTGTAAAGTCGTATATCTTTAATGGCATCATTATTAAACACCGAAAAGAATCCAAATAAATGTGAGGTATTATAAACGGTAGCTTCATCAAGTAAAACCAGATTTTGATCTGCAGACCCTCCGCGAACATTAAAACCGGCAGAGCCTTCCATATTGGATACTCCCGGTAATTGAAGGATAGCTTTTAATAAATCGGTTTCCCCAAAAACTGCAGGTATTCTTTTAATGCTTTCACTATTTAACTTTATTACACTCATTTCGGGAGTTGTAATTGATAAGGCATTTTTATTTTTAAACAGTAACACTTCGTCCAGAGTTTCCTCTGAATTATACAAGTAAATATCCTGTTTGATATTATCGGTTAAATTGATTTTTATCAATTGGGGCGCATATCCTAAATAGGAAATAATCAATTCGTGCTCGCCCGGGGGAATTAAAAAATAATAGTAACCATATTCGTTGGAAACAGCTCCCAGGGGCTTTCCATTTACCAGGATATTTACTCCTATTAAAGTTTCATTGGAAGCGGCATCCTTTATAGTACCGCTAATACTTCTGGCCTCCTGGGCATGAGTAAGTGCAAAGGTAAATACACTAATTATCCAAATGAGGTGATATTTTAGATTCATTTATTAAAATGGTTTATAAGGGAGATTTTAATGGATTAAATCCATTTCCAGGGTTTTGTTTTTATAAATTATATGCTTTATGCCAGTAGAAGGTTTCAGCGTTATGTTCTTAATAAAATTCAGGTTAAATAATAATTATAAGGGAAAGAAGTAATTCAATCTATAAAATTAAAAACCCGAAAAACCTTGTTTTCAACTGCAAAATCTAAGGATAAAACAGACTGAGTAGGGGAAGGTTTTCTGGGATAGTTATAGATATAATATGATGATAAAAAGATATTAATTTTCATAAGGTGGCCAGGTTTTTTGAAGATGCGAAGGTATACCGGGCTTAATCCTATTCTCGTTAACTTAAGGTAACAAATACATGGGGGAAAATTTTTTTTGCGCCATTGGTTTTTAATGGTTTGACTTCTAAAACCTCAGCCTTTGAAGGTTTTATGAAGCTTGAAAAACCTATGTTCAACAAAGAGGAAGGAACTATACAAAATGCTTTTTGAAAAAATGTCGGGAAACTACCCACAATAGAAACCCGTAATATAAAAAGCCCAAAATTACCAACCACCCAATTGAGCGTTCCTGAACGGTATAGGAAATACTTTGAAAGACCCAGTGAGAAGGAAAAAGTCCAAAAATATGTATATAGTTTTCAGGAACAAAGAAGGCTATTACTGGTATTAAGATTATCAAATTAAAAGCTTTAATATAAACCATTCCCTGCATCCTGTTATTAACCATGATAGCCATAGTCATAACATAAAGCGGTACAATCATGGAATTAAGCAAAGAGATTAAAAGAATATTTATAACACTTATTGAAAAGAAGGGTTGCACTTTCAGTAATATGAAGGTGGTAATCACCGTAATTAAATAGGGAAGTAAGAATCTTGAGAAAAGGTATTGTAATTTAGAGAGTGGGATAATGCCATAAATTTTGGCAACTTCTGTTTCTTTTTCGTCAATTAATACCATACTGCTTATAAAATTAAACATTTGAGTGTTTGATAAAACTCCCATTGAAAGTATGATAACCAGATATGGAGTCAGCACAAAATACCTGCTTGTCAAAAGTGGCAATAAATACACAAAGACAATCAGCAAAATGACAGGAAAAATCGTGAATGCTCTTAGTGAAGCATCTCTGAATATGAGTTTGAAATCTGTAAAAGCCAGATTTATAGTTTTTTTCATAAAGGATTATTCTCTATATATTTTTTTCATAAATAATTGAAAAGCCCCATAGTAACCTAATGGAATAAGAACTACAATCGAAGAAATGGCATACAAAAAATTAATATTTTTTCCACTTACACCATGATCTATGAGGTCAATGCAACCCTGCATCGGAAAGAGATACTTAATTTGCCCTAAATCCAAAACCCCCAGGTACTGTAATTGAGAAATATTGATGCAAACTATAAATACTGGAAATGACAACAAGGCAAATTTGAGAAAATCTGTTGCAAAAGGCAATACTATAAGCCCTAGTAAAGTGGATAAAACACAAATACTGAACGAACCTAAGGTATAAGTAAAAAAATGGAAGTTTAAACCTTTAACAGAAAATACCAGTGCCAAAGAACACAAGGTGCCGAGTAATGAAAGTGATATTATTTTTGTTATTAAAAAATGGTGGAAATTAACCGGTGTAACAAATACCGCTGGCAATATTTGGGATCGCTTTTCAGTATAAAAAGCCAGGGCAATAAAGAAATAGCCAATAATGGTAGGGTCTATCAAAACAAGAGTTACCAGAACCTTGTCAATCATTTCTACATCTTTGAAAATAAACAGAATAGCCCCATAAATAAAAGTCACTATGAAACTAATGCTAACAATATTATTTTTTTGAAGTAGAATAAACTGCCATTTAAATTGCTGTAAAAAAGCGCTCATAATTGCAGGGATTGCCCGGTAATTTTTATAAAAACCTCTTGCAAGGAAGCTTCGAGTGTGTTTATTCTATTGATCTCTTTTTGATTAATAAACTGAAGGAATGCAGCATTAATTCCAAGTTCCTTAAGGGGGAAATCTTTAATTTCTCCATTCTTTAATTCCACGTTCACCATTTCTTTACCATACTGGCTTTTGAGTCTTTTAGGAGTATCTGTAGTTACCAGTTCACCATTGATAATAAATGACACCATATCACAAAGCGCATCTGCGGTATGCATATCGTGAGTGGTAATAAATATAGTTTTGCCTTCTGCTTTTAATTCAAGGATATGATCTTTAACCTTTTGAGCATTCACAGGATCCAGGCCCGAAGTAGGTTCATCAAAAAAAAGAATATCGGGATTGTGCTGAATTGACCGTATATAATTCAACCTCATTTTCATCCCTTTGGAATAGGTTTCAACGGGTTTATTCATGGCTTCAAGTAAATCAACCTTTTCAAAAAGTAATTCTAAATTTCTTTCCTTATTGGTTTTATAAAAGGCAGCAAAAAGATCAAGGTTTTCTTTCCCGGTAAGTTTTAAATAGTGGTTGGGTAATTCAAAGCAAACCCCGATTCTCTCTTTATAAGTATGATCTATTTCTTTCAGGTTTTTGCCATCAATGCTTACCAAACCCTGGTAATCGTTTAAAATTTTATAAAGGATTTTTTGGGTTGTGCTTTTCCCGGCGCCTGATGGCCCCAGAAAACCGAATATTTCTCCACTCTCAATTTTAAAATTAAGTTTGTTTAAAGCGGCTGTATTATTATTAGGATATTTAAAAGATAAATCCTCTACCTGGATCATATTATGAAGTTTATTAGGGAAAATTCAAAGGTATACTTAAAAGATGTTTCATTTGAAGATTCCTGAAGAATTAATTATCTAATGGATATTCCGGTGATGCTGACCCCCCGTTCCGGCCATACTGATCCCCCTAGGATTTTGGTCAAAAAGATAAGATTATGACAATATTACAGTTTTTTTCTTAGACTTTCTCCTTTCAATTCTATTCGATGAGAGGTGTGTACTAATCGATCTAAAATTGCATCAGCAATGCTTGCTTCCCCAAT
>JBGTNH010000030.1:0-2600 GCA_041743165.1 Gillisia sp. | reverse complement strand
CACACCTCTCATCGAATAGAATTGAAAGGAGAAAGTCTAAGAAAAAAACTGTAATATTGTCATAATCTTATCTTTTTGACCAAAATCCTAGGGGGGGTCAGTATGGCCGGAACGGGGGGTCAGCATCACCGGAATATCCAGCCTCAACAGGATTTTCCATTATGGTATTAATATCTTCGGGAGACAGGGTCATAGCTTTTTTTTTTGGGAAGATAAATCTTAAAATGCTTGAGCCTTTATAAAGAATTGTGAAAATTGGATACTTAAATAAAAAACCTTCCGTCAATATTTGCTGCGGAAGGTTTTAAATGTATATAAATGTATAGATCCTAATCGAAATAGCTGAAGGTTTCACCCTCCTTAATCT
Source organism: Gillisia sp. (assembly GCA_041743165.1). GTDB lineage: Bacteria > Bacteroidota > Bacteroidia > Flavobacteriales > Flavobacteriaceae > Gillisia. Next base: position 2,233 of record JBGTNH010000030.1, on the reverse strand, counting down.
GAAGCAAACTCTCATAAATAAGCCTGATCACATTCTCTACATCATCTTTATGGACCATCTCCACCGTAGTGTGCATATACCTTAAAGGCAGGGAGATAAGTGCTGAAGCTACCCCACCATTGGAATATGCAAAGGCATCTGTATCTGTGCCTGTAAAACTGCTGGAGGCTGCCCGCTGGAAAGGGATCTTATTTTTTTCGGCGGTTTCAATAAGCAATTCCCTTAGTTTATTTTGTACAGCCGGAGCATAAGAGATCACCGGGCCTTTACTAATTTTTGCATATCCATTGGTTTTCTTTTCGATCATTGGAGTGGTTGTATCATGAGTCACATCTGTCACGATCGCTACATTCGGTTTGATTCGTTGTGTGATCATTTGAGCACCTCTAAGACCTATTTCTTCCTGAACAGAATTGGTGATGTATAAACCGAAAGGTAATTTCTTTTTATTCTCTTTTAATAACCTGGCCACCTGTGATATCATGAATCCTCCCATTCGGTTATCCAGGGCTCTACCCACAAATTTATTGTCATTAAGTATAAAGAACTCATCGGGATAAGTGATCACGCATCCTACATGTACCCCAAGTTCTTCAACTTCATCCCTGGAAGTACATCCCACGTCTATACATATATTTTTGAGTGAGGGAGCTTCTTCCTTTTCTTTATCCCTGGTATGTATGGCCGGCCAGCCAAAAACCCCTTTAATAATACCTTTCCTGGTATGGATATTTACCCTTTTTGAAGCTGCGATCTGGTGGTCACTGCCACCATTTCGTATTACGTAAATGAAGCCGTCATCTGTAATGTAATTCACATACCAGGAAATTTCATCGGCATGCCCTTCAATAACTACCTTGAATTCGGCTTTGGGATTAATAACCCCTACGGCTGTTCCGTATGTATCTGTGATGAATTCGTCTACATAGGGTTTTAAATAATTCATCCATAATTTTTGCCCTTCCCACTCATAACCTGTGGGAGACGCATTGTTTAGGTATTTTTCAAGAAAATCTATTGATTTTTGATCCAGGATCTCAATTTGCTTCATTGTAAATAATTTTACACGAATTTAATAAGAATAAAATCCATAGCAAGTGCTTTAGTTTGTAAATTTGGAATGGTTTTAGTTTAGGAAAGTTGAAATTTAAACACTGGAAGCTTGAAATCAGGATTAACGATATTATTTTTCTTTTTTCTCTTGAATGCCACCGGTCAAACGAATGTGCCGGTAAAAGACACAATAGATAAAGAGTATTTTATTATTATGGGAGATACCATAGTAAGGGAAACTATTGACCTTGATGAAGTGGTTATCTTGCGGAAATTGGATTTTGCTTCAGAAAAAGACAGAAGAGAATATCTTATATTAAGAAGAAAAACAAGAAAGGTGTATCCATATGCCAAGTTGGCATCAGAGCGATTGGTAGAACTTAACTCCCGTCTTGATCAGATCAAATCCAGGCGCGACAGGAAAAGGTACACCCAGATAGTTCAGAATTATATTGAAAATGAATTTTCTGCTGAATTAAAAAAGCTCACAAAATCTGAAGGACAAATCCTGGTAAAATTGATGCACAGACAAACCGGAGTTACCACCTTTGATCTTATCAAGGAGTTAAAGAGCGGGTGGAGGGCATTCTGGTATAATTCCACCGCGAGTCTGTTTGATATTTCTTTGAAAGAAAAATACAGACCCCAGTCCAATAAAGAAGATTTTTTGATCGAGGATATTTTGCAGAGGAGCTTTCAGGCAGGCCTTCTTGAACCACAGCCAACCGTATTGGATTTTAACTTTCTGGAGCTTACAGATAAGTGGACGGTGATCTCCCGTCCCTCTCAAAAAAGAGCCCCGGAACAGAGTGATATGCAATAACCCTCTGAATTATTGAAAATAAGTTTTCTTAAATCTCAGCTGTTCAATCCCTTAACTTTAAGTTAAAATTTTATTCAAAAAACTTCTCCTTTTATTTGCCGGAAAGAGAAAAGCAGGTGTATATTTGCAGCCGCTTAGGAAGGGAAGCTTAGCTTTCGCAACATAGGCAGAAGTTCATTGAATGGAATATGTTTGGCAGGGATTTTGGTAAAAATCTCCATGGATATTTTTCTTCTTAAAAAAACTTTAAAAAAAGTTTTCGGGGAGTAAAAAAATCTTGGTATATTTGCCCCCGCTTTCTTTGGAAAAGCGGATTGTTCATCCTCTTAAAGTACCCTAAAAATTTAACAAATTTAT
>JBGTNH010000029.1:0-90656 GCA_041743165.1 Gillisia sp. | reverse complement strand
CAACAGGAACTTGACAGAACAGTGTTACTATATAACTCAGAAAAACCTCATTCGAGTTTAAAAAGAAAAACCCCACTGGAGTTTGAAAAATATTGGTTAAATTTAATATGCCAAAAGAATGCGACGGAGACGGAGTCATTCGACGCAAAGATCGGATGTATGGGGCATCGAACCCCATTCATCCGAGCCAAAAAAATGCTCAAGATCGGGATGTAATCTCAACAGGAATGAGTTATAATTTAAACATAAACCTGTCAATCTTATTTAGGCATCTTCAAACAATAAACCCCAAACCCCAAACCCTAAACTATAAACTATAAACCCCAAACCACAAACAATAAACAATCCCACCTATCCCATCCATGATTAAATTTCTTCTGTTCCCATTCCTTTTAATTTCCTTCACTTCTTTTTCTCAAATAAATTTTTCCGGAGAAGCCAATACCAGGGCTATGCTCTCCACCGGTGAGAAACTTCCCTTCTGGATGCACCACAATACCCGTGGTAGGATTGCTGAAAACACAAACATTGTCGGCTGGGTCACCGGAAAAGGGGTTTACGATCTTGGCTATTACTCCAGGCTCGAATTTGGTGCGGGAATCCTTGCACGGGACGGGGATAATGGAGAAGCCTTTATTGACGAACTCTATGCCCACCTGGAACTGGAGAAATTTTATATCACCGTCGGAAGAAAACAACAGGCTGAGTTATACAACGGATTAAGCGCCTCCAATCGCAGTATTCTGTGGTCTCTGAATGCCAGGCCTTTGCCCGGCATCCAGATAGGTACAAACGGACCATTATTCCTTGCCGGAGATCAGGGTTTTGGAATTGAAGGTTCATGGAATGAATACCTTTTAGAAAAGGACAGGTTTGTTAGCAATGCAAATCTGCATCATAAAAATTTATTGCTGGTTTACCGGTTTGAGAATAGCTTACAGATCAAAGCAGGTCTGCAGCATTTTGTACAATGGGGTGGTGTTTCACCAGTATTTGGACAGCAGCCTATAACTTTTAAGGATTATTTAAAGGTAGTTACCGGCCGGGGAGGTAGCGAAACTGCTCCTGAAGGAGATCAGCAGAACGCCCTGGGCAACCACTTGGGAGGATACGAAATATTTATTGGGAAGGAATTTAGTGAATTCAGAGTTGAGCTACTTTACAATCACCTTTTTGAAGATGGGTCCGGAAGGCGTTTAGGCAACACCCCTGACGGACGGTACGGCATTTACATGGAGATGAAGGACCGCAATCGAATTATAAATTCCTTCATTTACGAATTTTATTATACCGAACATCAAAGCCACACTACTACAGGCGTTGACGGTGCGGATAATTATTTTAACAATACCATATACCGATCAGGCTGGACGTTCGAGAACCGGGTATTAGGTGTGCCGTTTTTTACGGTAAACCCTGAGGAACCGGGGATCATTAATAATAAATTCAAGGCTCATCATATAGGTATAGGAGGAGATTTCTCGAATACCTGGAATACATGGCCTTATAAATTCATGTTGAGCCTTGCCAGAAATGATGGAAGATTTACCCGGAGATTCCGCCCTGTACAGGACGTTGCCTATGTGCATTTTGAATACGGTTTACTTCGCTCTTTTCTCGATCTGGATATCCAGGTGGGGGCGGAGTATAATTCTTTTTCTTCCCCAATTTATGGAGTGGGGCTGCAGGTGAGGAAGGAGTTCTAGGTTGTATGTTGTACAGTTGCCGGTTATCAGTTGGCGGTTGCCGGTTGTAAAAGTGGAAAGAGAGTGGAAAGTGGATAGTCAGCGCGGGTTAGTTTGCTGTACCTAAAATGAGCCAATTTTTTTGAGCCCCCTTCAGGGGGTTGGGGGTTCTGCGTTGTTCTGCGGGAAATTATTGGAGAGAGGAGAGAGGAAGAGGAAAGTCAGTTCTCGATTGTCAGTTCCGGTTTGTTGATTTTTTCAAACAGCCATAAATCTGTAAGGATGATTTTTATTCACGACATATTTGATTTACTTTGACGGTAAACGTTTTAATTTTAACATAAATCCCCTTGTTTTAAATCTAAATATTTTGTTAATTTAAAAATTGAAAATGCAGTTTAATATAAAACCCTAATTTATGCAAACAGCCGTTTCCACTCGTTCTATGAATTCTTATCTGTATAAAATGGATAATGTTTTATACGAAGTAAAGGACCAAAATGGAATTTTAAAGAATGATAATTACGATTCATGGAAACAGGAAGTAATTGAAGATCTGGCGATTTCGGGATATATCAAACCCGAAGGTGATAAATATGTGATCACTGCGGAAGGAAGGGAAGTCATTAAACAAGACAGTTTTCTTTACTACAATAAAAAAATAAAGACTGAAGGCAACTCGCAACCTGAGGTTGAATCCAGACAAGTGAGTATTTTCAGGCACTCGTATTTTATCGCCATCCTCACATTACTAGTGCTTGCCGCGATTACGATTTTCAGGTTACGATAGAGGCCCCCTAACCCCCAAAGGGGGAACGAGGCCCCCTCCGCCCCCAAACGGGGAACTATTTCGGATCTTTGGACCTTTTAACTTTTACTCCGATTTTATCGGAGTTTTTTGTTTTTAAATACCAGTAAAAGCACAAAATTCCTAATCTCCATCCACTTCTAACTCCTAACTCCTACTCATTACAACCTATGACCGATAACTGGCAACGGATTGGGGCAAGCCCAACCCCAACAGTTTCCTGGGTTTTTTTGCATAACCCATAACTCCTAACTCCTAACTCATTACAACCTACAACCTACAACACCACTCACTCTTCACCACTCACTATTCACTGCCTTCTCCTTTCCCTCAAATACTCTTTATCTGTAAGATCCAGAATCATAGGGGTTATGCTGGTCATGCCTTGTTTTATCGCCCAGCGGTCTGTGCCCTCTTCCTCGGGTTCCAGCGGTATTACTGTAAACCAGTAATGCTGCCTTCCCATAGGATCTTTGTTGGCTACCACCTTGCCGTCATATTCCCTCACCGAGAGGCTGGTCCAAACCACTTCACCGTTCGGGTTTCGCGGGAAGTTTATATTGAGCAATTCCCTGTCCTTTTCAAAAGCTACTTCTTTTAATGCTTTTGCTACATGAGGTTTAAGTGCTTCAAAATCGGGTTCATCATCTCCCACTGAAACGCTGAAGGCTATTCCCCTTACTCCAAAAAGTACAGCCTGTCTCGCTGCAGAAAGGGTTCCGGAATGCCAGGCAGAATTGCCAATATTGGATCCAAGATTGATCCCCGAAATCACAAGATCTATATCTTCAAAGAGGTGGGTACCCATAGCAACGCAATCTGCCGGGGTACCATTTACCCTATAGGCCTCAATGCCTTCAAAATGAATTGGAGATTTTTTATAAGTTATAGGTTTTCCCGCGGTTATGGCCTGGCCCATACCCGATTGTTCCACATCGGGCGCCATTACGATCACTTCTCCGTATTCAGATGCTACTTCAGCAAGGCACATAAGCCCTGGGCTGTATATTCCGTCATCATTTGTTACTAATATTTTCATAGTTTGGTCCTATTTTTTAATAATAATTGTTCAAGAGGAAAATTTAAATTACGAAATTCTCATTTTTAGAAAGTTATATTTTCTTCTAAGATCTTTTTTTTAAGTTAGTTATAACATAAAGAAAAACATATCTTAATAAAATTATATCATAAGGTATCGTTAAGTGCATTTTTATCTTTCGGAATCTCACTAAATTTATTTTTCTGAAGACCAAAGCATGAAAAAGATCCAGCTGATCCATAATCCTACTGCGGGTGATGAGGAACATAATAAAAAAACATTACTCTCCAAATTAAAGTCCCGGGCAAATGAAGTCGAGTATGTTTCTACCGATGATGAGGGCTGGGAAAAATTTTCTTTAGATAATACCGATCTTGTCGTGTTATGCGGGGGAGATGGTACCGTACGCAAACTAGCCGGAGTCTTACTTAAAAGGAAGAAAAAGGATAGAAAAATTCCAATCTACCTGTTACCCTCGGGTACGGCCAATAATATCGCTACGACATTGAACCTGAAAACTCCCCGGGATTTTATGTTCCGGGAAAATCCTAAAAATTATCATCTTTTTGATTACGGTAAGATCTCAGGTATAAAAGATTCGGATTTTTTTCTCGAAGGTGTTGGTTTCGGATTCTTTCCTGAATTGATCCGCAGAATGAAGGAACAGGATGTTCCGGAGGAAACAGCCGAAAAAAAACTGGTGCGAACGGTGGGAGTATGTAGGGAAATTGTGGAGCAGATGGAGCCGGAAAAAGTAAAAATAAAAGTCAATGGAGTGACCATAAAAGGAAAATTTCTTCTGGCTGAAGTACTGAACACCAGACATATTGGCCCAAACCTTGAACTGGCCCCAACAGCGAACCCCGGTGACGGTTTAATGGACCTGGTACTCATCTCACCTGAAGACCGTGAATCACTTTTAAATTACATCGATAGTCTGCTTACAGAAAATAAAACTGAGACCAACGTACAAAAATTTGTAAAGATATTCAAGGTGAACAAGCTGAAAATGAAAGGAAAGACTTCAATTATGCATGTGGATGATACTATTTTAACCGATAGTAAATCCTATAAGTTTAAGCTGAAGGTAAAAGAAGGGGAGTTTAAGTTTATATAGGGTGGCCCCCTAACCCCCAAAGGGGGAACGAGGCCCCCTCCGCCCCCGAAGAACGAGGCCCCCTAACCCCCAAAGGGGGAACTACTTACGGACAGATATTTTATCAATTATATCTTATACTTCGATTTTATCGTAGTTTTTTCTTTTTAAAAAAGAAACAAGGGCTCCTTCCCTCACCGAGCCCCGATATGGATGAGGAGTTCCGCGGTGGCACACGACAGGGTGACGGAAGGGTGGTACGTAATTATGTTAGAACCTAGACCGCACCTGGCAACCTATCACTCAAATTTATGCACGCTTTTTGATATATTTGTGTAATATCACAAATAGTTAAGAAATGGTAACCCTGAAAGTAATAGAAGACAGCAAATAGGCAAAGGCATTTATTGCTTTGGCTAAAACTTTGTCCTTTGTGAAAATTGAAGAAACCGATTCCGAAAGTCCTTACGATCCCAAATTTGTAGCCAAAATCAAAGCCCGGGAAAAGAATGCTCAAGGGAAGAAGTTGACTCAGGTGAATCTGGATGATGTATGGGGAAGTATATTGTAGAATTGGAGGAAAGGGCCGACAACTCATACTTAACCCGTGCAGACTATCCACATTCCACTTTCCACTTTCCACTATTTTCAACCTATAACCTACAACACTGGTTAAATTCCAAACACCAAGCCCCAAACTTCAATTAACTATTCCCCATTCCCTAATCACAACCCCAGCAACCGATACCCGGCAACCATTATAAAATTCCAAAATCCAAGCCCCAAACTCCAATTAACTATTCACCAATCACTATTCACTAAATCACTAACCGGCAATTGACAACTGCGAACTGCCAACAGCTTTTCTCAACCTAACTACCTCCCGATACATCAACAGGGAAATGAGTAGGGCAACCCCGAACATCCCGGCGAATACGTACATAGTACCATCATAGTTATTGGTTACGGTGCGGGCCCATGCAGCGAATAGTGGCCCCACCATTCCCGCAGCTGCCCAGGCAGTGAGGATATATCCATGAATAGCTCCAAGCTGTTTCGTTCCGAAAACATCACCTATGAATGCTGGAATCGTGGCGAAACCTCCGCCGTAACAGGAGAGGATGATAAATATGAGCACCTGAAACAACAAAGCATTTGTTATCCCCGGAAGCATGAAATACGCTATTATCTGAATCCCAAAAAAGATGCTATACATGGCAGGCCGGCCAATAAGGTCTGAAAAACTGGCCCAGCCAATTCGCCCAAACCCGTTGAACAATCCCATTACTCCAACCATTGTAGCTGCAGCAACGGGTGTAAGTCCTGTGTATTCCTGCGCCATGGGAGACGCTACAGATATGATCGCGATCCCGCAGGTAATGTTTATAAACAACATGAGCCATAAATACCAGAACCTTCTTGTCTTCACAGCCTCATTTGCGGTAAGCTGGGAAAGATCTTCCCTGATCTTCTTTTTCGCCTTATTGATGTTTGCGGTAAACCCTGCCGGAAGCCAGTCTTTTGGGGGAGGGGCAAGATAAAGGGAGGAAACAAAGATTATGGCGAAATATCCGGCGCCTGTGATATAAAAAGTGTTTGCAATACCTACTTTCGAAATAAGAAAAACTATAAGCGGACTGCTGATCAGGGCGGCAAAGCCAAAGCCCATGATCGCCAGGCCGGCTGCGAGCCCGCGCCTGTCCGGAAACCATTTCACCAGGGTAGAGACAGGGGTTATATAACCAAGGCCGAGTCCGATGCCTCCAAAAATCCCGTAGAATATATAGAGCAGGTAGATCGATTCAAGCTGAACTGCCAGACCCGAACCTGCGATGCCTATTCCGAAGAAAATAGCAGATAAGATCCCAGATCTGCGAGGGCCTTTCTTCTCAAGATAGTGACCTAAAAATGCAGCAGATATCCCCAGGAAAAAAATGGCCAGGCTAAAAGTGAACTGGGTATCTTTCAGTTCCCAGCCAAATTGTTGAATAAATGGTTTGGTATAAACGCTCCATGCATAAACCGATCCAATAGCTATATGAATCCCCACAGCAGAAGCGGCTATAAGCCACCGGTTCCTGATCTTTTCCATCAATTATTTTTAAAGAGATTTACCTGTAAAGAAAATGCAAAGGTAACAGGTAAAAAATGAGGAAGGTCAGGTTTGTGTCATGTTTAGCAGTTGATGTGGTTTATGTTTAGCGTTCAGGGATGATGAAGTATCTCCTGCCAAAGTGGAAGTATAGGGATTTACGCCAGCATACTCACAATCTCCTGCACCCTTCCAGCTTCTCCGGTATCTAATCTCACTTTAATACCATGAGGATGGGTGGGAGAGGAAGTTAGGATCTGGGCAACAATACCTTCTGTCAGGATACCGCTACTCTGATGATGTTTTTGGATGATCCTGACTCCGGTGCCGGGAGTTATTTCTTTTCTGCTCGGTTTCATATTATCTGCTGGCCTCAATAATGGCCGATTTTATAGACTCGTTACCTTCAACGGCTTCAATGATCTTGTTCTTGATCAGAGGATCTGCAAGGCTCATCACCAGTAAAAATGCCACATCATCTCTGGAGATCTCCCCGGTTTCATTTAACTTCTCTCCAAGTTTAACTTTTGCGAGCCCCATATCATCTGTCAGGGCACCGGGGCGAAGAATGGAATATGGAATTCCGCTTTCCATTAAATATTCATCAGCTTTCTTTTTTGCCTCAAGATACACTTCCAGTTTTTTATGTTTGGAAGGTTCATCTGCACCCATGGAGCTCAGCATCACGAATTTTTTTACTTTGGCTTTTTTAGCTGCATCTATGACCTTAATGGCACCTTCCTGGTCTATAGCAATGGTTTTATCCTCGCCTGTATCACCACCGGAACCTGCAGCAAAGATTACCTTATCAATTCCCTTCAGAGCATGGCTCACATCGCCTTCGAGATCTGCCAAAACGGTTTTCACCTCCATGTCCTCGAAGATCATTTTTTGTTCCTCTTTCCGCACCATTGCTATGGGCTCAAAACTTTGTGAATTTCGTAAGATTTCAATCACTCTTTTCCCTGTATCACCGGTTGCTCCCACTATTAATATCTTTTCCATATTCAAAAGTTTAATTTGTCCTGAAATATAAGAATACCCCCATTCAATCCCAAACCGGAAATTTTGAATAACAAGAGATTAACAGGTGTCTGTTACGATCAGGCTGGCATCGCACCTTTCTCTTCCAGTTCCTTCTGGAACTCTTCCATTACCGGTTTAACCGTAGTCTCGGGAAGGTCAGCAATTTTTATATACATCAATCCGTCCACGGCATTGTTAAATAAAGGATCCACGTTAAATGCCACAACTTTTGCATTTTGTTTAATATATTTTTTGATCAGAACAGGAAGCCTTAAATTTTCTGGTTCAAGTTCTTCAATGAATTTATCAAACTTGTTAAGGTCGGCTTCGCTCGAGTCGAATATTATTTCTTTGTCCTCATCTTTCAGATTTACCTTAAATTCCTTTTTGGGTTTTATATACTGCGCCACCTCATTATCGAAGAAATTGGATCTCATAAATTCAATCATAAGAGATTTTGAGAAATTGGTAAACTTATCGCTTATGGTGACTCCGCCAATCAAAAATTTATGTTCCGGGAACCGCAAAGTACAATGAACAATTCCTTTCCATAATAAAAATAATGGCATGGGTTTTTGTTGATATTCCTTAATGATAAAAGCACGTCCCATCTCTATGGATTGGCTCATCATCTTATATAATTCAGGTTCAAATCTAAAGAGATCCTGAAGGTAAAATCCGTCAATGCCATATTTATTAAAGATCTCGTGTCCCATACCCATTCGATATGCCCCGGCCACTTTTTTAGCATCATTATCCCACAGGAACATATGGTAATAGTACTCATCAAATTTGTCCAGATCGATGGCCTTATTGGTTCCTTCGCCAATTTCCCTGAAAGTGATCTCCCTTAACCTTCCAATTTCCTGTAAAATATTGGGAATGATCTCCCGTTTTGCCAGGAATACTTCATAATTCTTGCTTTCCAGTAATCTCTTGTCCAGATGCCTGCAAAGGTCTATTTCCTTTTCAATAAGGTCATGAGAAGTTTCACCAGCAATCTGTTTTGGTGCCGGCTTAGGCAATTTTAGGCTTTTCGGGATATTTACCATATTTCTCTTTCTTTCAAAAGTGTTGGCCAGCATATAAGTCTTTCTGCGTAAAAAAGCTGTGAAGGTTTCAAGATTGGGATGGGCTGCAAGTTCTTCCGGTTTGATTGCATTCCCAATGCGAACTTTTATTTTTCGCTTTTTCTGGGTGAGCATTTCACTCGGCAATTTGGCTGTACGCAGAATATCACTCAAACCTGCAAGCCGGTAAAAGAACATAGAGTTCTTAGCGTGAAAATATATAGGAATTACCGGAACACCGGCTTTTTGTATCAACTTCATGGCTCCCGGTTCCCACGCACGGTCTACAATACTACGCTCATCTCTATAGGTAGAGACTTCGCCCGCCGGGAATATCCCCAGGGAATTTCCTTCTTTTAGATGTGAGATAGCAGCTTTTATTCCTGAAATACTGGATTTTGCATCCTTGTGATCCTCAAAAGGATTCACCGGCATGATATAAGGCTTTAAAGGCTCCAGGCGGTGAAGCAAAAAATTGGCGATCACCTTAAAATCGCTGCGCTGGGAGAGCACAGTTTTCATCAGAATCATGCCATCAATTCCCCCGAGAGGGTGATTTGATATTGTAATAAATGGGCCGGTATTGGGAATGCGTCTTAAGTCCTTTTCGGGTATCTCATAATCAATTTCAAAGCCGTTCAGGATGGAATTAATAAATTCTTCACCCTTTAAATGCTTCCTTTTCTCATATTCATTATTGATCTTTGAAAGCCGGGTAGTACGCAGGATAACCCAACCTATAGTGGTGCCAATAAATCCGAATTTATCCAGATTCATGACTTTAGCAACTTCTCTGGAGGATACTATACCCATGGGTTGGTTTAAGGTTAAAAACAAATATAGGAAATCATATAATTAAATGTCCCGAAATTCAATTACGTGATACCAGTTGTACTGTGTTTTGCATTACTTGTTTAATTAATATCTCTTTATTTTTTTCCAAGGTCTCCAGAGCATCGTTATTAAAATGTCTTATAGTATAAAGCGAAACCCCCTCGATGTAATCCACTTTGAATCTTGCTTTAAGGTGTTTAATAAGCTTTTCTAAATTATTAAATCTGTTATCTACACATACTGCAAAACTTATGGCAGAATTCTGGATAAGGTCTACCTTCATCTGGTATTTATGAAAAAGTTTGAAAATCTCACTTATATTTTCCTCAACCATAAATGAAAAATCCAGGGTGGACATGGATATTAAAACCTGCTCTTTTTTCACAATAAAACATGGGACTTCGGGTATGAGAGTCTGCCCTTTTCTTACCGAAGTTCCTTCTCCTGCAGGATCTATAAATGATTTTACGAAAAGCGGAATTTCTTTTCGCTGCAAGGGCTGAAGGGTTTTTGGATGTATCACCGAAGCTCCGAAAAATGCAAGCTCAATGGCTTCTTCATAAGAGATCTGGTTGAGAAGACGCGAATTTTCAAATACACGTGGATCTGCATTAAGTACCCCGGGAACATCTTTCCAGATGGTAACCTGTTGTGCGTTTAAGCAATAAGCAAAAATCGCCGCAGTGTAATCACTTCCCTCTCTTCCCAGGGTGGTACTGAAGTTATTGGGATCGGCCCCTATAAAGCCCTGGGTTAGATATAATTTTCCCGGTTGGATAAGGGCTGAAATATTCTCCTGTGTGGCATTCCAGTTTACCGTGGCATCCCTGAAAGTGCTGTCAGTCTTTATAAGGTTACGGGCATCTAATAAAGTATGATCTATATTTCTTTCCTTAAACCAGGCACTAAGAATCGTTGATGAAATAAGCTCTCCAAAACAAACTATCTGATCATACACAAAGTCATATTGGGATGATTTGTTATGTGCCATGAAATTTTCTAACTCCTCAAATAATGAGGTGATCTTCTTAAAAACGGGGTGTAGGTCATTATTAAATAAATCGCCGGCAATGGTAAAATGGTAGTCTTTTACTTCGGAAAGGGCTTCCTTCGGAATTATAAGTTTGTCGAGGTAACCTGCAACAACCAGTTCAAAAGCATTGGTCATTTTTCCCATGGCCGAAACCACGATGATCTTATCTTTAACCCCTGTTTTTAAAACTACTTCCGCAACATTTTTAACCGAGGCAGCATCTTTTACAGAAGCACCGCCGAACTTATAGACCTCCATAAATTATTTCCCGATGTTTTTTCTTATTCCCGTTTCATCCATATGTACGGTATACCAGTTCTTCTTAATATCGGCTCCTGTATTTTCGTAAAATTCTATTGCATTCTTATTGCCTTCAGAAACTACCCATTCCACCCTTCTCACTCCGTTCTCATGACCATATTGTACCACCCGGCGATATAATGCTCCTCCCAGACCTGTGCCTCTCATGGATTCCCTAACGATAAGATCTTCAAGATGGACGGTGCGCCCTTTCCATGTGGAAAATCTAAAATATACCAGAGCCATCCCTTCCAGTTTTTCATTGACATCTGCAACAAAACACTTGAAATTTCCTTCCTCAAAACCTTCCTTTACAAGATCCTCCACTTTTATTTCCACTTCTTCTGAAGCATTTTCATAAGCGGCCAGTTCTTTAATAAGCTCCAGTACCTGGGGCATATCTTCTTTTCTGGCTTCTCGTATTGTAAAATCTGTCATTGGGTAATCTTTTTTGCAAATTTACCAATTGATTTTGTGACTGGATTGATATATCGGGACAAATACATTTATCAAATTTTATTCGAAAATTTTTTCATCGCCCTCTCGTCCATTTGTACCAGATGCCAGTCTCTCAAAATTGTGGCTCCGCTGCGTTCATAAAATTCAATGGCAGGAGTATTCCAGTCCAGCACCACCCATTCACAACGTTTCACTCCCTGCCCCAAAGCATATTCTATAACTTTCTTATACAATGCGCTTCCAAGACCCGTTCCCCGCTTTTCCTGTCGAACGATAAGATCCTCAAGATGCACTGTTCTTCCTTTCCAGGTAGAGAACCTGAAATATACCAGAGCCATTCCTTCAATTCTGTCATTTTCTTCGGCTACAAAACAGGTGAAAAGAGGATTCTCCCCCAGGCCTTCCTTTTCAAGGATGCTTACATCCACCTCAACCGCGTCTGGTTCCTTTTCAAAATCTGCCAGTTCCTGGATTAATTCGAGTATTTGTGGCAGATCTTCAGGTTTAAACTTTCTTATTGTTTTTTCCATGCTTATGTTAATTGTTTCAAAAATAAGGAACCTTGTGCTTATAATAATTCAAGATTGGTTGTAGTAGCTTAATAATTTGAATATTTTTACCCTCACTTAAACCAAGTAACACCAAAAATGGCCAAAAGAAACCAAACCTTAGGGGAATTTATCATAGAAAATCAGGCAGATTTCGCTTACTCTTCGGGAGAATTATCCCGGCTAATAAACTCCATAAGACTTGCAGCCAAGGTAGTGAATCACCAGGTTAACAAGGCAGGATTGGTTGATATTATTGGCGGGTTTGGAGAAACCAATGTACAGGGGGAAGACCAGCAGAAATTGGATGTAATGGCCAATGAGACCTTTATTCAGACTCTTACCAACAGGGAGATTGTTTGCGGGATAGCTTCAGAAGAAAATGACGATTTCATCACGATCGCTGGGAACAAGGGAGATCATAAAAATAAGTATGTTGTACTCATGGATCCTCTGGACGGCAGTTCCAATATAGACGTTAATGTTTCGGTAGGTACAATTTTTTCCATTTACCGCAGGGTAAGCCCAATAGGAACTCCAGTAACTCAGGAAGATTTCTTACAAGCCGGGAATAATCAGGTGGCCGCGGGATATATTATCTACGGAACATCTACCATGCTCGTTTATACCACAGGTAAAGGAGTTAATGGATTTACACTTAACCCTGCATTAGGCTCCTGGTACCTTTCTCATCCAGAGATGAAATTTCCGGAAACAGGAAGGATTTATTCCATGAACGAAGGTAATTATGTTCACTTTCCACAGGGTGTAAAAGATTACATCAAATATTGCCAGGAAGAAAAGGAAGACAGGCCATATACTTCCCGATATATTGGATCAATGGTGAGTGATATTCACAGGAATATGATCAAAGGAGGCATCTTTATCTATCCTAAAAGTTCCACAGCCCATGAAGGGAAACTCCGGTTGCTTTATGAATGCAATCCCATGGCTTTTATTGTGGAACAGGCCGGGGGAAGAGCAACTGATGGTTTTGGAAGAATCCTTGAGATTAAGCCTAAAGAGTTGCATCAACGTGTCCCCTTCTTCTGCGGAAGTAAAAAAATGGTTGAAAAAGCTGAAGAATTTATGGCGAAATACGGGCGCTGATTATTTTCTGTCGATTAGATACCTGTAGTCATCATAACTGATCTTACCACTAAAGATCTGTATAGATCTTTTTATAAGCATCTCGGCAGTCGTTGCAGAAAACCCAATTGCTATAGCGTACTTTCTCAATAAGCCTATTTCATCCTGATCAACTTCAGCATCAGAATATATAATTGTGAACAGATCATGCAACCTTTCCAGCCTTCCCTCGTAAGTGTTATTGGGATGAATGGGATAATCCCGGGGTTTTTCAATGATTCTTGAATATTCCTCCTCGCTTACGTCCAGTTTATTGGCAAAGCGCTCCAGCATCTTTTTTTCATGATCATTTAATTCCCCGTCCACAGTTGCAAGACTTACCAGGGCAGCAAAATGCCCCAGGTTTCTAAGATGCTCACCTGTTCCATATAGATCTGAAATTGCCATGATTTAATATTTTTAAATTCATGTAAATATAAGCAAAACGTGAAGGGATAAAAATGATTCCGGTCAGGATTTACGCGCTTTCACATTCGCTAATCTTTTCTTAATCACTTCCCCATCGCCTGTATTTTTATTAATTTCATTGGATTAAAGTTTCTGAATGACTCCACCTTTACTTGTTTTTAATGACAATGGGATATATTGTGCCGAGGCAGATGTGTATCTGGATCCATGGCGTCCCGTAAAAAATGCCATTATTACTCATGGGCATGCAGACCATTCGCGCTGGGGCCATAAAAAATGTATTACCCACCACACCAATGTTCCCATTATAAAACACAGATTGGGAGATATCAATGTTTCGGGAAAGAACTGGAATGAAACATTTACTATCAATGGGGTTAAATTCTCATTTCATCCCGCAGGACATATCATAGGATCTGCCCAGATAAGAGTGGAATATAAAGGGGAAGTCTGGGTTTTTACAGGAGATTATAAAACCGAAGATGACGGTGTGGCCGTGCCTTACGAAGTTGTTAAATGTCACACTTTTATTACAGAATGCACCTTTGGCCTACCCGCATTTAAATGGATTCCCCAGCAACAGGTGATGAATGATATCAATCAATGGTGGCAAAAAAATAAGGAAGATGGGCGCACTTCTGTTTTGTTTGGATATTCCCTGGGCAAAGCCCAACGCCTGCTTAAATACCTGGATCCTACCATTGGCAGGATATACACCCATGGAGCCATTGAGAATATGACCGAAGTGGTTAGACCACTTATTGATATGCCTGCAACCATTAGAGTCACCCGTGAAACCAAAAAAGAGGATCTCAAAGGCAGTATTGTGCTCGCGCCCCCAAGCGCCCACGGATCTGTTTGGATAAGAAAAATGGTGCCCTTTGTAACGGGATCGGCCAGCGGGTGGATGACCTTTCGGGGTGCCAGGAGAAGGAGGGCTATAGACAAGGGGTTTGTGATAAGCGACCATTGCGACTGGCAGGGACTGCTAAGTTCGATAAAGGCAACCGGATGTGAAAAAGTGATCTGTACCCATGGATATACCGAGATCTTTTCGAGATACCTGTGCGAACTCGGCTACGATGCCCGCACTGAAGAAACACAATATGAAGGAGAAATGGGAGAACTCGAAAGCAAAGTAGAAACCGTAGACGACCTCGTCCCCGATGAAGAACACGCCAAAATCAAGGTAGAATCAAAAAAAGATAATCCCTAAAAAGCTCCCTCTCCTTTAGGAGAGGGCGGGGGGAGAGGATGAGAAACTTCGCAGAACTTATAAGAACGCTGGACAGCACCAATAAGACCAACTTAAAGGTTGAGGCGCTTACAGATTATTTTAAGATAGCCTCAGATAAGGACAAAGTATGGGCCATTGCGATCCTTTCTCACCGGCGGCCTCCACGCCCTGTTAATACCACCCTGCTCAGGACCTGGGCGTCAGAGCTTGCAAACATCCCACTTTGGTTGTTTGAAGAATCCTACCATATTGTGGGAGATCTTGCTGAAACTATTGCACTCGTGATACCTGTTTCTGAAAAACATACAGAAAAAAGTCTGTCGCAGTTCCTGCAGGAGATCATTGAATTAAAATCCCTGCCTGAAGAGGATAAAAAAGAATATTTGTTCCGGAACTGGCGGGAATTAAATTATTATGAACGCTTTGTTTTCAGCAAGTTGATTACCGGAAGTTTCAGGATTGGGATAAGTCAGAAGTTGATGACTCGTGCCTTGGCTAAGGCGACCGGTGTTGATGAAGATATATTAGCTTATAAGCTCATGGGTAACTGGGATCCGGAAAAGATCACCTTTACACAATTGATCCTGGAGGAAAATGAAGAGGATTTCCTTTCTAAGCCCTATCCTTTTTATCTCGCCTATGCCATTGAAGGGGAAATAGAATCCCTTGGAAATGTCAAAGACTGGACCGCAGAGCATAAATGGGATGGCATACGCTCCCAGGTGATCATTCGCAATGATGAGCTGTTTGTCTGGAGCCGGGGAGAAGAGCTGGTGACAGACAAATATCCTGAATTCCGTGCCTTTATTGATGCAATTCCGAACGGGACGGTGCTTGACGGAGAAATCCTGCCATTTTTTGAAGGGGAGATAGGAACTTTTAATGATCTGCAAACCAGGATTGGACGAAAGAATGTCTCGAAATCCCTGCTTGAAAAGACTCCGGTGATCCTGAAGGCATATGATGTTCTTGAATGGGAGGGAACAGATATAAGGGAGAAGGCTTATGCTGAAAGAAGAGGGATCCTTGAAAAGTTATTTGCCAATATTTCTGCGGAATATCCCGCCGGAAGATTCCCATTGCATTTATCTGAAACCATCTCTTTCAAC
Source organism: Gillisia sp. (assembly GCA_041743165.1). GTDB lineage: Bacteria > Bacteroidota > Bacteroidia > Flavobacteriales > Flavobacteriaceae > Gillisia. The sequence goes on along the minus strand of JBGTNH010000029.1, from coordinate 74,763 downwards.
ACCTGGGACGAAGTAGCAACTGAAAGAGACCGCGCCCGCGAAGAACGCTCCGAAGGATTAATGCTGAAACGAATTGATTCTCCCTATTTGGTAGGAAGAAAAAAAGGCGACTGGTGGAAGTGGAAGGTTGCGCCGCTTACCATTGATGCCGTTCTAACTTATGCCATGCGGGGCCATGGTCGGCGAACCAACCTGTTTACAGACTATACTTTCGGCCTATGGGATGAAGACAAGAAAGAGCTTGTAACCTTCGCCAAAGCCTATTCCGGGCTCACAGATGCCGAATTTAGAAAAGTAGATGCCTGGATCAAGAAAAACACCCTTGAGCGCTTTGGGCCCGTTAGAAGTGTTGTACCACACCACGTATTCGAGATCGCCTTTGAAGGCGTAGCAGAATCCTCCCGGCACAAAAGCGGAGTAGCTACAAGATTTCCAAGGATATTAAGGTGGAGGCAGGATAAGAAGATAGAAGATGCAAATACAATTGTAGATTTGAAGGGGTTGATAAAATCCCCCCGGCCCCCGAAGAGGGAGTAATGGATAAGGAAAAAAATGAGTAACGGCGGAACCACCCCGTCCCTAGCTAACGCGGGGTCAACCCCTCCTTAAAAAAAGCTACCGTGTACCCACAAATATACTATCTTAAACCCATGGAATATAACATACACCCTCAAGCTTTTTTCCCTAATTACAAGGGATATTTTAAAGACGAGCGTTTAGAACGAAGAAGACAGGAGTTGTGGAAAAGGTTGAGCGAGCAACCCTGTTCATCCATTCGAAAACTGTCAATTTCTCCTGCTGAACAAAAGGCTTTTTACAGATTCTTAAACAACGAGAGAATGAACGAAGAAGAATTAATAAATGAAGCTTCTTTCCGTATGGGGCAATTGGCGAAGGGGCGACACCTTTTGTGTGTACAGGATACGTGTGAGGTGAATATGGGAAAGCATAAGAGGAGACTCAAGACCAACAGCGGATTAGGCCGTTCAGATAAATTCGATTCAGGTCATTGTTTTAAGATTCATCCCGGCCTTGTTTTGGATGCCACCACCTTGTCACCCCTGGGTTTTTCTCATATCAAGGTCTTCCACCGGCCCGAGGAAATGCCTAAAAAAGACATAAGAGTATATAAGGAACAGCCTATAGAAAATAAGGAATCTTATAAGTGGATTGAAGTAGCACAAAAGAGCAAAGAGTTTTTACAAGGAGCGGAAACCGTAACCTTTATTGAAGATAGAGAAGGTGATATTTATGAACAATTTGCAATGGTTCCAGATGAAAGACATCATCTACTGATACGCTCACGTACAGATCGTAAATCTTCTAATGGCAGCTTATATGAGGAGATGGATTCTCAACCAGTTGCCGGCAGCTATACTATAGAGATACCAACAGACAATCGTAAACACCAATTTAAACGTCAAGCCCATATTGAACTGCGTTTTAAAGCTTGCTCATTGATATGTCCAAAACGCCTAATTAAAAGAGGGCATCCCCGATCAATTACAGTCAACTGCATCTCAGTTAAAGAAATCGGTAATGTAACCAACCCTGTTCAATGGAAGTTATTGACTACCCACACAATAGAAACTTACGAACAAGCCTTGATCATAGTTCAATGGTACAGTGCCCGGTGGTACATTGAACAGCTGTTCAGACTACTAAAAAAGCAAGGATTTGGTATAGAGGAAACAGAGCTTGAAAGTGGTTGGGCAATTAGAAAACTGGTTATCATGCAGATGACAGCCCTGTTGAAAATCTTACAGATGAGTATTGCATATTCACAACCCGAAGGTGGACAGCCTATAGAAGAGGTATTTAATGAGGAACAATTAGAGGTGCTTCACATAATGAACAAAAAATTACAAGGTGGAACTCATAAGCTTCAAAATAATAATGATCCCAAAAGAACCAAATGGGCAGCATGGATCCTGGGACGTCTTGGAGGGTGGAAGGGATATGATTCTCAGGGACCACCTGGGGTAATAGTCCTCAAAAGAGGTTTGGAGAGATTAAATTATTTAATAGAAGGAATTAACATCGCCAAAGATGTGGGTACACAGTAGCTTAAAAAAAGGAGGGGAGCATTTTTTTTAAATATGGATTATCATTAAATAAAAGAAAATCAAAAAGCTCCTTCCCTTTTTTCAAGGGAAGGTGGATTGAGCGGACTGAAATAATATTTATAAGTAGGATTATCTAACCGCTCAAGACGGAAGGCTTTAAGCGGGATTATGATTAAACTTTGTTATATAACAAGATCCCGGTCTAACCACCTCGTCAGCTGCGCGTCCACCCCTCCTTGAAAAAAAGGGGAGCTTTTAAAAGGCGTTTAGATTGGCGGATGTTGAAAATAAGGAAGAACAAAAGCTCCTTCCCTTTCCAAGGGAAGGTGGCTTAATCGGTTTGAGAAGGTTTCTCATTATTGAAATTTTCCTACCGATTAAGACGGAAGGGTTAAACTACAATCATGAATAAACCTGATCACAATAAAAAGAATCTTAAAGATCTCAGAAAGGAGTTGAGAAGAAATATGACTTCTGCTGAGGCTTATCTATGGAATGAATTAAAAGAGAGTAAACTGGAAGGTAGAAAGTTCCGAAGACAGCACAGTATTAATAATTTTATTGTGGACTTTTATTGTGCTTTAGATCAGTTAATTGTGGAATTGGACGGTGAAGTACATTTAAATCCCACGGCAGAGGAGAAGGATCGAAGAAGAGATAGAATTCTTGAAGGAATGGGGTTAAAAGTGTTAAGGTTTGAAAATAAAATGGTGTTTGAAAATCTGGAATCTGTTTTGAGAGAGATAAGAGACAATTTTAGGGTTTAAACAGGATCATGATTAAACTTGGACTTATAACAAGATTCGGGTTTAACCACCCCGTCCCGCAAGGCGGGACACCCCTCCTTGGAAAGGAGGGGAGCTTTTTTGCATTGTTGAATTTTGAAAAATTAGAGAATTATAAATATAAGAATACACAAAGGCTCCTTCCCTTTCCAAGGGAAGGTGGATTAATCGGTTATAGGATATTTCTCGTTTATTGAAATTTTCCTACCGATTAAGACGGAAGGGTTTAACCGGGATTATGATTAAACTTTGTTGTATAACAAGATTCAGGTTTAACCACCCCGGCCTTCGGCCACCCCTCCTTAAAAAGGAGGGGAGCTTTTTACTCTTAGTAAAAATTGAAATTTGGAGAATTTTAAATATAAGAATACACAAAAGCTCCTTCCCTTTTTTCAAGGGAAGGTGGATTGAGCGGACTGAAATTATATTTATTAGTAGGATTATCTAACCGCTCAAGACGGAAGGGTTCTCGGTTACTGGAATTAGAAATAAAGGTTGAGCGAAAAAATAACAATGACCCAAACACAACTTATAAAATTAGCAGAAACCTGGTTTGAGGGGCAGGGGTGGAGGCCTTTTGCGTTTCAGAAACAGGCCTGGAAGGCTTTTTTTCAGGGAAAGAATGGGTTGTTGAACGCACCTACGGGGAGCGGGAAGACTTATGCGCTCTGGATCCCTGTTGTGTTGGAATACATAAAGAATAATCCCGATTATAAAACCAAACACAAGCAGGGATTGAAAGCCATCTGGATTACTCCGCTGCGGGCGCTTTCTGTCGAGATCGAACAGGCAGCCGAGAGGTTTGCTGCGGAAATGGGGACTCAGTTGACTGTCGGGATACGTACGGGAGATACTTCTATGAAAGATCGTGCTGCCCAGAGAAAGACCATGCCCGATCTACTGATCACAACCCCCGAAAGTCTTCAACTTTTACTGGCTTCCAAAGATTATGACAAGACCTTTAAAAATCTCAATGCCATCATCATTGACGAGTGGCACGAGCTTTTGGGCACAAAACGCGGGGTACAGGTAGAGCTGGCGCTTTCCCGGTTAAAAAGGGTTTCCCCAAAGTTGAAGATCTGGGGAATTTCAGCTACGATAGGTAATTTACAGGAAGCCCGTGAGGTATTGTTGGGTCCGGAATCCGATGCTTTTCAAAATTCAGTATTGATCCGTGCAGATCTTAATAAAAAGATCACCGTGCGTTCTATCATTCCGGAAAAAATGGAGAAATTCCCCTGGCGGGGGCATTTGGGTATGCATTTAATAGATGAGGTTATTCCCATTATCAGGGAATCAAAAAGCACTTTGATATTTACCAATACCCGCTCGCAATGCGAACTCTGGTTTCAGAAACTCATGCATAATTACCCGGAATTTGCCGGTGAAGTGGCAATGCATCACGGAAGCATGGCCAAGGAAACCCGCTTGTGGGTGGAACAGGCGATAAGAAATGAAAGCCTGAAGGCGGTGGTTTGTACTTCCAGTCTTGACCTGGGGGTTGATTTCGCTCCCGTGGAAACAATCATTCAGATTGGCGGACCTAAAGGGGTGGCAAGATTTATTCAGCGGGCGGGGCGAAGCGGGCACCAGCCGGGGAAGGAGAGTATCATCTACTTTTTACCCACCCACGCCATAGAACTTATTGAAGCTTCTGCTCTGCAAAAAGCGGTGCGTGAAACGGTTGTCGAAGACAGGATCCCATATTTGCTGAGTTTTGATGTACTGGTGCAATATCTAACCACCCTGGCAGTCTCCAACGGTTTCTTTCCCAAAGACATTTACCCCGAAATCAAATCCACCTTCTGTTTCCAGGGGATCACCGATGAACAATGGAAATGGCTGCTCAATTTTATCACTAAAGGGAGTCAGAGTCTGCAGGCATATGACGAGTACAAGAAGGTTGAGATCCAAGAAAACGGCTTGTTTAAAGTAAATGACCGTGGCATGGCCATGCGGCATAGATTACAGATCGGGACTATTGTAAGCGATGCCATGCTCAGCGTGAAATATATGAGCGGTGGGTATATTGGCACTATCGAGGAATGGTTTATTTCAAAATTGACCCCTGGGGATGCCTTTACCTTTGCGGGCAGGAACCTGGAATTGGCACGCATAAAAGGAATGGAGGTTTTGGTACGGCAATCCAAAAAAAAGAACACCAAAGTTCCAAGCTGGCTGGGAGGAAGAATGAGTTTTTCTGCACAGATGAGCGAACTTTTACGCGGGGAAATGTATGCTGCGCGGGAATCGGCCAGGAATGGAGGAGGGAATTCTCTTGAACTCAGTGCGCTTCAACCCATTTTTGAACGACAGCAACGGGAATCTATAATTCCGGGAAAAGACGAATTCCTGATTGAAACATTTAAAACCCGTGAAGGCTATCATGCGATCTTTTATCCATTTGAAGGCAGGTTGGTTCATGAGGCGCTGAGCAGTTTACTCGCTTACAGAATAAGCCTTCTAAGCCCGATAAGTTTTACCCTGGCTTTTAATGATTATGGTTTTGAGCTTTTGAGTGATCAGGAGATCGATATGCAGCAGGTATTGGACAACGATTTGTTTTCTTCGGCATATCTCATGAACGATTTAAATAATAGTCTGAATTCTACTGAAATGGCCAGAAGGAAATTCCGTGATATTGCAGTGATAGCCGGAATGGTTTTTACCGGGTTTCCGAATAAGCTCATTAAAAGCAAACATTTGCAGGCAAATTCGCAGTTGCTCTTCAGTGTTTTTCGCGATTATGAACCTGAAAATCTGTTGTTTCTACAGGCCTTCCGGGAAACCTTTGAACATCAACTCGAGGAGGGAAGGTTACGACTGGCCCTGGAAAGGATCTCAAATCAGAATATAATATGGAAAGCCTGTGAGAAGCCTACACCATTTGCGTTTCCGATAATAACCGACAGGCTTCGGGAAAAATTATCTTCAGAAAAACTTGAAGATCGCATAAAACGGATGCTGCTTCAGTGGGAAAAATAGAGAGAAAAATGATAATTTTGCGGCGTGATAAAATCTATTCAGATAAACGGGCAAAATTTCATTTTGCATCCTTCCGGAGCCATGTACTGGGAACAGAAACAGATGCTTATCATAAGTGATGTGCACCTGGGAAAGATCTCCCATTTCAGAAAATACGGCAGCGCGGTACCACAAAATGCGATAGCTCAGAATTTTGAGCGACTTACCGATGTGGTTGAGCATTTTCAGCCTGCCCGCATCTGCTTTTTAGGAGATCTTTTTCACAGTTCCCTCAACATGGAATGGAATCTTTTTGAAAGCTGGATGCAGGACATTTCTGCGCAGGTTATGCTGATCATAGGAAATCACGACATTATTTCAGAATTAAAATTTGAGGCGCTGCGCATCAGGATCTTTGACGAGCTCGTTCTCGATGATTTTGTGCTAACCCATCACCCAGAGGAAAGGGAAAATTATTACAACATCTGCGGACATTTACATCCCGGCTATAAACTCAATGGGATAGGGAGGCAGCAGCTTAAACTTCGTTGTTTTTACAAAAGTGAGGACCAGATGATCCTACCGGCCTTCGGGGAATTTACCGGTAATTTCTGGATAAGCCCAAATGTTGGAGATCAGGTGTTTGCAATTACCAAAAAAGAAGTTATTTTAGTGTACTAACCATCAAGTACCTTGAATGTCCCGAAACCTCACCATTCTGAATTTAATTTCAGTGATCCTGGTCATTATTGTAAACTACTTTTCACAAACCCTTCAGCTTAACAACAATACTATTGGCAGCCTGAGCCAGGAATACCGCAATCTTTTTACGCCCGAGGGATATGCTTTTTCCATCTGGGGAGTTATCTTTCTTGGTCTTTTGGCATATAGCGGCTACCAGATCTATGCAGCATTTTTTAGTAGCCGGGAGGATGGGTTTATTTCAGAAACAGGCCCCTGGTTTGCGATCGCCAATTTTGCAAATGCCGGGTGGGTTGTGGTTTGGTTGTATGAAGTAACCTGGCTTTCGGTAATATTTATGTTCATTATTCTTTTTTCCCTCATTATTGTGATTAGAAAGACCAGGATGGAACTCTGGGATGCCTCTTTAAGCACAATTTTCTTTACATGGTGGCCTATTTGCCTGTATGCGGGCTGGATCACTGTTGCTACTATCGCCAACGTTGCTTCCTACCTCGCTAAAATAGGTTGGGACGGGTGGTTATTTACAGAAAGGCAATGGACCATAATTATGATCCTAGTTGCCGTGCTTATAAACTTATTGATCATTTATCGAAGAAATATGAGGGAATTTGCTGCTGTAGGTATCTGGGCTCTCGTCGCAATTTATGTAAGGCATAGCGAACGCATGCCCAATATTGCCTATGTAGCTCTCGCAGGAGCTATCGTATTAACTATTTATGTACTTTATCATGGGTATGTGAACAGGAAGACAAATCCTATGTACAGGCTGGTAAAGGGTGATAGTGATTAGTGAGTATTGAAAAGTACATAGTGAGAGCATGAGCACGAGCACGGATTGCAAATCCGCGCTAACGAGTTTAGTTATTAGTGAATGGTGAATAGAAAAATAGTCCGCCTGGTGCGGATTTGAAATCCCTGCCCTACCTACTTCGCTTAGAGTTGGAATTTTGAATTTTAAATTTTGAATCTTTTCACACCATCCCCTTCACATCATTTCCCCAGCTCGGGTAGGCGAAGATCATTTTTTTAAAGTCGGAATGTTTCAATTTTGCATACATCGCCATGGAAAACAAGTTGATCACCTCGGCAGCTTCGGGGCCCAGGAGATGCGCTCCAAGGATCTCTCCTGATTTGTTATCTACCAAAGTTTTATAAGCGTACCCTTTTTCATTGATCCGTTTGGCATTGAACCAATTGGGAGTTTGTTTGTGCTCCACAGTAAAATCAAGTCCCTTTGCCCTGGCTTCTTCTTCGGAAAGTCCGACGCTGGCAAGATTTGGAAGGGTAAAAACTGCGGAAGGCTGGGGAGGATAATTTACTTTTTCAGGCTTGTTTTTATTGATGATATTATTGGAAACGATGCGGGCTTCTTCTGAAGATAGCGGAGTAAGCGGAAGGCCTCCACTGGCTGAAACATCTCCGCAGGCATAGACGTTTTTATTGGTGGTGTTCTGAAGGAATTCGTTAACTACGATCCCTTCTTTGGAGTATTCTACATTACCCAATTCAAGATCAAGATCCTGGATGGAAGGGACCCTACCAGCGGTGTTGAATACCATTTCTGCCTTTGCTGAAATTTCCTTTCCATCCTGATTTGCCCTGACCCGAAAGTTCTTTCGTAATTTTTCAATGCCGGTAACTTCAGCATTAAAAATAAAATTGATCCCCAGGTCTTCTGATGCTTCCAACAAATGTTTCACCATATCTTCATCAAAATTGGTAAGCGGTCGAGGTGCAAAATCCATCATCGTCACCTTAACCCCAAAACGTGCGGCGATATGGGCAAATTCCATCCCGATATAGCCAGCCCCTATAAACAGCATAGTTTCCGGCAAGGATCTTAAATCCAGAAAATCATCGCTTACCAGAGCATGTTCCCTCCCTGGGATCTTTAACTCCATATGCACCTGTCCGGTTGCTATGACGATTTTTTTGGCAGTGATTGTCTTTCCCTCTACAGAGAGTGTATTTTCATCAAGGAATCTTGGAGACTGGTGGTAAAGATCAATTCCCAGCTTTTTCAGGTCTTTTTCTGTGTATGCGGGAACGGCGTTGACAAAGGTTTCTTTGAAAGCCATCGCATCTTCCCAACTCACCGCCGGTGCTTTGGTGATGCCTTTGCCTTTAAGTTTGGAGGTCTTGTAAAGGGCCTCGGTTACACCCATCAGCACTTTTTTAGGATCACACCCGCGGTTGGCACATACTCCGCCATATTCGCGATTATCTGCAATGCCCACTTTGAGTCCGCCCGCAACACAATCTTTGGCCACATTTTTTCCGGCTGTGCCGGTACCAATAATGAAAACGTCGTAACCTTTAAAGGCCATTGTAGAAATTAGAATTTGTTGAAAGTTACCATCTCTGTTGGTAATTGCTGTTAGGGAAATGATAAAGTTGAGTGTTAGCACGTAATGCTGTCAAGGATTGCAAATCCGCGCCAACAATTGCAAATCCGACCGAACTAAAATGATCAAAACCTATACTTTAATTTCAATAAACCAAAACGGGGCAACAATCGGTAAGAAGTGGTAGAGGTACCAAAATCTGAAATTGTGAAACTCCTGAAAGTTTCTGTATTGAACAAATTTCTGGCCTCAAGGGACAAGGTGAGTTTATTTGGTTTTAGTTGGTAGGTGGCATCTATATCCAGAAAATGGTAAGTATTATCTTCCTGTAGGTTTCCAAAATAATATTGCTCTGTTTTTAACTGGACATTAAAGAACTCATTAAAAAGGAACAGGAGGTCAAGAAAACTAACGTTATCGGTAAAAGAATTACTGAATTCCCTGGCTTCAATTTTATTACGGTTCCATTTCGTGCCAAGATGGTAATTAAAAACCCCTGTAAAGCCAGACCTTAACTCCATTCCATAAGAATAATTCCATGAATTGATTTCCCTAATTCCAGAATCGTTTACAATATTTTTGTAATTGGACTGAACATATCCCAAATCCAGTTTTAGGTTCGAGCGAATAAATCTAAAATAACGATCCAGATTAGAGTTAAAAGATAGATACTCCCTGTCTTTGAAAAGAAATTTTTCTGAAAGCGAAAAGTTCTGGTCTATAATTGAAAATGTGGAGAAAAAATCGTGGTTTTTGGAATAGACAAGAAAAGTATTCGCGAAAAACCGATCACTCCATTCTCCCAGTTCATAATTGAATATAAAAGTAGAGGCATCCAGTTGATTGAAACTTCCCGTACCTGCCTGAAAAGATCGAAAGCCTGTAAGTACAAAATTATTATAAACATCTAAGATTCCGGCATTCGTGGTATTAAGGGAATAAGAGGACTTAAGCCTGTTCTTATTATTTATCTTCCAATCGAGGCCCAAAGAAGGATTGATAAAAAATGGAGTTTCGCCCTCAGAAACTCCCTCATATTCCAGCTTGTTGGATAATTGGTGGAGGTCCAGCTTTCCAATAATTGAAAAGTTATTTATGACTGCCAATTGATACCTGGATTTTAAGTAAAGGTTATTAGTGGAATACTGTGTTTGGTTTTGAAAACCGGGAGGCAATTGTACTGTGTTTTCATCCTCTTTTAACTGAAAAATACTATTCAAATTATCATTGCGGTACTGGTTACCAAATTGTAATTCCAGTAAATTGCCATTTTCCCAACGATCCAGCAAATGTGCTTCAACGCCTGCAAATTTCATTTTTGTTTCGCTTAATTGCAATACATTGTTTACATTCTCTGTTTCCGGAAACAAGCCTTCATAAAAAAACCTGTTGATCCTATAATCCTGGGGAGTACTTTCGTCAATAAACCTTCCGGTTAAAAGAAAGACCTTCTTTTCTTTAAACTTATTAGTATAGCTTATTTTCTGGTCAAATAATTCATTTTCTGTGTCAAGAGTTTGCAGGGTAGAAACTGCATTAAACACCAAGTTGGAAAAACCTCTGGTCGATCCATTATTATACTTGGTCACAGCTTCAAGGCTCGATGTTTTTGAAATATCATAGGTAAGTTCAATTTTTCCGAAACCTATAAGATTTTTGTTTCTTAAGATATAATCCTCGGTATTTGTGAAATTGGTTTGGTTTGCTTCAAAAGTTTGGATGGAATTCCTAAAGAAATCATTTTCATCCCCACTAAAGAAACCCAGGGTTTTGATTTTTAGTTTTGCGCTGGGGTTAAAAATCGCGTTTAACGAAAACAGCTCTGCATTGTTAAAGTTGGTGCGGCTTTTCTTAAAATTTGGAGTGCTGGATGATAAATTTATAAGGGAATTTAACTGTTGATCGTCTCCAATACTTGCGGGTTCGTTTACACGAAAAGGCCTTACCAGTTGACTTATGTCCCCGGTAGCATCGTATCCTGTATTATTGAGATTAGTAAGGAAATAATATTTGTTCTTTTTGCCAAAGTTCATCAGGTTTCCCCGCACTTCATAACGGTTTTGCGATAAAAGACCATAGCCCAGCTCCAAATTACCAAACCAAAGCCGCTTCGCGTCTTCTTTAAGTGTAAGGTTCAAGGCTACTTTATCGCTTTCCTCAACACCTTTAAGCAAGCGGTTGTTGGAATAATTTTGATACACTTCTACTTTGTCAATGGGGTGGGCAGGCATGTTTTTGGTCAAGATATTATACCCCCTTTCAAAAAAATCATCCCCATCAATCATTACTTTTTCCACTTCCTTATTGCCTACTTTGATGGTGCCCTCTGAATCTATGCTAAGGCCTGGTAGTTTTTTGAGCAAGTCCTCCACAACCAGCTCATTGCCCTGTGCAAAGGCTTTAGCATCAAAAACAATTGTGTCTTTTTTTACTTTTATAGGTCGTTCTGCATGGATAATTACTTCATCCAGCGTAAATGGTTGGGGAATCAGTTTTAAAAACATAGAGGTATTATCTTCACCTGGAATAATTTCAATCATTTCCTCTTTATAACCTAATGCAGAAAACTTTAAAAATAATCTTTCATTAAAGTTAGCATTCAGTTGAAAAAATCCATTTTCATCTGAAAATGTATAAGCAATAAAATTATTTTGTGCATCTACTAATGATAGACTGGCACCTTGAAGGGGAAAATTGGTAGACTGATCTTTTATTATACCTTCAATGCTATTTTGAGTTAGGAACTGGGAATTAAGGCCAATTATGATTAAAATAACATACCATTTAATCATTAAAATCTTCTATTTGGTGAGTGTTGCAGTCACTGCAATTTTTATCGCGTCTAAAAGGCTCATTTCCCTGAGGCTTCTATTCCCATTCATATATTAGTTCCAACTTCATCTCTCTTCCAGTGAATTTGATATCTTTAACAATACTATTCCTGGGTAAAGTGGCAATAATTCTACTTACTTCTTCCCTTTCTTTCTTTTCAATAATCTCTATGTATTCTTTAATTGGAATTTTTCTCGTATTGGTTAATTTCTCAATTACTAAATTACCATCTTCTGTCTTACTATTAGAAAAGGATATCCTTCTTGCAGTAAAATTAATTTTATTTTTTAAGTCCTCGGCTTGTATTATTAAACCTGGCAAACCGTTTAGTTTCCAAGGACCAAGTGGTACAGGAATATCCGATGTAAACCAAACTATATAATTTCTACCTCTGAATTCACCAGTTGCTTTTTGACAATTATATCCTAAGATTGTTTTAATCTCATTGGATATCTTCCATCTAATGGGAAAAAGCTCCTCCTCAACAAGAAAATTTTCTCCTTGAACAGGATGATATTTAAAAATTTTTCTCTCTCTCACATTCGTAAAAAATTGTATTTGATTATTTATTATAGTTTCAGGATATTCAAGTCGTGAATTTATATTAGAAGCTACATCAGGTTCGCTAAATTTTCCTTCAATAAAATTAGATTTATATGAATTGAAGTGTAGATGTGAAATTGCAAATACAGGCAGACCTAACTGAATTTCAGTCAAATATTCTACGTAACCATAAATTTGATTATTTTGGCCATTTATGGCAAAAGAATAAATAAAGAGAATACAAAATAAAAATGATTTCATATATTATTTAAATAAGGAATATCTGATCACATATCTTATATGATCAGATATTCCTGTGAGTAATTATTTAAAAAGGTGAGATGTGGAAAACAACCCCCCAGCAATCTGGGTGAGTATCTGGAGCTTCTAATCTAAAGGAACTAATTTCAGAGCCGTCTTGTCTTCTGACAGAGTAGAGGATGCTACAGGTTCCATCATCTTTCATAACAAATATTTTAGTAATTGTAAGTATTTCAGTTACATCCTTTTTCAAATTTATTTCTTCAAATAAATCAACACTTATTTCCTTAGTTAATGTTGTATCCTCATCTAAGATATTATTTGCTTGAATAGAACCGGAAAATACAATAATTGTAAAAATGCTCAGTAATAAATTTTTCATAATTTTAGTTTAAGTTTGTTAGCTTACTTTCAGATATTTTGAGTCGCTGTTTCGGCAATTCCGACTTACTAAAAACCGATTAAGTAAAGATAGCCTGTTTTGTTCTTTTGGTTCCTTAACCTGGATGTAGTTGATCTGTTATTTATGTCTTATTTTCAGCACGTTAAAAATGCAAAAAAAAAAAAACATAAAATGCCAATCTGTAATGTTAATTAAAAGCTAAAAAAATTTAAAGTGTCATTTTAAGTAATTTTATTTTGAGAAAGGTGTTAATTGAGATAGATGTTTTTGAATCCTGCATAAGTTAAAAAAAGCATTAGGTGTTGTAAAGGCAAATAGATCGAATTACCTTTGCGCCAATGAGTAAATCTTCTATTGCCCAAAACTTTGCAAATTCTCTGCAACAACAGAAATTAAGGGAATCCCTTATCCAATCCTCAAATAATTCGGCTAAAATTCATGTAAAGGGTCTTGTGGGATCTTCGCTATCTTTTGTGATCGCCAATGCCTTTGAAGATGCTGATAAGCCTTTTCTACTCGTTTTTAATGACAAGGAAGAAGCCGCTTATTATCTCAATGATCTGGAACATCTGGTGGGCGATAAAAATGTACTTTTTTACCCGGGGAGTTATCGCAGGCCCTACCAAATGGAGGAGACGGATAATGCCAATGTGCTGCTTCGGGCAGAGGTCCTGAACAGGATCAATTCCCGGAAAAAGCCGGCGATCATTGTCACCTATCCCGATGCGCTTTTTGAAAAAGTGGTTACCCGGAAGGAGCTGGACCGCAGCACCCTAAAAATTTCACTTAACGATAATCTTTCCATTGATTTTGTAAATGAAGTCCTGTTTGAATATAAGTTCAAACGAGTGGATTTTGTAACGGAGCCCGGCGAATTTTCGGTTAGGGGTGGGATCATAGATGTGTTCTCTTTCAGCAATGATGAGCCTTACAGGATCGAATTTTTTGGTGATGAGGTTGACAGTATCCGAAGTTTTGATGTTGAGACCCAACTCTCAACTGAGAAGGTGAAGAAGATTTCTGTGATGCCAAACGTGGAGAACAAAAAGCTGGACGAGACGCGAGAAAGTTTTCTGAAATATATTTCCGCCAACACCGTGATCTTCATGAAAGATCTCGACCTGTTTTCTGCTCAAATGGACAAACTCTTCAGTAAAGCCCAAGAAGCTTTCAAGACCATTTCCGAAGAAATAAGACACAGCAAGCCGGATGAGCTTTTTTGCAATGCCGAAATGATCAAAAGGCAGCTGATAGATTTCAGCATAGTGGAGCTGAGTTCGCAGGCGTATTTACAAAAATCGGAAACTTCAACACCAACAAATCCTGAACCCTCCTCGCCACGTCATCCTGAACTTGTTTCAGGATCTAACACCAATGAGACCCTGAAACAAGTTCAGGGTGACGGCAATGTCATCGAATTCAACACCAAACCCCAGCCTTCTTTCAATAAACAATTCGACCTGTTGATCGATAACCTTATTGAGAATACCGAAGCCGGATATACCAATTATATCTTTTGCGTCAGCGAGCAGCAGGCAAAGCGGTTCCATGACATTTTTGACGATCAGGACCGGGCAGTCAAGTACCATACACCCGTACTTTCAATGTTTCAGGGATTTATTGATGAAGGTTCCAAAATAGCGTGTTACACCGATCACCAGATCTTTGAACGCTATCACAAGTTTCAGCTGAAGAATGGTTATGCCAAGAAACAGGCGATCACGCTTAAAGAACTTACCAACCTGGATGTGGGTGATTACGTGACCCATATCGATCACGGAATAGGAAAATTTGGTGGACTTCAGAAAATTCAGGTGGAAGGCAAAATGCAGGAGGCCATTAAGCTTGTGTATGGCGAGCGGGATATTTTGTACCTGAGCATTCATTCCCTTCACAAGATCTCCAAATTTAACGGAAAGGATGGCAAACCGCCTAAAATATATAAACTGGGAAGCAATGCCTGGAAGAATTTAAAGGAAAAGACCAAGTCCCGCGTTAAGCACATCGCTTACAATTTAATTGAATTATACGCCAAGCGAAGGCTGCAAAAAGGTTATGCCTTTGGGCCAGATTCTTATTTGCAACATGAGCTCGAAGCGTCATTTATTTTCGAAGACACACCCGACCAAACCACAGCGACCTCGGCCGTAAAGGAGGACATGGAGAATGACCGTCCTATGGACAGGCTGGTGTGCGGAGATGTTGGTTTCGGAAAAACCGAAGTGGCCATACGCGCGGCCTTTAAAGCGGTAGATAACGGGAAACAGGTGGCAATTTTGGTGCCTACCACTATCCTGGCATTTCAACATCACAAAACATTTACCGAACGCCTGAAAGATTTTCCCGTTACTGTTGATTATCTCAACAGGTTCCGAACTGCAAAGGAACGTCGAGAAACCCTTTCCGATCTCGAGAACGGAAGGGTTGACATAATCATCGGCACCCACCAACTGGTGAGCAAGACAGTGAAGTTTAAGGATCTGGGATTGCTCATTGTTGATGAGGAGCAGAAATTTGGGGTATCGGTAAAAGATAAGCTTAAGACCATCAAGGAAAATGTTGATACCCTTACGCTTACTGCCACGCCCATACCGAGGACATTGCAATTCAGTTTAATGGCTGCGAGGGATCTTTCCACGATTACCACTCCGCCACCAAACCGGTATCCCATTGAAACACACGTGGTGCGGTTTACCGAGGAAACCATTCGCGATGCGATCTCTTACGAGATCCAGCGGGGCGGTCAGGTTTTCTTTATACATAACAGGATCGAGAATATTAAGGAAGTGGCAGGCCTTATCCAGCGGCTTGTGCCCGATGCCAAGGTGGGGATAGGTCATGGCCAGATGGAAGGGAAAAAGCTCGAGAACCTGATGCTTTCCTTCATGAATAATGAATTTGATGTTTTGGTTTCTACCACGATTGTGGAAAGCGGACTCGATGTGACCAATGCTAACACCATCTTCGTTAATAACGCCAACAACTTCGGACTTTCAGACCTGCACCAAATGCGGGGACGGGTGGGGCGAAGCAATAAAAAAGCATTCTGTTACTTTATCACTCCGCCATATTCTGCAATGACAGATGATGCCAGGAAGAGAATCACTGCCCTGGAGCAGTTCAGCGAACTCGGAAGCGGGTTCAACATCGCGATGAAGGATCTGGAGATTCGGGGAGCGGGTGATCTGCTGGGAGGTGAGCAAAGCGGATTCATCAATGAAATTGGATTTGATACCTACCAGAAGATCCTGAATGAGGCCATTGAAGAGCTCAAGGAGAATGAATTCAAAGATCTTTATAATACCAACGTAGATCTGGAGGATAAAACCTTCGTAAAAGACACCCAGATAGATTCCGATTTTGAATTATTGTTTCCGGATGACTACATCAACAATATCTCGGAAAGGCTGAATCTTTACACCGAATTGAACAGTGTGAAGACCGAAGAGGATCTTCAAAAATTTGAAGCCAGGTTGATAGACAGGTTCGGGGAACTGCCCACCCAGGCAGTTGATCTTTTAAACAGCGTGAGAATTAAATGGATCGCTTCAAAGATCGGTCTTGAGAAGATCGTGATGAAACAGGGAAAAATGATAGGCTATTTCATCGCCGATCAGCAGTCCGGTTTTTATCAAACCAATGCTTTTACCCGTGTGCTGCAATACGTGCAAACCCACCCGCATTCCTGCACGATGAAGGAAAAGAAAACAAGAGCCGGGTTGAGGTTATTGCTGACTTTTGATAAGATTATTTCGGTGAATAAGGCGTTGAAGGTGCTGGAGCCGTTGAAGGACCCTATTGCCTCAAGCCCCCTAGCCCCCTAAGTAAAATTAGCGCCTAATTTTTAAGGGAATGGCTCACTAACCCTGCCTGCCAGCAAGTCCACAAGAAGGAATTGAATTTAAAATCTTATGAATTTAGATTATTTTCGATTATTGATTTCCGCAATCAATTTATAAAAATCACTTAAGAGTACTTAATTAAGTACCTTTAGCTATCTTTGCATTATGGAAACAGTAAACTATTCAGAATTTCGGGCTAATCTAAAGCATTGGTTCGATAAAGTTGTTAATGATGTAAGTGACATAATTATCAAACGCAAAAACGGGAAAGATCTCGTATTGATATCTTTAGATGAATATAACTCTTTGAAGGAAACCACTTATTTACTGACGGGAAAAAACAGGGATGCATTATTAAATTCAATAAAAGAACTTGAAGCCGGTAAAGGTCAGGAAAAAGATCTAATCGATTAAGATGAGATTAATCTGGTCCACTACTTCCTGGGAGGATTATTTGTATTGGCAAAAAGTCGATAAAAAAACAGTAAAACGCATTAATGAACTTCTTAAGAGTTGTATGCGTGCACCTTTTGAAGGACCCGGTAAGCCCGAAGCTTTAAAAGGCGATTTACAAGATTATTGGTCAAGACGAATAACTTCAGAACATCGATTGGTGTATAAATATGAAAAAGAAGAATTACTAATAGCAGCTTGTCGTTATCATTACGGGAAATAGAATTCATGAGAAATTCTTTATTCCCATTTTGACACCCTTATATTTCCTTATAAATAATTTTAACCTCCAGAATTTACGAATATTGCAATTTTCCCCTTATAAGTCTGATTTACTACTCTTAGGGAATCTCAGACAGGAAAAATATTAGGAAATTTTCCCAAATTCTTCAGGGTGCGTTTCGATATTTCTGCGATATTTGCCGGTCATAGTTTATTAATAAAAATTTTATTGTTGTGTGCGGAATTGTATGTGCGTTTGAATTAAAAGAATCCAGTAATGTATTAAGGCCTCAGCTTTTAAGCATGGCTAAATGCCTGCGGCATCGAGGGCCGGACTGGAGTGGAATATATAGTAATGAAAAAGCGATCCTTGCTCATGAGCGTTTGGCTATTGTTGACCCAACATCGGGAAAACAGCCCTTGCTGAGTGAAGATAAAAATCTCATACTCGCTGCAAACGGGGAGATATATAATCATCAGGAATTAAGAAAGCAGTTTGAAGGGAATTATAATTTCCAGACCATGTCAGACTGCGAAGTGATCCTTCCCTTATACAAGGAAAAGGGACCGAAATTCCTGGATGAATTGAACGGGATCTTCGGGTTTGCCTTATATGATGTGGAAAATGATGAGTACTTTATCGCACGTGATCATATGGGGATCATTCCGCTTTATATCGGATGGGACCGTAACGGTACTTTCTATGTAGCTTCAGAATTAAAAGCGCTGGAAGGGCATTGTAGTAAAATTGAACTTTTCCCTCCCGGGCATTATCTTTCCAGCAAAGAAGAAGGCTATCAGCGTTGGTATCAGAGAGACTGGATGGATTATGAGAATGTGAAGGATAACGAGACCAGCATTAAAGAATTACGGGATGCCCTGGAAGCGGCGGTTCACCGGCAATTGATGAGCGACGTGCCTTATGGCGTATTGCTTTCCGGCGGATTGGATTCTTCCATAACCTCTGCCCTGGCTAAGAAATTTTCAGATAAAAGAATTGAGAGTGATGATAAGGACGCCGCATGGTGGCCAAGACTGCATTCTTTCGCCATCGGACTTGAGGGCTCCCCGGATCTTGCAGCTGCAAGAAAAGTTGCCACTCACCTTGACACGGTGCATCACGAGATAAAATTTACCATTCAGGAAGGGATAGATGCATTAAGAGATGTGGTGTACCAGTTGGAAACTTATGATGTTACCACAATACGCGCGTCAACCCCGATGTATCTTATGGCCCGGGCTATAAAAGCGATGGGAATAAAAATGGTGTTGAGCGGAGAAGGAGCAGATGAGATCTTTGGGGGTTACCTGTATTTCCATAAAGCTCCCAACGCAAAAGAATTCCATGAGGAAACCGTAAGAAAGCTCGATAAACTTCATCAATACGATTGCTTAAGGGCAAATAAATCTTTATGCGCCTGGGGAATTGAAGGAAGAGTTCCTTTTCTTGATAAAGAATTCATGGATGTAGCGATGAGAATTAATCCGCAGGATAAGATGATCAACGGGGAGCGCATGGAGAAATGGGTGCTTAGAAAAGCTTTTGAGGATTATTTGCCTGAAAGCGTTGCCTGGAGACAAAAAGAACAGTTCTCTGACGGAGTCGGTTACAGCTGGATAGATACTTTGAAGGAAATGGTTAATACTCAGGTGAGCGATGAGCAGTTGAAAAACGCCCATTTTAAATTTCCGGTACAGCCACCTAAAAGCAAGGAGGAATTTTTCTACCGCTCCATTTTTTCTGAACATTTCCCCAGTGATGCAGCGGCGTTTTCAGTTCCTTCAGTTCCTTCTGTGGCATGCAGTACGCCTACAGCCCTTGAGTGGGATGAATCTTTTAAGAATATGAATGACCCGTCTGGAAGGGCAGTGGCCAATGTGCATTCTGATGCGTATAAAAAGGAAGTTTTAAAATAAGAAGACAGCTCAATTTCGGTTTTAAACCTAACATGTCTCGCAGACCTGTTAGGTTTGATCCACATAGTTGCTGTATAATATGATTAAACCTGAGAAATATTCCGAAGAAGTTTATTTAAACAATACCGGTCGGGGTTTTCCAAAATTAAAATTCTGCAGGCCAAAATCGGAGGTATTAAAGGCATTCATCTGGAAAATATTTTCACCTCTACCGGGTATTTCGGGAAAATATGCGAGAGAGATCTGGAAGGTATTGAATACCAAATAATCATTACTAATGATTACTCCTGCGCCAATTGAAGAAAACATCTTACTGCGTGAGATGTGTACGTCCTCGTTCCCAACAAGCGCCATGGTGTAATTGACAAAAGGATTTAACCTGAATCCAATCAAATTCCAGGGTGAATAAAATTGGGTTTGAAGGGTGAGCAAAAATTTCCTTGTTCCGTAAAGAGAGCTTTGAAACCCCGGAATTCCCACCACATCCATTTGATTAAACTCAGAGCCGTAAACCCCCAGCAAATTGCCTTTTTCATTAATGGTTAATCTGTCCCCCACGGTGTTCAGCCTGTTCTTACCCCAAATGATCTGAGGTTTTATAAATTGGCGCATTTTCCAGGAGGAATTAAGGTCAATTAAATGGGTAAAATAATTGGCCTGGAAGGAATAAGTTGTTTGTTCTGTTTTTTTATTTCTGAAGAAAGTCCCGTATTCCAAATTAGTACTTAAAAATCCCCAGGGGAAATAACTTCCATAGGCAACTTTAGCCCCCAGATATAATCTTCCCTCCTGATTTTTTCTTTGGTACCCACTGGTAATTCCAAAAACTGTCCCTACAGGAACATCTTCTATTACCCCATAATCAAAAATATACTGATCCTGAACAAACTGCCTTGAGGCAATCCCGATACTACCCATATAAAAGGTGTTATCGGTAAAAAATCCTATGGTGTCAAATGTCTCCGGTAGTGTTTCTTTATAATCTACATTTAGATATCTTACAGAAGTTATGAGATTAGTAGTCCTGTCACTTTCTGAAGCGCCTTTGAAAATGGGAAAAGAATGGCCTGCCCAAAGATCGTATGTATTAAAGCTCCGGCTTTCATAACTCAGCTGGGATGAAGCATCGGGTAAGGAATCTATTCTCAATTGCTGATCTGCATAAACCCCGCCCGCCCACCGGGTAAAGGGAGAAAAGAAATTACGCTCTATATTCACGCTTTTATACTCCGAACCATTTAGAAAAGTATGGTAGGCTATTGTGGACCTGATAAAAGTATTTTTAAAATTGGGAATAATATAATGCGTATCAATTCCATTTTCACCATCCTCAAAGCGGGTGGTATAATTAAATTTCAATTCATGTCCTGTACCAAAAAAGTTGCGTTCTCGTATTCCCAACGTGGTGACAGAGGTGGAAAAAGCGGCTTCCGGCATCAAACTCCAGGCATCCAATACCCGCACTGTTACATCTACAGAATCTGATCTAATTTGTGCATCAGGAAATTCTGCTGTTATAAGCACGCTTCTTACAAAATTCTGAGATCTTATTAATCGTTCAGATTCCTTGAGCAAAAGGGTATCTAAGGGCCTGTTAGCTTTAATTAACAACAGATCACGAACGGTGCTATTATTCGTTTTAAAATGAACGGTATTCCCAAAATTTTCTGCCCAGTGATCGGGTTTAGAGATGGTATCATACACCGAATATCCAAAAGGATCAAGTGTCTCAATTGTAATATTTCTTATAATTTTCCCATGGTATCTCCTATAGGTTCTTAGGTCTCTTATTCTGATCCCACTCCTCTGGCCCTTACTGGTAGGTTTAAAAACCGCGTCATGAAGTATTCGGGTAAGAAAGCTCTTTTGGGAAAATTCTTCGATTTTCTTGTAAATGGAGTCGTTCCCAGCCCCATTCTCCTGAGAAAATCCGGAAAAATAAAAACATGAAAAGAATAACAGGAGGAATACATATTTTTTCAACTTCATGTTTTAATAGGGTAGAAATAAGGATTTATATTCTCAAATTTAATTTTTTAAAGGAAGAAATAAATTAAAAGAGAGTTAATTATCCAAAGTGAACAAAAGCGTCTTCCAGGTGTTCCAAACGGGTTCCTGACTTATTTTTTATGATGGCAACTATATCAAAGCGAACTTCAACATCCATATTGTGGTCATTTACAAAATGGTCTACTGCGGTAACCAGGCGTTGTATTTGCCTGCCCTTTACAAATTCCTGTGGATCTCCAAAATCAGGGGTACTGCGGGTTTTAACCTCGATGATCGCGAGAACATTATCTTTTCTGGCGATAATATCTACTTCAGCTTTTTGAAAAGTGAAGTTTCTTGCCACGATCTTGTATCCTTTTTTAAGCAGGAATTCTACGGCAAGTTCCTCGCCTTTTTTTCCTAACTCATTATGTGCTGCCATGTGTATGCCGTTGAAATTCAGATTTGGGGAATGTTAAAAGTAATTTATTTTCAGTTATCGGCAATGCAGTACCTGAAAATAACTAAACTGGCGACTTATAATTTATAAAGTATGGTACTTACCCTAAGGCCCAGAGCAGCGATCTCTTCTGGGGTAGCTTTAATTATATGATCTCCATAAAAGTTACCAGGTATGGAGGTTTTGGGTTCCAGAAAAACAAATATCCTGGTCTCCTCCAACTTCCCGTCATTCCACATCACAGCGCCGCTGTAATCCCAGCCAAACCCATAGAAAGAGATCTCTTTCTCGTTAATTCGGTTAAGCTCCTCATAGGTAGTGCCTATTTTAATACCGGTATTTGATCTCCACCTTCCCCCTTCAGTAACGCGAATGTCATAGACCTTTGTCCTGGCATCATCTGCCCATGTGATCTCGATCTCATCGGCAGTGCCACTGTATAGCGTAGTATATGGACGCTCTTCAGTACCTTCCTCAAATACTCCAATATCCTCTATAATATTGGTATCGCTATAAATTTTTTTAATGTCTTCAGCATTCATACCGGCAAGGTTTTCAACAACAAACAGGTCCACAGGGCTTGTTGTAGTTTTTTTTGAACCTTTACATGATACAACTCCAAGAATGATAATTAACAGAAGGGTCTTTTTCATATGTAGATTTTTAAATTTGTTTTTAACCGGCTACCTGAAACTATAGGAAACAATTCGTATATCCTTACCTGCCGCCAGGCAAGTTTATTGTTTTCCTGTTCACGACAGGCCGATTTCTTTTTACCAGACTTCGGGTCAAAATTAGACACATTTCCCGCCCGGGCATTGTCTTTTGCAAGAATTTAACGCGTAATATTTGTCAGTTGCTTACCTTTACAGCCTTTAAAATTTAAGAATTTAATGATAACTACTCCACAACGGTATACCATCACAGCAGCCTTACCCTACACCAATGGTCCCATACATATTGGGCATTTGGCAGGCGTTTACGTTCCATCAGATATTTATGCCCGTTACCTCAGGATGCAGGGCAATGATGTGGCTTTTGTGTGCGGAAGCGATGAACATGGCGTAGCTATCCCCATGAAAGCCAAAAAAGAGGGAATAAGCTCACAGGAGCTTATTGATAAATATCATGGGATCATCAAACAATCATTCCAGGATTTCGGGATCTCTTTTGACAATTACTCCCGAACTTCGGCAGGGATCCATCATAAGACAGCTTCAGAATTCTTTGAAAAGTTATATAAGGAGGGTAAATTCATTGAAGACACTAACCAACAACTCTACGATGCTGAAGCAGACCAATTTCTGGCAGACAGATTTGTTACAGGTACCTGCCCAAAATGCGGAAATGAGGAAGCTTATGGCGATCAATGTGAGTCCTGCGGAAGTTCTTTGAACGCCACAGATCTTATCAACCCTAAGTCAGCCATTACCGGTGCCGTACCTACCATGAAAGAGACTAAACACTGGTTCCTTCCCCTGGATCAATATGAAGACTGGCTGAAGGAATGGATACTTGTTGGCCACAAAAGGGATTGGAAAGTAAATGTTTACGGGCAGGTGAAATCCTGGATCGATGACGGCCTGCGCCCACGTGCAGTTACCCGTGATCTCGATTGGGGAATTCCGGTTCCTGTGGAAGGGGCAGAGGGGAAAGTGCTTTATGTATGGTTTGATGCGCCAATCGGCTATATTTCTTCTACTAAGGAATGGGCCGAAAGAGAGGGGAAGAACTGGGAAGACTACTGGAAGGCAAAGGACACCAAACTTATACACTTTATAGGAAAGGATAACATTGTATTTCACTGTGTGATATTTCCAATTATGCTGAAGGCTGAAGGAAGTTATATACTACCTGAAAATGTACCTGCAAACGAATTTTTAAATCTTGAAGGTAGAAAGCTGTCTACCTCAAAGAATTGGGCAGTGTGGTTGCATGAATACCTGGAAGATTTCCCCGGACAGCAAGACGTGTTAAGATACGCTCTCACCGCCAACGCCCCGGAAACAAAAGACAATGATTTTACCTGGAAGGATTTCCAGGCCAGGAATAATAATGAACTGGTAGCTATTTTTGGAAACTTCATCAATCGGGTGGTAGTGCTTACAGATAAATATTACGAAGGAGAAGTACCTGTTGCGGGAGATTATTCTGAAGTTGATGAGCAAACCATTGAAACACTACGGGCCTATCCCGCGGTGATCGCGAGTTCCATTGAGAAATACCGTTTCAGAGAAGCGCAGGGGGAATTGATGAACCTGGCCCGGCTTGGAAATAAATACCTGGCAGATGAAGAGCCATGGAAACTCATCAAGACAGATCCTGAAAGGGTGAAGACTGTTATGTACGTCGCCCTCCAGATCTCTTCGGCACTTGCCACACTAAGCGAACCCTTTTTGCCATTTACTTCGGCCAAGCTGAAAAAGATCCTGAATATGGAACAGGAGGGTACTAATGATGGAACAAAGTGGGTAGAGATAAGCACAAAGGAAGCCTTGATCCCTGCCGGACATAAAATAGGAAAAGCCGAATTGCTTTTCAGTAAAATAGAAGACGAACAAATAACATCACAATTGGAAAAACTTGAAGCCACCAAAGCTGCAAACGAAGCAGAAAATAAAAAAGCCGGACCCCAAAAAGATACTGCAACTTTTGAGGATTTTACCAAAATGGACCTTAGGGTAGGAACAATACTTGAAGCCGCCAAAATGCCAAAAGCAGATAAGTTGCTTGTTCTTAAAGTGGATACCGGTCTTGATGTAAGGACTATCGTTTCAGGAATAGCTGAAAGCTTTAAACCCGAAGATATCATTGGCAAAAAAGTCACTGTCCTCGTAAACCTCGCTCCCCGTAAATTACGCGGAGTCGAAAGTCAGGGAATGATCCTGATGACAGAGAACAAAAACGGAAAGCTTGTATTTGTTAACCCCGATGAAGATGAGGTAGGGAATGGTGCTGTGATATTGTAGTTTTCTACAACGAAAATGTCACTTTGAGAAGCCTGTCCTGAGCGTAGTCGATGGGCTCGAACTGACAATGGAATGTCACCCTGAGAAGCCTATAAAATTTTTTTGATTAGCGGGAGGTGATGACGGATTTCCCCGGCCTACGAAAGCTTATCGTAAAATTTGAAATGAGAGGGGCGTTAAGAATTTTAGGCTGTTTGAGCGAAACGAATTAAACTCGCCAGAATTTATATTCCCGCGAGTTCCTAAAATTTAGCCACCGAATGAAAAATTTAGAGAAGCTTTCGTAAGCCTAGACTTTTTTTGGTTCTTTTTTTGGGCGATGCAAAAAAAGAACAAGCGGCCCTATGAAATGGGAATAAACTAGCAACGTTTTTTCCAAATTAGCGAGAAAAATACACTCTAATAAATTACATCAATGGTATTGGAGTCGAAGGTCTCTCGATAAGAATGAATGGTCAAAGAATAAGGACTACCATTGGCGTGTTTTGTAAAAACCTGTAAATTAGTAAATTAACATTGTCATTTTAATAGCCATTTTAGGATTTTAAAATTCCTAAACGTCAATCTCATACGCTAGGTAATTTTTTTACCGCAGGTCTCGAACTGACAATGAGATGTCACCCTGAGCGGAGTCGAAGGGTCTCTCGATAAGAAAAAATGGTAAAAGAATGGGTTCTCGACTAAGCCTGTCCAGAGCGTAGTCGAAGGGCTCGAACTGACAGTGAACCTAAAAATCAATCTTTGCTCAAAATTGCCTACCATCCCATCTACAAACACCCCCTTCCCGAGGGACACCGCTTTCCCATGGAAAAGTATGAGCTGTTACCAAAACAGCTATTGCATGATGGAACCTGTGTCGCAAAAAATTTCTTTGAACCATCCCCGGCTTCAGATGAAGATATTTTACGGGTGCATACCACAAAATATCTCAGGAATTTAAAAGACCTGACTTTAGAAGCCAGGGAAATCAGAAAAACCGGTTTCCCGCTTTCTCAAATCCTCGTGGAAAGAGAAATAAAAATTGCAGGGGGAACTATTAGAGCAAGTGAATATGCAATCCAGCACGGCATTGCATTTAATATCGCGGGAGGAACGCACCATGCGTATTCGGAACATGGGGAAGCGTTCTGTTTGCTTAATGATCAGGCGATTGCTGCACGATATCTTCAGCATAAAAATCTGGCAAAAAAGATCCTGATTGTTGACCTTGATGTGCACCAGGGTAATGGAACGGCAGAGATCTTTGAAAATGATGAGTCGGTTTTTACCTTCTCTATGCATGGAAAGAATAATTACCCTTTCAGGAAAGAGCAGTCAAACCTGGATATTGATCTTCCGGATAGCACAGGGGACGAGGAGTATTTAAGGATCCTCAAAGAGACCTTGCCAAAACTTATTGAACAACAACAACCTGATTTTATCTTTTACCTGAGTGGTGTGGATATCATCTCATCAGATAAATTGGGAAAACTCGGTTGTACCATTCATGGATGCAAGGAAAGGGATAGATTTGTCCTTCAACTATGTCTTGATGAAAAGATCCCTGTTCAGGTAAGCATGGGTGGCGGGTATTCGCCCGATATTAAAACTATTATCGAAGCACATGCCAATACATATCGCATAGCGAAAGAATTATATTTTTAAATTTTTATAAATAAAAAAGCGCAGAACTTGCCGCGCTTTTTTAAAGTCAATTTGAAGTTTTACTTTCCCATAAGTAATAACTCATTGCAAATGATCTCGGTGATATAACGCTTCACGCCTTCTTTATCTTCATAACTGCGGGTAGTCAATTTTCCTTCAATCCCCACTTCTTTTCCTTTTGCCGCATAACTTTCCACAAGGCCTGCAAGTTTGCCCCAGGCAACAATATTATGCCATTGGGTATCGGTTACCTTTTCGCCTTTGGCATTTTTATAGGTTTCATTTGTGGCAATCGAGAATTTGGCAAGTTTCTTACCAGATTCAAGATTCATGATCTCGGGTGCATTTCCTACGTGTCCAATCAATTGTACTTTGTTTCTTAGAGTGCTCATAACTTTAGAATTTATTAAGTTGAAAATCATTAGTTCATTTCAACAGGACAAACTTAGAACAGGGAAGAAGCCTTATTCGGTTGAGAAAGGTTTGTTTTCGTTTACATTCGTTTGTAAGCGTTTGTAATTGGATAAAGATTTAAATTTCTTTTGGCAGCTCATTTACTTCAGCAACATTACCTTTGCAGTTCATTATAATACCGATCCCAAAAATTATGTCATTCAAAAAATTAGATGCACCCTTGCTGGAAGCTCTGGAAAGATTTGAGTTTAATGAACCTTTACCATTTCAAAAAAAGATCATTTCCAGGATAAAGAGCGGGATGAATGTTTTTGGGATAGGTCCTGAAGGTTGTGGGAAGACCACGGCAATGATCATAAACACAATTCAAAAACTTGAATGTTCTGCATTTGAGGATGCACCCCGCGCTTTGATCTTTGTAAAGGACAAGGAGGCAGCGCTGGAACTCGAGGAAAAATTTAAAAATTTTACCCGTTATATGGATCTGCGGGTATACGCCGCCTATGATCAACCTGATATCGATACGCAAAAGGGAGATATCTACGAAGGTGTTGATATCGTAATTGCCACTCCCGGTAAATTATTTAAACTTTTTAAAATCACCGGGATCAATGTAACACAGCTCAAACTTTTTGTTGTTGAAGACGCCGAATTTCTTGCTGGTAATAGATATTACAATGACCTTATCAGGATTCCGGAGCATATTTCCAAATGTCAGTACCTTGTTTTTGCCACAGAACTGAGTCCGAAAATCGAAAGGTTGAAAGATTCCTTTATGTCACATTCTGAAGTGGTGAGTGTAAAATGATCTTAAGTCTTTAAAAATGAAAGCAGCCACTGTAAGTCAGATAAAGAAAGAGTTGGCCTTCCATTCCCCGGAGGAGTTGTTGGAATTATGTCTTCGGCTTTCAAAGTTCAAAAAAGAGAACAAGGAACTACTTACCTATTTGCTGTTTCAATCCCTGGATGAGGAGGAATTTATACAAAATATAAAAGATGAAATAGATGCCGATTTCAAAGTAATCAATACCAAAAATTATTTTTATATAAAGAAAAGTGTCAGGAAGATCCTGCGCAATATTAAAAAGTTTAGTCGATATTCGTTGAAAAAAGAAACAGAGGCAGAACTTCTGCTTTATTTTCTCTCAAAACTGAAGGAATTTCGGCCTTCCATCAAGAAAAACACAACTCTTACCAACCTCTACCAAAGACAACTTCTCGCAGTAAAAAAAATAATCTCCACGCTTCACGAAGACCTGCAATACGATTATAAGGAGGAACTGGAAAAATTGGAACGTCTTGTTTAATTTCTTATAAAATGTTTCCGATTCTTGCCCTTTCATAATGGGGATGTTATAAAATCGTATTTTAGCCATTTTCAAAAGGATAGCACTTAAAATTGTTATATGATCCTACTCAATATATATGACGCTACCCTTCCGCTAACCAATCCGGTGCTAAAGTTTCTATTGATCCTCGTGATCATATTATTTGCCCCCATTATTCTTAACAAGATCAAGATTCCACACTTGCTGGGATTGATCATTGCCGGAGCTGTAATAGGTCCCTATGGATTCTATCTTATGGAAAGGGATTCCAGTATCATTCTCTCCGGGACGGCCGGCCTATTGTATATCATGTTCCTTGCGGGTCTTGAGATTGATCTGGGAGATTTTAAAAAGAACAGCAAGAAGAGTATTGTTTTTGGCATGTATACCTTTTTGATACCCATGATCCTGGGTATCCTGGGAGGATATTATGTTTTACAGTTTTCCATGCTTACCTCTGTTCTTCTGGCCAGTATGTTTGCCTCTCATACTCTTATTGCATATCCGCTTATAAGTAAACTTGGCGTGGCCAAGAACCGGGCGGTAAATGTGGCCGTTGGGGGCACTATGATTACAGATACCCTTGCCTTACTTGTTCTTGCTGTGATAGTAGGTATGTCTGCCGGAGAAGTAAATACGGCTTTTTGGGTAAGATTGACCATATCCATCATCATCTTCGCATTGATTGTAATATTTCTTTTTCCAGTAATTGCACGATGGTTCTTCAAAAAATATGACGATAACGTTTCCCAGTATATTTTTGTCCTGGTCATGGTATTTTTAGGAGCTGTACTTGCTGAACTGGCGGGGATAGAAGCTATTATAGGCGCCTTTCTTGCCGGCCTGGCTCTAAACAGGTTAATCCCTCATACTTCTCCTTTAATGAACAGGATCGAATTTGTGGGGAGTGCGATCTTTATTCCATTCTTTCTAATAGGCGTAGGGATGCTTATAGATTACCGGGCTTTTTTCAAAGATTTTGATACAATAAAGGTTGCCGCAGTGATGACCATTATAGCGACTTCGGCAAAATTCATCGCCGCCTGGCTCACTCAGAAAACCTATAATTTCTCGCTGGACGAGCGCCGACTTATTTTTGGATTAAGTAATGCGCAGGCCGCAGCTACCCTTGCAGCGGTTCTTGTGGGATACAATATTATTTTGGGGGAAAATGCAGATGGAGAGCCCATAAGATTATTAAATGACAGCATTTTAAACGGGACCATCCTGATGATCCTGATCACATGTACAATCGCTTCATTTGTTGCTCAAAAAGGTGCCAGAAATATGGCTTTATCTGAAGCTTCGGAACCGGATGAGGATGTAAAGGACGACCGGGAAAAGATCCTGATACCTATAAGGAATATTGAAACCACAGATGAACTTATAAACCTGGGAGTCACCATAAAATCCAAAAATAACAAGGACGGGTTGTTTGCCCTGAGCATCGTTGATAATAATGCAATAGATGGGATAGAAGGAAGGAATGCCAAAAAACTTTTGGTAAAGGCTGCGGTTACTGCCGCATCTACAGATAATATTTTAACCGAATTGTTAAGGTATGACCTGAATATCGTTAATGGAATTAAAAGTGTAATCAAGGAACATAATATTACAGATCTTATTATGGGATTGCACATTAAATCTGAGCTTTCAACATCTTTTCTTGGAGAACTCACCGAGAGCATTCTTGAACGTTCACGCACCACTACCTTTATTTATAAATCTATACAGCCATTAAATACTATAAAGAGGCATTTGATCATCGTCCCTGATAAAGCTGAAAAAGAAACCGGCTTTCCTTTTTGGTTGATCAAAGTCTGGAATATAGCGAGGAATACCGGAGCTACACTTGTATTTTATAGCTCCCCGGAAACCCTGAAATACATAAAACAGGTGCAAATGATGCATCCGGTCCCCTGCCAGTTTGAGGAATTTAAAAATTGGGATGATTTTCTCTTTCTTTCCGGGCAGTGCCAGAAGAATGATAATCTCATAATCATTCTGAGTAGAAAGGATAAGCCTTCCTATCAGCCAAATATGGAAAATGTACCGGATTACCTGAATAAATATTTCAAAGAGAACAGTTTCATTCTGGTATATCCTATGCAATCGGGTATTATGGGTACCACGATTTATGACCGTAGAAATCCATCCCTGATGGAACCTATAGATGAAATAGGAAGGACAATTTCCAGGCTGTTTAAAAGGAAATAAGAGCCCCCTAACCCCCGAAGGGGGAACTGGCCCCCTGGCCCCCAAGGGGGGGAATTTTACTCGATCGTATAAAAGATCTTTAATCCTGAAGAGAATATCCCTCGGCTAACGAGGTAACAATCCTTGCTCCAGGACTTCAATTTTAGATCTTCTGGGATCTGCTCTTAATCTGCGTCTTTCTGCGGGAACTATAGTAGTTGAGCTTAATCTTTAGCATTCATTGGGAAAATTGATCCATTAATTTTGAATAAGATTTTTTATCTTGTTGGTAAGTCGGGCAGTAAACTTCCGGCCCGGAAAAAGATCAATCACTTGTAAATAAATATGAGACAACTCATTATTAAAATTCCCGAAGGGCATAAAGATAAGGTTCAGGACCTGGTTAAAAAGTATGAGGGGAAAAATACTATCAGTTTAAAAGGAGAAGAGGGGGATGTTTTTTATATATACCTTCCCAACAAGAAAGTCAATAATTTCCTTAAAGAAATCGATGAATTTGAGAAACCGGAAATAACGCTTATACCCAGGGGCGTAATTGTGCTTTACCCTCCCGCTTCAGACTCTCCTGATCAGGTTGCAGATGTTCAGCCTAAAAGTTCGCTGGAGATATATCTTGGAGGAATCCAGAGTGTGGGGTCTATGTTTGGACTCATAGGATATTCTATTGTTGCAGGTATCATTGTATGGATTGGTCTATTCACATCTACAACATATTTACTCGTGGCTGCCATGTTGGTGGCTCCCTTTGCCGGCCCGGCTATGAACGCGGCCCTTGCAACGGCTTCAGGAAAAATGGATTTGTTGAAAAGCAGTCTCTCAAGATATGCCATTGCAATAGGGATTGCTGCGATGACAAGTTTCGTGCTTACAGTAATCTTTCCTTTGGTAACCCTTACCCCATTAATGGAACAGATAAGCCAGGTGTCAAAATTTGCCCTATTACTTCCCCTGGTATCAGGTTTCGCTGGTGCCATTAATATTTGCCAGAGTGAACGGGATAGTCTTGTTTCCGGCGCGGCGGTAGGAATTCTTGTTGCAGCATCTCTTGCTCCGCCGGTAGGACTTATAGGCGCAGGTGTTTATATGATGGATTGGCCGGTAGTTTTCAGCGGGTTGTTTAGAATTCTCCTTCAGCTTTTAGGAATACATCTATCTGCCACCCTGGTTTTTTATTTTTATGGAAAAGTTACCCCACAGGGGGTGAGATTCCTGAAAGGAAGTAAGAAAACAGGCTTAATTACAACATTTGTTGTTATAGTAGGAATTGGAGCAATGATGTTCTGGCAATTCAGTCAACCACCTTATTTGCGAAAAGCAAGTATGAATACAGAACTGGTTGAAAAATTGAACACGGAGTTGCAGAAACTGGATTATATCAAAGTATTAAATAAGGATGTGACATTTTCCAACGTGGAACTGAATGACAGGTCTATCGCCAGGTTTCATACTACCGTATTACCGCTGGAACAAGGATTGAGTGATGAGGAATTAAGGTTGCAGATCATTGATCATCTAAAGAAAAATCTCCATTATAAATACGAGGAAGATATATACCAGGTTTTTCAAATTGATATTGTCAGGGACTAGTACAAATTATCTTTTTAAGTTTCTGAAATATTCCCGCTTTAAAATTAAAGCCCGACCTTAATCTTTATTCATTCCTGTTCACTAATCTATAAAACTGTTTATCATCTTCATCAATAAAAAGGAATTTTAAATTGTTTTCTTCAAAAATGATGAAGAATTGCTCCCAGGAAATCAGGTCATAACCATTTCGATCTTCGCCGGGGAAGAGGATTTTAAGCATATCGCCCGCTCTGCCCGTATCATTCTTGTGTTTGAGTATGGCTGATTTTCCACCACGGTCTTCAGCCCATTGTTTAATAATTTTTGGTTCTACTGTGTCGCTTATCTGGTTGGGTTCCATTCTTGATTATAATTTTAATTTTTTTCATTTCATTTACAAGGGGAGACTTAATTTAAAGATAGGGCGGTACTTTTAAAAATTATCCCAAACAAATTTTAAATAATTAGTCATTGTTTTCCGGTTTCCATAATTTTTAATAATATATTATTAATTGATAAGCAAGATTTTTTATTGGGATAAATCAGAAAATTAAATTTGTTATATTTAAGAATGCAAAAGAACTGTCTCGAATGTGAAGATAAGATCGTGGGCAGGATTGATAAGAAATTCTGCAGTGATCACTGTCGTAATGCTTACAATAATAAGATCAATAAAGACCGTAGTAATTTAGTGCGCAATATCAATAACCGGTTGCGCAAAAATTACCGTATCCTGGAAGAACTCAACCCGGGGGAGAAAACAAAAACCAGCAGGACAAAGCTGCTGGCTAAAGGTTTTAGTTTTGATTATTTTACAAGCATTTATACCACAAAAACGGGAACGATATATTACTTCGTTTACGATCAGGGCTATTTACCCCTTGAAGGGGATTACTACGCCCTGGTAAAACGCAATTAACCATGCCAGTTCTGGCCTCTTAATTTAAGAGCCGCACATAACACATCTTTTCTACTTATCATACCAATGAGTTTTCCATCTTCCACAATAGGAAATCTCCGGCAGTTATGTTTATGGAACAGATTGGCGCAATCAAAAATATTTACATTCCTGTCAATAGTAGTAACATCTGTCTCCATGTATTGCTCTATTTTCATATCACCAATAGGCATATTATAATATCTGCTTTCACTTATCTGTTTCATACAATCCCCATCTGAAATTATACCCACAAGTTCGTTCTGGTCATTTACAACCGGAGCCCCGGAGATCTTATTTTTGATAAGGGCTTCCATAACCTCTACAACCAGTTGATCCTTCCTAAAGGTTATTAAGGACCTGGACATGTAATCTTCTACCAAGATTGGCAGGCTTTG
The DNA here is from genome assembly GCA_041743165.1 of Gillisia sp. Taxonomy (GTDB): domain Bacteria; phylum Bacteroidota; class Bacteroidia; order Flavobacteriales; family Flavobacteriaceae; genus Gillisia. The sequence goes on along the minus strand of JBGTNH010000029.1, from coordinate 41,503 downwards.
AATTTTCTCCGGCTCGGCCCTTTTTCCCTGAAAACTTTTTATTCCCATAATCCTGAATATTTAAATGTTAGCTTATCAATATAAACAATTTTACAGAATTCCTCAAACCGGGATATGAAATTCTTTTAATCAGTTTAACTTATTTATCTTTAAGCTTTTTAAATTCCTGATTTTTTTATGCTCAGAACTTTCTCACCCCTGCTTATTATTCTATTTCTTATTTTTTTCATCTGGTATCTCTTTTATTCTTCCATGCCCCGTAATGTGGAAGCAGGTGATGAACCGGAAACCGAATTTTCTACCATGAGGGCATTTGAGCATGTAAGAAAAATTGGAGCTGAACCACATTATGTTGGTAGTGATGCTCATAGTCGTGTGAGAAACTATATTGTAAATGAACTTCAGGAAATGGACCTTGAGGTCCAAACCCAGGAGGGTTATGTTCTGGATAATTCAGGGGTCCTAAGTCTCGCGAGAAACATACTTGCAAGAATTCCGGGTTCGGGCGATGGAAAGGCGCTTATCCTTATGACACACTATGACAGTGCAGGCCATTCCTCCCCTGGAGCAAGTGATGCTGCAAGCGGGGTTGCAACCATCCTTGAAGGGGTGAGAGCTATGCTGGCCAGGGGGGATGATAATACAAATGACGTTATAATTCTTATTACAGATGCTGAAGAGATTGGACTGCTGGGGGCAAGGTTATTTGTTGAGAATCATCCCTGGGCTCAGGATACAGGACTTGCACTGAATTTTGAATCCCGGGGAAGTGGGGGGAATTCCTACATGCTTTTGGAAACCAACAGGGGAAATGCCTCGCTCATCAGACATTTCATAGAAGCCAATCCCCGGTTTCCGGTTACAAATTCCCTTGCGTACAGCATTTATAAAATGCTGCCAAATGATACAGATCTCACGGTATTGAGGGAAGAAGCAGATATCAATGGATATAATTTTGCGTTTATAGATGATCACTTTGATTATCATACTGCAAATGACACCCCGGAAAATCTTGATAAATCCACTCTAGCCCATCAGGGGAGTTATTTAATGCCACTGCTATCTTATTTCAGGAATGCAGATCTTTCAGTTCTTGACAATGATAAGGACCTCATTTATTTTACCTTACCCGGAGGGAAGATCATAAATTACCCTTTTGGATGGACATTTCCTTTGTTAATCATTTCCTTTTTGTTTTTCCTTGCAGTATTGATCTATGGGTTTTCTAAAAAACGAAATTTTTTAAGATCGGCTTTAAGAGGGGCGATCCCGTTTTTTATTAGTCTGATAGGTTCTGCTCTTCTAGTATTCCTGTTATGGCAATTTTGTCTTATGATCTATCCTGAATACCGGGAGATGGAACATGGCTTCACCTATAACGGATATTGGTATATAGCGGCGATGTTATTCCTTAGTTTGACTTTAATTTTTATAGTTTATCATAAGTTTGGAGAGCCTGAAAGACAAGCGGGTTACATGGTTTTTCCGCTCTTTTTCTGGTTCATTGTATGTGGCTTAATGGCTTTCATATTGCCTGGGGCCGGATATTTTATTATCCCGGCCATCTTTGCGGTAATACAATTGGCACTGATGGTCCGGCAAGAAAGTCCTAACCCCTACCTTATGTTATTATTAAGTCTTCCCGCTCTTATTATACTTCTGCCTTTTATCACCCAATTCCCTGTGGCATTGGGACTTAAAATGATGTTCTCATCTGCTATTTTGCTTACCTTTTTGTTTATGCTCTTTTTGCCGGTATTCGGATATTTCAGACATAAAAAAGCGCTGGGATTGCTGTGTTTCGTAATTTTTAATGTGTTGTTCATAACCGCCCATTTTAAATCCTCTTTTTCTGAAGACAGGCAAAAACCTAATAGTCTGGTTTACCTGTTTAATGCAGATGATCAATCTGCCAGCTGGAACAGTTATGACGGGATGGTAGATGACTGGACGCGAAATTATTTTGGGGATGACCCCCAAATAATTCAAGATCCAAAGACCTCTTTTGAAAGTAAATACAGGTCTAACTTCACCTATAAAGCAGCGGCCCCGATAATACAGATTGAAGAGCCTGAGATATTTTTTACACAAACAGGTAAACTGGATTCTATTACAAAAATTGCCAGCTATTCTTTAAAAATTGCTCCAAACCGAAAGGTAAACAGAATGGAAATATTTGCTGACAGAAATATTAATTTTGAAGAATTTACAGTAAACGGCCTCAAAGCAGATTCGGTTGGGCTGGGGGTACAGAATTTCCATGTTTTTACCAAACGCTGGCACAACAGGTTGCTTACATACCATGCGGCGAACCGTGATACTTTAAGGATTGAGTTTCAGATAGACCCCGAAAAATTACCGGTATTCACTCTGTATGAAGCCAGTTATGATCTTCTCGAAAATGAATTGCTTAATGTACCCGCCCGGGATGAAAAAATGATACCAAGGCCATTTGTGTTGAACGATGCCGTTATAATAAAAAAGACGATTAGTTTTGAACCAAAATAATTCACCTGAAATAAAATAATAATGAATGTATCTGTTCTTGGCTGCGGTTGGCTTGGATTGCCCCTGGCAAAAGACCTAATAAACAGAGGCCATGTTGTTAAAGGCTCTACGACATCGCAGGAAAAATTGCATGACTTAACTGCTCAAGGCATTATACCATTTCAAATTAAATTATTTGAAGAAGGTATCCAGGGTGATATTGCATCATTTCTGGATGATTCTCAGGTGTTGATCATTGATATTCCACCGGGATTAAGAAAAGACCCTGCCGAAAATTATATTGCAAAGATTGGCAGGTTAAAGGAGCACATCGAAAGGAGTTCCATACAACAGGTAATTTTTATAAGTTCCACATCGGTTTTTAAAGACGGTGAATCTATGCCTGTTTATACTGAAGAGGATATACCCAATGGGATTGGGGTCAATTCTGAACAATTGATTGGAACTGAAAAATTAATTTCTTCTGATAATTATAGCACGAGTATCATTCGATTTGGAGGACTTATCGGGCCGGGAAGACACCCGGTAAATTATCTTTCGGGAAGAAAGAATGTAAAAAATCCAAATGCCTCTGTTAATCTTATCCATCTTGAAGATTGTGTTGGATTGATAGATAATATATTAGATTCCGGTTTAAACGGAATATTCCATGGAGTATATCCTGAACATCCTGCTAAAGAAGCGTATTATAAAGAGATCGCCCAAAAAAAGGATCTGGCTCTTCCGCAATTCGATCACCATACAGCTTCAGTTGGAAAGATCATCAAATCTGTGAGAGTAGAGCGGGAGCTTGGTTATACGTATTTTAAAAATATAACCGGTTAAAAAGATAATGCTGCCGCCAGTTTAAAACTGGTGGCGGTTTTTCAACAGGAATAGGTTATTATCCTAAAAAGCCAATCTCATCTATTTCCAATACAGAATTATCTCCGGCAAAATTTCTTGCACTACTGTATTTCCATTCGGTTATTTCCTTTACAAATCCACAGATAACCGGGTTTAGATGTATGTAATCTATTTTCTGCTTTATTACATGTGAACTATAAAGTTCTATGGGTTGGTTATGGTGCTGCCAAAATTGATATTTTTTTACATTACTCTTTTCTCTCCCTGCTTGTAGGAGCATGAGTAATATCCAATTCTTCCTGCTTTCTTTTGGATTATTTTCAATAGCTCGAATTATAGCCTTCGAAGTAAATTTTTTAAAATCACGAATAAGTCCTCCGGGATCATCGTTTGCAGATCTGAATACAAAATGAATGTGACTTGGCATAAAACAATAGGCATATAATTCCATTCCTTTATTTGCTCTGCAGTAATCTACGCTTTTGGCCAACTCTTCAAAATAAATAGCCCTGGTAAAAACTTCGACCCAATTAACAGTAGCAAAAGAAACAAAATATGCCGCAGCTTTATTATAGAATTTGTAATTCCTGCTCATATAATTAAGTTACAAAAAAAGGAAAAGAATTTCCTATAGATCATTTGATTGTTTTAGGAATGGTTGCCACCAGTCGCAGACTGGCGGCAGCTTAAGGACAAATAACTAAGCATAAACAAGATGCCTTGTAAAAATGACAAATCTCAAGCGCAAAATTTATAATTCCTGCTCATAACAATAAATTACTAAAAAAGGGTTCACATTTCTGCGAACCCTTTTGATATGAATTATTACATAGATTACCAGATGCGAACCCTGTTTTCAGGGGCAACAAATATTTTATCTCCTTCTTTAATATCAAAGGCCTCATAAAATGCATCGATATTTGTTAAGGGTACATATGCGCGATACATACCGGGAGAATGAGGAGAAGTTTTCAGAGCGTTCCTTAAAGCTTCATCTCTCATCTTTATGCGCCAGATAGTAGCCCAGGACATAAAGAATCTTTGCTCGGGAGTAAATCCATCTATAAGTCCGGGATTACCGTTCTTTTGTAAATGAAGCTGAAGTCCGTCATACGCAGCATTCACTCCGCCAAGATCTCCAATATTCTCGCCAAGGCTAAATTTCCCATTGATATAAACGCTGTCCAACACTTCTATCGCACTGTACTGGTCTGCCAGGGCAGTCCCCAGGGTTTCAAACTGGGAAAGATCTTCTTCTGTCCACCAGTTGTTCAGGTTACCTTCTGAATCAAATCGTGAACCGCTGTCATCAAACCCGTGAGAGATTTCGTGGCCAATAACCGCTCCTATCCCGCCATAATTTACGGCAGCATCTGCTTTATAATCATAAAAAGGAGGTTGCAGGATTGCAGCGGGAAATACGATCTCGTTGTAACTTGGGTTATAATAAGCATTAACGGTTTGAGGTGGCATGAACCATTCGGTTTTATCAACCGGCTCACCTATTTTTTCCATGGTTTCTTTCGTTCTCCATTTATTCACATTCATCATATTCTGAAAATAGGAACCTTCCTCATGGTCTGGCCCTGAAATGGTAAGGGCACTGTAATCTTTCCACTCATCGGGATATCCTACCTTTATTACGGTGGTTCCCAGTTTTTCAATTGCTTTAACCTTCGTGCTGTCTGTCATCCAGCTAAGATTATTGATCCTTACTTCATAAGCCTGGATGATATTGGCTATCATTTCCCGGGCTTTTTCCTTAGCTTCCGGCGGGAAGTTTTCTTCCACATACAATTTTCCGAGAGCCTCTCCCAAAGAACCGTTTACCGTAGCCAGGGCACGCTCTTTCAAAGGGCGTTGTTCCTGTGTTCCCTGTAAGGTTTTACTGTAGAATTCCCATGACGCTCTTTCCAGCTCCATACTTAAGGTACTGGAAGCATTATTGAAAAGATTCCATCGCAGGTATGTTTTCCAGTCTTCCACATTTTTACCTGAAAAAGTTGTTTGAAGAGCCTGCATGTATTTTGGCTGTGATACAATAATAGTATCCACATCTGCAGCTCCTATGTCGTTCAGGTATTTTTCCCAGTTGATCGCTTTTACCTGATTTTGTAACTGAGAAACAGACATTGGATTATAACTCAGGCGGGCATCACGACGCTCAACTCTGTCAAGTTGTGGTTTGGCAAGGTTTGTTTCAAAGGCAAGAATGGTTTTAGCTTTTTGAGCAGCCTGCTCCCGGTTATCGCCAAGAAACTGCAGCATTTTTGTGATGTGCGCTTCGTATTGATCCAGTATATTTTTTGAAGTTTGATCCTGGGCTACATAATAATCCCGGTCCGGCAGTCCAAGTCCCGAAGGAAATATGTATGCTGCATTGGCATTGCTGTTCTTGGCATCTGCTCTTACGGTAAATCCGAAGAATCCTGCGCCGCCGTATTGCTGCATTTCGGTAAGGTATCTTTGAAGATCCTCTTTGTTTTGAATAGAATCTATTTTTGCCAGGTAAGGTTTTATAGGCTCAATTCCTTTTTGATTTCGGGCAACGGTATCCATTATACTCTGGTAAAGAAAAACAGCTTTAGCCTGATCGCTGGAAGCATCAAGATTTCCATCTTTTGAAGCTCTTTCAAGTAGAGCCAGGGCAGATGAATCTGTTTTCTTACGGAGTTGCATAAAACTACCCCAGCTGGTTTGATCTGCAGGAATTTCAGTAGAATCAACCCATCTTCCGTTCACGTATCTGAAGAAGTCATCCCCGGGTCTTACTGTGGTGTCCATATAAGCGAGGTTGATTCCCCTGGCTTCTTCGCGGACCTCCATTCTCCTGTCATCATTCTTACAACCGGTAACTACCACAGCAGCCAAAACTGAAAGGAAAAGAATATTCGATATATTTTTCATTATTTTTTAATTAAAATTACATGCAAAAGTACTAAAAAGTAAAATTCTAAAATCGGGTGCTTACTTTATGGCCCAAGACTTATTTTTTATCCAGTTCGTATTGAAGATCTTTTCCTTTTATTACGGCGGGAACCCCTTCTGTCATCCATAAGGGTGCAGGTTCTCCTTTTAAATAATGATCAAAAAACTGCATCATCCTTATAGAAAGATCCTGCCTGTTCTTCATCCTGGTAAGATTATGAGCTTCGTCATTATATACAAGCAACCAAACAGGTTTGTTAAGTCTTCTCATTCCCATGAACATTTCGATCCCCTGGTAATATGGTACAGCACCATCGGCATCATTGTGCATCATTAAGAGAGGGGTTTCAATATTGGGTATTCCAAAGAGGGGAGAATTCTCGAGATACAGATCCAATCCCTCCCAGAGATTTTTTCCAATCCTGCTCTGGGTCTTTTCATACTGGAAGGCCCGGCTTAATCCCGTTTGCCAACGAATACCCCCATAAGCAGATGTCATATTGGCCACCGGGGCCCCGGCCATTGCGGCTTTAAATTTGTTTGTTACCGTTATTAAATGTGCCACCTGATATCCTCCCCAGCTTTGCCCCTGGATCCCCATATTTTCAGAATCAATATAATTTTCCTTTTCCAGAGCTTCCACTCCTGCAACAATACTATTATAGGCACTTTCCCCCGGCTTACCATCTTTGTATACAATATCAGGAACAAATACCACATATTCATTGCTTACAAGGTATGGCATGTTTACAATTGATGCACTTGGTTGGGGCGCACTATAGGAATGAAAATTATCACTCCTTTTTTCATAAAAATATGTGATAAGAGGATACTTTTTATTTGGATCAAAATTATCCGGTTTATAAATAATACCTTCAAGTGGAATACTGTCATAACTGGTCCATTTAAAAAGTTCTGCAGTGCCCCATTTAAAATCATCCTGTTGTGGGTTTGCATTGGTTATTCTTACCGAGGGTTCTTTTTTAGATCTGTAAAGGAACAGATCGGGATAAGTCCTGAAATTTTGTTTGCGATAAAGAAGGATATCAGCCTCCTCCGGTTTATGAAATCCGTTCAGGACCATATCGTTTGCTTCCAAAATAGGTTCCATTCTCCCATTTCGGGGGTTGATGGAATAAAGACTCTCTGTTTTTTTTGTTCTGTCAAAAGCAGTAACCAATAATTTTCCATCCAGATAGCTTGCATTGTTGCGATTCTCCCTGTCTAGCCGTAAGCTGCGGTACCGAATCTTATTTTCTCTTCCCGTATTGGTTAATTTTACCGGGGGCGAATTTTTTGTAAGATCTGCTTTCCAGATATCAAACTGGTCAAAAAATAAAGCTTCCATATTTTTGGTGAAACCTCCAAATCCATAAGCACCGGGATCTGCAGGCACATCGTTTTCCTCATCATAAAAAGCTACTCCCAACCCCTGGGTTAAATTCTTCTTTTCATTTGTTGTGAGATTAAGGGACCACCAATTCCGGTTTTTTATATCAAAATAAATAGCATGGGTCTGGTTGGGAGCCAGGTATGGAGATCCTGAAGCTTCTTCCAGGGCAAGGGTTTTATTTCCCGTTCTGGTATCAATAATATAATAATCACGGGACCAGGGATATTCCCAGGATCTGGAAATATCGTAAGGAGAACTGGTGTATCCCAGAATATAACGCTGCTCTGCCTCCTCGTCAAGTATTACAAACTCAAGGGTTTCATCGTGAAGAGAAATTACGTTATTATTTTCTGTGTTATAAAATGATAAAAATGCCTTGTCACTTAATTCCTTTAATCTTGCCTTTTGCTCTGGTTGGATTAATTTATCCTGGTAATTCCATACATCTACTTCAGGCACCTCTTCTTTCAATAACGTAGTATCTATATTAAAACTTCTTTCTGGCCTCGAATAAAAATAGAGTCGTTTTCCGTTTTTACTAAAATAGGGACCCTGTGCATTACTTAATTCCCAATTCTCGTTCAGATTTTTCCCCAGGCTATCGGTTATTTTAGAAAGTTTTTCTTCCCTGAAGTAGAACAACTCATATTTAAGAGAATCATTTTCTGTAGAATCTTTGGCTGAGAGATATGCCAATTGTTTTCCCTGCCGGTCTACAGCCAGTTTTTCATAGGCAAATCTTCCGGTGTCAATAGCTATACGCTCACTGTTTGTGATGTTATACCGGTAAATTCCAATGTCACCTTTTTTTTCACCCTTTGTGGTAGAGAAATAGAATTTTTCTCCTTTTTCCGGCAGCTGGTAAGATTTTAATTTAAATATAGTATCTCTTTTTTTATTCTGAAGGTTATAAACCAAGGCATAATCTTCTTCATATGCCGGATTCTTCTTCTTTTTAACAACAGTAGTATCTGCCGGTTTTTTTTCTACAACAGAAGTATCTTTTTCGGGTTTTAGATCTTTAAATTTTTCTATAACCACCCACCCGGATTCTTCTTTTGGTATTTCATAACTTTTCACCCGGGGGATAGAATCATAGATCCTGTTATTTCTAACATCATAGATAAAAAATGCATCTTTGGATTGTGCATCCTTTTTTACTTCCTTTTTCTTTTCCTGCCTTATCACTTCATGATCTGGTTTCCGAAGAAAGAAAACATAGTTCCCGTCAACAGAGATATTGGCCTTGTATCCATTATGAAAATCTGAGGAACGGCCCGTCTTTGTGTTATAGACCTTTAAATAACCATCTCCCCGGCCGGTAGTGGTAGAAATAGTTGTTGCCACAACCTGGCCGTCTTTGGAAGTCTCTACAGCGGTTATATTCTTCCAGAGATCATAATCATCATGGGTAAGCGCTTTCTTTTGTTGGGCAAAATTTGTGCTGAAACTGATTAAAAATAACAGTAAAAATATTTTCCTGATCATACTATTGAAATTTTAAAATTAAGGTACTGTCTCGTTCTTTCTTGGCTGCTATTACCTTTTGGATATCCTCATTAGGGATGGTAGCAGATAGTACATAATGTTTAACTTTCCATTCTCCATTATCTTTAATAACAACACCAGATCCCCTGCATATTCCCATCCAGGTATCAAGCAGTTCGTCAAACCAGGCGATCTCGCCTTTTTCTGCCGTATAAATATTTCTTTCCAGGGTTTTAAAATCCCAGGCTGTTCCGCTGTCAAAATAAGGTTTGGAGAAATTTTGAAATTCTGCAATATTCCAGTTTTCGGTAGCGTCTGTACCAATGAAGATGCCATCTTCGGTCATATGGTTGAAATACCCATCAAAATCAGCATCAGCAGCAGCTTTGTGCCAATATTCAAGCTTGTCATTTATCTCTTTTTTTGCTTCTTCGGCATTAAAGGAGGAAGAATTTGCTTCGGGAGAGGTTTTTTCCGCAGAATTATTGCAGGACAACATTAGAAGCGGGAGGATCAATAAAAGGGATTTTTTCATAAGGTCTCTTAAAATGTGGTTGTTAGATTGTACTTAATTTTGCCGGCCTATACTGGGTAGAGTCCGCAATAAAGGGCGGCTGGTGGTATCTTCAACATCAAAAGCGTCCAGTTCATCTTCCAGATCTTCCAGAGTTTGAAGGAATAACTCATTCAGCTGAATTTTAAAGTTATTGAATTCATCCGGAAGTTCTTCGGCTGTAGATTTAATCGCTGCATAATCAGGGCTACGCTTATTCGAAAGGAATTCAAGGACTTTGGCTTTTGTATATAAGACTGAAAGGCGTGTTTGTACGGCTTGTGTTTTAAATTGTGGGGGAGCTGTACTTCTTAAATTCTCCATTATTTCTGCAATGGGTGTCGAGTTTGCGCTTACTTCCTTCACGGTATAAGTGTGAAAGTTCCCTATTTCAGATTGGGCCGTAAGAAACGCAAGCCAGTTATCTGTGATTTCCCGGGTGGCGGGTAATAGAACAATATCCTTTTCAGGAATGTTTATTTTGGCATATAGGGCACTGGTATCTACAACCACTTCCCCGGATTTTTCCATGTTCTGTTGTTGATCACAACCCGTTAATATTAAAAATGTAATGACCGAAAAAAATATTCTCATAAAACTGTTCTTAAGCAAAGTTAACGAAATCCTCCAATCCTGAGCTTCTTTAAAAAGTGGTAATTCAAAAATTCATTTTAACTTTAATGTACCACGCTTCAATTGCGAATTCAATATATTTGCGTCTCAAATTTATTGGATAATATGAATTCTACAAAGATTTTGGTAATTGGAGCATCAGGACAAATAGGAAGTGAGCTTACATTAAAATTAAGAGAACTTTATGGCAATGAGAATGTTATTGCCTGTGATCTTAAAGCCGGCTCTGACGAATTAATGAGATCAGGAACCTTTGAGATCGCAGATGCTACAGACCAAAAATTAATTGAAGAAATAATAATTAAATATGGGATTACAGATGTCTATCTCATGGCTGCCCTGCTAAGCGCTACAGCCGAAAAAATGCCCATGAAAGCCTGGGAGCTCAACATGGATTCCCTGTTTATTATTTTAAATCTTGCAAAGGAAAATAAGATTAAAAAAGTTTTCTGGCCTTCCAGTATTGCTGTTTTTGGGCCTACTACCCCCAAGAGTGATACTCCACAGCACACGGTCATGGAGCCCAGCACAGTTTATGGTATCTCAAAACAGACTGGTGAGCGCTGGTGCGAATATTATTTCAACAAATATGGGGTAGATGTAAGGAGTTTAAGGTATCCCGGGATAATTAGTTATAAAACCCTGCCAGGTGGTGGTACAACAGATTATGCCATCGAGATTTTTCACAACGCTTTAAAAAAGGGAAAATATACCAGCTTTTTGTCTGAAGATACAAATCTGCCCATGATGTTCATGGATGATGCCATTAAAGCAACGATAGATATTATGGAATCTCCCGCAGGTGATATTAAGATTAGATCATCCTATAACCTTGCTGCAATGAGTTTTACTCCCAGGGAACTGGCTGGGGAAATCAGGCAGTTATTACCTGACTTTGAGATAGATTATAATCCTGATTTTCGCCAGGATATTGCAGATTCCTGGCCGGGAAGTATAGATGACAGTGATGCCCGAAATGACTGGGGTTGGCAGCATGATTTTGACCTGCCGGAACTTACCAGGGCAATGCTTAAAGGGCTGAGGGATAAAAATTAAAACGGTTAAAGAAAATTTTGGAGAGACTCTCTAAATAACCGGAAGTGTATCAAAAGGAAAATCCCCGGCTAGTTGCATAGACGGGGATTGTGTTAGGTTTTTCGAATTAAAATATAAAAATATATTAATCGTTGATAACACGCACCTGAGCTGCGGTTAATCCTTTTCTTCCTTCTTCTTCAACGTACTCAACTTTGTCACCTTCGTTCAAAGTCTCACCATTAAGACCTGTAACGTGTACGAAGATGTCTCTTCCTGTGTCGTCGTTTGTAATGAATCCGTAACCTTTAGACTCATTGAAAAATTTAACTGTACCTTCCATTGTAAAAAAATAAATAATTAATAAAGCACAAACTTACATAATTATATTAATCAAGAATAGTTAAAATAAAATTCTTTTTAACGTTATTGATTATAAAGGAGTTAATCCAAACCCCTGTCCCTCATCTTTTTCATGTTCTTTTCTGACAGCGTATAATCCTCAAGTTTTTTCCCTCTCCATCTCACAACAAGGAATATTGGCATTAAAATAAATGCAAATGCCAGTACAGATAATCCAATAATACGATCCCCTAAAATAAGATCTCCATTTATCCTGTAATAGAACCCTGCACCAACTCCTCCAAGAATGAGCACCACTAATATTTTCATTACTGTATACATAACTAAACGGTTACTTCAATTAATTTTTGCCTGTAGGCAGTTAATAATTTTGATTTGGAAATAAATCCAATATATTTTCCATTTTCGACTACTGGCAGGTTCCATGCATCGCTATCCTGAAATTTTCTCATAATATCCTTAGTGCTGTCCTTGCCTAATTCAATGGTTTCAGGAGCGGCCTGCATCAATTCCCGTACCTTAATTTCATTATATAAAGATTGATTGAACATTACCGGCCTTATATCATCCAGTAAAATTATTCCTACAATACACTCGTCTTCATCTACTACAGGAAAAAGGTTGCGGGAAGATTTGATCACCCCATTATGAATAATATCTCCCAAGGTTGCGTCAACCTTTAACGGCACAAAATTGGTTTCTATGACCTGTCTTATGTTCAGCAAAGTTAATACCATTTGATCTTTATTATGTGTAATAAGTTCTCCTCTGGATGCCAGGTCAAGCGTATAGACCGAATGCGCCTGGAATTGAGAGGTAATCATAAAAGAAATGGCAGCAGTGATCATTAGCGGGACAAAAAGTTCATAGCCACTGGTAAGTTCTGCAATAAGGAATATGGCAGTAAGAGGGGCATGCATTATTCCCGCCATAAGCCCTGCCATACCTACCATGGTAAAATTGCTTACCGATAATGGCGTCTTTAAAAATCCCAGATGATTGATGATAAGTGCAAAACAGTGGCCCATTGCACTACCCATGAAAAGCACTGGCGCAAAAATTCCTCCTACTCCGCCCGCTCCCATTGTCAACGAGGTGGCGATGATCTTAAATATTACCAGCCCTGCCAGAAGGGCAATAACCACCCAGATATTATCAAGGTATGCTTCAAAAATATTCTTTCCCAGGGCAGCGAGATAATTTTCCTGAAGTAAATTATTGATGACATCATAGCCTTCCCCGTAAAGCGGAGGTATTAAATATATTAAGGCACCCAGGGAAAGCCCCCCAATAAGCAACCTGTAAACTGAGGATTTGATCCTGCCGAAAATTTTTGTAATTCCGAAATATAATTTTGTGAAATAAATAGAACAAATAGAGGCCAGAACCCCCAGTAATATATAAAATGGCACCTGTCCTATTTCAAACTCATCAGTGAGCTGGGTATGCAGGATAATATCTGTTCCTGAGAAAAAATAGGTAGTCAAAATAGCTGAAACCGAAGCAAGAAGTAAGGGGATCATAGAGATGAGGGTGAGATCCAGGCTAAATATTTCAATGGCAAATATTATCGCGGCTATTGGAGCTTTAAACAGGGCAGACATTGCCCCCGCTGCCGCACAACCTATAAGCAGGGTGCGGGAGGCCTGGTTCATCTTAAAGAATCTTGAGATATTGGAACTAATAGCCGCCCCGGTGGCAACCGTAGGTGCTTCAAGTCCTACAGAACCTCCAAAACCAACGGTGATAGGAGCTGTGAGGAGAGAGGCATACATCTGGAACCTTTGCATAATCCCTTTTCTTTTGGAAATGGCATGCAGGGTGGTTGGAATACCATTCCCAATATTCCTTTTCAATCCAATTTTAATAATAAAAAGGGTGATCGCAAGGCCTATAACCGGGAAAATAAAATAGAAGGCTGTATGATAGTTAATAATAAGTTCACCTTCCAGTAATCTCTGGATATAGTGTGTGAGATTTTTTATGGTCACAGCTACCAGGCCGGCAATAAATCCAATAAGTGCACTTAAGAACATCAGGAATTGATGGTTCGTTAAATGCTGGGTTTTCCACAATGCAAATCTGTCTGATAGTGTTTTGGTTGTAGTCACACCGGGAATTATTTAATTGTGAAGATAAAAAATCCTGCATAAAGCAGGATCTTTTTTCTATAATTTCACCTGTAGATGAAGTTCCTTTAACTGTTCTTCATCCAGCCTGGCCGGGGCATCTATCATCACATCCCTGCCGTTATTATTCTTTGGAAATGCAATATAATCCCTTATGGTTTCCTGACCTCCAAGAATAGCAACCAGCCTGTCAAAGCCAAACGCGATCCCTCCATGAGGAGGCGCCCCGTATTCAAAGGCATTCATCAGGAAGCCAAATTGTTCCTTTGCCTGCTCCTCTGTAAAGCCCAGGTAATCAAACATTTTTGCCTGCATTGCTTTATCATGTATCCTGATTGACCCACCGCCAATCTCGTTTCCGTTTAAAACAAGATCGTAGGCATTGGCCCTTACTGAACCGGGATTTGTATCTAGAAGTTCTATATCCTCAGGTTTTGGAGAAGTAAAAGGGTGATGCATCGCATGGTAACGTTTGGTTTCCTCATCCCATTCCAGAAGAGGAAAATCGAGTACCCATAAGGGTGCAAAAACCTTTGGATCTCTCAATCCCAGCTGGGTTGCAAGATGCATGCGCAAAGCACCGAGTTGAGTTCTGGTTTTTTGGGTTTCACCTGCCATTATTAAAATCAAATCTCCCGGATTGGAATTGCACTTTTGGGCCCATTGTGCCAGGGTTTCTTCCTCAAAGAATTTATCCACAGATGATTTTAAAGTTCCATCGGGGTGATATTTTATCCATATCAACCCGGTGGCTCCTATTTGTGGGCGTTTTACCCAATCAATAAGTTCATCAATTTGTTTTCTTGTATAACTGGCACAGCCTTCTACATTGATTGCTACTACCAGTTCAGCATTATCAAATACTCCAAAACCTTTAGGTTCAAATATTCCCACTTCTGGCTCGCCTGTACCGGAACGCTCAGGGGTTAGGGGGCAAAACTCCATCCCAAACCGTATGTCTGGTTTATCATTTCCGTATTTGGCCATAGCTTCAGCATAGCTCATCCTGGGGAAATTATCAATCTCAATCCCTTTGATCTCCTTCAGCAAATGCTTTGTAAGTCCTTCAAAAGCCTTAAGGATATCTTCCTGTTCCACAAATGCCATTTCACAGTCTATCTGGGTGAATTCCGGTTGACGATCTGCACGCAGGTCTTCATCCCTGAAACATTTTACAATCTGAAAATATTTATCCATTCCTCCCACCATAAGCAATTGCTTAAATGTCTGGGGTGATTGAGGTAAGGCGTAGAATTGACCCTCGTTCATCCGACTTGGAACCACAAAATCACGGGCGCCTTCTGGGGTAGATTTGATCAAATATGGTGTTTCCACTTCGATGAAACCTTCTGCAGAAAGATAATTCCGTACCTGCATTCCCACTTTATGACGAAACATGAGGCTTTCTTTTACAGGATTTCGTCTGATATCAAGGTACCTGTATTTCATGCGCAGTTCCTCCCCGCCATCGGTTTCATTTTCAATTGTAAACGGAGGTGTAAGTGAAAAGTTGAGCAGGGTTAGCTCATGTACAAGGATCTCTATTTCCCCAGTAGGCATTTGCGGATTTTTGGATTCTCTTTCAATGACTTTACCTTTCACCCGGACCACAAATTCCCTTCCAAGTTCTGAAGCCTGGGTCATCATTTCTTGGGAGGTGCGTTCTTCATCAAAGATTAACTGGGTGATGCCATATCTGTCACGCAGGTCTACCCAAATCATGAAACCTTTATTCCTTGTTTTTTGTACCCATCCAGATAGAACTACTTCATCCCCAACGTTGGCTTTGGTTAATTCACCACAGGTGTGACTTCTATACATAATATGCTATTCAAAATTTGAATGTCAAAAGTAAGAAGATATGATGGTTTCTATGGATTAATAAGAATTAAAAATTAGGCTTGTTTCTAAAATATTTCGATGCGGTTTCCTATAAAAGTTAATCTTAATGTTAACTTAATGTTACCAAAACATTGCTTTATTGTAAAATTTTACTTACATTAGGAGAATATTATATCGCAATCCCACAATTTTTTTTATGAAAAATATTAAAATAAGCTTTTTCGTGATTGCTATAATGCTGGGTACAACAGGCCTGGCACAGGAGATTACTCCCCGATTTGAGAAACAGGGAAATTTAATAAAAGGAACATATTATTATGAGGATGGAAGTATTGAACAGGAAGGTACGTACCAGGACGGAAAACTCCACGGGCAGTGGATTTCTTATGGACAGGATGGTAAAAAGAATGCCATTGCGCAATACCAGGAAGGGATTAAAAGTGGTAAATGGTTTTTTTGGCATGACGATCTTTTAATAGAAGTGGATTATAACGATAATAAAATTGCTGAAGTGCGCAAGTACAAAAACACTGAGGCTTTGGCTCAATCCAGATAAAAAATTATTTATTATATAAAAAAATCCCGGCCTCTCAGCCGGGGTTTTGCTTTACAAACTGTGGAATGTTTATGCACTCTGAATAGCCTTCAATCTCTTTCTTGCAATCCTTTTATTTCTAAAACTAACTTTATTCCTGTTTACCAGGTAGAACATTACGGGAACTACCACCAGGGTTAGAAAAGTGGCGAAAATCAAACCAAAAATTACAGTCCAGGCCAGGGGCCCCCAGAAGATCACATTATCTCCCCCTATTTTGATATTGGGGTTGTAATCTGTGAATAGTCCGAAGAAGTCAATGTTCAGGCCTATTGCAAGAGGGATTAATCCCAAAACTGTGGTAATGGCAGTAAGCAAAACAGGCCTTAACCTTGATTTGCCCCCTGCGACTATGGTATTGAAATATTCTTCGCGGGTAAGAAGTTCATCATCTTCATAACCAAGTTCTGCTTTCTTCCTGTCAATAAGCAATTGGGTATAATCAATAAGAACGATCGCATTATTCACCACAATTCCTGCAAGAGAAATAATTCCCATCATGGTCATGATAATAATGAAATCCATCTGGAAGATCACCAGACCCAGGAAAACACCTGCGAGACTCAGCATTACGGCCATTAAAATGATCACAGGTTTGGATACCGAATTGAACTGCGCAACCAGGATGAGCAATATTCCTCCTAAAGCTATGAGAAGCGCTTTGAGAAGAAAGTTCATATTTTCGGCCTGCTTTTCCTGTTCGCCCGTAAATTGAAGGGTCATTTCTTTAGGCAGATCATATCCGTTAAGAGCCATTTTCAATTGGTCAACAATCTCGTTACCATTATAATCCTCCAGGACATTGGAGTAAATGGTGATTACCCTTTTTATATCTTTTCTTTTAATAGAGTTGAAAGTTGATGTGGCATTGGTTTCAATTACTGAAGATATGGGAACCTGTACCAAAGTTCCGGAATTATTTCTGAAGGTAACAGGTTGATTGAAAAGAGCAGTCTTATCGTATCTTAGATCTTCATTGAACCTCACATTGATCTGGTAATCATCGTCCCCATCCTTATAGGTGGATACTTCTTCCCCGTAAATAGCTCTCCTTAAAGTCTGTCCAACGGCAGATGTGGAAACCCCCAGCTGGCCGGCTTTTCGCCTGTCTACAGTTACCTGCAACTCAGGTTTGGATTTATTTACATCAATATTTAACTCTTCAATTCCCGCAATCCCCAGTTCATTTATATATGTCCTGATGTTCTCTGCCTGTATGAGCATTTCATCGTAGTTTTCACCCTTCAGCTCAATATTGATTGGGTAGCCGGAAGGTGGTCCTGCAGCATCTTTTTCTGTTATAATGGCGGTTCCGGAAAAATCTTTTACAGCATCCCTCACTTCTCCCAATACCTGACTGCTCAATACTCCGCGTCTTTCACTAAATTCCCGCATGGATAAAGTAATCTTTGCTTTATGTGGCATTTCATTTTGCTGGCCCCCATCGGTTTGAGGGTTTCCCGATCCCTGGCCAACCTGGGATATGGCAGATTCAACCATAAAATTGTATCCATCCTCATCCTCATATTTTTTTATAGTTTCAAAAATCCTTTGTTCAACCTGTTTCGTGAGTTCATTGGTCTTTGCTATATCTGTACCTTCAGGTAATTCAATATAGGTGATGATCTGGTTGGGTTGGTTTTCAGGAAAGAAAAGCACATTGGGTTGAACCAACCCTACCAGGACAAATGAAAAAATAAGCAATCCAAGGGTGCCAAAAAAGAATACATAAGCTTTCTTCTTTCTTAGGGCAAATCGTAAAGTTTTTTCATAATTGTTTTCGAGTTTTTTTAAAGCTTTAAACTGAAAATAATCAACTCCCCTTGAAAGCACATATTTATAGAACCATAGCATAAGAGCTCCAAAGATCATAAGATTTCCTAATGCCCTTACTGCTCCCGCATTGATTGAATATCCGGTAATCAGGAAAATTATACCCGCGACAACCAGAATAAGACTGTAGCGTATTAATTTTTGTTTTGTAAATTCCTTTTCCTCGATCTCCATAAATCTTGAGGTAAGCATGGAGTTGATTATAAGGGCTACAAAAAGAGAAGAGCCTAAAACAATGGAAAGGGTCATAGGAAAGATCATCATAAATTTTCCAATCGTTCCCGGCCATAAGGCCAGAGGAAAAAATGCCATAAGTGTGGTGGCAGTGGAAGCTATAATTGGCCAGGCTATCTCCCCGAGCCCCTGCTTGGCGGCTTTTAACCTGGGCATCCCCTGGTCCATGAGGGAATAAACATTCTCTACCACTACAATACCATTATCTACAAGCATCCCAAGACCCATCACCAGTGCAAAAAGCACCATAGTGTTCAGGGTTATCCCAAGACTGGAAAGTATTATAAAGGAAAGGAACATGGATAAGGGAATGGCGAATCCAACGAATAACGCATTCCTGAATCCCAGGAAGAACATCAATACGATAACCACCAGTACTACTCCAAAAATTATATTATTGACCAGGTCATCAACCTGAGTCTGGGTTTTTATAGATTGATCATTTGTAAGAGTGATTTCCAGGCTTTCGGGAAGATAAGTTTCCTGTTCAAAAGCTATTATTTTTTTGATCTCATCAACGGCCTCGATCATATTCCTGCCGGCCCGTTTTTTAATATCAAGCATCACAACCGGCTCCCCATATTCCCGGGCATATGTTGTAGCATCTTTCTCCTGGAACCTGATTTGGGCTATATCCCTTAAGAAAATATTTCCATCCTCATGTTTTACTACCACATTTTCAAGTTCCCGGGGGTCATTGATCTCTCCAAGAATCCTGATGTTTTGCTGTATGTTATTGGAAACAATATTGCCCCCGGATATAGTCCTGTTCTCGGCACTCACCGCATTTACCACATCGTTAAAGCTTACTTTAGAAGCAGTCATTCTGTAAACATCAAGTGCGATCTCAACCTCCATTTCTTCAGCCCCGCGAATAGATGCTTCTTTTATCTGGGGAAGGATTTCTATTTTATCCTGAAGGTATTCAGCATAACTTTTTAACTGCTGCACGGTGAAATCTCCCGTAAGATTGATGTTTAGAATTGGCATTTCTTCAGAGAAATTCAGGTCAAAAACATTAGGTTCAACCTTTGCTCCGTTGTCAAGTGTTGGCCATGTGGTTTCTGCTTTTACCTGGTCAACACGGTCCTTGATCTTTTGCCTGGCCACATCTACACTTACGTCATCGTCAAATTCCACGATCACCATGGAATAGTCCTGGAAGGTAGTGGAACTTATATCTATAACCCCGCCCACATTATTGAATTCCTGTTCAAGGGGTTCTGTGATAAATTTCTCCACATCTTCAGCAGAGTTCCCTGGATTTACGGTACTAATATAAATTTTTGTCTCAATGATCTCGGGAAAGGATTCCCGCGGCATACTGTAGTAGGAGAGAAGTCCACCCACAAGTACTATGGCAATGATCACATAAACGGTCATCCTGTTCTCAATGGCCCAGGAGGATAATTTAAATTCTTTATCTATTTTCATACTCATAGCAACTTTGTACTTGTGCAATTAATTGGTTATCCTCACTTTTTGTTGATCCCGAAGATTCCTTGCGCCCTGCACAATAATCTGCGTCCCCGGTTCAAGCCCCGAGGTGACCTCTACAACATTATCCTGATTATAACCGGTTTCTATAATTCTCCTTTGAGCCACTCCAATGCTGTCATTTTCCCGCTGAAATGTGTATACAACACTTTCGCCCAGAGAATTCTTCTGAATGGCACTTTCAGGAATTACTATTGCATTTTGTGCCGTGTAATCATTTAATCTTACCGTTGCTATAAGATTTGGTTTAACCAATCCTCCTGAATCTGGTATTGAAACTTCCACTTGGAATGTTCGGTTATTTGGATTAATAAAGCTTCCTACCTGTTTTACCTGTCCTTCAAATTGCCGGTTAATAGCGGGGATATCCACAATTACAGCAGTTCCCGGCTTTATCATGTTGAGATAAGTTTCAGGAACAGAAGCCTGTACAAACATGTTTTGTAAATTAACCAATCTGAATAATGGATTTTGGCCGGGGTTAACAACCTGGCCCTGATCTGTAATCACCTGGTCTATGACTCCGCTAAAAGGAGCCCGTACGCTGGTTTTACTCAGTTGAGATCGTAGCTGATCTACGGCGTTCTGTGTGGTCTGGAATGCAGTTTTTGCCTCAAGGAACTGGATTTCAGATCCAATATTTTGTTCCCAGAGACGCTGCTGGCGTTCAAATGTTGTTTTTGCCAATGCAGCCTGAGACTCCAGTTGTGCCAGTTGATTTCTGAGACCTCCGTCATCTATGGTCGCAAGCAGGGCACCACGTGCAACCTGCTGTCCCTCGGTAACATGTACCTTGGTTAGCAGCCCGGAAAATTCAGGATAAATAAGAATATTTTCCCTTGTAGCAACATCACCCTGCACCCTGGTATAATGCCTGAATAAGGTATCATTTATAATTTGTGTGGTAACCACCGGTAAACTTGTATTAGGATCCAGCCGTGTAATGGCGGCATCGAGTACCTCCATTTGAGAAGCAAGATCCCTTTGCTGCCTGCTTAGTTCAACCTTCTTTGCTCTTATTTCTGAAAGGTTGTTTGTTTTAACAACCTCTTCCACCGATCTCTCTTCAGATTTTTCACAGGCCAGAAGAAGAAGCGATAATAATGATATAAAAAGTATATTTTTCATGTTGATATAAGCTGAAGTTTTAGTTCTCATTTGTGTAATGTCTTGTGTCCAAAAGATTTTCCAGAGTTGCTTTTGCTGTGATAACATTTAACATAGACTGCAGCAATTCCTGTTGAGCGCTGAAAAGCTGGCGCTGGGCCTCGCTGAGTTCAAAGCTGCTGCCAAGGCCTTCAAAAAATTTGATCTGGTTTTTATTCTCGATCCTCTCGGCCAGCTCCAGATTGCGTTTTTGCATTACATAAGCTTCCAGGCTAAACTCATAATCATTTCTGGCCCTGTTAATATCAAGACGTATACGGTTCTCTGTATTTTCGAGGTCAATAAGGGCCTGGTCATATTCTATCTGTTTTTGCTGAGTCCTGGCACTACGCATACCACTGCTGAAAATTGGAATATTAAGACTAACGCCAAGTATGGATTGCGTAAAATAATCCTGATCATCGCTTAAAAATGTAAATTTTTCGCTGAATCCCTGGAATCCATAATTCACAAAAGCTGTTAGAGTAGGTAAGGCTTTAGCTTTTTCAAGGCGCACAAAAATACGGGCAGCTTCTGCCGAATTTTCGGCGATGAGGTAGTCAATATTCTGCTCAATGGGGATCTCTTTTTTTATAAGACTCAGGTCATAAAATTTCTCCGTCAAGTCATCCAGGTCTTCAGTAAGGGTTAATTTTGTTTCTACCGGAAGACCGAGGGTCATGTTAAGCATTTCGTAAGAAATGCCAAGCATCCTCCTGCTGCGATTCAGATTATTTTCCAATCCAATAAGAGTAATGTTCAATTGCTCCACATCCTCCTCTTCAGCAAGGCCATTTTCAAAAATCTTTCTGGTGTCTTCAAAATTTTTGCTTATGGATTTCAAATTGTTCCCGAGTATTTTTACACTTTCTTCAGCTAAAAGAACATTTCCATAAGCCGAAATAATAGATTCCTTAACAGATTGTTCTGTCTTTGTTCTGGCATTTCGGGAAATTTGAAGTAAGGTTTGGGCAGATTGAACACCAACGATGTAGGAACCGTCAAAGATTAACTGGTTCCAGGTGGCAGTCCCGGCAAGGTTTTGCTGGGTTCCAAATCTCACCGGTACAAATGTTCCAGGTGCGCCACCGGCGATCTCGGCAGGGAGTAAAGTTACCGGTTGTTTGAGCCGGTTCTGGTAATCTACATTACCCGAAATTTGCGGTAGTCCCTGTGAAATGATCTCCCATTTCTGTTTTAAAGTGCGCTCAACTTCCTTTTCTGCAATTCTTGAGGAATAATTATTCCTTATTCCAAAAAGAATTGCCTCTTGCAGGGTGAATTTGTATTCTGGCTGTATCTCCCGGTCCTGACCCCATATTGGTATTGACAGGAAAAAGGAAAATATGATCCAACTTATTCTTTTCATTTTAATCTTCAATAGTTAAAAAATCTTTTAATGATTTCAATCCTTTGGGGGTAACAATGGCCCGAAGATGATATTCCAGGTATTTTTCGGTGAGTTCCCTCATGGTATATTGTTCGGGGGAAAACAAATCACTTCCTTTAAGAGTGGTCATTCCCATAAAATATAACTTGCTTACAAATTCTACCGGAATGCTTGGCCGGTAAAGCTTTTCCTGTATTCCTTTATTAAGATTGTCTGAAATACTGCAACACATGAGTTCCAGGTGTCGTTTTTGTACATTCTTATAAACCTTTGGATAGTATTTGCTTAGCTGAAACTGTGGGGAAGATTTCTCGTCCTTTAAATGAAGCATTACAAACTTTTTTATCTCAAAAAGCTCTTCAATAGCATTTAGCCCTTTTTTGCTGATCTCTTCAATTCCATGGTTTATGGTATCCATCAAAAAAAATGTGGTGGCTTCAACGAGTTTGCTTTTCGTAGGAAAATGCGCATATATGGTTTTTTTGGAGATCCCCATATTTAGGGCAATATCGTCCATGGTCACACTCTTAAACCCCAGGGTTAGGAATAACTCTGCTGCCGTTCTTAAAATATCTTCTTTCAAGGTGAAATTATTTGTCGGCAAAAGTACAACAGGAAACTTTAAAAACGCAAAAAGTTTCCGATAAATTTTTATGCCGGCAAGATCTCATTACAGTTAATAGAATCTATTATTATATTTTAGCTAAAAATTTTCTTTATATGCTTAGCATTGAAAACTACCGGGAACATTTTCTGGCGCACCTTGAAAAAAAAATCACCACAAAAGAACCTGTAAATTTATATGAGCCTATTACATACATACTTCACCTTGGAGGAAAAAGATTAAGACCTGTTCTGGTCCTTATGGCAGCCGAAATTTTTGAGTCCTCCTATGAAAAAGCCCTGGATGCAGCATTGGCTATTGAAGTCTTTCATAATTTTTCCCTGGTTCATGATGATATTATGGATGATGCCCCAATCAGGAGGGGAAAGCAAACTGTGCATGAGCGGTGGGATATAAATACAGGGATACTTTCAGGGGATGCTATGCTTATAAATGCCTATCAGTTATTTGAAAATTATGATGGAAAGGTTTTTAAAGAACTGGCCCAGTTATTTACAAAAACGGCCATTGAAGTATGTGAAGGGCAGCAGTACGACATTGACTTTTCAGGCAGGGATGATGTGAAGATAGAGGACTACCTTAAAATGATTGAATATAAAACAGCGGTCCTGGTTGGAGCCTCCTTGCGTATGGGTGCTATTATTGCTGAAACTACAGAGGCAAACAAAGAGGCTATTTATGAGTATGGAAGGTTGCTTGGCATCGCCTTTCAATTACAGGATGATTACCTTGATGCTTTTGGCGATCCGGAAACATTTGGTAAACAGGTGGGAGGTGATATTATAGAAAATAAAAAGACCTTTCTCTATCTTAATGCCCTTCAAAATTCTGAACCAGGAGAAGCGAGGCAACTGGAAGATCTATATTCCATTCTGCCAATGGACTCAACCGGGAAAGTAGAAGCTGTAAAGCAAATATTTGAAAATAGCGGTGCTGCACAACTTACCAGAGAAGAAATTAAAAAATATACCAATAAAGCTTTTGCCTCTCTTGATAAAATGGAACTTGCAGAAAACAAGAAGTCACTTCTCAAAAATTTTGGGGAAGCCCTTATGGACAGGACAGTATAGAGCAAAATACCTGTTAGAAATAGATGCTTACAAAAGGCATAAAGGCACTGCTGTAAAAACTTTTCTGGCTGTCGTGTAGTACATCATATCTTACCCCGGTAACTATCGGTCCTGTATTATATCCTATCCCTAGGAAAAGTGCCGGAACCCAATAATTGTCTTTACGGTTTACACCTTCAAATTCCAATCTACGGGTGATATTTAACTGCTCATATTCGGCTGAGAGCTGTATTTCCCTTATAGGGCGCAGTATTCCAATAATACTTCCACCTACACTGGTCGCTTTAAAATTATTCTGTTTCGCATAAGCGGCACTAATACTCAGCCCGGCAGAAGTCATTGCATTAAAATCGTAAATTGCAGATGGCGCAATAGATCCATTAAAATAGCCATTACCAAAACCAAGACCCAGGCTTCCGCCATACCTCACGTGTTGCCAGAATGGATTGGAGGTTTTAGCTTCGGAATTTTGGCCCTGTTGAGCAAGAATCCAAGCCGGACAAAAAATAAAGAAAATAAATATCAATCCTGCTGGTTTACCTATAAAAAACGGGCAATTTGCCATGTTAAAGTTCTTATAATTGAATAGATAAATATAATAAATCTTATAAGCTATAATGGCTAAAAATTGTATTTTTGCGATGTTTTACAATAAAAGAAGCAATGGTTTCTAATTATGGATAAATTCTCATTTCTTAACGCCGCACATACAGCCTACTTTGCAGATCTTTACGATCAATACCTAATAAATCCTGATAGTATTGAACCCAGCTGGAGGGCTTTTTTCCAGGGTTTTGATTTTGGCCAGACAGGGCTCAACGGCTCTTACCAGGAGACTTCAACAGGCACTGATACTATAAACGAACTTGCCTGTGAGCCACAGTTGCAAAACCTTGAAAAGGAATTCAGGGTCATAAAGTTAATTGAAGGTTACCGTAAACGGGGTCATCTTTTTACCCGTACCAATCCGGTGAGAGAAAGGAGAAAGTATGTTCCCACCCTGGACATAGAAAATTTTGGATTATCCCAAAGCGACCTAAATACGGTTTTCAAAGCCGGGGAAGTAATTGGAATTGGTCCGGCAAGCCTTACCGATATTATAGATCACTTATCAAAGATCTATTGCCAGTCAATTGGGATAGAATATATGTTCATAAGGAAACCCGAGGAAGTTGAGTGGATCCAGAATAAATTGAACATTAATGACAATCAGCCCAATTTTGATGATGAGCAAAAGAAGATCATACTCGGGAAGCTTAACGAAGCTTTTTCATTTGAAACCTTTCTGCACACTAAATATGTAGGGCAAAAACGATTTTCCCTTGAAGGGAATGAAAGTTTGATACCAGCCCTTGATGCAATTATTGAAAAAGCTGCAGACCTTGGGGTTGAGGATTTTGTTATGGGCATGGCCCACCGGGGAAGATTAAATACCCTTACAAACATTTTTGGTAAGAGTGCAAAGGATATATTTTCTGAGTTTGACGGTAAAGATTACGAGCAGGATATTTTTGACGGGGATGTTAAATATCACCTTGGCTGGACATGTTGCCGGAAGACGCGGAACGGAAAGGAAATAAACATAAATATTGCACCTAACCCTTCGCACCTGGAAACAGTAGGAGCGGTGGTTGAGGGTATTTCCCGGGCAAAGCAGGACAGGAAATTTAAAGGAGATCATAGCAAAGTATTGCCTATAATAGTTCATGGGGATGCTGCAATAGCCGGGCAGGGCCTGGTTTATGAGCTTATTCAAATGGCCAATCTCGACGGGTACAGAACAGGAGGAACCCTTCACATTGTTGTTAACAATCAGATTGGTTTTACTACTAATTATCTCGACGGGCGATCCTCTACTTATTGTACAGATGTAGCAAAGGTCACACTTTCTCCTGTTTTGCATGTGAATGCAGATGATGCCGAAGCCGTGGTACACGCAGTACTGTTTGCTTTAGATTTCAGGATGCAGTTTAAAAGAGATGTTTTTATAGATCTGTTGGGATACAGGAAATATGGTCATAATGAAGGTGATGAACCACGATTTACTCAACCCAAATTATATAAGGCCATAGCCAAACATGAGAACTCCCGCGATATATATGCCTCTACACTTATAAAGAGTGGGGTAATTGATGAGGGTTATGTAGCCAAACTTGAAGAAGAATACAAAGCCCAACTTGAAACTGACCTGGAAGATTCAAGAAAACTGGAAAAAACCAAAGTGACTCCTTTTATGCAGGATGAATGGGAAGGTTTTGAAAATGCTGAAGAAGGAGAAATGATGACAGCAGTAGATACCACCATTGATATGAAAATACTCGATGAGGTTGCAGAGGCCATTACCAAACTACCTGAGGATAAAAAATTCATGCGGAAGATCGCAAGGCTTATTGAAGGCAGGCACAGCAGTTATTTTGAAGACAATCAATTAGACTGGGCCATGGGAGAACTACTGGCTTATGGTACCCTGATGAAAGAAGGTTATAGCGTAAGAATAAGCGGTCAGGATGTGGAGAGAGGAACTTTTTCCCATAGACATGCCGTTGTAAAAGTTGAAGATAGCGAGGAAGAGTTCATCCTGCATAATAATATACCCGGCAAGAAAGGGGATTTCAATATTTTTAATTCATTGCTTTCAGAATATGGGGTAGTGGGATTTGATTATGGTTATGCTATGGCAAGTCCCAACACACTTACCATATGGGAAGCTCAGTTTGGAGATTTTGTGAATGGTGCCCAGATCATGATAGACCAGTATATATCTGCTGCTGAAGATAAATGGAAGCTGCAGAATGGCCTGGTGATGTTTCTTCCGCATGGATATGAGGGGCAGGGAGCAGAACATTCATCGGGAAGAATGGAAAGATTTTTACAGGCCTGCGCTACAGACAATATGTTTGTAGCAGATGTCACCACACCGGCCAACATGTTCCATTTACTAAGAAGGCAAATGAAGGTAAATTATAGAAAACCTTTAATTATATTTACTCCAAAGAGTTTATTGAGACACCCACAGGTGATTTCTACAAAAGAAGATTTTGCGAATGGAAGTTTTCAAACTCTTATAGATGATCAAAATGCTAAGGTGGAAGATATCACAACCCTGGTGTTCTGTACCGGTAAATTCTATTACGATCTTACTGAGCATCGTGAAAAAATTGGAAGGAATGATGTTGCTATCGTCAGGGTCGAACAGTTGTTTCCTTTACCCTCAGATAGAATGTTAGAGATCATGGAGAAATATAAGAATGCAGATGATATCGTATGGGCGCAGGAAGAACCTCGTAATATGGGTGCGTACAGTTATATGTTACTGCATTTTAGCGAGGCCAAAAAATTCAGGGTTTGTAGTCGTAGATTCTATGGATCTCCTGCTGCCGGAAGTGCGGTAAGGTTCAAAAAACGGCACGAGAAGGTGATAGAAAGCGTTTTTGACAAAACAATGATCTGATTTTTCAATAATAATTCATTTTAACAGGCACGAGATTACCGGCCTAAAACATTAAAACAATAAAACATGGCTTTAGAAATGAAAGTCCCTTCACCGGGAGAGTCTATAACAGAGGTGGAAATTGCCCAATGGCTGGTTGCAGACGGGGATTATGTTGAAAAGGATCAACCCATAGCCGAAGTAGACAGTGATAAGGCTACTCTGGAGCTTCCTGCAGAAGCAAGCGGGATTATTACTCTTAAGGCCCAGGAAGGTGATGCAGTTGCTGTAGGTGAGGTTGTTTGCCTTATAGATACAGATGCACCCAAACCGGGTGGGGGAGACAATAAATCTTCAGGTAAAGAAGAAAAGTCTTCAGATAGTAACGAAGAAAAAAAATCTGAACCTTCCGCAGAAAAGGAAGTTGAGAAAGAGCGAGAGGAAAAGCCTTCCAAAGAGAATAGTGCAAAAGCTGAACCTAAAAGAGAAACTCCCTCGAAAAGTTCTACTCCTTCTCAAAAACAGGATAAGAATTATGCTACAGGAACTCCTTCACCGGCAGCTAAAAAAATCATGGATGAAAAGGGTGTGGATTCAAAATCTATAACCGGAACCGGAAGAGACGGCAGGATCACTAAAGATGATGCTATGCTGGCAAAAGCATCCATGGGCACTCCCGGTAGAGGAAAAAGAGGTGAAGAACGTAAAAAGATGTCAATGTTACGCCGCAAGGTGGCAGAGCGTCTTGTAAGTGCAAAAAATGAAACAGCCATGCTCACCACTTTTAACGAGGTGGACATGAGCGCTATCTATGATCTTAGAAATCAATACAAGGAAGAATTTAAAGATAAGCATGGGGTGGGATTAGGTTTCATGTCTTTTTTCACTCTGGCTATCGTAAGAGCACTCGATCTTTACCCGGATGTAAATTCTATGATCGATGGTGATTACCAGGTAAAATATGATTATAAGGATATAAGCATAGCTGTATCGGGTCCCAAAGGACTTATGGTTCCCGTAATCAGGAATGTAGAGAATCTTGGCTTTCGGGGTGTTGAGGATGAGGTAAAACGTCTCGCTTTAAGAGCCCGGGACGGCCAGATCACAGTAGACGAGATGACGGGAGGTACTTTTACAATTACAAATGGAGGGGTGTTTGGTTCCATGTTGTCAACGCCAATAATCAATCCGCCACAAAGTGCTATTCTGGGAATGCACAATATAGTAGATCGTCCTGTTGCAGTCGACGGAAAGGTGGAAATAAGACCCGTCATGTATGTGGCACTATCTTATGATCACAGGGTTATTGATGGCAGGGAGTCTGTAGGGTTCCTGGTAGCCGTAAAAGAGGCCTTGGAAAATCCGGAAGAATTATTGATGGATAATAATGTGAAAAGAGCTTTAGAGCTTTAGAACTATTAATTAGAGAGTCAAAAAAAGGCAGTAATCCGTGGATTGCTGCCTTTTTTCGGACTTTTCGATTTCAAAAAAATCAAATTATTTCAAATAAGTTCAATAAATTAAGCAGGAGTACAAAGACAACTACGATTGCTAAAACCCTCATTCCCAGGTAGAAGAGTTCTCTTTTTTTTACTTCCGGTAACATATCTTCAAATTTAGAATTCAAATATAGCTGATATATACCTAAAAAATTAGGGGGGTTTTTCCCCTAAATTATCTATTTTAAATACAGCGATTTATTCTTGTAATCAATTACGGCCTTTCCACTTTTTAAAATGTCTGCTCCAATTATCCCATGTACTTTTTCGGCTTTGTGATTTACAAGGGCTTCATTTACGTGGGTAAGATCAAACAGGACGAGATCTATTTTTTTCTTTTTCCAACCCTCAATTTCTATACTATTCTGTTGTGCAATTTTAGTCAGCATATTTGTAGCCCCCGCTCCGGCCGCCCGTATCTCGCTTTCTTCAGCCAGTAACTGAAAATGCTCTACGGCATCAAATCCAACACAGGAACTGGAAGCTCCTGTGTCCAGGATAAAATTCCCTTTAATTTTGTTGATCTTGGCAGCTAGTTCAAAATGTTTGGTGGCAGTAAATTTTAATTTAATACAGTGATATCCTTTTCCTTCGAGTAATTTTCTTATAGACGCCATTCTTTTTCTTTTTGGGCAAAGATAGGTCTTCAAAATAAATTAATTTTGCTAATATGATATTTACAGATACCCATACCCATTTATATAGTAAAGAATTTGCTAAGGATAGGGAAGAAACAATCAGGAGAGCTTTAGATTTCGGAATAAGCAGATTTTTTATTCCGGCCATAGATTCAGGACATACCTCTGCAATGTACCAATTGGAAACTTCATTTCCCAAAAATATTTTTTTGATGATGGGCCTGCATCCTACTTCGGTGAAGGAGAATTTTGAGGAAGAATTGCGCCATGTAGAAGAACAGTTTGCCTCCAGGGACTTTTATGCCGTGGGAGAAACCGGGATAGACCTCTACTGGGATAAGTCATATCTTAAACAGCAACAGGAAGCTTTTCGCTTTCAGATACATCTGGCTAAAAGGAAAAATCTTCCCATTGTGATTCATTGCCGGGATGCTTTTGATGAAATATTTGAGGTTCTGGAATCTGAGAAAGATGATGAACTTTTTGGAATCTTCCATTGTTTTACGGGAAATTATGATCAGGCCCAAACCGCGATATCATATAATATGAAGCTGGGGATTGGTGGAGTGGTAACTTTTAAGAATGGAGAAATTGATAAATTCCTGGATCAAATACCTATTGAAAATATAGTTCTTGAAACAGATTCCCCTTATCTGGCACCGGTCCCCTACAGAGGGAAACGCAATGAAAGCTCCTATATAGAGATCATTGCAAAAAAAATAGCAGAGATATATGGATTAAGCCTTCAGGAGGTTGCAGAAATCACAACACAAACCTCCAGGAATGTATTTAAAGTGTGATTCCTATATTTTTTAATTATTAATTTTGTTCTTTTGTCAACCAATCTGAATTGAATTCCTGTGTTAAACTTTGAAGATATAAGATTTTTTCACGATCATGAAGTGCAGCCCGCCCTTAAGCAATACGTGAAACATCCCATGGTAAAAGCTTTGCTTCAATTTTCCTTTCCCGATAAATCGTTTAAAGAGATCGAGGAGCTCACTTTATCATGTAATTCCATACGTGATTTCCAGACCAGGATAATCTACAACAGTGTACAGAGGGTTTTGGAAAAAAGTTCGGAAGGTTTGACATACAGTGGTTTTGATAAACTTGAAAAGGATGGTTCCTACCTGTATATCTCCAACCATCGTGATATTATTCTGGATACGAGTCTTCTCAACTGTGTGCTATATGAGACAGATCTTAAGATGACGGCATCGGCAATTGGTGATAATCTCGTTAAAAAACCATTTCTTCTGCTATTAAGCAGGATCAACAGGAATTTTTTAGTACAGCGCGGCCTTGGGCCAAGGGAGATGTTGAAAAGCTCTATGAAACTTTCAGAATATATTAAATATTTGTTGTTTGAGGAAAACCGAAGCGTATGGATGGCTCAAAGAGAGGGAAGGACCAAGGATGGCAATGATAGCACCCAGCAGGGGGTTTTGAAAATGCTTGCAATGGCCAAGGGGGATTTTAACATAGCTGAATATTTTTCCAGATTAAAGATTGTGCCCGTTTCCATTTCTTATGAATTTGATCCTACAGATGTGTTGAAGATGCCAGAGATCATGGCCAAAAGGATGGAAACCATTTATGTTAAATCTGCCAATGAAGATTTTAATTCCATCATGAAAGGGGCCCTGGGTCAAAAGGGCAGGATCCATATAAGTGCAGGGGAAGTTCTGGACGATAATTGGTTCAGCAATCTGGAAAGTGAATTCTCTTCTGTTAATGATCTATTAAAAGCTATTGCGTCAGGGATTGATGAAAAAATACATACCAATTATAAGCTATGGCCGGCTAACTATATTGCTTTGGACCTGATTAATAATAACGACACCTATTCCTCCCATTATACCATAAAGGAAAAGAGACAATTTGAACGCCGGCTTAAGCGGAGAATAGATGTTAAAAATGCGCTTGAAGTGAATTCTTATTTGCTTATGTATGCCAATCCTGTGATAAATCTAGAAGTGCTTAATGAAAACCAGATCTAATATTCTCCTTATCTATACCGGAGGGACCATTGGTATGATCAAGGACTTTGAATCGGGTGCACTAAAGGCATTTAATTTTAATGAATTACTTCAAAACATTCCTGAACTTAAACTCCTGGAACATAATATTGAAACCATAAGTTTTCAGCGACCTGTTGATTCTTCAGATATGAACCCGGAAGGCTGGATAAGAATTGCAAATATAATAAAAGAGCGTTTTGAAAAGTATGATGGTTTTGTTGTTCTTCACGGTAGCGATACCATGTCCTATACCGCATCTGCATTAAGTTTTATGTTTGAAAATCTTACAAAGCCTATTATTTTTACCGGTTCCCAGTTACCTATTGGAGATTTGCGCACAGATGCTAAGGAAAACCTGATTACCAGTATTCAAATTGCCGGATTGCAGAAGCAGGGACGACCTGTGATCTCTGAGGTGGGATTGTATTTTGAATATAAATTATATCGTGCAAACAGGACTACGAAGATCAATGCAGAGCATTTCCAGGCCTTTTCATCCCTAAACTACCCACCACTTGCCGAGTCTGGAGTTTATCTGTCTGTCAATTACAATGATCTATGGAAGACTAATCGTAGAAAAAAGACCATACTTCATACAAATTTTAATACCGAAGTGGTAATCCTTAAAATGTTCCCCGGGATTAACGAAGCTACAGTAGATCATATTCTGTCTCGTAAAGGATTAAAAGGGGTAGTTTTGGAAACCTATGGAAGCGGTAATGCTCCCACAGATAAATGGTTTATTAATCTGCTTAAAAAACATATTGAAAACGGCCTTATAATAGTTAACGTAACTCAATGTATTGCCGGAAGTGTTGCAATGGGGCAATATGAGACCAGCACACAACTGAAAAAAATAGGTGTTGTATCAGGAAAAGATATCACTACAGAGGCTGCGGTAGCAAAGTTGATGTATCTTTTGGGTAAGGAATTATCACCTAAAGTGTTCAAAACCATATTCGAGACCTCCCTTCGCGGGGAAATGTTATAAAATTAACGGCTGATGTTTGATGGTTAACATTTTTTTTTGTTATTTGGCGCACCCATTTAGAATAGCTTAATAGAGAGGTGGCCGAGTGGTCGAAGGCGCACGCCTGGAAAGTGTGTATACCCCACAAGGGTATCGAGGGTTCGAATCCCTTCCTCTCTGCAAAGTGTTTTTTTAAATAAATATTTTTATATCTTTAACCCTTTAACTAATTAAATTAAGAAAAACAGTAATGAAAAGATTATTTTCAACTTTGGTAATCGCTTCGATTATGTTATTTGGAGCCGTACAGGTAAATGCGACAAATTTTGTGAACGCACAACCGGATAACATTGTGAATTTTATTCAGGATGATGAAGCCGCCCTCGATATGGAAGAGGAAGAATCAGTAGGTTTTCACCAGGAACTAAAAAGACGTTTTATAGAGGGGGGTCCCGGATTCATGGGGATCGTTCTTTTATGTTTAATTCTTGGTCTGGCAATTGCCATTGAGAGAATTATCTTTTTAAATCTTTCAACTACAAATACAAGAAAATTAGCTCAGGACGTTGAAGACGCCCTCAACAGTGGTGGTATTGAAGCCGCCAAAGAAGTTTGCCGAAACACAAGAGGTCCTGTAGCATCTATATATTATCAGGGACTTGATCGCGCAGATGAAAGCATCGAGGCTGCCGAAAAAGCTGTTGTGGCTTACGGAGGTGTTCAAATGGGACAACTTGAAAAGAATGTATCATGGGTATCATTATTTATTGCTCTGGCCCCTATGCTTGGGTTCATGGGGACGGTAATAGGGATGATCCAGGCTTTTGACAGAATTGAAGCAGCTGGCGATATGCAACCATCACTGGTAGCAGGTGGTATAAAAGTTGCACTTCTTACAACCGTGTTTGGTCTTATTGTTGCTATCATTCTTCAAATATTTTATAATTATATCATCGCTAAGATCGATAGTATTGTAAATGATATGGAAGATGCTTCCATCTTGTTGATCGATATGCTTGTTGACTACAAAAACAGAAAAAGAATCTAAGAGCTATAAACTATGACCATTCATAAAATTTTAAAATATCTGGCACTTGTTATTGGTGTTGTAGGTCTTATTCTTCTGGCCAGAATTATAATGGCGGGTGATACTGCTATTGAGAATTCAGTTTCTCAGCAACAAAGTGTGCTTGCACCCATGATGTGGTTATCTTATCTGGTACTGGCTGTTGTAATCGCTCTTGTAGGATTTTTTGTTATCAAAGGTCTTTTTAGAGGAAATATTAAGAATACATTGATTGCAGTTGGCTCCTTTATCCTTATTGTGGTTATTGCTTATCTGGTAACAGATGGCACTGAAACTGTATTAAAGGATGGCGAGGTACTGTCAGCCAGTGCATCTCACTGGGTGGGAGCCGGACTTGTAACATTCTATATTCTTGCAACTATAGCGGTTGGAGCTATGATATTATCAGGAGTAAGAAAATTAATAAAATAAATTATGGCAAGAAGATCATCACCAGAGATCAATGCGGGCTCGATGGCAGATATTGCCTTCCTGCTTCTCATTTTCTTTCTGGTTACAACAACGATGGAAACCGACAGGGGTATAAGCCGAAAGCTGCCTCCTATGGATGACTTGCAGGAACCTCCTATCATTAGGCAAAAGAATATGTTCATTGTTCTTGTTAATAATAACAATGAACTTCTGGTAGAGGATCAACCAATGCAAATAGGGCAACTGCGCGAAGCGGCTATTGAATTTCTGGATAATGGAGGTGGTGTTGGTGAGGAGGCTTGTGATTATTGCCAGGGACCTCGTGATCCAGCTTCATCAGATAATCCCGATAAGGCTATTATCTCATTGGGAACAGACAGGAGAACTGATTATAGAACCTATATCTCTGTACAGAACGAACTTGTTGCGGCCTATACTTTTTTAAGAAATCGGGAAGCCCAACGCTTGTTTGGGATGGATTTCACTAGGATGGAAGCCAATTACAAAGACGTTAACTGGAGAGGGAACAAAGATCAATTAAAAGAACAAATTGATCAGATTGTAGCTATGTATCCTCAGAAATTATCTGAGGCTGAACCAAGAAGCTAGGTTTTTGTAACTTAAACACATAAAAGGAAATATGTCTAAATTTAAAAAGAAAAAAAGCGGTGACCTGCCGGCTGTAAATACGGCCTCGCTACCCGATATCGTTTTTATGTTGCTCTTCTTCTTTATGGTGGCGACGGTAATGCGGCAAAATACCCCGCTGATTCAAAACCAATTGCCGTTCGCAGACCAGGTGGAGAAGCTTGAAAAGAAAGATCTGGTAATGTACATCTATGCAGGAAAACCTCTTCCACGGTACCAAAGCACTTATGGTACCCAGGCAAGGATCCAGTTAAATGATAAATTTGCCACAGTTGATGAGGTGCAGCAATTTATCTATTCCGAAAGAGAATCAAAAAGAGAGGAATTGATCCCTTATTTAACAACTGCATTGAAAGTTGACGTTGAAACCAATATGGGATTAGTATCAGATATCAAACAGGAATTGAGAAAAGCTGATGCCCTTAAGATCAATTACACCACTCTAACCGGTGATGTAAGTAGAAATTAGTTAAAGGTAATTATTACTGTTTAAACATCCCGCCGGAAATTCTGGTTGGGATGTTTTTTTTAGTTTAAATTTGGGTACTTCTTATAAACCGCCCTCTGCATGAAGAAATGTGTTTTGATCATATTTACTTTTTTTTATATTTCCCCGGTGCTTGCACAGGATGTTTATTATGGCTCTGAAGGGGTTGTAGACAGTTTATACAGGGAAGATCAATTCTATATTGGTTTGACGTTCCATATTTTGGGAGACCTGCCACAGGAAGTGACCCAAAAGGGATTTTCCGGTGGATTTCATGCCGGATTTATAAGGGATTTTCCGGTGAACCGCAGACGTAACGTGGCCCTTGGTCTTGGTCTTGGATGGTCTATTAATACCTATGGGCAGGAACTGTTCATTGGAGAGGATAGTGACGGGAACACTATTTTCAGAGATCTTAACACCCGTGGGGTAGAATACGATACCAACCGCTTTTCCACTCAGCTTATTGAGATGCCTCTGGAAATCAGATGGCGTACATCTACTCCCGAATCTTACCGCTTTTGGAGGGTGTATACAGGATTAAGGCTGGGATATGCCTATCACTTCAGGTCGGTTTTTAAAGAACCTGGAAACCAGGTTATTCAGACTGATGTACCCGAGTTTGACAGGTTCAGGCTAGGAACTACTTTTACCTTTGGATACAATACATTTAATTTTCATGTATATTACAACCTGAACCCTATGTTTAAAAATGCTTTTCTTGATGGAGAAGACATTGGCATTCATACCTTCAAGATTGGATTGATGTTCTATATCCTATAACCAGAAGTTTAAAACGATGAGCTGGGGAATAAAGCCTATTATGAATCCCATGCTTAATTCCAGCCAGTTGTGTGCGCCCAACTGCAACCTGGAGGTGGCGGTCAAACCTAAAGCCGCTATTAGAAATGAGATTGTGTATATCAGGTTTACGCGGTAGAAAATACTCAGGGCTATTACAAACATCAGTATTCCTGCCAGTCCAATCATATGAAGACTCACCTTAGATTTAACCAAAGAAAGCAGGAATGCTGTAAGGGCAGAAAATAAAACACCAACAAAAAAGTAGTAAAGCGCAGGATAATTATAAACATCCAGAATCTGATAAAGATTTAAACCCATAAGAAAACAGAAGAATAGCAGGGGCAAGCGTCGTTCCCTTACATCATTCATAAACATATTGGTAGTCTTTCCCAGATTTTTTAACAAAAAATAGAAAACTATTGGAATAAAAAGGGTTGTGATGGCGATAGCAAGCAACTTGGCTTTAATAAGGGGAAAAGGAAAATACCTGGGAGTAATAAGAAAATAAGCAAGGCTTCCTATGAAAGGCATCCAGACAGGATGGAAGATATAGGATGCACTTTTAATAAAAACCCGCATTAAATCTCCTTTCTCATTCGGGCCACCGGGATATCGAGTTGTTCCCGGTATTTGGCTACAGTGCGACGGGCAATGGGATAACCTTTTTCCAAAAGAAGCTTGGCCAGCTTTTCATCTGTTAGAGGTCTTTTTTTATTTTCTTCTTCAATAGAGATCTCGAGGATTTTTTTAATTTCCCTCGTTGAAACGTCTTCCCCCTGATCATTTTTCATAGATTCTGAAAAGAATTCCTTAATTAGCTTGGTCCCGTATGGGGTATCTACATATTTACTGTTTGCAACCCTGGAAACCGTAGAAACATCCATTCCTATTTCATCTGCTATATCCTTAAGAATCATAGGTCGTAAATTTCGCTCATCACCACTGAGAAAGTACTCTTTTTGATAATTCATGATGGAGCTCATAGTGACCATTAAAGTTTGCTGGCGCTGCTTGATCGCTTCTATAAACCATTTGGCCGAATCCAGCTTTTGCTTTATGAACATTACCGCATCCTTCTGAGCTTTGGTTTTTTCCCTTGACTCTTTATAGCCCTTCAGCATATTGCTGTAATCATTTGAAATATGCATTTCGGGAGCATTCCGTCCATTAAGACTCAACTCCAGTTCCCCGTCAACGATCTTTATGGTAAAGTCTGGGATAACATGTTCAACCATTCTGGTATTGCCGGAAAATGTGCCGCCGGGTTTAGGATTTAAATGCTCAATAACATCTATTGCATCACGAAGTTCATCTTCGGTGATGTCGTGTTTGGCCAAAAGTTTTGAATAATGTTTCTTGCTGAAGTGATCAAAGGATTTTTCCAGCAAATCTATCGCAAGGGAAACGTCTTTTCGAGCTTCCTTCCTGTGGAGCTGAATGAGCAAACACTCCTGAAGTGATCTTGCACCCACTCCTGCAGGATCCAGTTCCTGGATATGGTCCAGGACTTTTTCTACCGTTTCCTCATCGGTATAAACATTCTGTGTAAACGCCAGATCATCCACTATATCCTGAATGCTTCTTCGTATGTATCCGCTTTCATCTACACTACCTATAAGAAAATCTGCAATTTCTTTTTCAGTTTCAGATAATCTGAAAGTGCTTAACTGCGATTTTAAATACTGGGAAAAAGAGGTGCCGGAGGCAAAAGGTATATCTCTATCCTCATCATCTGCACTATAATTATTGGCCTGTAACCTGTAACTCGGGATCTCATCATCACTTAAATAGTCATCTACGTTGATCTCAGATTCCTTTTCATCATTTCCATACTCATCTGCATCATCGTACTCATTATTGCCAAATTCCTCATCAAATTCCTCATCAAGATCTTCTTTCCCGTCCTCGAGAGCAGGATTTTCCTCGAGTTCCTGTTTAATGCGCTGCTCAAAAGCCTGAGTAGGCAATTGTATAAGCTTCATCAACTGGATCTGTTGAGGCGATAGCTTCTGTGAGAGTTTAAAATTTAGTTGCTGCTTTAACATATTTACTACCTGATCCCATTTTTACAAATTTAAGCAAAAACAATGCAAATGCTGCTTTGGCATTAAAAATGACTGTGGTAAATTTTTGTTAATGCAGGATTAAATAAGACATTCAATTCTTAATTTTTGGTCTAATCCTTTAATATTTAATGAATTGATATAATGAAATAAAACCTGTAACTGGAGGAGAGTTACAGGATTTTATTAAAATTTTTTATGCGAACTATTAAAATTCGGCGTTTTGAGGAGTTCTTGGAAATGGGATCACATCCCGGATATTTGTCATCCCTGTAACAAAAAGTACGAGCCTTTCAAAACCAAGCCCAAATCCGCTGTGCACACAGGTTCCAAATCTTCTTGTGTCCAGGTACCACCACAACTCCTTTTCATCGATGTCAAGGGCTTTCATCTTTTCTTTTAAAACATCAAGACGTTCCTCCCGCTGTGAACCTCCCACTATTTCTCCAATACCCGGAAAAAGAATATCCATGGCCCTAACTGTTTTGCCGTCCTCATTTAACCTCATATAAAAGGCTTTGATATTTGCAGGGTAATCAAATAAGATGACGGGTGATTTAAAATGTTTTTCAACCAGAAAGCGTTCATGCTCACTTTGCAGATCTGCTCCCCAGTTTTCTATAGGATACTGAAATTTCTTCTTTTTATTGGGTTTGGAATTCTTTAGGATATCAATAGCTTCGCTATAACTTACTCTTTTGAAATTATTTTGAGTGACAAATTTCAGTTTATCCAGGAGATTCATTTCACTTCGCTCTTCTGCCGGCTTTGTTTTATCTTCATTTTCCTGCCTGGAGGCAAGAAAATCAAGATCATCCTTACAATGTTCCAAAGCATATTTCACCACATATTTTATGAAATCCTCTGCCAGGTCCATATTGGCATCGAGATCATTAAAAGCAACCTCCGGTTCTATCATCCAAAACTCGGCAAGGTGCCTTGAAGTATTGCTATTCTCTGCTCTGAATGTAGGGCCGAAAGTGTATACCTGGCCAAGTCCCATTGCGTATGTTTCAGCTTCTAGTTGACCCGAAACCGTTAGATTGGTTTCTTTTCCGAAGAAATCCTTTTTAAAATCTATTTCGCCATTCGGGTTTTTAGGAGGATTTTTAAGATCAAAAGCAGTAACCTTAAACATTTCCCCTGCACCTTCAGCATCACTTCCTGTGATAATGGGGGTATTCACATAATGAAAATTGTTTTGCTGAAAATAACTATGAACGGCAAAAGAGAGTTTGCTTCTTACTCGCATTACTGCTCCAAATGTATTTGTACGTATTCTCAGGTGGGCCTGTTCGCGTAACTTTTCCAGGCTATGTCTCTTTGGGGAAAGGATTGTCAATTTAACTTCTTCAGGGTTGGCATCTCCCAATATTTCCAGGGATTTCACATCCACTTCAACGCTTTGCTGTGTTCCAAGACTTTCTTTTAAAGTCCCTACAACCTTAATGGCAGCACCTACAGTTATTCGTTTAAGAGTCTCCTCAGGAGTGTTTTCAAAATCTATAACACATTGTATATTATTGATGGTTGAGCCGTCATTGAGGGCAATAAACCTGTTACTTCTAAATGATCTTACCCATCCCTTTACTTCTACTTCCTGTAGAAATTTATTGCTTTGTAACAGAACAGCAATTTTTGCTTTTATCATGTTGGTTTAAATTTTGAAAATTCAAAGATAATTCTTCCTTGCCTGCCTACCAAGCAACTTAATTTTCATTTCAGCATTAATAATTGTCTTTTAAAACATCATCTTCTTCAGCAATGATTTCGATGGCCGGCTCTTTCAGGGTTTCTTTATTTGCGATCATCTTTTCCAAAGAAAGCAATAATGAGGGCAGTAAGAGTAAGTTTGCCAGCATAGCAAATAAAAGGGTTGCCGAAACCAAACCTCCAAGAGCAACCGTTCCGCCAAAACTACTTATCATAAATACCGAAAAGCCAAAGAAAAGGACAATCGAAGTATAGAACATGGACACCCCCGTTTCCCGTAAGGCTGCATAAACAGATCTCTTGATCTTCCAGTTATTTACTTTTAATTCCTGCCTGTATTTAGCAAGGAAATGTATAGTATCATCTACTGAAATTCCAAATGCAATACTAAAAACAAGAATGGTGGATGGTCTAATTGTAATTCCCAGAAACCCCATCATTCCCGCCGTTACGAGAAGGGGTAGCAGATTTGGAATCAATGACACGAGGATCATTCGGAAGGATCTAAACATCCATGCCATCAATAATGCAATAAGAAGAATTGCCAGGGAAAGGGATACGATAAGATTTTTTACCAGATAAGTTGTTCCTTTTTGAAAAATTCTCGCTTTTCCTGTGAGGGTGACCTCGTATCTGTCTTCAGGAAAGATCTTTTCTATTAAGGGTAATAGCCGGGCTTCAATACGCATTATTTCCTCAGTCCCAACATCTTTCATGAATGTGGTCATTCTGGCATATTGTCCCGTAGAATCTACATAAGCCGAAATGAGATTATCTTCGCGGGCCAGGCCTTTCAAATATGGTGAGATGAAATTTTGTTCCTGGGAAGTGGGCAGCTGAAAATACCTGGGATTATCATTATAATAGGTTTGCTTTGAATATTTTGCCAATCTCACAATGGAAAGGGGAGGAGAAAGTTCAGGAATATCAATGATCTCGTTTTCCAGAGTTTCCATTCTTTTGAGGTTGGCAAGTGACAATGCCCCACGGGGCCGTTTTGTATCTATCAATATTTCAAGAGGTAAAATTCCGTCAAACTCTTCCTCAAAAAACTTAATATCCTGAAAAAAACCTGCCTGTTGCGGCATATCCTCCAGTAAACTTCCCGAGATCCTGATCTGGTAAATTCCAATGATACTTGCAGCGAGTAATATTATAGAAGTAATATAAATGGTAATCCTCCTGGTCCTTACCATATGCTCCATCCAGTCTACAAAGGCACCAATCCACCGCCGGTTTAAATGCTTTAAGTGCTTATCCCCAGGCAGGTGCATGAAACTGTAGATGATTGGTATTATAAGAAGGCTGATGAAGAAAATTGCAATGATATTGATGGAAGCCACTATTCCGAACTCCCTGAGCAGGGTACTATCGGTTAAAATAAAGGCAGCAAAACCCGATGCAGTAGTAACATTGGTAAGAAGAGTGGCATTACCAACTTTTGTGATAACGCGTTGAAGGGATCTTGCCTTGTTCCCATGTTTCTTAATCTCCTGCTGGTATTTATTAATTAACGTGAGTTCGATATAAGAAAAGGTAAAAAAAGAGGGATTAAACAACAAAGAAAAAGCAGAAAATTAGTATATTTAAGTATCTAAAAACCAAATATTTAACTAACTAT
>JBGTNH010000028.1:0-54835 GCA_041743165.1 Gillisia sp. | reverse complement strand
CGGGTGAATTTTGATTTCTACCCAAATGTTGTCCCTAACGGGACATAAAAATTAGGGGCGCCTGATCGATTTTTCTTTAAACGTAAAAAAAGGAATTTCAACCCTAAAAATTTGTATCTGTCATGATAACTGTGCCCTTAGGTACAGAATATGCTAACGGGCTGAACAATGATTCTGCTATCCCATCATATGCCGTACCTAACGGCACGGAATAAACGTGTGAATTCTGGTTTCTACCCAAATGTTGTCCCTAACGGGACAAGAAGATTAGGGGTGCCTTATCGATTTTTCTTTATACTTGAAAAAAGGAATTTAAACCCTAAAAATTTGTATCTGTCATGATAACTGTGCCGGTAGGTGCAGAATACTAATGGGTTGAACAATGATTCTACCATCCACCATATGCCGTACCTAACGGCACGGAATAAACGTGTGAATTCTGGTTTCTACCCAAATGTTGTCCCTAACGGGACATGAAGATTAGCGGCCCCTTATCGATTTTTCTTTATACATAAAAAAAGGAATTTAAAAATTACCATTCAGATCAAAAAGATTATAAACAGCACTAAAGAAACTTTACCTCTTAACGCTTTTAAAACCAAATAGTGTTTTCCATCGTGATTGTTTATCTACCCCATATCCATATCCATAACCATAATTATAACCGTATTTGGATCCATAGGAGAA
This sequence comes from Gillisia sp., assembly GCA_041743165.1. Lineage (GTDB taxonomy): Bacteria > Bacteroidota > Bacteroidia > Flavobacteriales > Flavobacteriaceae > Gillisia. The sequence continues at coordinate 54,148 of JBGTNH010000028.1, read as the reverse complement.
TTTGGAATAATCCACATCATTCAAAACTAATGCAAGACCCTTCAATTTACCTTGTTGTTTAAGCTCTTTAGGGAATTCAAGGAGTTTTTTATCGGTAAAGCCTGCGCGGGTTACATAAAGGGTGGTATCCGCAAGCGGACTTATCAACAACGTATCTGTTACTATCATTGTTGGGGCTGTATCTACAATAACATAATCGTATTCCTGAGATAAATCCTTTAGTAAGATTTCCATTCGGTCACTCATAAATAGCTCAGCCGGATTTGGGGGTATGGTGCCGGAAAGAATTAGGTCAACGACAATTTCCCTGTCCTTTGATCTCGAAACTATATCATTTTTGGTTACTTCATAATTATATAAATAATCGCTTAATCCGGTGGTCTCCATAGGCATGTCCAGGTATCTGTGCAATTTTGGATTTCTTATATCCGCCCCTATGATGACTACTTTTTTCTTTGTGGTTGCCAGAGTTCTTCCCAGGTTATAAGATATGAATGTTTTACCCTCACCCTTAATAGTTGAGGTTACAAAGATCACTTCCCCCCGGTCCTCATTCTTAGCTTTCATTAAATAAGCAAGATTTGTTCGAAGAATCCTGAAAGACTCTGCCAATGGCGACCTGTCATTCAACTGGATAACTTCCTCTCCATCTTTTTCTATTTTCGGGATTTCCCCTATAAAAGGAATATTTTTAATCAGGGGTGCAAGATCACCTTTATGGTGCACCTTTGAATCAAGCATAAACTTTACAAAAAGGATCAAAAGTGGGAGAATAAGCCCTATTAAAAATCCACCTACCAATATTATCCAGGGTTTAGGATTTACCGGGTTAGGAAAAGTATAAGCAGGATCTATAATTTTAGCCACTGGCGAGGTGACCGCAAAAGCGATCGCAGCTTCCTCCCTTCTTTGCAAAAGGAATAAATACAATTGTTCCTTGATCTGTTGTTGTCTCTCAATACCTCGCATCCCTTTTTCCATTCCCGGAAAGGTGCTGAACCTTCCCTGTGCAGTTCTTTCCAGTTGATTGAGTTCTGCGCGTTGAATATTTAGTGAATTTATACTACTTGCAATATTATCCCGCAAATTAGCTTTTAGGGAATCAAGTTGGGCGGTAATTCTTTGAACCACCAGGTTTTCTGGTGTAGCAGACCTTAAATACGCATTTCGTTCCAGAACCAATGCATTATAGGTGGAAATCAATCCCGAAATTCCGCCTTCCTGAATTCCCAGGTTTGTGGGCAAAAGAGAATAATCCTCCCCGGAATTCAATCTGGATTCCACAGACCTTATGATGCTTAATTGTAATTCAATGTCAAAGATCTGCTGTTCAGCCATGCTGGATTTAGACTGAAATTTTGCAGCCCCACTTGCAACATCCATAAATTGATTTTCCCGCTTGAAATCTGCCATACCACCTTCTACGGAATCGAGTTCACTAGTGATCAATTCCAGTCTTTCCTGTATAAATTCGGTAGTGTTCAATGCCACCTGCCTTTTATCGGCTACCCCATCTTCATTAAACTGGATCATCAGGTTGTTGAGAAAATCCTCAGATTTCCTGTTGTCCGGTTGTACGATCCCCAACGAAAGTATATCTGCCGCTTTCTCTTTGGGTCCTATGGTCATAGCTGAACTGTAATAGGTTGCCATCGTTTCAACAGGTACAATATTGATCTGTACCGTCCTGGTCTTTCCAAAGGTAGAAGCTTTTCCAACTGTGGCTCTTGGAACAATGGAAAATTGCAACCCGTCAAGAGTAATAACCTCTCCAATCCTATGTTCCCTTTGATAACCTATTTGTTCATCGACAAGGTCATACTGTGTATCGGATACCGGAGTGATAAAAAAAGTTTTGGATGTTTTATGAATTATACTGTCAGGGGTAATGAACTCTATTAGAATTGGACTTGATCTGTAGGCCTCGGTTGCGATTACATTTCCTTCAAGATAATAGAAAATATTATGATTCAATTCTTTAACCACTTTTTCTACCAGTCTTTTGGATCGCAGGGAAACAATTTGATTATCGAGTGTATTGTCACGCAATTGCAAAATCCCACCTCCAGATGGTAATGCACCAGCTAGAGCCCCCTCGTTCTCATTGAGGATCATCAAAGAAGCTTCTGTGTAATATTTGGGAATGGTATACCTGTTATAAAGAAAGGCCAGAAGGCCTCCTAACAGAAATCCAAGCAGAAGCCATTTCCAGTAAGCAAGATATTTAAAAATTTCTGCTTTTAAGTCAAAATTTGATTCCTTTTCTTCAGTAAAATCCTGTAATTCTTCCATTTAACCTTATCTGGTGAATAAAATTATTAAACTAAAAGCGGTAGTTGCAATGGAAACCAATCCCTGCCAACTTGTTATAAAACCTGCTGATTTGACCGTTCTGTAAGTTGGCTCCACATAAACTATATCGTTTTGTTTAAGATAATAGAATGGATTTTTAAAAACATCGGCACTGGTCATATCTACGGTACCTACAGATTTGACTCCACCCACCTCACGGATTATCATGATATTATCTCTTTTTCCATCATAAGTAATTCCTCCAACGGTCGCCAATAATTCAGGAACGCTGATCCTCTCATTTTCCACCTGGACGACACTTTGGCCCGTTTCACCTAAAACAACAACCCTAAAATTTAAAAGCCTTACAGAAATAACTGCATCAGTAACATAATTCCTGATCTCATTAGTCAGGTATTCCTCCAGTTCACTTCTGCTTTTTCCTGCAACGGCTACAGGACCAAGACCCGGAAATGGTATATTCCCATTTATATCAACCATATATCCCATCAGGGCAGGATTATTTTGTCCACCACCACCACCACCTGCCTGACCAACCATTGTCATTTGGTAAGGTTCTGCGACTTCGGGAATTTGAGAAGAAACCTTAATATGAAGAATATCATTTACTTCAAAAACCGGTTCAAAATTCAAGGCGGTCTGCATTCCCTGTAATCTTTCAGCTCCCTGAAAGTATACAATATCCTTACGGGTAGAACAGCTGGAAAGGATGAATATTGTTAGAAGTGGGAAAATAATATTTTTCATAAATGCACCTGATTTTATATTAAAACTAAACATCCTCACTCACTTTATCCAATCTTTCATAAGAGGAGTTATTACTGATAAATTCTGGTATAAGATCCTTTAATTTGGCCACCACTTTATCATTCTTAAGTTTGTGAGCAGATTTAATAATGGCAATTACCTTATCATTGATTTGCTCATAATCCTGAACCTTATCCACACCAATCATAATTTTCTTGTTATGAGTAGGCAGTGTCTTACATTCATCTGTAAGTAATTCTTCATACAATTTTTCCCCGGGTCGCAAACCAGTTATTTTGATTTTTATATGTTTATTTGGCACATAGCCTGCAAGCTTGATCATTTTAATAGCCAGATCCATAATCTTCACCGGCTCTCCCATATCAAATACAAAGATCTCCCCCCCTTTACCCATGGTCCCTGCTTCCAATACCAGTTGACAAGCTTCAGGTATGGTCATGAAATATCTAATGATATCTGGATGGGTAATAGTAATTGGACCGCCTTTCTCTATTTGCTTCCTGAAAAGGGGAACAACAGAACCATTGGAATCTAAAACATTTCCGAACCTGGTAGTTATAAATTTGGTAGTGTTATTGTCAATCAAACTTTGATTGTGATAAAGGGATTGAACATACATTTCTGCCGCTCTTTTACTGGCTCCCATGACATTGCTTGGATTCACCGCTTTATCTGTAGAGACCATCACAAAATGCCCAACCTTATATTTCAGGGAAAGATCGGCGAGATTTTTGGTTCCGTTAATATTCACAAAAACCGCTTCATGAGGATTACCTTCCATGAGCGGCACATGTTTATATGCAGCACAATGATACACCACATCGACCTTATGATTTTGAAACATTAATTCCAATCTCCTCTGGTTACCCACGTCACAAATAATAGCTTTATAATTCAGTCCGGGATATTTGGACTCCACTTCTAGCTGCAGGTTGTGTAAGGGGGTTTCTGCCTGATCAAGAAGCAATATTTTTTTAGGATTATAATAGGCAACCTGTCGCACAATCTCACTTCCAATAGATCCTGCAGCACCAGTTACAAGAATTATTTTATTAGTGATCTGGGCTGCTTTATTCTCCCTGTCAAGCTGAATAGGTTCCCGCTCCAGCAGATCTTCAATCTGCAAAGTTTTTACCTGTTGGGCAATGGGTTTATCCTCATCTTCATAGTATGAAACAATTGGGGCATTATAGACCTTAATGTCGTTTTCCAGACAGTTTTCAACTATGGCGAATTTTTCTTCTGAGGTGAATTTACTTTCAGAAAGTATTACCGCCGAAGCTCTTAAAGATTTAACCTGACTATGTAAGGTATCGGTATAATTAATGACCGGTTTATCCAGTATCCGGATGCTTTTGTGGTGTTTAACCTTGGTTAAAAATCCTACAATTTTAAATCTCTTTGGATGCTCTATGTCCAGGGCCCCTGCAATAGAAATAGCATTTTCATCGGCACCCAGAATTAATGCTCTAATTAAAACTTCATTTTTATGGGCGAGTTTAAAAAATTCATAAACCTGTTTGACACCCAGTCGAAAAAGGAATAATAATGAGAATGTTATCCATAAATTAATAAGCAGTCCACCTATTAAAAAGATCTTTTCCCCAATGATAAAAAGGGTGATGTAATTGATGAGGACCAGGGTTAAAAAAGAACAGGTAGTTGCCATGAGCAACTTCAGGGCATCAATATTGGAAGAATATCTTATTATTCCCGCATAGGTTTTAAAAACCATGAAATAAATAATATGAATCCCCATCCCTAAAAGGATCTTTCCCGGAAAATCGAGTAAGGTATAATAATTTGGAGTGAGATCCAGAATGATAAAAACGGTAAGCACTGAAGACAGAAATACCAGAAATATGTCAATAAGAAATACAGCCCATCTAGGGAGATATTTAATATTGCGAAGATCAAGGGCGCTATCTTCTCCGTTTAAACTAAATCTGAGGGCATTTCTAAGCCGGTTCCCCATAAAATATTTTTATAAATGCCTTTTAAAACAATTATTAATAGCCTCCTTTATTCTTATCCTGTCATCCTCACTTAAATTCGATCCCGATGGCAAACATAAACCATTTTCAAAAGCTTCTTCGCAAACACCATTCCCAAAAAATGGAGCACCCTCAAATACAGGCTGCATATGCATTGGTTTCCACAAAGGCCTGCTTTCAATTTTTTCTTTTTCCAGTGCCAATCTCAATTCTTCCCTTGAAATACCACTTGCCTTTTTATCAATAAGAATAACACTCAACCAGTGATTACTATAAAAATCCTCTCCCGGTTCTTTCATTACCCTTACTCCGGGAAATTCCCGGAAAATATCCTGATAAAATGCATTCATTTTTCTCCTGAGAGAAATATGTTTATCAAGAACTTCCATTTGCCCCCTTCCAATACCTGCGGAAATATTACTCAATCTATAATTATAACCAACTTCGCTATGCTGGTAATGGGGAGCCGAATCTCGAGCCTGAGTGGCTAAAAATATTGCTTTTTGTTTAAATTCTTCATTTTTACAAACCAAGGCACCCCCCCCGGACGTTGTAATTATTTTATTTCCATTGAAGGACAGAACATTTAATTTCCCAAAGGTACCACATTTTTGATTTTTATAAGTACTTCCCAAAGCTTCAGCACTATCTTCAATAACCGGGATATTATATTTTTCAGCTACTTCATGGATTTCATCCACTTTATAAGGCATTCCGTATAAATGAACACCAATTATCGCCTTTATATTTTTTCCCTTTTCCAACCTATCCCGTATGGCATTTTCAAGACTTGAAGGACAAATATTCAAGGTATCCTGTTCACTATCAACAAAAACGGGTTTAGCGCCTAAATAAGCAATGGGATTTGCCGATGCTGCAAAAGTCATACTCTGGCATATTACTTCATCACCCGGTTTTACCCCAAGTAAAATTAGGGCTAAATGTAAAGCAGCTGTCCCCGAACTTAGAGCAGCTACGGCACCCTCCCCCCCGATAGCTATCGGGGCTCCATTAGGAGAAGGGTCTTCAAAAAGATATTTTTTTAAATCTTCCTCAAATCCTTCAACATTTGGACCCAAAGGGGCGATCCAATTTTTATCAAATGCATCTTTAATATAATTCATTTCAGTCCCACCCATATGAGGGGAAGAGAGCCAAATCTTACTCTGTTGCATACTTAATATTATTTTCTTTAATAATTTTAGCAGGATTTCCTACCACTACAACTCCGTCGGGAATATCATTTATAACAACTGCACCGGCTCCTACTTTTACCCAACTTCCTATTTTTATTCCAGGTATTACAACCGCACCTATTCCAATATGAGTACCTTCTCCTACCACAACATCACCGGCCAGAGCGGCATTTGGAGAAATATGAACAAAATCTCCCAGTGTACAGTCATGTTCCACCGTTGCTCCCGTATTAATGATACAATGTTTTCCAATTACTGCGGAAGCATTTACAGAAGCATTGGCCATCACAACGGTGCCCTTCATAATCTTGGCTGAGGGTGAGACTACAGCGGATGTATGTATAATTGCCGAATGTATATTACCTTTGAAATTTTCGGCTAACTCTTTTCTTATCTCATTATTTCCAATGGAAATTATCGTCTCTCCTAACAAAATATCTTGTGTTACCTGGTGTGATACCTGCCGGTCATCCAGAAAGCTAACATTGGTATCATCGTCCAGAATATAATCTAACTGTAAGGACTGTGACTTAATAATATCCATGATAACCTTGGCGTGACCACTCGCTCCGTATAAATTCATTTAATTAATTTGTTCCATTAAAAGGTTCAATTGTTCTAAAATCTCTGCTAACATTTTTTTTGCTAAAAACAACATGCAAAACAGTTTTAAAAAGAATAATAATATCCAACCTTAAAGACAAGTTTTCCACATACCAAATATCAAGAATAAATTTTTGATTCCATGTTATATCATTTCTTCCATTAATTTGTGCCCAGCCAGTTATACCCGGGCGTACTAAATGTCTTTTATACTGAGACTTAGTGTAAAAGGGTAAAAATTCAGGGAGCAAGGGTCGCGGACCCACCAAACTCATTTCCCCGCGAATAACATTCCATAACTGTGGAATTTCGTCAATGGATGTCATTCTAACAAATTTTCCAAGTGGCGTATGCCGTTTATCATCCTGGAGCAAATATCCTTTAGTATCACGTGCGGGACTCATCGTTCTCAATTTAATTATTTTAAAAATTTTACCATCCTTGCCAGGTCTATATTGTATAAACAGCGGATTTCCCTTGGTACTAATAGCTAATGGCAGGGCTATAAAAATTAATACAGGAATTAATACAAGCAATAATAAAATAGCAATTCCAAGATCCATAATTCTTTTAAAATATTCCCTATACATTTTCCTGAAATATTATTTTCCTCCCTAAATCAATATTAAGGAAGCCAAAATTATTTAAAGATTAAACCACACATATCCGTTATAATATTTAAAATGAAATTTGTCTTTCAACAATAAACGCTTCTGCCCTGTCAACACCTATTGTAGAACCTCTAAACTTTGCGAGAGCTTCAAAAGCCTCTAGAGACCGAGGGTGAGGATATTCTTTAATTTGTGTTTTAAAACATTTAAAAGCTTCCAATTTTTTTTGAAAGAAATCGGTGACGTTCACAAAATGATTAGGTACGAAAGGTTTTTCCTGCATGGGAGCCCACTCAGTTTCTGATAAAGTCTCATAACAATAAATATTTCTAATACTATAATTATTTTGTGGGCGAGCGGCCACCAATGATGCTCGATAAAGGGCCTTATGATCCTGATGTATATCCCCAGGATGGGGTAAGTAAATTGTTACCGGTTTTATTTCATTAAATATTTCACCTATCCTAATGGAAATTCGGAATTCCGGAAAAGCATTTAAGGCCGGAGCAGGAAAATCCAAAAAATAAGTGTTTTTGACCCCCAGTAATTTATGAGCATCTTCTGCCTCTTTTCTAACTATACTTATACTATCCCGAGTAAATAATTCCGGTGCGCCTTCAAAGGCATTAGTAGCAATTATAACCGAGACTAAATCCCCGTTACTAATATGCTTGGCAATAGTTGCTCCACACCCGATAATTTCATCATCTGCATGTGGTGCTATAATTATAATATTATCCAATGTCACTAATTTTTTTTAAAGTGTGTTTTAGGATAAAAATTTCATCCTCTACATTATATCCTAATTTACTCCCTACAACGGGTTCTGTAATTTCATTTAAGGAAATATCTCTGAGCCAGATCAAACCCTCTCCGCATTGCACAAGAAATCCTTTATCCTTGTCCTTTATAAGAATCCTCCCAACAACACCTTTAATAGGGAGTTGTTTCTCCAATTCACTTTTCCAAATTATCATCTTAGCATCCTTATAATAGGTATACGCTCCGGGATGGGGTTTTGTGGAGGCCTTTATTAATCGGTCAATTTGGTAAGCCGAATCGTTCCAGTTTATGATTCCATCTTCCATGGAACGTTTACCGGTTAGAGTTGCCTTTAACTCGTCCTGAGGGACAGGTTCCCAGATATCGTTTTTTAATTGTGGTAACCATCGTTCTAAAGCATTATTAATAGCAACTTCAATTTTATTTTCAACCGATGAAGCATCGTCAGAATCTTCCACTTTGAAAATTTCCTGCACGAAAACAGGACCATCATCAGCTCCTTCTCCCATAAGAAAAAATGTAGCAGAACCATAAGATTTTTCTAATATCATCCAGGCTATGGGGGCTCTACCTCTTCCTCTCGGTAAAAACGAAGGATGAAATCCTATACAACCCAATTTGGGCATTTGTAACCATTCAACAGACATTAATTGGGAAAAGCCTACTGCAAATATAATATCAATATCTTTTGATGCCGCCCACTTTATATGCTCAGAATCATTAACTTTTGAAAACCCTCTATAATCTAATTGATACTCATTTGCTAACTCCCGGAGGTTGGTCCAACCGGAAACCAAATTTGGATCTTTTGGCTCATGTCCCAATATACCAACTACATTAAAATCATTCTTTACTAACTGGATTATGGTGTGTTTTGTGGTTTTGACAGAGCCTATTACTAAGACATTTCTCATCTCTCTACTGGTTTTTTAAGAAATTTTTCTTCTCCCACTATTACTATCCCTACAGTTTTCAAAATAATTTTAACATCCATAAGGAAGGAAATATTTTCAACATATTTTCTATCATATTCCCACCTTTCTCTCCAGGACAAGTATATATTACCATTTACTTGAGCCAAACCGGTCAAACCTGGTTTTACAAGAAGTCGCACTGTTCCATTTTCATCTAAATCAGGAATTTGCGAGGGTAAACATGGTCGTGGACCCACAATAGACATATCTCCTTTTAGAATGTTGAAAATTTGTGGCAATTCATCAATTTTAAGCCTGCGTAAAAAATAACCCACCTTTGTGACTTCAATATTATCTTTAAAAATTTCCTGGTTGACCGATCGCTTTTTATTGAACATCGTTCTGAATTTATATAGATCGAAAATTCTCCCTTTTTTTCCAACCCTATCCTGAATAAAAAATACTGGACCGGAAGAAGTTATCTTTATAAGGATTGCGGAAATTAAAAAAACCGGAAGTAGTATAGCAATAGCAAATAAAGCCAGTACTAAGTCAATAAATGGTTTAAAAAATAATTTATACATATTAACGAACAAAGGTAATGGTTTTACATCATCGTAAAGGAAACTCTCTAAACCTTTAAAGGAATTTTAAGATTTCCAGTCACTTGTATTGTTAGTCTTTTCTTTATCTCAACTTAAGGTTTCATTCTTAGAATTTCCTCATATTCTTCCAGTATTGCTTTCCATACAACCTGTTGCTCAAATCGTGAAGTAATCATCAACCGTGCCTTCGTCTTTAATTTTTCGTAATAATAAGTATCTTGGACAACTTTTTTCATTGCTTCAAATAATTTTTCTTTCGCTTTTACAGGGACGATGATTCCATTTTCCCCATCCATAATAATTTCATTGCTTCCATTAATGTCTGTCACTATACAAGGTAAACCCATAGACCCGGCCTGCATTACAACATTCGGAAATCCTTCACGATAACTAGGAAAGGCAAGCACATTACTAATTGCCAAATATGGTCTAACATCTTCCTGAAAGCCTACAGAAATAATATCCGGATTTTGCTCGATTTTAATCAATGTTGCGGGTTCTAATGGATCTAGATCGGGTTCAAAGGGTCCCACTAATAATAATTTAACTCTCTTCTTATCCTCAATCTTGAAACTATTCTCAATGTTATCCGCTATCCTCGCAACTCCCTGATGGAGGAGTGCCCTACTCAATTTTTCAAAAGCCGTAACTAATTCATTAATTCCCTTATCTTTTACTACCCGGCCGACAAAAACAAACACGAAATCCCCTTTTCTAATATCTAAACTTTCTTTCAAAACGACCTGCTGCTCTTTTGAAATATTACTGGAATCAAAATAGGTAGTATTAATACCATTAGAGCTCCCAATACCTAATACTTTAAGTTTAGCTGCTCTACAATATTTATTATTTAAAATAACCCGACATAAACCCGGAGAATTAGGGTATATCTTGTTAGCACAAGAATAAGTGAATTTTTCAACTATATCTAATAATGCACGTTTGGATCCTGTAGTAACCTCCAAGGGTAAACCGGCTACGGTGTGTAAACGATTTGGAACCCCTGCAAGTTTCGCGGCTAACATTCCCAATGTTCCAGCTTTAGGAGTGTGGGTATGAACGATAGTAGGTTTTTCTTTTCGGAATATCCAATAAAGTTGCCACACAGCTTTCAAATCCTTTAGCGGAGTGATAGACCGGGTCATAGGTACCATCCTTGTAAGTACTCCTTCCCTATTCCCAACAGCTTCCAAATCCCTGAGTGGGCCCGCTGATATTCCAATTACCTCAAAATGCTCTTTCATGAATCTCAATTGTCCTTTTAGTAGAATATTCAAGGATAAAGGAACAGTAGTTATTCTAATGAGCTTTGGTTTCATGTATTTATATTATTATCTAAGGATGAGGATACTAAACATTATTTTTTTAAATTGATGAATTAAAAGATGGAGATTCCTGAATGAAATTTCCTAATTCTGACATATTTGCGGAAAGAAAATTAAACTTTGCATGCAATTTTTGAAAGTGTTGAAGCACATACAGCAAGTCATTCAAACTCTCAATTGGATTTTCACCAAAATTATGAGGATGCCACCACAAGTGGTAAATCTCTTTATTTCGGGATGCCAGATCCATTTCAGAGATTATTCTCCTGAGCTTTAATTTTCTCATTAGAATATTATTTTCTACAGGTCTTAAAAAACGACTTGCTTTTTGCTCTATAGCATTCTTTATGACAATTTCTTTTCCTTTATAGGTCTTTTTTCCAAAAGGGAAATATGCATCTGCTGTGCGAGCGGTTTTATAAAACAAATTATTCGTTCTTATATCCCTCCAATACCAGGAGTCCGGGTTAGAACGAACATTCATGATTCCCAATTCCTTACATATAGAAAGATAATTCTCCTGTAATTGATTCCTGGGAAAAACGAGAGATTGGAAAACCAGGTTCTTCCTTTTTCCCAGATCAATTGCCTTTTCCAGATCATACCGGAAGTGGGTTTCTCCTTGACCTGGTTCCCCACAATAGTAATGTGAGTATGTATGGGTTCCTATTTCCTGACCCTGAACAGAAGCAATCATATCAACAAGTTTTGGGGCAAAACAAAATTTTTCGGTTTTCGAGGAAACAATACTTTTCCCAAAATTGTAGGCCGATAAACTTGCGTCTCTATACTCAGGTATATTTTTGGGGATATTTTGCACCCAGTCATCCCAATTTTCGTTAAATAACATTCCAACAGTGGCCCAGGTACTTTTTATTTTATATTCTTCGAAAAGTTTCAAAATTTCCGGAATTACCCACCGGGTAGTAAGAAAATACTCCTCCTTTGTTTCATAATTAACTACGTCGAAAACTCCCCATAAAAGTTCAAAGTCTAATGAAACTACCATGTATCCATTTTCCTTCATACTACACTTTATTTATTAGGGATTCTGTTATAATCATAATTAAATTAAGGCCTCCCGGCTTTTAATTTCCACTTTCTCACTCGTTCTCATTTTTTTTAATCTGAGCATTCCATTATATTTCTTTTGTGCTAGATAATAATAAATGACAAAAAATAAATAATACATAACCATAGATTTTTGCCTCATAATTATTCCTAAATTTGACATTATAAATGTCATTGCAAAGGAAGTAGCAAGAAAGATAACAAAGCTCATCTTTACCATTGAGGTGGAGGACCTAAGGAATTTAATAAAATCCTTTTTAATAATCTTGAAGGTCAAAAGCAGATATATTAAATTTTCAAAGGAAATTATTAAACCTAAAATGTTAGGTGCATCAACAAAAAGTGGTCGGTACCAAAACGTAAATAGCTTAAGAGGCAAGGGATATGATGACATATCTACCCCGGATCCGGATCTGCTTAAGTCCTCCGCTCTATCCTGTGAAAACCCTTGAAAATCTTCAATCAAATTTTCTGAACCATCCAGATTAACCACAGCTAAAATTTGATCTTGCGCAAAAATCAAAACTCCAGTTAATCCTATAAAAATCAGAATTTTGTTTCTAAAAGAAATTTTTTCCTTTCCACTCATATATCCTAAAACCGCTCCAATGGCTACGAACATAAAAACATGGGGTCTTACGTGAAAAATAATAAAGGAACCAAGTATTAATAAAAAGAGTCTTGATTTTGGATTAATGATAGCATATGTAAACATCATTAACCCAAGAAAAATGGTCGAACCTTTTCCTAATGATGAGGTCCAAAAATGCATGTTAGGAAAGAAAAGTATTAGCGTTAAAAAATCCACCCCAAATACTTTTACTTTTATTGGAATTAATTGGCGAAAGAACATGTAGGCATAACAAAATCCGAGGAAACCAAACCAGGAAAAAGTCAACATGAGCATTTCATATGTAAATCCTAATTGGTAAAAAGGATAAGCTATAAAATGTATAAAGTCAACATCGGTTCCAAAAGTGTCAAACCATCCGTTATCATGATTCGAAACAAAAGTATAATAAGCTACAGAATCTGAGGGATTGTTATAAGCGTACCATAGATAAACCCCGAAAAAAATTAGGTGATAAACATAGAGAGTATTCATTAATTTTTTTGAAAAAAATCTATGGTTCTTCTGGTAAAAACCAAAAATAATTTGGTTTAAACCAAAAAATAAAATAATTAATACTAATACTCCTACCATAGATAAAATTTTAAAATAATTCTAGATCACCCAAACTGTAGGCCCAGTTTTTAATATCTCCAACTTTGGTTCTATCATTTTTATTTAAAATAATTTCTCGTACGGTTAAAATGGGTCCATATGAACCCTTTATGGAAGGAAATAATGATGTAATAATTTTGGGAGAAAAAGAGATTACCTGTACCCCATATTTTATTGACCACTCTTTGATTACTTTTTTTATAAGCGATCTTTCCTTATTCCCTATTTGAATACATTCCGAGATTCGCAATTCTTTTATATTCTTTCTTTTTTTTAAATAACCTGCAATATATAATCCGGATGTTGAAAATATTTCATAATCGATCAAAGGATTTTGCTCATACCTCCATTTTAAATATTCAGGCGACTTTGGGGTGAAAAAACGAGAGTCTTTTTTTAGATCATTGTTCCATATGATACAAAGCTCATTTAAAGCTTCATTTGAAGTATTTATAATCTTTTGGCGAACTGGGTTTGGTATTCCTGTTTTCCAAAAGGAATGAAATCCGGGCTTTAGTCCCACATCTATTTTACCGGCAGATATCCATCCCATTTTTAAATATCCTGGTCTGCTTTGCTCATTCGGAGTATTAAAAATAAAATTACCACCCAGGTCAGCACAAACATCTATAGCCCTAAGAGTAAGTTTTTTAAAAATTCCTTTCCCCTGATGAGCGGGATGTGTTGCTGTATCAACAGCTCTAAAACAAGAATACATTTGGTTTGTAGAATGCCATTCCCATTTCATAAATGCTCTTACTCCAATTATAACTTTATTTTCTTCAGCCACCAAAACCACCGACTTTCCAAAGGGGTTTTGCAAATGCTTATATCTCCATATCTCCTCTGATAAGGGCAAATCTTTTTCTCCCAAACTTGCTTTTAATACACCAACAATTTGATATATATCTTTGTCAACAGCTTCTCTTATGATCATAATTCTAAGATGAAAGGTGTATTTAAATCTTTATATTAGCCGCTGCGGTTATTTGACTGGAATAAACATTTTCTAATTCCTCAACCATATTTGAGAGACTAAAGGAATCCTGTACCCGTTTTCTGGATTTTGTTTGAAAAAGATACCTTTTCTCTTTATCAATCAATAAACTGTTGGCGATTTGTGCCATCTCTTCCCAGTCACCAACCTTAACCAAAAATCCATCTTTTTTATCCCTGATTACCTCCACAACACCTCCTGCTGAAGTCGATATAATAGCACAATTCATACTCATAGCTTCCAATAGAGCAATTGGTAGACCTTCAAAATCTGAGCTCATCATAAAAATATCCATGGCAGAATAATAGGGGATAGTATCTTCCTGCAAGCCGGGTAATATGATTCGCTCAGTTAGTCCTTCTTCTTTTATAAGAGATTTTATATTCATTTCCTCGGGTCCCGCTCCTACGAGTAAACCCAAAACCTTTTTATTTTTCTCTGAAATTTGTTTAAACGCCTTTATCCAGACAGTAATGTTTTTTTGCTTCCTAAATACTGCAATATTTCCTATAACTACGGCATCAGGAGATATGTTGAGCCTTTCTCTTACAGCAATTCTGGTGTTTGAATCCATTTGAAAATTTTCAGTATTAACCCCATTATGAATTGTTTTAACAGTAATCTTCGGTGTAATATTTTTTTTAATTGAATTAGTAACATCTGCTGAAACACCGATTGCCAAACTTTGATAGTTGTAAGTTAATTTATTGATCCATTTTGTTGCGAAATGATATTTTTCCTGAATATTATGTTCCGTATAAACCACAGGTATTCCTGTTTTTTTATATATAATCCTTCCTAAAAACCCCGACCATGGTAAATGACAATGAATAAGATCAATATTGAATTTACTGCAATAATCAATCACTTTATTATATTGACCTAGTAATTCAATATTATTTTTCACATCAAATCTGGTAACTTTTCCTCCAGCTTTTATAATGGATTCAACCATTTGATCCTTCCATGGCAAAAAATAAATATAATGAAATTCAAATTTTTCTGTATTATGAAGTTTTAAAGTTTCAGGTAACAACATTTCTGCGCCACCTCTGCCTAAAGATTTTATAATATGAAGGATTTTTAATCTTTGCATTTAAAATTTTAATTTTTCTTGCCAAAATTAAGCTATTGAAACCTTGTAGCAAGTTTTTGAACTTATTTAACTTAGATTTACTACAGTTCATTCTTTTAAGATTATAATGCCATAAATGATTTTCCCAATTCCGGGGGGCAGGTAGTATAAAAAAATAAGATAATGATATTCATTTAAAACTTCTCCCCTTGTTTCAGATAAAAAAACTGCCCTAGCCGGGCAGTTTTAAATCTTAATCATTTGATCAAATGTTTAAGAGGGATCATTTACTACTATGACAGTCAAAGTCACAGAGTCAGAGCATCGGCCCTGGGTTACCGTATAGGTTGTGGAATATTCTCCGGAACCACCAGTTTCGGGATCGTTGAATTTATTGATAATGTCCCATATCGAAGGATCAAAACTTCCATCTCTGGAAACATTATCTGCAAGCAGACTTAAATATAACTTTCTCACTTCATTCCAGCTTTCAATAGCCTCGGCTTCAGATTGAGTAATAGTCATGGAATTATCGGGTCCTGTAGTTACTCCGTCACAGGTTGGGTCAGATTGAGCATCCGGTACAACTGTAACAGTTAAAAGTACAGAATCTGTACATTCCCCATTTGTGATGGTATACCCGGTTGTATAATCACCGGGTCCCCTGTTCCAATATTCGCGTATAAGATCCCAGATAGAAGGGTCAAATTCACCATCATGAGCCACACCTTCATCAAGCAGACTCAGATAAAGTTTTCTAACCTCATCCCAGCTTTCAATAGCTTCTGCTTCAGATTGAGTAATTGTCATGGAATTATCTGCTCCGGCACTAAAGTTATCACAGGTAGGAGATTGCTGGTCAGCGACCACAATAACGGTAAGCATCACTGTGTCCTGACAATCTTGAGTATTAATAGTATACCAGGTTGTATATTCCCCAAGTCCACCTTCTTTTCCATCGTTGAATTTATGAATAAGGTCCCAGATAGTTGGATCAAATTCGCCCCCGCGGTAAACTCCTTCGGCCAGGAGACTCAGATAAAGTTTTCTAACCTCATCCCAGCTTTCAATAGCTGCAGCTTCAGAATAAGTAATGGTCAAAGTGCTATCTGGCCCTGCGCATCCATCGTCCTCATTACCCGATACCGCATTTATTTCTAATAAACCGTTCTCTGCAATTTCAGTTTCAACAGGATCAACAGAACAGGAAAATATCAGGAAACTGAATAATGGAATTAGTAAAAATTTTTTCATAGTATTAAGATTTTAAAGGGTTATGAAAAGAAATATATATAACCCTTTAATATCAAAAATTACAATTCGATATGAGGCAGAATTTAACCGATGAGTGTTATCATTTTTTGGACCTTGTGTTTAATTTAAGAAGGAAAAACAAAATATTAGTAAGAATTTCTTTACCGAGTCGTTAACAGGAATGCTTAAAATTGTTTAAAGAAAAAAGCCAACAGGAGTACCCGTTGGCAATTATATGAATCATAATCATTCTACTGCAGATCTGGAACTACTACCAAGGTGAGGACAACGGAATCTGTACATTCACCTTCACCAATTGTATAAACGGTAGTATACTCCCCGACTCCCCCCAGAAGAGGATCCTGAAATCTATTTATTAATTCCCATATAGAAGGCTCAAATGATCCTATAAATTGGCCTTCGGGTACGCCCTGATCCAACATACTTGTATATGCTTTTCGCGTCTCGTCCCAGCTTGATAAGGCCTTCGCTTTACTTAATGTGATTTCCTTAGACTTGTCAGCTCCTGCATTTGGATGATCAAATAAAGAATTTTCAAAATATGACCATTTAGAACCCTCAAAGTCTCCTGCCCAAAAATTTAATTTCTTTTTTTCCAGTTGAAAAACTGTATAAGCTCCTATTATAAAAGAATCACCGTAAGAATCAACAGGAAACTTATATGTATGTTCTTTTACCATTGGATTAAATTTTACACTATAAGCCATATCTTTTAAACTTATTCCCGGATTGTTGCTATTCTCATTAATAGGAAATCCAGAAAGATCTGAAGCTATATGCAAATAGGATTCTGCAATTTGATAATTACCATTGGCAAAAAGATTTACGTAAATATATTCGAGGTCATTTCTCACCTCAATCCTGCCAGCATCACCAAAGTTGAAGGTTGTGACCTTACAGCCGTTTTCCAAGAAAGTGGCATCTAAAACCATTAATTGTGAATCAGCGATTTCAGTTTCAATCGAATCAACGCTACAAGCCCCCAGGCAAAAAGCGGATAAAACAAAAAGTACTATTTTTTTCATATTTCTAACATTCAACAGGTTAATTGTCAGAAAAGTAGGAGAATCTTCAACTTAAAAAAAAGAAATAATTAAGTTTTCGATATAATGGAAAAATAACCTGCCTAAAAACCCTTTTATCATTATGTTCTGAAGATTTATCTTACCTGCAGCCTTGATAAAAAAACTTTTGGGAGTATCTCATTTTAATTGAAGGACAAATTTCATTCAACCAAAAGTTCTATATTTGAATGAATAATAAATTCCGAAAAAGGAATGAAGAATAAGAAATTATTTATCTATGGTGCAGGAGGTTTGGCAGATTATGCACAATATGTTTTTGAAAATGATTCAGATTTTGAGGTTGTTGGATTCTGTATTGAAAAGAAATACATGGAACAACATCAGGAGGAACTTAAATCAACCCAGGTGTTTGAAGATATTGAGTATGAATTACAAAAAATGGACACCTTTCTTTTTATTGCAGTAGGTAATAATATAATTAGAGAACGTATTTATAATTGGGCTAAACAAAAAGGAATTAAATTGGCTACTTATATTTCTTCCAAAGCTTCCACATGGAAAAATCTGGAAATTGGTGATAATTGCTTTATAGGAGAAGGCTCTGTAATCCAGCCTTATGTAAGAATAGGCTCCAATTGTATATTATTTGGGGCACGGTTAGGACATCATTGCAGGATAGGGGATCACGTTCTTTTAAGCGGTCCTACCATAGGAGGAAATGTAATAATTGGAAATTACTCATTTCTGGGTTTAAATGCCGTAGTTCTTCAGAACCTGGAGATTGGACCTAAAAACATTATTGGAATGGGGGTATCAATCAAAAATTCCACGGGTGAGGGAGAAGTTTATTCTTCAGCTAATTTCTCAAAACGAAACGTGAAATTTGATGATATTAGTAAAAGCTATTTGGAATAAGTAAAGCTTTCTATGACATTCCATGAATTTAAAGAAAAGTATCAAAAAAAACCTGTAGAGGAAGTATCTGCATCCCCTCCCGCTAATCCGGTTATTAGCGTATTGGTTCAAACCTATCAGCAAAAAGATTTTATAAGGGAATGCCTGGATTCAATCCTTGTTCAGGAAACAGATTTTGATTTTGAAATTTTAATTGGAGATGATGGTTCCACAGATGGTACCCGGGAAATTTGTCTCGATTATGCCGAAAAATATCCTGAAAAAATAAGGCTTTTTCTACATCACCGGGAGAATCAAATAAAAGTAATGGGGGAGCCCACTTCAAACTTCAATGCTTTTTATAATTTCTTTTCGGCTAAGGGAAATTATATAGCTTTTTGTGAAGGAGATGACATTTGGATAGACCCTTTGAAACTTCAAAAAGAAGTAGATTTTTTAGAGAGTAATTCTGAATTTGTACTTACATATCATGAATTTCGGGCCATAGATAAATACAGCAAAAATTCACAATCGAAAATAGAACTAATTCAACCAAAGACCGACATCATCTCAGAAGATCTCCAAAAAGTTATATACCACCCCTTATTGTTATGTTGTTGTTTTCGCAACGTTATAACCGGGATTCCTTCCGAAATATTACAAATTATAAATATGGACACATTTCTTTTCAGCATTTTAGGTCAATATGGGAATGCAAAATTTCTAAAAAACATTACAGCTTCGCATTACCGGACTCATGAGGGAGGTATCTGGAGCAAGAAAAAAAGACAAAAAAAACTATTTTCCAAACTTCTTACATATGAAAAATTAATCGCATTTTATTCCCAAAAGAGGAACAAAGCAATTAAGGATTTTTTTGAAATTCAACGTTCAAAATCTTTCAAAATGTTATTACTAAATCTTTTAAAATCGGGAAATTTATATCAGGTATTTAAAACAACCCGGGAATTTTATTTTAATAAAGCTTAATTCTAGTTGTTATGAAGATCGAAGTGAATTTGTTTGTAAAACCTCTCGTATTCTTTACTCTGATTTTTAATATCAAAGTGGGATGCTGCAAATTCATACGAATTTTTTACTCTTTTATCCCAATCTTTTAATTTTATTGCCTCCTTCAATTTTAAATATAAAACATTTATATCCCCCGGGGGGAAAAACAAGGCTCCTTCATTACTAAAGCACTCTCTGTTTTCTGGAATATCAGAAACGATAGATGGCTTCTTAGCAATGATAGCTTCAATTAGTACACCAGGTAAACCTTCAAAATAAGAAGGGAAAACAAAAAAATCAGAAATAGATAAAAGTTCAGGGATATCTTCCCTGTAGCCTAACAGCAAAACATTTTTTTCCAGATCTAATATTCTTATATCTTCTTCCATCTTTTGCCGTAAAGGGCCTTCACCGACTATCAGCAACTTATTTTTTGGATATTCATCTATTAATAACTTAAAAGATTTTAACAGATCCAATTGGCCTTTGCTTTTTATTAGCCGGCTTATATTTAAAAAAATTTTACCGTCATTTAGTTTTAACTTATCTTTTAATTCGGCGAGAACTTCTTTTCCAGGTCTTGGGTTGTTTATACCCCTTCCCCGGTAAATTACTGTGATTTTTTTTTCAGGAATTTCCAATGCTTTCATGTTCGTTGCTTTTATAGCATGTGAATTACAAATAAAATGATCTACCTCAGTTGCGGTAATTCGATCTCTAATTTGTGTCGTAAAAAGTTTTGTTTTTGACAAAAGTGATAACCGGGAATATCTTTCCCTGCTATATGAATTACTTACAAAACTCCCAACAAGTATTAAGTAGGGGAAAAATCTTTTAATCCTCCTTGCTATCATATCAGACCTGAATAGGGTTGAATGTATGATATCAGGCCCTTCATTTTGAATGATGGGTAGAAGAAGTTCAACAGTTTTTTTAAATTCAGAAGAATTAAGTGAATAGACCTTTATGCCGGCATTCAATAAAGATGATTTAAGTTTATCTGCTGGGTAAAAATGAACGAAGACAGGAGTAATTTTTTCAAAATTTAAAGCTATCTGCACTATACTTTTCTCTGCACCATATCCCTCCAAAGAATCAATAAGAAATAGAACCTTCATTAGAAAATTTTTAAATAAATAATTTTTAGCAAAGGTTTCAGATACCAGGGAGCGATGCACCAGGAAACCTTATATCTTTTTAAAGCAGCAGATTTCTTGCCTGACCTTTCTAAAGAGAACCCGATAATATAATTTATAAGGGTTTTCTCTTTAGGATTTGAGTCGTATTTTTTTTTGTGTTTACGGTATAAATAAATTTGAGAGAACAACCTGTTACTTAAAGTGTCGTTCATTCTATTATCTGTTGTAATAGCATATTTTAATAATGGTCTATCAATATATTTTATTTCTAAACTTTCTATTTGACTTACCCGTAATCCTAATTCATAATTTTCTCCTGAAGTCATTTTTGGATCATAACATCCGGCTTCAATAAATACTCGTTTTCGATAACATACACTTCCTGCCAAAAAAGATGCTTTGATGTTGTTATACATATTTCCTAATTTCACCGGTATCCAAAGGGAATATTTCGCATCAATTCTTTTCAGAACCTCCCAAAATATCAAATCATACTTCCAAAAGCGAGCGTCGTAAAGATTTTCTATTAGATCAGGGGAAAAAATATCATCAGAATCAAGGAAAATCAGGTAATCTCCAGTCGCCATTTCTACACCAAAATTACGGGCCGCAGAAACACCTTGATTGTTCTGGAAAAAATATTTGATTCTGTCATCCTCAATAAATTCTTTAATTTCTGAAAAAGTATCGTCTGTTGAACCATCATCAACAATAATTAATTCCCAATTGGAACAGGTTTGATTTAAAATACTTAAAATGGAATCAGGTAATGAATGAGCACGATTAAATGTGGGAATGATAATCGAAATATTCCCTGTTTCGTCTTTCATCTCTTTAATATGGAATTTAAAAAAAATTCCTGCTTCATTATAGTGATACCTTTAAACATTTGAATGATTAATCGATTAAAATCATATAACGAAAATAATTATATTTTTGAATATATTTCCAAATACCATTTTTGAAAACAATAAAATGTCCACACTTTAAAAGTATTGTCCTCTTTGCCACTTAAATGAGCTGAAACAAGGGGAATAACCATTTCCGGATGAAACAAATTCTGGGCATTAAGAAATTTGGGTTCTATATAAGAGTTCAATTCAACAGAAAGCTGACCTCTTAACCAATCTCCTACAGGCACTCCAAAACCTTTTTTTGATTTATTTAGAAACTTTGAAGGGAAATGCTCTTTAAAGGCCTCCTTAAGCAAATATTTCTTGCTCCAGCCTTTAAGAAGGTATTCTTCCGGGAGTTGGGATGTGAAATTCCATATCTTTTTGTTTAAAAAGGGAGCTCTGCTTTCCAGAGAAGTTAACATACTTGTTCTATCCACTTTAACCAGCATATCGCCTTCCAGGCTTATTAAGCGATCAATATTCCGAAAATCCGTTAAAGATTTATTTTTATCACCTACTTTTTCTTTAAAATACCTGAAGGTATTATTTACTTGATATTTATCCTTTAAAAGGCTTGTCATTTCCCCCTCTTTAAAGGCAAGGGAAATTATATTATAGTAAAAATCATCTTCGTAATTTATAGCCCCTAAAAGCTTTTTAGCCTTAAAACGTGAGCCCCGTTTATCATCTTTGGTAGAAAATATAGGAGAGGTCCACTTTTTAATTCCTGAATGAACTTGTTCCGGAATTAAATTGGTGTATTTTGAATTTAATTTTCCAATATAATATTTATTATAACCACCAAAAACTTCGTCTCCACCATCACCGGTTAAAGCAACTTTAACATGTTGGCGTGTTTTATAAGCCACGAGATATGTTGGCAGGGAAGAGGAATCTGCGAAAGGCTCATCGAAATTTAATAAAATGGAATCAATACTGTTGCTCAGGTCATCAACAGAAATGATAAATTCATGATGCTTGCTGTTAATCAATTTAGCTACCTCCCGGGATCTATCAGATTCATCAAATGATTTTTTCTTAAATCCAACTGAAAATGTTTCAATGGGATGATCTTTTTGTCGGGATAAAGCTAGAGATACAATAGACGAATCAACTCCTCCTGATAAAAAAGTTCCTATGGGCACATCTGAAACAGATCGTGATAAAACGCTCTCATTAACCAGATTATAAGTCATTTGCTTTGCTTCTGAAAATGAAATATCTGAATCTATATCATTTGGGAAATCCTGCTTTATTTCTGTAATTTTAAAAGAATTAGTGGCACAATCAACTTCCATAAAATGGTTGGCTTCCAGTTTAAAAGTGCCATCGTAAATAGTAAAGGGAGCCGGAATGTAAGTAAGCTGAAAATACAGCGCCATTCCTTTAGCAGAAATTGCGGGTTTCTCCGGGAAAACTTTGATAAGGGATTTTAGCTCGGAGGCCCAAAAAATTCCCTCCTTGTTATGCGCATAATAAAGGGGCTTTTCCCCAAAGAAGTCTCTGGCAATAAAAATTTTTTTTAATTTTTGGTCATATATACTAAAAGCAAACATGCCGTCTAACATGGAAAAAGAATCTGTGCCATAAACTTCATAAAGCTTGAGAATTACTTCGGTATCAGAAGTAGTTTCAAAATGTACATTCTTGTCAAGTAGGTTCTTTTTAAGTAATTTATAATTATATATTTCTCCATTAAAAACTATTGCTATTGATCTGTCTTCTGAGAAAATAGGCTGTTTACCGGTACTTAAATCAATAATAGAAAGTCTTCTCATGGCCATTCCAAGGCTATAATTACTCCCGGAATCAGTATAAAAACCCTCCTCATCGGGACCACGATGAATTATGACCTGATTCATCTCTGATAGGAGGCGCTTAATTTCAGATTGAGGATGTAATTTGTTTAGGATTAGACCATTTATTCCGCACATGTAGGATTATTTTTGAATCGGCAAATATAATTAAAGTTTAACTATGCAGAATTATATTCACTAATTCTACAGGACAAACATTGTGGTTTAAAGCAATTTAATCTTTTGGTAACATTTAACAAACTCTAAAGCTAAATGTTGATTCATAAAATTTTCAACAATCATTTGGTGAGCAAGCTCTATTTGTCTCACATCAGGACCGTCCAAAATTTCCGTAACTCCATGGGCAAATTTTTTTTCTTCTCCCTTTTCTATCATCATTCCGGTATTAGAATCAATAATTTCCGAGATACCACCCACATTATATGCAATAACCGGTGTCCTGCAATACATGGCCTCCAGAAGTACCCCGGGAAGGCCTTCGATTATACTTGGTAACACCAGGATATCTGCAGATTTAATATAAGGTAATGAATCTGGTATAAAGCCATAAAAGCTAACCTTGGATGACAACCTGCGATCATCTACTTTTTTTATAATATCTTCTCTTAAAGGTCCGTCTCCAATCAAATGAAGATGAACATCGGGTTGCTTTTGTAACACCAATGCCAATATATTCAGGAGACCGGAATGGTTTTTTTCAAAACTAAAACCTCCAACATGTACAATATGTTTCTTTCCCTCTGGCAGTAATTCGACAGCCCTTATTTCAGATTTTTGTTCAAGCCCAACGGGGATCACTTCTGTTTTACCTGATAAAAAAGGAAAATGGCTGATTATATCCTTTTTTGAGGCTTGGGAAACTGAGATCACAAGATCAACGTTGAGGTAAAGAAACTTATTTAATTTTTTTTGAAAAAATGAATTGAGATATCGACCTACTTCACTGGCATTTCTTGAAATAATAGGAGTATTCCATTTGAAAA
The DNA here is from genome assembly GCA_041743165.1 of Gillisia sp. GTDB lineage: Bacteria > Bacteroidota > Bacteroidia > Flavobacteriales > Flavobacteriaceae > Gillisia. Next base: position 29,628 of record JBGTNH010000028.1, on the reverse strand, counting down.
ATATTTTGGAGAGCACAGCGTATTTTAAGGTATCCCCGGAATTTGCCTGGAGGATATCCGGCCTGAAATCCTTAATTATTTGCGATAAATTTTTCCAGGCCGGTATATCAATAATTCTTTTTCCCGTGGAACCATTTAAAGTTTCAATTTTGGGAGAGTATGGTAATTGTGCATTCCCTGAATAAACGGCCACAATTTTGACCTCATGACCAAGTTTTGTTAAGTGATGGGAAAGCTGACATGCAAATGTTTCGGCACCACGGTTTTGAGGTTTATGAATTAGTTGAAGAATTTTCAATACTATCTATTTATTTTACCCTGGGCGTCAATTACGGTGAAGCCTCCCGAGGTGTTATATGTATGAGTGGCGACTAAATTTTTTTCCCAATATGGTAAAATTTGATCTATTTTTATTTCTTCAAATTCATTTGGTGAGAGAGCGGTTATTTCACTAAATTGAATTCCAAAACCATATTTTGGAGCTCCTATTTGGGAGGGCCGTATTAATTTTCCGTCTTGCATAAAAATTCTACCGGCAGGTCGAGCAACCCTCGTGTCCCTGTAAACAGGATTGTTAGGATGGGGTTCTAAGGTTCCCGAAAAAATGTCGTTTGTATAATATATAAACAGGTATTGCTCTCTTGAGCTCTCATTAATTACTTTTTCTGTCCCAAACAAATACCACAAACCCTCATACTTCAGCAATGTAGCATCATAAAATTGTTTATCTTTAAATAATCTTTTCTTCTTCACCCACTTATCTGGAAATTTTTCACATTCATATATCCATAATTCATCAGAATTCGCAGATTCCGGTACCATATAATACTTATCCTCCTCTTTGAAAATAAATGGATAGGAAAGATGCCATTCTTCTTCCAGAACTTTTTTGGGGACTTGGCTTAATAACTCTCCTGAGGAGCTAAAGGGGAAATAACTAATATGAGCTTTATTACTATCTTTTGGTAATTCTTCAAAAAAAATATAAAAATTGTTATCATTTTCAATAACAAAGGGATCTGCCCAGTCGTTACCTTTTGGTGGAATCAATTTTTTATATCGGAAAATAGAGGTTTCCGTATTTTGGGCTTTCTTTAATTTATAAAGAATAAACCATTGAGGTGGATGGAGAAATTCTGTAAAAACCTCAATTATTCTTCTAATCCAAAATTTAAGGTGAATTTTTATAGCTTCTAAGTTGCGGGGATCTTTATATAAAGGATAATAATAGTATGGCCTCTCATAAGAATCTGCCATGGATTCAGGTTGTGAGATTTTATTGAGGGCAAGATCATTTAAGGACGATGTAAATAATTCGACGCCACTCCAAAATACTTCATTTTTATTTCTATTGAAAGAGGTTGAATTAGTTTTAGTATAAGCCTTTTCAATAACTTTTCCCCCGTCAAGATCTGAAGAAAGAATTTGAAGTGTTGCACCTGTTACTTCTTCCCCATTTACTACTTCCCAAAATCCCGGAGGCCCCCCCCGATTAATTTTATTATCACCATGGTGCAAAGACCAAACCCCAAATTTAGCAGCTTGGAGAATATCGCCCTTGAGAATGCCAAAACCAAATCTAATAAGAACATCAAGTTCAAGATTTTTAATTTTAATTATGTCCTCAGGTAAGAATGTGTAGCTAAATGAAGTTTCTATACCATTAATCCTTAAAATTGGAACAGTGGAAGGAAATAAATATTCTTCATAAACAAAAGCATCATTTTTAAAGGGATAAATTTTTCTGTCTGCGGCCTGGAAAAGGCGATACAGAATGCTTGACTTAGTTTTCTTATAGGGATTATTATTGATTATTACAATCTCCAGTTTTAAGCCGGGATGCTTCTCAATATAATCCGCAATTTTTTCTTGCCATCTGTTGATTTTCAAATCATCCAACAAAATCCCAATTTTTTTCATTCTCAAAATTTTAAGATTCAGAATAATTTTTTACTACCTCTGAATATAATTGCTCATGTATAAGAGAAATTCTGTCAATATTAAACCTTGCCTCCGCTTCTTCCCGAGCTACTCTTGCGAGTATTTCCATTTCAACAGGATTATTCAGGGCCCACATGATTTTAGAGGCCATATCCTCAATATTCCTGTAATCAAATAGTTTTGCAGAATAATTATCCATAACCGATTCCTGAAGGACAGGAATTCTGGTGGCTATAATTTTTTTCCCCATTAACATGGCTTCTATTAGAGCTCCACCCTGTCCTTCATAATGCGATGGAAACAAGAATATATCAGCTGCTTCTAATAAGGAGGGAACATCATCCCTACTACCCAATAAAAAAATGTTATTTTCAAGATTGTTTTCTTTTATTAACGTTCGTATTTTAAACTCATCATGGCCTTTACCCGCTATTAGATACTTTAAATCCGGATATTTTCTTACAATAATTTGAATAGCCTGAATAGCCTCTAAATATCCTTTTCTTATTAATAACCTTGAAACCGTTAATATAATAGGCCCCTTCCCATATTTCTCTTTAATAGAATTGACAGTTTCAAAATTAACCTGGCTTCGGAAATCTTCTATATTCCGGCCACGTGGTATAACAAAAACCGACTTTGGATCAATTTTAAGGGCCTTGGTATTATTGGGAATTATAGCCTCGGTTAGCGACATAAATTTTGTAACTCTTTTGGAGCTAAAACGATCAATGTTTTTATAAATATTCAATACTATCTTTTGCTTGTAATCCAATAATTCATATCGCTCCCTGGAATAGCTGTCATTTACAAAACTATTGATTACCGGGATATTGTTTTTAGGACCTAACCATCTACTAAACTGCTCAGCCATAAAAAGATTTGCGTGGATAATATCCGGTTTTTCCTCCTCGATTATATTTTGTATTTCTCTCAAGGCCTCTGTAATACCAAATTTCTTTTTTATATTAAGTGCATAAACTTTTATACCCGCCTTTTCGAAATCCTGTTTCAAATCAGTACCTTCATAAATACTAATGACTATAGGTTTCCATTCCTTAAAAATTTGAGCGATAGCTAAAGTACTAGTTTCTGCTCCTCCCCTTTTTAATGCGTCGAATAAATACAATACTTTTTTCATATATTAGGAAGATAAATTTTGATGTAAAAAGGATGCGATTTTTAAGGGTAAAAGATCATACAGTAATTTTACTCCAGCAATTTTAAAAGTCCTTAATTCCTTAGGTATTTTATTGTAAAAAAATATTGCGGTCTTTTGGTCTCCCAAATGATAGTTTAACCACATCATTTTATAATAGTATTTCACTTTTAAATGAGGGAATTTATCAATTTCATCGAAATGAATTGAGAGGAATTTATTATAAGCTAGTGCTATTCTTTTATAATCATTAGATATTCGGTCTTTCGAACTTTTAAAAATGTTTATTAATATCTCACGTGAAAATGTAAAATCGAACACTTTTGTAATTCTAAGGAAAAATTCAGTGTCCTCTGCTGCCGGTAATTCCTCATCAAAATAACCACATTTTTCAAAGACTTCCCTTTTTATACTAATTCCAGCTCCAGTACCTATTTGCAAATTGGTTAAAAATGTATGATAGGAGTTTTTCTCAACCCTGGGCGCCCAGGAGAATTCTACTTTCTTTAAATTTAAATGATAACGAACACCCGTCCACATAAAACCTACATTGGGTGTAGAGTTTTGCAGTTTTAAAATTGAGGTTTCTAAGAAATATGGTTCCAGATAATCATCACTATCTAAAAAAGAAATAATCCTACCCCCTGATTTTTTAATTCCAAAATTCCTCGCAGCTGCAACCCCAGAATTTGGAATTAATTGAAAAACTTTTATACGTTTATCTTTTATTTTTAAAATTTCGACTAAGGAATTGTCTGTTGAGCAGTCATCTACTACTATTAATTCAAAATTTTTATAGGTCTGATTTAAAACACTGCTAATTGCTTTAATCAAACTCTCTTGTCTATTATAATTTGTAATTACAATGCTGCACATTTTTTTGTTTTCTAATATTGCCATTATAATATATAGTGGCCTTTAATTTTATATTTGTTTAAGGTCTAAAAAATGGGTAGTAAAATAAAATTCCATATTCCAATCAAACAGATATTTTTTTAGCTGAGTAAAGTCTCAAAGAAAAATGTAAAATAATTTCCCACTTAATTGATTTCAATTAGGTAGGAACTACAGTTTTACCCATTTTTCCCGCAAAACCATCTCTAAATGCTAAATATTTATACTTGAGTTTCTGGAATTTATTGGATTGAAATAAAATTATACTAACAGATTTTTTAAATTCCAGAAAAAGAAATGATAATATTTCCGATATTTTACTTCTTTTTTTAACCAGATATAGATGGTTGCGTGTAACATAATATTTTCGCCAGTAAGGAGTACCATCCACACTCCCTTTTTTCTCATCTTCAATCAAACCAGCCGGAAGAGTGAAAATTGCAAAACCTTGTTCAGTTGCCCTCAGACAAAAATCAAATTCATAGATGCCCATGAAAAAAAGAGGATTACATGTCCCAATTTCCTTAATCAATTTTGTATTAATGATACATCCATCAAAAGTTACGAGTGAAGTTTTTAGGGGAGTATTACTCTTTTGGACCCATCTTGTAATTCTCCTATTTTCCCAAAAATTAGCTTCAGCTTTATCATCCCTTAACATGCTCATTTTAACCATTCCAAAATTAGAAGAGCTTAAGGTTTTAATGGTATTTCTAATTAAATTATTAGCCCCTGGTAAAGGTCTACTATCATCATTGTATAGCCACACATAATCATAATCCTTCTGAACTGCAATATTCATACAAATTGCAAAACCTCCGGCGGAACCAATATTATCAGGATTTAAAATAATATTACAATTCGGAAACCGATCTTGAGTTGTTGAAACTGTATTATCAGTACTCGCATTGTCGATAATCCAAATGTTCTCCTCAAGCGTGCCATCTGCTACATGAGCCTCTAAACTTTTTATTAAAGTAGAGCATCTGTTATATGTAACTATTGCTGTAAGAATTTTCAATATAACTTATTTATGATTTGATTTTTTAATTCTTTATTTTATTTAAATACCGGCGGTATTCAGCAATAATAATTGGAAAAAAGAGGAAACTTAATGGTCTCTTTATATATTTAATATTATAATTTCCAGCCTTTCCCATATTACAAAATAGTCAACAAAAAAAGTAGGATTCCACTTCACATCATAATAAAAAAGATATAATCCTTTCTTCCGAAAATTAGATTCTTATTTCTAATCACCAGAAGTCTTATGCAAAACTTCCATTTCCTCAGTAAAAATTTTCACATAATTATCTATTGAAAACTTAGAACTAAATATTTCTTGTGAATTTTTTGACATAAATCCATAATCCTTAAAACTCATATTTATACATTTCTCTAAAATATCCAGCGCTTCCTTTTCGTCCTCGAAATTAACTAAATAACCATTTTCCGCATGAGAAACTATTTCAGGAATTCCGCCTACCTTAGATCCTATTATAGGAATACCTATTGACATTGCTTCTAAAATCGAAACCGGTAAAGCTTCATGGAAAGAACCGTTTATATAAAAATCCACTTCTTTGTAGAAATGGCAAAGATTGGTTTGAAATCCTTTTAGTATTACCTGTTTCTGCAATTTTAAATCCTTAACTAATATGGAAATTTCATCAAATAAAAAACCTGATCCTATAATCCAGAATTCCCAATTAGTATTAACCGAATTTAATTCACTAAATTGTGTAATCAACCTCCTTAATCCCTTCTCCTTTGTAAATCTACAGGCTGTGACAAATATTTTCTTTTTTCTTTCAAAATCTATTGATTTAGGAATTCTACATGGTAATTTTTCAATTCCAGAATATAGAATTCGAGTGTTTTTATTCTTAAAATTTCTATGTTCTTTCCAGGATTTCAAGGAGGCTTCGGAAACGGCAAAATTTTTATCGGCGACAAAGTTTTGAAAATAGTCTTCAAGTTTATTGTTAATGTATAACCTGTAATTACCTGAAGGATATGGGTTATTAGCCGAGTGTAACGTGCTTAACACCTTAAACTTTGCAAATCTTCTTGCCACTGTGGTAATAGCCTTATCTACGAAAAGATGTGTTGATACTATGTGAATTCTGTTGGACTGTATAAAGTTAGCTAACTGTTTTCCAGCTCTCAGTAAATCTTTAATACCATTATATTCAATTCTAAAAATTCTAATTTCTGCATTTTTATATCTCTCCAACATTTCATCTTTAGGCCCAAAATAGACTACATGAATGTCCATTTCTTTCATTAGGGCAGGTGTGGTTTGTAGTATTAAATTAGAAATTCCCCCAAAGTGAAGATCAAAAACAGTAATTAACAAATTAATTCGGGAAGTTGTATTCATTTAGTTTTATTTATATCAGAAAAGATGAGCTAATTAATTTCACATACCTTTATAGCTTCAACAAAGAAAAGCCTCTCCTGGGGTGTAAATAAATTCTGATTTTATTCAAAATACTACATATTTTACCTCTGTTACCTAATTTAAATATCAATTTCGCAAAATACAAATTCCACAAATTGATTATTACAAATTTGGTTTTACCATATTGTTTACTATTGTTATAAAGTATCTGACAATATTGTAAATAATAACTGCGAAATATATTATCATTCACCGCTGTTAAATTTTCTGAATGTTTTCTATACTTTACTGTAGGAATTGGTTTGAAATAAATTTTTCTTCCACTGAATAAAACTTTAAGAAAGAAGGGAATATCCTCTATTAATTTAAAACTTTCATCATAGCCTCCTACTTTCTTTATTAAATCATGCTTTAAATAAAACCCGGGGGCCGGAAAATGAAATCCACTTAATAAATATTCTATCTGGTCTTTCAAATTTGACCGTTCACTCAAAATTTCGGAATTATTCCAATCTTTAGGAGAGATTGTAATAAAGTTTTCCGAGTCAAAAAAATCTTTAAAGACCTCTATTTGAGTTAATAAAATTTCAATTTGTGGATTATGATTAATTACACTAAGCATATTCTCTATTGCATCGGGAAAAAGAGCATCGTCCCCTGCTATTACTTTTATCCAAACCCCATTCGCCTTTTTCAGGCCCCTGTTAATATTTGCAGGAATACCTGAATTTTTATTTGCATTAATTAAAGAAGTTGAAAAGAATCGGGTTTTATTTTTGGAAAGCCACTGCTCACAAATTTCTATAGTATTATCCGTTGAACAGTCATCGCTAATAATTAATTCTATATTTTGGTATGTCTGTGCTTTAGCACTCTCCATTGTTTCCAGAACATATTTTGAAGCGTTGTAAGTGATCACAACAATTGAAACAAGGGGGGGCTGCATCGAATTAATCCTATTTTCGGCCTTCATTTAAATTTATTTTTTATTCCGGTTTAAGATAGATTTTATATCCATTCGCTTATTCAATTCTATATATGCAAAAAATCCGGAGATACAAACAATTAAGGAGCCAAAGATATAGGAATAAGGACTGTCAAGAATTTTTACGATAGATAAGCATACAATTGCCAGTGCTAATTGTAATATCAAAATTTGATAAAAACCCCTGTTAAATGAAAAATTATAAAAACGTTTTGCAACCCAAAATACTTGTATCATATATACCATATAAGCAACCAGAAATGATACTCCTAAACCTGTTAATCCCCAATAATAATAACCAATCAAATTAAGCCCTAATAAGTAAATATTTGTGATCAATTCATTCCAAAAATATAATTTAGCAGCACCTTTTGCTAAAAAAATAAATGAAATCGACCAACTTACGGCCTTAAAAAAAATTCCCAGGATGGCCCATAGAATCATATCATTTACCTCTATAAATTTTGTGGAGTATAAAATAATAACTATCCAATTTATAAATACCAGAAAGACCATTATTACCGGTGCAATAATTAATAATGCGATTTCTGCCTGTTGAATTATTACCACCCTGCTTTTATCGTTGCTGTCGGATACTGCAGCCAGCCGTGGATAATAATCTGTGCTCATAGCGGCAAATATCATTCCTACATAAGAATTAATTATTGCAAAACCCGCATTGTATAAGCCCACCTGGTCCACCCCTCCGGTATTACTAATGAATATTCTTACAATATATGCAACACCCATTGCAATTAACCCACTAAGGCTAAGCATGAACCCCATTTTGAGCATTCCTTTGCCTTCTGAAATTGTTAGAGCGGTAGAAATATTTACCGGCTTTAACTTTACTTTACTGGCATAATACCGGGTAAGAAGAAGAGAGGTAAGGGAAGTGACTATAATCCCGGGGACAATACCTTTGATTCCATAAAAATAATATAGGGGAATGGTTGTAAATAACCCCAGAAAACTGCCAATCATACTGGCCTGGGCCATATAACGTATTTTCCTCATCCCCCGCAAAACAACACTTTGCCCTGTGCTAATTTGATTAAGAAGGAGAGTAACCGAAATCCACATAAAAGCATAGGTGTAATCACTATTGCCAAAAGTAAGTTCACTTAGCCAGGAGGATAATACGAGGGTAAGAAATGCCCCCAGCAGACCTGTAATCCACACCCAGCGCCTTAGTATCGTTACAACTGTGGAAACTCTTTCAACATTTCCGGAACCCTGAGCTTCTGCAATATCTTTAACAGCACTTGTTCCCAGGCCAAAATTAGTAAGAGCGGCGATCAAAACTGTTGTAGAATTCAACAATCCGGCAACACCCATACCCATAGGTCCCAACAAAATGGCTACAAATTTAGCACTTATTATTTTTATGACAATTTGAAATACCTGGACTCCTCCAAACACCGAGGTAGCTTTTATTATGGAACGATAGGAAGATTTTTTATCAGATATCAAGTCTCGGATTTACTAATTAATCTTTTTATGTAAACTATGATGGTTATTTACGTTTACAAAAGGAATATTCCTGAACCTGTGTAGTATTCAACGGCTTACTATAAAATTTCCAGTACTCTATTTGATATCCCTTATCCCACATATCAAGGAGTTCTTCTATTGAAGAATTCCCAAACACGGGGTTCGAACCTTCCGTCTGTGTCAAATTGGCGTGAACACAAACCGAAACCGAATTTTCAGGACATAAGCCCTTCCGCCGCTTAAATACCGGTTTAAATTGTTGCATTGACATTTCCAAAGAATTTGGAGCTTTGAAAGAAATAGTTTTTAGTATTGAGAGAATTTCTTTTTTTGCAAACATATAGCCTGAAACTCCAAGGGGATACGACCAATCGCTATATTCTTTTATATCATCCCAGGAAAATTGTAAAAGATCATTATTAAGACTTGTGAATTCAGGTAAATTTAATGATTTGGTAAGAACAGCGCTATAAGTCATGTCACGTCCCCGGGATAGAGCTATAATTGTCTTATAGGGGTTTACTTGTTTTAATAAATTGTAATCAAATTTGTGGGTAAAGATCATATCGTCCACATAGAAGCAAATTTTCCCTTTGTGAGATTCTTCGATTGCCTGAATAAGCTGATTTCTAAAATTTTCCTCCTCAATAAAAATTACCGGCTTATCTTCAAATATTTTAATGAGTTCCTGATAAGAATCTAAATGCGCCTTATTGGAAGCCTTATAAAGAATTATCATAGATGAATAATTGGCAACATTTTCAAAATAACTTGCCAGGAAAGTATGTAGCTGCATTGCTCTGTCCTTTGAAAACACTATTGACAGGATGCCGGAATCCGGATTATCAAGTTGAAGGCGAAAATTTTCATAAAAATCGCTAAACAATTCGGCTGATTTGATATTTTTTATAACCATTCCTTTTCCTGCTAACCAGGAATTAAGTTTTTTAATAATATTGATATTTATTTTTGATGTATTCATTTTTTATTTTTATATATTAAATTATAATAACTTTTCGGATTAAGTTTCCCGGAAAGATTAAGGAAAACTAGTATTATTTCCATCAGAATCTTATTTACTTCTTTATCTACTTCAAAGGATAGACTTCTTCTTTCTTCTCATTAATATGTAGCCTCTTATTCAAAAGTTTTTTTTTCACAAAAATATTCATTGGCTTTTCGAAATATTTAAAAGCTAAATAACTAAGAATCAAAGTTGCCAAAAAAGAGATAGTTATAAACAATACTGCATTATGTTGAATCCACAAAGTGTCAAAAATTAGTTCAAAATATTTAAAAATTAGTATGTGGAATAAATAAAAACCAAAGCTAATTTCTCCTAATAAAAAAAATATTCTTCGAGATAAAAATTTTGATATTATTCCTTTCTGAATAGCAAAAATTAATATAATCAACAACATAGGTATCCAATAATATACAGAATACCTATAGGGTTGATAAATTGCACCATGATTAAAATAAAATAATAAAAATAACCCTATTGCGGAAAATTCTATTTTAGTAGCATTTCTAATTATCCAATTTTCTGTTTTAATTTTTAAATAGATATCATACAGAAATATTCCTAAAATGAAATCAATTAGTCTGAAAAATGGATTAATGTATAATAAAGCGTGAAAACTCTCTTCATTAATCCAAATTAAGGTAGCAGGTATTATAAGAATATATAGAAAAAATATTTTTTTCATTTTAACCTTATAAAAAAGAAAAATTAAAAATGGAAACAAAAGGTAAAAAAACATTTCATTTGAAATACTCCAGGAAGGAGAATTAAAATTAAAATAAAAGACCCTAATAGGAATAAATGATTGTAATAAAAATAAGTGAGAAAAAGTCACTGAGACAATTGTCAATAATTTGGCCTGAACCAAAACATTTATCGCAACTGGTATAGAAATTAAAAAAGTTAAAAAATATAATGGGGAAATCCTGGCTACCCTGGCAATATAAAATTTTTTGGAGATAGTTTGTTTAAGTAGAAATTTATCTTTGTAATTATATGCTAAAATAAATCCACTTAAAATAAAGAAAAAACTAACTCCCAAATACCCTTCATATAGAAATTTATCATAAAAAAATTCATATTCCCTGTTACCAATCATGTAGACTCCCGTATGGCTAAAAAAAACTAATAAAGCAAATATAAATCGTAGAGATGTTAAAGGTTTGATCATTACTTATAAATTATTTTTTTGATATTTTTATATCTTAAAAGAATTCACTTCATAAATAACTTTATTAATTTCCTTCTCGGTCATCACAGCACTTATTGGCAAACTTAACACCTCTTTATGTACTTGCTCTGTTATTGGAAAACTAAGCTTATTAAATTCTTTATATGCCTTTTGTTTATGTGGAGGTACAGGATAATGGATTAAAGTCTGTACCCCATTTAGGGTCATGCAATTTTGGAGTATGTCTCTATCTTTAGTACGAACTACAAACAAATGCCATACATGACCTTCTTCATTTAAAACTGTGGGTAAAATGATTGCAGGATTTTTAATATTTTCTAAATAATAGTTGGCAACCCGTCTTCTTGCTTCAATATCCTTGTTAATATATTGAAGCTTTACATTTAAAAATGCTGCCTGGATCTCATCTAATCTTGAATTTAAACCCTGGTATATGTTTTCATACTTTTTATGAGAACCATAGTTACGCAATGCCTCAATGATTGTTGACAGTGTTTCATCATTTGTAGTTACTGCCCCCGCATCTCCTAAAGCACCCAAATTTTTTCCGGGATAAAAACTATGGCCGGCAGCATCCCCTATACAGCCCGATACTTTGCCATTCCATATCGCACCATGGGATTGGGCACAATCCTCTACCAGTTTAAGATTGTATTTTTCACAAATAGCAAGCATCTGTTCATCTATAGAATTTTGGCCATATAAATGAACTGTTAATATTGCCTTTGTTTTGGAGGTGACAGCAACATCAATTTTTGAAGAATCCAGATTATAAGTATGAATATCAGGTTCTACAAAAACAGGAATTAACCCATTGTCGGAAATTGCTAAAACCGAAGCGATATAGGTATTCGCAGGAACAATCACCTCGTCACCTTTATTCATCATACCAAGTTCTATATACGCCTTGAAAATTAATCGGAGAGCATCTAATCCATTAGCAACACCCAAAGAATACTTAGTACCACAAAATGAGGCGTAATTTTGTTCAAAGGTTTCCAATTCTTTTCCCATTAAATACCAGCCAGAATCTATAACTCTATTGGATGCTTCCTTTAACTCCCGCTTATATTGAGCGTTTATTTTTTGTATATCTAAAAACTTAATCATTTGCTTCCACCAGTTCGTTGTTATTCCACATATATCTTTTGTTAGATTCTTTGTGTATTAAATTCAAATCCAAAATCTCACCTTCCCTGGTTACATAACCAATCATTTTTGCAGGATTACCAACCCATAATTCATTCTTACCAACAGATTTAGTTAATACAGCACCCGCACCAATCAAAGAAAATTCTCCAATTTTATTCCCGGCAATAATTGTGGCATTAGCACCAATGGAAGCTCCTTTTTGTATTATTGTTTTTTCAAATGCTTTGGGATATTGTTTAGATCTTGGAACCAAATCGTTTGTAAATGTCACGTTGGGCCCTATAAAAACATTATCTTCCAACCTGATCCCATCCCAAATTTGAACGCCGCTTTTTATCGTTACATTATTGCCGAGAACAACATCATTTTCAATAAATACATGGGAATTTATATTACAATTCTCCCCAATTTTAGCACCGGGCAACACTACCACAAATTGCCATATACTGGTTCCTTCTCCAATATTATCCGATTGTACATCTGATGATTTGTGAGTAAAATTTTTCATTTTTTGAATTTTAAAAATTCCTCATAATTTCTTAAATAATCACTTTCAGCATATTTATGTGAGGCAAGTACGAGACAAATAGCTCCTGATGAAAAATTGACTTCAGATGCCCAAATCCCCGGCGGGATATGTAATCCTCTGAATGGCTGATTTAACATTACTGTCTTTTTAACCTTCCCATCATCTAATTGAACCTCAAAACTTCCGGATGCCGCAACCAGGAATTGATGACATTCCTTATGTGCATGAGCTCCTCTGCTTTCACCTCCAGGTATATCATACAAATAAAATATTCTTTTTATATCAAAAGGAATTTCTTCTTTATTTTGTATAGCCGTTATATTACCGGACCTGTTATTAATACGAGGCAATTCAAAAATTGCGCAATCAAATACCGATATTTTCATTCTGTAGGAACTGTATGTATTGATCTTTATCTCTTATATAATCATTTTCATCAAATGAAGTACTTGAAACAACTAAAGCGAGGGTATTAGTTGCAAAATTCTCCATAAATCGCCAAAGCCCTTTTGGTATAAATAATCCATAATAGGATCGGTTTAATGAAAACTTATTTTCCTTTTCTCCATCATACACCATAACATCTAAACTTCCTGATAATACAACAATGAATTCATCCTGTTCTCTAAAAGCGTGACCACCCCTAATTTCTCCTCCCGGAACATCATATATCCAATAGGTGCGTTTAATTTCAAACGGTATGTGACTACCGCTTTCCAAAAAACTTAAATTACCACGAGGATCTAAAATTTTTGGAAGTTGAATAATTTTTACCCTGTCCATTATTGTTTTATTATTTTCAAAATATAATCGCCATAACCACTTTTCCCATATCTAATGGATGCTTTTGTAGCCTGCTCTTTGCTAATAAAACCATGGAGATATGCAATTTCTTCAATACAGGCAATTTTTTTATCGGTACGCTTTTCAATAACCCTTACAAATTCAGTGGCATCATCCATTGCATCAACCGTTCCTGTGTCTAACCATGCCATACCACGGGTCATTATTCCAACTTCCAATTCTTCCAACTCAAGATACATTTGATTTAATGTGGTGATTTCTTTTTCCCCTCTATCAGATGGTTTTACATTTTTTGCAAATTTCACTACTCTATTGTCATAAAAATACAAACCCGGGATTGCATAAGAAGATTTTGGATTTTCAGGCTTTTCTTCTATGCTAATAACTTTATTATTTCCGTCAAATTCCACTACCCCATAACGTTCAGGATCGGGTACGGGATAGGCAAAAATTGAGGCTCCCTTAATATTGGTTTTACTGCGAAGCAATGTACCGAACCCACTACCATAGAAAATATTATCCCCTAACACAAGGGCTACTTTATCCCTTCCAATAAAACTTTCACCAATAATAAAGGCTTCCGCCAAACCATTTGGTTCCGGCTGTACGGCATATACAAATTTGCATCCCACTTGAGAGCCATCTCCAAGAAGTTTTACAAAAGCTTCCTGATCGTGGGGAGTGGTGATGATTAAAATTTCCCGAATACCTGCCAACATTAATACCGATAATGGGTAATAGATCATTGGCTTATCATAAACTGGTAATAATTGCTTGCTCACGGCAATGGTTATTGGATATAACCGTGTTCCCGAACCCCCTGCTAAAATAATGCCCTTCATAATCTAACTATTGTATTGATTTTCGTAATATTCCTGATATTTACCCGAAGTCACGTTTTTTAACCATTCTTCATTATTCAAATACCAATCGATAGTTTTCCGGAGCCCGTTTTCGAAAGTTACTGAAGGCTTCCAACCCAGTTCTCTGGAAATTTTATTAGCATCAATGGCATATCTCTTATCATGGCCGGGACGATTTTTTACATAGGTTATCAATTTTTCAGAACTCCCTGTATCTCTACCAAGTTTTTGATCCATTAACTTACAAAGAAGCTTAATAAGATCGATATTTTGCCACTCATTAAAACCTCCTATATTATAGGTTTCATTTCTTGCTCCCTTATGAAAAGCCAGGTCAATTGCTACTGCGTGATCAATTACATATAGCCAATCCCGGGTATATTTACCATCACCATAAACAGGGAGAGCTTTTCGCTCAATAATATTATGTATAAAAAGCGGTATTAATTTTTCTGGAAATTGATTGGGCCCATAATTATTTGAGCAATTTGTAATAATAAATGGAAGATCGTATGTTTCTCCATATGCCCTTACAAAATGATCTGAACCTGCCTTGGAAGCAGAATACGGAGAGTTTGGATCATATGGAGTTGTTTCTAAAAAAAGCCCGGTTTCACCAAGAGTTCCATATACTTCATCTGTACTGATGTGGTAAAAGAGTTTATCCTCAAATTTATCTTTCCAAAGTGTTTTAGCTGCGTTCAATAGATTCACTGTCCCGATGATATTGGTTGTTACAAATGCCAGAGGATTTGATATGGACCGGTCAACGTGAGATTCTGCAGCAAGATGAATTACAGCATTAAATTTATATTGGTCAAAAAGATTGTTAATGGCCCTGGCGTCATTTATATCCTCCTTTAAAAAGGTATAGTTTTCAGCATTTTCAACATCCTCTAGATTTTCCAGATTTCCAGCATATGTAAGAGAGTCAAGATTAAATATTTCATAATCTGGATATTTATTCACAAACAATCTTACTACATGCGAACCTATAAATCCGGCACCCCCGGTAATTAATATTTTCATATTTATCTTTTTAACTTCCAATGGAGTAAAATTCAAATCCTATTTCCTCCTTTGTTTTTCGTTCTAATATCCTTCTTCCATCAAAAAGAAAAGCGGGCTTCAACATATTTTTATATATGGTCTTCCATTCAAGATCTCTAAATTCATCCCATTCAGTTAAAACTGCAACAGCGTGGGCCTCTTGAGCTGCTTCCTGAGCTGTGGATACAACTTTAACTCTCTCTCTTATTTCCTCAGAACTATGTGTTCCTAGATATTCAAGATCTGCATACACCTGCTCTTTTTTCACCTTTGGATCATAAACCACAATATCTGCCTGCTCATTCATTAAATAGTCTGTTACATATATAGCAGCCGACTCCCTGGTGTCATTAGTATCTTTTTTAAAAGCCCAGCCCAGAATAGCAATTCTTTTTCCTGCAACTGTGTTATAAAGTGTTTTTACTATCTTTTCTGCAAACCTTCTTTTTTGATGGTCATTCATTATAATAACCTGTTCCCAGTAATCGGCCACCTCATTCAGCCCAAATGATTTTGAAATATAAACCAGATTTAAAATATCCTTTTGGAAACAGGAACCACCAAATCCCACAGATGACTGTAAAAATTTGGGCCCTATTCTGGAATCCTTTCCAACAGCTCTGGCTACTTCCCCTACATCGGCGCCTGTAACCTCACATAATTCTGACATTGCATTAATACTTGAAACCCTTTGAGCGAGGAAAGCATTTGCTGTTAATTTTGATAATTCTGAAGACCATACATTTGTAGTCAAAATGTTCTCTTTTGGTATCCAGGATGCATAAATATCTACCAATGCATTTACAGCTTCTTTACCTTTTTGAGAATTAATATCTCCTCCTATAAGCACCCTATCCGGATTAATAAGGTCTTGAACAGCAGTGCCTTCAGCAAGAAATTCTGGATTTGAAAGTATTTGATAACTTACACCATTTCCTGTGTTATCCAGGATATTCTTTAAAGCTTCCGCAGTACGAACAGGAAGTGTTGATTTTTCAACAACTATCTTATCATTCTTGGCTACCCTCGCGATCTGGCGTGCACATAATTCAATGTATTTCAGGTCAGCGGCCATTCCTTTACCTATGCCGTAGGTTTTGGTAGGAGTATTTACCGAAATAAAAATCATATCAGCTTTATCAATAGCTCCATCTACATCTGTGGAAAAGAAAAGATTTCGCCCCCTTGCCTCTTTAACTATATCTGAAAGCCCTGGTTCGTAAATAGGTATATTCTCTACATTCTCATCATTCCAGGCAGCGATACGATCTGCATTGATATCTACAACCGTAACATTAATGTCAGGACATTTTTGGGCTATCACTGCCATTGTTGGGCCTCCGACATATCCAGCTCCTATACAACATATATTCTTAATCTTCATTATTCGTTATTTCGTTAGTTCGTGAATTCGTTAACTCGTTAACTCGTTAGTTCGTGAATGCGTGAATTCGTTAGTTCATGAATTTGTTAGACCAAATCCCGAATTAACGGATCCCGAAATAACGCCTACTAATTCTACTTTCCTTCATTTGTATTCCTTAAATACCTTATATAACCATTAATTACTTGCATGCACCTTGTGGTTTGATCTCTAATCTCCTTCAAAGTTTCTTCGGAAATATAATTCCATGAATTTGCTTCAATTGAATGGTCCAAAATTTCCGCTACTGATCCACGCGCGTTTATCAAAAATTTTATATTATCCTTAAAATGATATCTACCCCATCCCTCAGCAATATTAGCTGTCGCGGACCGAGAGGCTCTTAATATCTGACTATATAATTCATAGCGTTCTGTACCAGGAAATTTAGAAAGAACATTTGCTTTTAAAAACATCTTCAATTCATTACACCTTTGCCAACATTCCAGACTTTCAAAACTATCGGCCATGATTCGTTTATTCGTTAGTTCGTTAGTTCGTTAGTTCGTTGGTTCGTTAGTTCGTTAGTTCGTTAGTTCGTTAGTTCGTTAGTTCGTTAGTTCGTTAGTTCGTTAGTTCGTTAGTTCGTTAGTTCGTTAGTTCGTTAGTTCGTTAGTTCGAAAAATAAATATTAATCTGTTAGTAAGTTAATCCCAACAATAGATTCCGAATTACCGAATCCCGAATTTACCTCTCCCAAATTAACGAATCCCGAATCCCGAATCCACGAATCCCGAATCAACGCTTCTCGAATCACGAATCCCTAATTAACCTCCCTATAGTTTTTTATCGCATTTGTCCCCCAAAACCCCCTTCACATCATAAACAACCGTATTCCCATTTTTCAAAACATCCAGATCCATTTCCAGGAATTCTTTGTGGGCGACAGCTAATACCACCGCATCAAATTTTTCTGAGGGTATTGTTTTTGTTGTTGTCAATCCATACTCATGACTCACTTCCTCAGGATTTGCAAGGGGATCATATATGGTCACTTTGGTTCCGTATTCTTCCAGGTTTTTTATAACATCTACCACCTTCGTATTTCGCACATCCGGACAATTTTCCTTAAATGTGATTCCCATCATTAATATATTGGCTCCTTTTACCTTTTGGTCATTCTGCAACATTAATTTAACGACTTCAGAAGCAACATACTGTCCCATACTGTCATTCATTCTTCTTCCCGCAAGTATGATCTCAGGATGATATCCAAGTTCCTGAGCCTTTTGTGCCAGGTAATACGGATCAACTCCGATACAGTGTCCACCCACCAAGCCCGGTTTAAATGGAAGAAAGTTCCATTTAGTTCCGGCCGCTTCCAGCACATCCTGGGTATCGATATTCATCATATTAAAGATCTTGGCCAATTCATTTACAAAAGCAATATTGATATCCCTTTGCGAATTCTCAATAACCTTGGCAGCTTCGGCCACTCTTATAGTCGGAGCCAAATGAGTTCCCGCCGTGATCACTTCGGCATATAAGTTATTTACCAATTGTCCCACCTCAGGGGTTGATCCTGCCGTTACTTTTAATATTTTTTCTACTGTATGTTCCTTATCTCCCGGATTGATCCTTTCCGGGGAGTATCCTGCGAAGAAGTCTTCATTAAATTTTAACCCACTTACTTTCTCTAAAACAGGTACACATTCGTCTTCAGTAACTCCCGGATACACTGTAGATTCATAAATTACTATATCCCCTTTTTTCAACACCTTTCCAACACTTTCACTGCTTTTGTATAGCGGAGTAAGATCAGGGCGGTTATTTTTATCTACCGGGGTAGGTACGGTTATAATATAATAATTGCAATCTCTTATTTCCTCAAGATTAGTAGAACAGAATAAACCATTCGAGGCCCCCTCCCAACCTCCCCCAATGGGGGAGGAGTTAAATGGGTGATTGGTGAGAAGTGCACTTTTTAACAGATCATCTTCCACTTCCAGTGTACTGTCATGACCAGATTTCAGTTCATCCACCCTACGTTGATTGATATCAAATCCAATTACAGGATATTTAGTTGCAAAAAGCCTTGCTAAAGGGAGACCTACGTAGCCTAAGCCAATGACAGCGATTCTAATATCATTCATTCTTATTTGTATGTTTCGTTAATTAAATTAGTAATGTTGTGACCGTAATTTAGTGACCTTGTGACCTTGTGACTTTGTAACGCAGTTCTGTTTAAACTATGATTCGTACTAAAAACGTTATTATTTATCTTTCCTTACTCCGTTACTTGATCACTTCGTTACTGCATTACTTCATCAATCCGTTACTGCATCACCTCGTCACTTCATCACTTCATCACTCCTTCACTTCGTCACTTCAAATTTTCCCAATACCAATCAACCGCTTCCTTCAAACCTTCTTTAATCTTGTACTGCGGATCATAGCCTAATAAATCCCTGGCTTTTTCAACAGATGCCAAAGAATGTGGAATATCACCTTCCCGATTTGGACCATGTTTAATTTCCACACCGGCAATCTCAGGATCATATGCTGCTAAATACTCTTTTAATAAAGTGGTGAGTTCTAATAAATTGGTTCTGTCTCCAACTGCCGTATTGTAGACCTGATTAACAGCTTTCTCATTTTCTGTAGTCAGTGCCAGTAGATTCATTTGTATGACATTATCTATATAGGTAAAATCCCTTGAATAGGTCCCGTCACCATTGATCACGGGAGACTCATGCTTCATAAGCTGAATTACAAATTTTGGAATAACAGCCGCATAGGCTCCATTGGGATCTTGTTTCCTACCGAAAACATTGAAATATCGTAATCCTATAGTATCAAGATCATATGCGCTTTTAAAAATTTCTGCATATAACTCGTTTACATATTTAGTAATGGCATATGGGGAAAGTGGCTTACCTATCACATCTTCAACTTTGGGTAAATTCTCTGAATCTCCATAGGTGGAGGAACTTGCAGCGTATACAAAACGTTTCACATTGGCATCTCTGGCTGCGATCAACATATTCAGGAATCCTGAAATATTTACTTCATTTGTGGTAATTGGATCTTTTAATGATCTGGGGACCGAACCCAGTGCAGCCTGGTGGAGAATAAAATCCACTCCTTCACATGCTTTATGACAGATATTCATATCCCGAATATCTCCTTCTATCAAAGTAAAACTGGAATGATCAATAAAAGCATTCAGATTTTCTTTTATCCCGGTAGAAAAATTATCCAGACAAATTACGGTGGCACCTAGTTCCAGAAGCTGTTCACAGAGATTGGAGCCAATAAACCCGGCTCCCCCGGTAACTAATATTTTTGAAGAACTTAATTTTGAAAATTGTTCCTGAATCATTCAGAATTTACTTTAATATATCAGTCGGCAAAGATAGTACTTAAAAAAGAAGGGCCTGCTTTTGAAATCTTAAAGAATTGCAAAATTATACCCTGTTTATTTTATCAACTTCAATATATAGGTGCCATATTCATTCTTTTGATATAAAGTTGCTAACTTTAACAAATCATCATTATTTATGTACTTCATTCTCCAGGCAATTTCTTCCAAACACGCAATTTTAAGACCTTGCCGCTTTTCAATGGTCTGAATGAAATTTGAAGCTTCCAGCATGGAATCTGTAGTTCCTGTATCCAGCCATGCAAATCCTCTCCCCAGAAGTTCAACGCTTAAATCACCCTGCTCTAAATATTCCTGGTTAACTGATGTGATCTCCAGTTCTCCCCGGGAACTCGGCTTTATTTTTTTAGCAATACTAACTACTGAATTTGGATAAAAATAAATCCCGGTCACTGCAAAATTGCTTTTTGGGTTTTGAGGTTTTTCCTCGATACTCAAAACTTTTCCTGTATTGTCAAAATCCACAACCCCATACCGTCCTGGGTCATTAACATAATAACCAAAAACAGTAGCCTGCTTTTCCTTCCGGGCATTCTCAACCGCATTACTTAGCAATTTGCCAAAGCCCTGTCCATAAAAAATATTATCACCCAGTATCAAACAAACCTCGTCATTTCCAATAAACTCCTCTCCTAAAATAAAGGCCTGCGCAAGTCCGTCCGGAGATGGCTGTTCTTTATATGAAAAGCTCATGCCCAGCTCCTCACCACTGCCCAATAATTTTTTAAAATTCGGAAGATCTTCCGGAGTTGAAATGATAAGGATCTCCCTTATCCCGGCAAGCATTAAAACTGAAAGTGGATAATAGATCATCGGCTTATCATAAACGGCCAATAATTGTTTTGACACACCTTTTGTAATTGGGTAAAGTCTAGTGCCGGAACCCCCGGCCAGAATAATGCCTTTCATTACTTTCTTTATTTTTCTGTTTTTAAAAAATACTTTAAAGTTCCCGAACTCATTTCCTGAAAGCCAATTTTTATTAGTTCCATTTCTATCAAACTCATTGCTTCAGGTTGTAGGTTTTCGGGATAGGAATTTACAATAAAAACAACCACCTTACCCCTATCCTGGATCTCTTCTGAAAAATCTTTGAAAAAAGATAGATTATCTACAGGCTGAAAAAAGGAACTGATATTCGGCGAAGTTTCCGGATACAAATAGTGGAAAATATGACTTTTATCCCCATAAAAGAAAATCTCCACCCCCTGAGACTTCAGTTTTTGCACGAGCACATCTGTATTTTGCAGATATTCTTTCCGCTGAAAATTTGTGTAAATGGGAGTAAGTTTCTCAATCTCCAGTTTATTATTTAAAACCCCTAAATTCCTATCCTCATAGATCCCAAAAAATTTGGTTATAAATGAAAAAGGGAGGAGGATGATAAAAAGAATCAACCAATAATTCCTATATTTTATTTTATGTAAACTTAATACAAAGGGTAGCAGTAGTAATAAAGAATAGGCTTTTAACAATCCGGTATTTGAGCCCAAAGGATTGATGAAGAGGAAACCCAAGAATAGATAAAGGATTAAATCGCAAAATGTATCTCCTTTTTCCTTATTACCTGCTATCTGGATTGCAACAAGACAAAGTGCAATGGCAACCAGAATAAATGCATAATTAGCCGAAAACTTTGATATTCCTACCAGGAAATATAATATTGCAAGAAAGAAAACGATCACTAAACCATTTTTTAATAGGTTAGTTCTTTTCTCAGCGAATTTTTGATATACAAACAGTCCTGAAAGGAGCAATATTACATACCCGGCAATTTTAATGGCATCCCGAAAATAATTTAAAAAGAGAGAACGGAAATCGTGAGAATCGGCATTCGAACTCGCAGTAAAGAACTGTTCCAGCGAATCATAATATAAGGAGTAACCTGCTATTGTAAAAAACAGGGTCAAGGTTAAAAATCCTACAGGTTTTAAAAATAGCCTTAAACTCCGCTTACTATTATTAATTCTTTCTGAAACTAAAAGAAAAATGAAGATAACCGGGATAACCAGAATATTAGGCAATCTTATCATTATAGCCATGGCACCAAACAATGCCAGCAAAAGGATAAGGTAGTTTTTTCTATCCTTTAAGTATAAAGCAGTCAACGAAAAGAGTAAGGAATTAATGAAAATGCTAAGGGTGTCATATCCAAGGATATTGGCATTAAAAGGAGTATATAAAACTATAGCGAAAATAATATAGATGATAACTTCCCTTCTAAACTTAACCTTCAAAAAAATAAATGGTAGGATCGAAGAAGAAAATAACAATAACCAATTAATAACCCGTAGTACTAAAATATGGGTGCCTGCTATTTCGATGATCTCCTTAATTATAACAGAACTTAAAAAAAAAGGGTATAGATAAGTTCCATCGGCAGGATTTCGAGCCTGATTAAGATGATAGAAACTATCTGTGAAGTCTATTCCGAAGAAAATCCATGAGAAACTGTATAATATGGCTATTATTAAGAACAGGGCAATTAAAAGGTTGGAGGAGGAAAAAACAGTAGGCAGCTTATAAATATTCAAATCTCGAATTTTAATAAGATTATTAGGATTTACGACAAATCGAATTAATTTCAAGAGCAATAATTTCCACATCCTCTTGTTTCATATCATGCGAAAGTGGCAGGCACATTATTCTTTTTGCTACACCCTCTGACACCGGCATTTCCTTATACTGAACATAATTCAAGGTATTTAGAGAGGGGTAAAAATATCTTCTTGGAAATATTTGTTTTTCATTTAAGGATTTCTGTACCTGCAATAACCTGGCTTCATTTTCAAAGATAACCGGGTAATAACTATAATTCCAATCTGTACCTTCTCTGATTGTGATTTTTTGGATTCCGGAGAAATTCAATGCCTTATTATATTGTTCCACTGTTTTTTTTCGGTTTAACATAATTTCCTCCACATAAGGTAAAACTGCCAATCCCATTGCTGCCTGCAGTTCATTCATTTTTGCATTTATCCCGGGGCCAAAGAAATCCACCGGACCATTGTGACCGAAATTGTGACTATAAAACAACTTCTCATAAATATCTTTGTCTTTGCAAAACATGGCACCACCCTCTCCTGTGTGGAATATCTTGGTAGCATGGAAGCTACAGGTACTTACATCACCATAATTGAAGATTGATTCATTTTTATATTTCACTCCGAAGCAATGAGCAGCATCGTATATTACCTTAAGATCATACTTCCCAGCAATTTTTTCAATAGCCTCAACATTACATGGGTTCCCAAAAACATGAGTAGCCAGGATTGCTGTTGTATCTTTTGTAATAGCAGCTTTTATTTTGGTTTCATCTATGGTTAAATATTGTGGATCTATATCTACAAATACCGGGGTACAGTTTTCCCATACAATGGAGGATGTGGATGCCACATAACTAAATGGCGTAGTGATCACTTCTCCATTTTTAGCTAAATTCTTTATTGCGATTTGAAGAGGTAAAGTTCCATTGGATGTAAGGATTAAATTCGTGGAATTCAAATGATCCTGCAGGCGACTTTTTAGTTTTTCCCACAATACTCCACCATTGGCAATCTGGTTGGTATCCCAGATATTTTGAATGATCTGGTGGTATTCCTCAAGGGGAGGTAAAAAAGTCTTTGTAACTGGGATCATTTCTTGAATATTAAATTGTACAGATCATTAAGACTACGAAATTTTAAAAAGTAAGCTAATCCCAAATAAACAATTATTCCGCTCAAGCCACCAAATAATATCCTTACAAAATCCATATAATCATATAATCCCCAGAGATCAACTGCATAGATCACTGCGCCTGATAGCAAGGCAATAATTATCACCGGTAATACGTCCCTGAGCTGATGCAGGGCAGGGTAATGGATGAATCTGGCACTATAGTGCGAATTTATAAAAAAGGATACCAGGGATATGAATACCTGGCCGTATAATAATGCAAGAATACCATAGGGGATAGTAACCAAAATCGTTATTACAATAACTATCTTTTTTATCACTTCAAGTTTTAAGAAAAGGTCACTTCTGCCTTTTACATTCAGGATACTTAAATTGTATGCGTGAAGGGGATATAAAATTCCGGTTACGCAAAGGATCTGGAAATAGGGAACTGCGGGTAACCATTTTTCAGTAAAAAGAAACCGGAATATTGGTTCTCCCAACACTGCCACAAAAATAAGCAGAGGAGCGACTATGAATAGCACCATTTGCAGGAGTTGTTTATATACCCTCTTTAACCGAATATCATCATTCTGAATTTCAGCAAACATGGGATAGGTGATCCTGTCAAGGGAATTAAAAATATTGGATAGGGGTAATTGTTTTGTGGTTTCTGCCCGGGTATAAAATCCAACCTGAGCAGGAGAAAAGTATTTTCCAATAATTATTATAAAAATGTTGTCGAAGATCCTGTTTAATAAGCCGGACAAGGTTAGTTTATAACCGAAATTGAAATGGATTTTAAATTTCTCCCGGCTGAATATCAAACTTGGTTTCCACTTAGTGTAAAACCACACCTGCAATGAACTTAAGAAAGAAGTGAGCAAACTGCTCCACACCAGGCTCCAGACCCCGTATCCTAAATATGCCAGGCTAATTCCAACTACTCCCCCAATTAAAGTCGCAGGCAAAGCTATGAGGGTCTGGGTCTTAAAGTCCATTTTTTTTGTAAGTCTTGCCATTTGTACAGCTGCAAATGCTGAAAATATGAAAGACAAACAATATAATCTTACAATATCTGTAAGAATTGGTTGATTGTAAAATGCTGAAATTAAAGGTGCAGACAAGTACACCAATCCATATGCTGCAGTAGCTGAAACCAGATTGAAATAAAAAACTGTGGAATAATCTGCCTCTTCAAGTTCTTCACTTCTAATAAGTGATTGGGTAAGACCTGCATTTAAAAGCGTATTGCCAATGGCGACAAAAATTGCGATCATTCCAATTAATCCAAACTCTTCCGGTAACAGGATCCTGGCAAGGATCAATGAAATAGTAAAACCTATGGTCTGATTTCCGAACTGCTGGGCAAAAGTCCAGACAAATCCTTTTTTTGCTCTTGTTCTTAATGACATGTAGGGGAAAGGATTTCTGTAAAGGAAATATTACGGATTTGAGCAGATTCCATAAGGAGGGATTACACTAATTTTAGCAACAAAAAAGATTTTACAAATTATAGCTAATTACGCGGAATTTTTTGACATAAATTTCCACAATTAAAGCATCTTCACGGGTAAAGTTAGGGATTTAATTATTTAGAAAATCCGGCCGACACTTTCCTTAAATTTTTTTCCCACATTTCTCAAACTAATATTCATCTGAGAAATCTGCGAAATTGACCCTATTCCGCCAAATTTATCTTTTATACTGCTCATCGTAATATTCCTGGTACCTTCCACTGGTTACATTCGCTAACCAGACCTGGTTATTTAAATACCAATCGATAGTTTTTTCGAGACCTTCTTCAAAAGTTACTGAGGGCTTCCATCCTAATTCCTCATGAATTTTTGAAGCATCAATGGCATATCTTTTATCGTGTCCCGGACGGTCTTTAATAAATGTGATCAACCGGGCGGAACTCCCCTCTTCTCTACCAAGTTTTTGATCCATTATTTTACAAAGAATCTTTACCAGGTCAATATTCTGCCATTCAATTAAGCCACCGATATTATATGTTTCTTTATTCTTTCCTTTATGAAAAGCCAGGTCAATTGATTCAGCATGATCAATTACATAAAGCCAGTCACGGGTATATTTTCCATCTCCGTAGACGGGCAAGGGTTTTTGCTGAATAATATTATTTATAAATAAGGGAATGAGTTTTTCCGGAAACTGATTGGGTCCATAATTATTGGAACAGTTGGAAATAATATAGGGTAGCCCATATGTCTCTCCATATGCTCTTACAAAATGATCTGAACCGGCTTTTGAAGCCGAATACGGGGAATTGGGATCATATGGAGTGGTCTCTGTAAACAAACCGGTTTCACCCAGGGTGCCATATACCTCATCTGTACTTATGTGATAAAATAATTTATTTTCCTCATCTCCTTTCCAGATGGTTCTTGCAGCATTCAGAAGATTTACCGTACCAAGAATATTTGTTCTCACAAACGAAAGGGGATCTTGTATAGAGCGATCAACATGAGATTCCGCCGCCAGATGGATCACACTATTAAACCTGTGTTTATTAAAAAGGGAATTTATTACTTCCGCATCGTTTATATCGGCTTTTATAAATATGTAATTTTCTGCATGTTCTATATCCCTGAGGTTTTCAAGGTTACCTGCATAGGTAAGAACATCCAGGTTAAAAATCTTATATTGTGGATACTTGTTTACAAATAACCGCACTACATGTGAACCAATGAAACCTGCACCACCGGTAATTAATATTTTTTTACTCAATTTAAGATGATTAATTGCCGGAGTAATACTCCCTGCTAAATTTAATTTCCAATTATGTTTAAACTTACAAACAAAAGTATCAAATTTGAAATGCAGAAGCTGCTTTAGCCATTATTATTTAAATAGATGTTTTTAAAATTATGAAAATAATCAGTTTGTGGTTTTCAGATTTTTACGAGGGTTTTAATCCCGAAGACAATTATTTATATCATCTTTTATCTGATTATTATGTAATCAACCTCAATAAAGAGAAGCCAGATTATCTTATTTATTCGTGTTACGGAAACAAATTTCTGGAATATGACTGCGTAAGGATTTTCTATACCGGTGAAAACCTGAGGCCCGATTTCAATCTCTGCGACTATGCAATTGGTTTTGATTATCTGGACTTTGGAGAGAGATATCTGCGTTATCCTAATTTTGCTTTAATTGAAGATCAATTTGATCAATTAACAGAACCCGGGAATTCACTTCACATATCTCCGGAAAAAAAGACCAATTTTTGCAATTTCATATATGCAAACTCCCAGGCAGACCCCGCACGAGATAAATTTTTTCACCTTCTGAATAGATATAAAAAAGTTTCTTCCCCCGGCCGCCACCTGAACAATATCTCAATGGATGTGGGAAATAGATTTTCTGAAGACTGGATGTATACCAAGTTAAAATTTCAAAGTCAATGCAAATTCAGCATTGCATTTGAAAATTCTTCTTCTCCCGGGTATACTACCGAAAAACTTATGCATGCTTTCATTACTGGAACGATCCCTATTTACTGGGGTAACCCCGAAGTGACAAAAGATTTTAATCCCGGATCTTTCATCAATTGTTATGAATTTAAAAACTTTAATGAAGTTGTTGAGAGGGTGAAGGAAATAGATCAAAATGATGCGTTATTCACCAATATTTTAGCTGAAACTCCGTTCCGAAATAATACGGTTCCCTCGCACCTGAAAAAAGAAAATCTGGTCAATTTCCTGAAAAATATCATTGACAAAGACCTAGAGAATGCAAAATTAAGACCTTCATTTGGCACTACATTTAAGTATGAAAGCCAGCAGAAAGATCTTCACCTTCTAAAGTCTAGATATGAAAAGCTCCAACCATATTTTAAATACCTGAAGGTGTTTAAAAAATAATTTACAATCTCATGAACTTTCTCAAATCCTACTGGTTCTATATAATAGCGGCAGCCATTACTATCTTTGGAATTATCACGGGCTGGTATCTCTTTATACTATTTGCTTTGCCGTTTGGTTTTTTTGGCAGAAATAATTCAGATGATCAAGAGGATAACAGGCGTTAAACTTATACTAAACCGCCTGATTCTATTGGAAATCCCTCTGGATGAGAGTACCTTGTTGTGCCCCACCCGGAATTGCAAAAAAAAGCAGTTCCTACCTCCCGGAAGGGGAGGTAAAAAACAGAAGCTCAAGGCAGAGCCATCAAGGAATTGTTAAAATTAAATACACTCCTAAAATGAAAGATTACGGAACACTTTCCCAAGCTATAAACAAGCTTAAATTGGAAGAAGGCTACGAGTATGATTTTAATCTCCTCGATGAACAGATAGAGATCAAAGCCGAAAAAGAAACCTATCACATTAATGAATTTAATGTTGACAAAGTACTGAGATTTGAAGGGCCCAGTAATCCCGATGATAATGCTATTCTATACGCAATTACTACAGATAACGGTAAAAAAGGGGTACTGGTTGATGGTTACGGAATCTCAGGGGGTCAAATCTCAAAAGAGATGATGGATAAATTAAACCTTAAATCCCGAAGACCCATAGACGATTAACCAGGGTTAAATTTTTACTAAGGACAAACAATAATTAGTTTGCCTCTATAAACAATTGTATTTTTGTATTAAAAATTATAAATTCATAAATAAAAACTATGAGCTATCTTGGATTAGACGAAAAGAAAACTTCCAAAACAGTAAAGGAATTGAATATTCTTTTGGCAGACTACCATATATATTATCAAAAACTTCGTAATTTTCACTGGAATGTGATAGGAAAGAATTTTTTTGACCTTCATGAGAAATTTGAGGAGTTATATGATGACGCAAAATTAAAGGTTGATGAAATTGCAGAGAGGATCCTTACCCTCAGGTTTCAACCTACCAGTAATTTAAGCGATTACCTGAAAGCTTCCAATATCAAAGAGTCTTCCTCTGACCTTACTGATACAAAAATGATCGAAACCTTATTAAATGACCACGGAACTTTACTTAATCAAATGCGTAAAGTAATTGAAGTGGCTGAAAAAGGTGGAGATGAAGGAACCATTGACCTTATTGGTGCCTACATTCGCGAACTTGAAAAAACAAGCTGGATGCTGGATGCCTGGAAAATGAAAACCAGCGAAAACCATAAACCTGCGAATAATTAAAATAACTAAGAGAAAAATTTTTGGAAGAATTTAATTTTAATGAATCTTTTAAAGGTTTAGGTGGAAAAATGGCCGACTGGCTTGATTCCCTGATCCTTAACTTACCCAACTTCATACTGGCTATTATAGTATTTATACTTTTTATAATAGCAGCTAAGTACATTGGAAAAATTGTTAACCGGGTATTTCTTAGAAGGATTCGGCAGGATTCGATAAGACAGATCACCCTAAAAGTCCTTAAAGTAGTTATTATACTTATAGGGTTTTTTGTTGCTCTGGGATTATTAAATCTGGACAAGGTGCTCACCTCGGTTTTAGCTGGGGCAGGGGTAGTTGGTCTGGCAATTGGTCTGGCTTTACAGGGCACTTTGAACAACACATTTTCCGGTGTCATTCTAAGCTTTCTTCCCGAATTGCAAATAGGAGACTGGATAGAAACCAATGGGTATGCAGGGGCTGTAACCGAAATTAATCTTAGAAGCATAATCATTAAAGAAGCTGATAATAATTACGTGGTCATCCCCAATT
>JBGTNH010000027.1:0-17307 GCA_041743165.1 Gillisia sp. | reverse complement strand
GCTTTGGCTGAAAGGCCGCTACTACAATATTCCGTAACCAAATTGTACATTTCTTCCTGCTTGCTCATAATAATAGTATTTTAGGCAAAGCTAACGGTAGAAAGGCAGGCAGGCAATATGGGGTTGGTGGGGTGGATACGTAGAGAGCTTTATATGCTATTCTAGCGTTGCAAGACTTTATGGGTCCTCGAACAGAATTTAATCTTATGAATGAACAATATCTCAATCCATAAGGGCTTCAACAGGTTTAATTTTTTTAAAATTTAGTGTAGTTTCTGTAAAATAATAAAATTTATACGCAACCTTTTAAAGTTTTAAGGTCATATAAGTAGAATCAACTTAAGTTTATCAATTATGAAGAATCATTTTTACCTTTTACCCGTTATTTTCTTTATTCTTTTATCCTGTGATAAGGATGATCCTTCTTTAAATGAGGTAAACTTAACAGATAAAATAAATACTCAAGTACAAGAAGCTGAAATCTTAGAAAAAATGTTTTCGGAGATAACTGCTTTAGCTTCCAGTGCAAACTGTACTGATTCTTCAGAATGGACTTTCACAAGTTTTGGTATTAAGGCCTGTGGGGGTCCTATTGGTTTTATAGCTTTCTCAAAAAACATAGATACTGAACTAATATTGAAAAAAATAGAAGAACACAAGATTGCTCAAAAGAAATTTATTGAAAAATGGAATATATTCAGTACTTGCGATACTCCCTCTGAGCCGAAAGGAGTAATATGTGAAAATGGAAACCCTGTTTTTGAATATTAATGCGTTGTTTCCAATTTTATCTTCTTAAAGTTATAATCTCTGGTTAACTGCTGCTTCACCGTCCGTGTATGGCGTCAACTATAATATAAAGCCATCTTTGTCACTGTTGTTTGTATGCCGGGCTTCAAAATTCCAACTTAGTATGTTGGCTTTCCCCCAAAGATCTGCAGCTATTCAAAAGTTATTTATTAGTCAGTGCTAATTTGATCCCAAGAGCAACAAATATTCCTCCTGTAATTTTATCCAACCACTTTTTAATTTTATAGTTCTGTCTTATTCTATCTGATAGTTTCGAGGAAAAAGTAGCCAATATTAAGCACCAAATAGTTCCTGTAAAAACAAAGGTCAAACCTAAAATTAAAAAAGGTATAACATTCTGAGCATGCTCCGGATTAATAAATTGCGGTAAAAAGGCAAGAAAAAATAGAGCTACTTTTGGATTTAATATATTTGTGAAAATTCCGGAAACATATATCTTTTTATAATTAATTGGATCATTATCCTTTTTTAGGTCAAATTTCCCATCAGATTTAGAAATCAACATTTTAATTCCTAAAAATATTAAATATGCAGCTCCTACATATTTTACAATTTCAAATGCTAACGCTGACTTAGCTAGGATTATTGAAAGTCCTAATGCTGCGAATAGGCAGTGCATAAGAGCTCCATTTGCAATTCCTAAAGCAGACAAAATTTCAGCTTTTTTTCCTTGTGAAATACTTCTTCCAAGAATATACATTGTGTCAGAACCTGGAGTCATGTTCAAAATTATTCCTGCTAATAAGAATGCTTCAAAATTTATTATTCCAAACATAATATTGTTTAATCTAATTAAATTATTTTCAACGATTTTTGCAGCGGCCGTACATTATTGGCAGAAGATCTATTTTAATTTCCCGTAATAAATCAAGTCAACAATTTCTCCCGAAGTTGTTTTATAATCTTTTCTTATGACACCTTCCAATTCAAATCCAGATTTTTCAGCCACGGTTCTCGCTGATATATTACCGGAATGTGTCCTTAAAAATATTTTCTCAAATTTGTACTCTGAAAAGCAAAAGTCACATAATAAATTTAAGGCTTTAGTCGTAATTCCTTTTCCGGCGTAATCTTTGTCAATGAAAAAACCAATTTCCGATTTTGGAATACTCCAATCAATATTTTTAAAATCCAGGAAACCTACTATTTTTTGGTTTGAATTATCAATTACTAAATATGGAAAATATACTTTATCAATAGATCGTTGAATCATATCCAGTAAAAAAATCCTTGTATCTTCATATGTTTTAGTCTTTGAAACAGTTCCGGCAAAAAAATCTTCAAGTCGTTTTCTATTGCTTTCTACAAGTTGAAAATAGTTATCTAAATCCTGTAATTCTAAAAGTCTTATTGAATAATGATCGAATTTCATTTTTGTAATGGTTCAGGTTTGTATTGAGTTATACTTATTACTGTTAACGGACTTATTGCTTTTAATGGAAATTATATATAAAAAACCCACTAAAAATAACTTCACAGATTTTAAATTTGTTGTCAAAACTATCCATTCTACAACCTGTTTTAATGATCATTTCTTCATATAAATTCGCTTTTCCTTACCGGACAATTAAGGGTTGTGAATGTTTCTATAAGCTGATGGGGTTTTGCCAACAAATTTTTTGAAGGAGGTATTAAAACTGGAAAGACTATTAAATCCAGAATCTACTGATATAGAAGCGATGGTAAGGGAATTTGATTTGGGATCTTTAATTATTTCAAGGGCGTGGTTTATTCTGTGCCTGTTTATATACTCATTAAAATTATAGCCTTGTTTGCTGTTTATTGCCAGGGAAATTTTTTGAGGGCTGGCCCTCAAAACTTTGGAAAGCATGCCTAATGAAATATCTGGATCAAGAAAAAGTTTTTCCTCATTTATTACTTTTTCAATTTGGCCAAAAAGACTTTCCACATCTTCATCATCTACTATGGCTGATTTATATTTTAAGCCGGAAAGAACCTGAAGATAGTCATTTGAAATGGCAAGATAAGTTACTATATAAACTATCAAAGAATAAAGAACAGGACCTACTATATAGGGGACATTATCCTCAAAAAGGTTGAGCACGTAAATACCCCAGATTAAAAGTAACCCATAAAATAAAAGGTTAAGCCATTCTTTTATTTTTATCGATTTGGGAAGCTGTGGCAAGTCATTAATAAATTTTATTTTGGCATGTATTAAATAGATTATAAGATGGGAATATATGAATAGAAATACAATCAGGGCTCCTATAACAGGGATAGTTGATACAGGTTGATCCCAAATAACCATCCCGAATAAGAGAAAAATAATCCCTGGCAAAAAGTGCAACAGATCTTTTGTATTGAATGATGATTCCTGGTTGACCAGTGCTCTACAATACAAGTGAAAAAGTGGCCCCTTGAACATGAGTAAACACAAACCTAAATAAATATATATGAGCTCCAGGTCATTATTAAATTCCAATACTACAGATTTTCCTATCCTCAAGGATAAAAAAAGCATTAACAAACCCAAAATCCTGCTGGGATAATTTGAAAGTTTTTTATGAGTCCATAAAAGGATGGTTATAAAGAGTCCATGAAAAACTCCCAATCCACTTATAATAATTAAAATAATTTTTTGAAGATCCATAACAGATGATAACCGTAATCATTCCAGGGAGCTAATTTATGGATTTAATATGTTGATTGAAGTAGTATGTTATCTAATTCCTATATTCAATTTTATCTGATAAGTAAAAAGAGGAAGGTTTAGTTTTATATAAGAGTTTATACGTAAAGAATTAAATTAATCCAGTAAGCGTCTGTGATAATTTATTTGCCCCAGGTGATAGCTAAGGTGAATAAGCAAATGTGATAATAAAAATTCAATGGAAGTTTCCTCCTCAAATTTTGCTATAGGATATTCCTTCGCCAATTGTTCCTCTGGAATATTTTGTAAAGTGTTGTCAACTATTGTAATTGTAGAATCGATTTCAGCAATTATATTTTTTATGGGGATAAACTTTAATGAAAATTCATCCTCTCTGTTACGCACATAATCTGTCTTGCCCAGAACATGACCTATAAAGTGGTTTAGATTACCTATGATATGCAGGCAAAGATTACCTCCGGAATTTGCAATTTCCTTATCAATGATCCAAAGATTCTTTTCATTTTTATATAAGCTTAATTCAACTTTAAGTTTTTCTAATTCTCTTTTATATAACTTTCTATATTCCCGGGTATTCATAATATAATAGGTTGAGTAAATTTAATACTATCTCACTTTAATGTTTTGCTCTATTCTAGCCATTCCTTCCCAGGTATGGCATAAATTAAATGATCTATCCCCTTAAAGTGAGAGTTCAGGTTTTCCCTTTATTATTACCGTGAAGACTGTGCAAGCTCCAATTTAAAAGGTTCAATTAATTTCCATCCAGGTCAACCTTTTATACCTAAAAAAATGAAATTCAAACTATTCCTTTTCGAAATAGATTATTTGCTCCCGCGGATCGATTGTAATCACAAAAGGATTGGCAGCAAGGTTTCCAAAAACCGAAATGACATCAAGACCGACTCCCTGATAGCGGCTTTTTAGGGGGTCAGAACGAAATTCAACCATCTTCAGATATTCAGTAAGATCTGTTTCTCCAACCATAAATGATTCCATGGTTTGATCTTTTGAAATAATATTAGAATCCACATCAAAATAAGGATTACCGGAATCGAGATGAGCGAAACCTTTCTGTCCGTTTATAGTGACCGGAAACCAGATATTTCCCTGTTCAGATTGGTATTGGGCCTGAGCCATGGGAGCCTTGGAATATAGCGTTCGCTGTGCACTATTCATTGGTCGAAGGGTCACCTCCCCGGTTTGGGCCTGAATAGAAATAAGATAGTTGGACAAAAGCGGAAGACCAACAATACCGGCGATCTCATGGTCACCAAATAATTCAGGGTGCCGTTCCCGGTACCGGTTTAAGTTGCGAACAAGATCGTTAAACTCATAGCTGCCAACTTGCGGATTAAAAACTTCGACCCCACCCATTTTTATTTTTTGAATCGCACCGATTTCCGCCGCAACCTCTGGAAGTAAAATCACAGGAATAAAAGTGCCTGTATCAAATACCATCCATTTGGTTGTCCAGGTTTCTCCATTGTAAAACTCAACCGGGGCAAACAGATAGTCCTTATATATGAATTGTAATTTCTCACTTCCCTCGATTTCAGTCGATTTCGATTGAACTCTCCGCCTGTTGGCACTATTTTCCCCTACAGCCGATGAGGATTCTCTTGGAGCAAGCCGAAAACCGATATGTTTCCCACTTTCATCCTGAACAGGAACAGGGTTAAACTGTCCGGTATTCATCTTTTGTACAAATTCATCATAGGTTATTTTTTTACCTTCCTGGTCCTGCACTTGGGAATCAGGTGTTAGCATTACTTGCTGAGCAAGTATTTCAGAGACAGGCACGCAAATGAATGTAAATAAAAGGAGAAATAGAATTAGTGATTTCATATGAATTATTATTATAGATTTAAAATGTTTAGTAAAGTAAAAGCTCTTGCCAGAAGAATTATAGTAAACACTAGCTAACCGGTAAAAAAAGTTTAAAGATCAATAAAAGATATCATTGAAAGTTTCCGGAATTTCAAATTTTTTTGACTGGTCATTAAAATGTAAATAGCAAAATCTTAAAATTTCATTAAATGGAATATTATCAAGATTTAAATTGGGTTGATGCCATGGTTTAACCAAACTTGGAGATAACCAACTTATTTGTTCTCTGTATTTTTCAGCATCAATTTCTATAACTACGGGTTCTTCTTCCTTAACAAAATATAAATTGGTCACGGCGACAATATCTTCATATTTATTGAGATGAATGCAGTTATCGCGCTCGTCAGATTTGCAACGTGGCACCTTTCCCTGATCCTGAGAAATTAACCATTCGTCTTTTGACATTATTCTGTAGAGTTTCATCTTCAAAGGTGTCGTTATGATATTATGTTTATTTTAATATTTTTTATCCTTTCAGAATATTCACTGTTAAAACAATTTTTCATTTCCAACCCATATTTTTGAAGTGCTGATTAAATGCTTAATAATTGCCTCTCCTAATCCCATGATTCCGGCTTCCTCCATTTTAATCTCAATTAAGATATCAATTGAATTTCTATAAGAAAGGTTTATACATGCCCGGCAAAAATACTTTGTACTCATAAATATAATAACAAAAAACAATAGCTAATTTTTTTTTAATCATATTCTTTCATAATTCAAATAGAAGGTAGGGCGTGTATTGTGTTATATAACTTTCAGTTAAAATGGGTAATCCTGTAAATTTACAATTTCATCGAGATTTTAAAGTTATTTAAATAGATCAAAATGTAGTCTAAACAGATCACCCTTTTTGGCCTGAATCTTCAGCAAAACTAAGATAGCTGATACTATAAAACAGTTTATTCTTTATTGTGGCTCATCCACTTCAAATTCAGCAACGATACCTGGTTAGGGTTAAATTACCTGCTTAAGCAATTCCTGAGCTTCTTCTTTAAGTAAATTCTTTGCAACCAGCTCGTTTAATATGGGTTTGGCTTTATCTTGCAGACCCATAGTTAAATAAGTTTTAGCCATGAATAACCGCAGTTTTTCGTTGAAGAAATGAGGCATTGCCAATTCCATCAAGGTTAAGCCTTTCTTTAGTTCTGCCTGGTCATTATTTGCACTTAAAATTTTGTAATAACCATAGTTGGCAATTAAAGGAATGTGGTAATCCTCTTTGTTTTTTTGTAATTCATCTTCTGCCCACTTAAAAGATTTTTCACTTCCTATTACATCCTGAATGAAATAAGCACTTCTTTCATCATTGTATAATTTTCGGTAAACCGGTGTAATTCCAAGGGCTTTAACTACTTCCTCGGCAGATCTTGCTGTTGAGTATGGATTTTGACCGGTGATGAATTTTCCTGAAACCACAACTTTGGCTAACATGAAATCTGTTTTTTCATATTCCACTCCTCTGGATATCATCTTTTCTTCCAGCAAAAATGGAAAATCGGGCACCCATGGGCTGTCAAACAATTTTTCTTCGACATTGGAAAAACCAGTCATTTTTACATCTTCGATAATATATCCTTTATCATCCCTGACATTCATAAACGCGGCAGGACCATGGCAAACAGAAGAAATTACAGTTCCTTCTCTTTTGTACAGGTTCAATATGATCTCCTGCAAGGCCGGGTCAAACGGAAGGTCAAACATAGCCCCTTTTCCTCCCACTATATAAATGGCATCATAATCATTTGGATCAATGGAGGCGGTAGTTTTTGTGTTTTCCAGTTTCTTTACAGCGGTATCATCTGCAAGAAAATTTTTGTTGTAAATTTTCTCTCTGCTAAATTTATCTGCTTCCACTTTTCCACCCTTTGGACTGGCAATGTCTACCAAAAGCCCATTATTTTTAAAAATTAGATATGCCTGGGAAAGTTCATCAAATTCATAGCCTGGTTTGGTTTCACCCTGATCCTGTCCATTACTGCTTAAGACTATTAAGAGTTTTTTTTGGGTGTTTTCTGTTTGAGAAAAGAGTAAAACGGGAATCATAAAAAGGATTGTAAAAAGTGTTTTTTTCATGTTTGGAATTTTTAAGATTAATTGATTTTTAAGAGTGAGTTAGGCATTACAGCCCAAAGAAAATTTTTAAGCATTTCGTAAAATCGATTTTGCCGGAATTTGAGTTAATAATTTATTAGGAAAAGTTTATTCTAATATTTGTGCCCATACGAGAGGGCTACTAAAAAGACTATAAAGAACTTTTATATTGGTATGAAAACTGGAGGAAATTGAGCGTGAGAAGTCTTTTAGTTCCTCTATTTTGTTTGAGTCATAGTAGAGTCCATTAATAATTACACCGTGAATTGTTTTGGAATAGGTAATATTATCTAATGGATTTTTATCCAGTATTACCATGTCTGCAATTTTACCCGGCTCAATGGATCCATAGTCTTTATCTACTCCAACAAACTTTGCCGGAATAAGAGTAGCACTTTGCAAAACCTCTAAGTTTGACATTCCACTTTTAGCTAAATCTTCTAATTCAGTGTGCATACTAAACCCTGCAAAAACATAAGAATCAGATACATCGGTCCCAGTCATTATAGGTACCCCAATCTCACTTGCCATTTTAATTTGCTCCCGGGCAGTATTATAAAAGTCTGTGCTTATATTTTTGCTTTCTGCTGAAAGATTCCGTTTCTTATTATTGTCAACATCCATTCCCCACCAAAGTTTTTTACTTATATAGGTGACATACTCTAAATTTGGGTTGTCCAAAAATGAAGGTTCATGAGCTAAGGCTTCAAACTTTAAGGTTTGAAGAGTAGGCACCCAGTACGCATTGTGCTCTTTCATCAAGTGCATTAATCTTTTTGCCACTTCAGGATTGTAATCTTTGATCATTGATCTTTTTGATTCTGAAGCGAACTTCTGCCAATGATCTGAAATACGTAAACTATCTGCGCCCGGAAAGGATTCTTGTAAAAAAATACGTCCATGTTCAAAACTTCTTTGACCTAATACAATGGCATCTTCCAGGCTCACAAATATGGGCTTATGACCGGCAATGTGGATTCCATAATCTGGTGCTTTTAAGGCTAGTTCCTTATAAATTTTTGCTGGTATTTGTTGATACACCTTTATAAAATCAACTTTTTCATTTTTATAATAGCGCAAAAGAGAATCTACATCCTCACTCTTCTGAAGCTTAAAATATTCAGGAAAGCTATCGGGCACAGAAGGTGCTCCATCCATTTGAAAACTGCTCTGCAAAACATATCTGGGTGCTACCCTCTTGTTTTTGTTAAGTTCCGCATTCCACTCCAAACGTTCCTTGCTGCCGGCCAGGTAACTATCCCTTCTATTGAGCTGGCCAGACATATCTCTTATTCCTGTAACGCCATTGGCAATATAAAGTGGATGATCAAGCCATTCTGAATTTTGGGTTGAATGCGTGTGCATGTCCCAGAGACCCGGCATTATATATTTATTTTTGCCATCAATTATTAAGGATGTTGAATGTGCCTTTAAGATGCCAGTGGTATCAATAGCTGTAATGATATTATCTACTATAAGAATATCCCTGTTTTTTAATAGGTTACCCGTCTCGACATCAATAATATTTATTGATTTTATAAAAACCGTCTTGTGTGTTGCAGGGGTTTCTAAATTGGGCATTGGCCATAAAATGGCAAAGACAAGAACAAGTATTAATAAAAGAATGCTTCCTGAGAAAATTTTGAAAAATGTAAATAATTTAGTTTTCATTGTGGTGGATGTCTAAAAGAAGTTTTTTAATTTTTCTTCAAAACAAAGCCTAAATCCTTTATTACCCTATTTAAATGATCATTTCGTCATATGAATTAAATTATTCTTCAGGATAGAATTAGGGATTATGAATGTATCTGTAAGCTGATGGAATTCTACCTACAAATTTTTTGAAGGAAGTATTAAAACTGGAAAGACTTATAAAACCTTAGTCTGCAGATTAAAATTTTAATTATTCGAGGAATACTTTATTTTCTTGGAGAATATTAACTCCATTTATTAATCAGGCCAATCCATCATCACTTTTTATTAACAAGCTACTTTTTTTGATCTTCTTCTTGCTCTTTATGTTTTCGGATTTGTTTAAAGAACTTATACTTTTGATCAATTGAATGTATTACGATAGTTGAGATTTAATAGTTTTCGTTATTTTAGATTTAACATCACCAGTATGTAAAGTTGTCTTATTCTCAATAAGTATTATTTGGCATTCTTTCAGAGATGAAACTCTATGCTTTATATTTTTTTTACTATAAAAAGGTCTCCTTTATTCATTATAAAACTGGATTCACCTTATATTTTATAAAGTAAGTTCCCTTCAGTGATATAAAATAGTTCGTCTTCATCTTTATGATGGTGCCAAGGAATGTCGTTTCCTTTAATTTTTGCAAGTTTTATAAATACATCGTTAACCTCTCATAACTTGCGGAGAAAAATAATCATTGATGCCAGTAAATTTTCTCTAAGATTCATAATTTATAAGTTTAATCTGCACCTGTGCCAGAAATTAAGATCACAATAAGACCTATAGTGTTCCAACACATATGCATGCTAACGGCATAAAGGAATCCATAACGTACTCTTACGTACCCATAGCAAAATGCACTAATTAGTTTATCCAATGTTATTATTGGCATCAATAATAAATGAAACATTGTTAGCTCGTAATTGAAAATATGGGACCACGCAAAACCAAAGCACAGAAAATAGAGTATCCATCGAAAATTGTCTTGCCAAAAGGTTTCAAGTTTTATTTTTACTTTGGGAATAGAAGATATGGCATATGTCGCAATCATTATGATAAACGAAATGATAAATCTTTCCGCAAAATGGTCATGTACATCACTTAATTTGGTATGATAGAATCCCTTACTAACAATATAATAGGCGATAACACCAAAAGTTAAGGCCAAAAATGAAGGCTTAAATTTGAGCGATAATCGAAAGGCTACCTCTTCAAGAACAGACATTATCATAGTTACTAAAAACAAAACTGCGGGTGAAGGAAACCGTTCCGCCATATTACTTGTAGTCAAGTTTTCTGCTTCATAAAATATGCCTATAGATACACCTACAATTATTGCCAAGAAAAATTTTACTATAAGCATCGTCCAAGTCCCCTCAATCTTTTGAGAAATAGTCAATGCATTCTTTGAATTGTAAAAAGGAGTTATTACAAATTTAGTAAGTTGCTTGAACTCATTGAAATAGTGTTTAGGGTTTATTAACCTTAGCTTCATTTTTAGAGAATTTAATTTTATGCTAACTAATACATATCATGAGTAAATCCTTATTGAGATTATAACAAACTCCAACGAAATTATGATTTCAACATAGTTTACTAAACTATTTCATTGTTTAGCATAAAAATTATAAAACACATATTATGTTTAAAAAATATCACATCCTTAAATGGACTTTAATTACTGTTGTTAGTTTAATAGTGCTTTTTTTATCTTTTGCAATTTGGTTCATGAGCTTACTACCCAAAGAGGATACAGGATTAGAAACCACCTCAATAGAAGACTTAACATACCTATCAGAAAATATTATTCCGGTAAGAGGTAAAATATTAGCAGTAGTTACAAGTACTGATACCATGGGGAACAGTGGTAAAAGCACAGGTTATGAGCTTATATAATTAACACGAGCTTATTATGTCTTCAAAGCCAATGGATTTGAGGTTGATATCGCAAGTCCGCAAGGTGGAAGACCACCAGTAGTAATTGATGATGAAGATATGGGAGCTTTTGATTATGCTTTTTTAAACGATTCAATTGCACAACATAAAACGAGCCATACCATTATGATAGAGGATGTTATTGCTGAAGATTATGAAGCGGTATTTTTCGCGGGAGGAAAAGGCGCAATGTTTGATTTTCCTGACAATAAAAAAATTCAATCAATTGTCCGCAACCTTTATCAATCCAATAAGGTTGTAGGAGCAGTATGTCATGGACCTGCTGCATTAGTTAATGTGATTTTAGATAATGGTCGGCCTCTTTTGGAAAATAAAAACGTAAGCGGATTTACAAATGAAAAAGAATTGTTTCTGATATCAGAAGCTAAATCTATATTCCCTTTTCTTTTACAGGATAAATTAGTAGAGCAAGGCGCCATTTTTAATGAAGGAGCCATGTATTTAGAAAAAGTGAGCCATGATAAAAATTTAATAACAGATCAAAACCCCTGGTCGACTTGGATGTTAGCCGAGAATATGATTAAACAATTAGGTTATACACCTAAATATAGAAAAGTTACGGATGAAGAAAACGCCGTAAAAGTTATATCTACATACCAACTTTATGGTAAAAGGAAAGCCAAAGAAATGATTGAAACAATGATAGTAAAAGAAAATGAACCTTTTAACAGATTTTTATTTGCGAAACATGGTATTATTGCGGCCATGAAACTGGAAATTTGGAGTTTTTACGATATTATTGGATTGGTTTCATTTGCCAAGAAATGTGAGGAGAACAAAGAAATGGAACAGCGAAATTGAAAAGTAGATAAATTAAACTTTTAGAACGATCTCTAATTTCGACAATAATCTACATTTTTTTCAGTCAATTCTATAAGGCCATGATAGTTCTAGAAAATCAAAAAATCACTTTCTAGAAATAATAATTTGTTTATCAATATTTAATAACTTCTTCGTGTAACAATTTACAGGTACAATCGTTTTATTCATACAAATAAACATCTAGTATGAATACTATCGATATACTTCTTATTATTATTTGTGGAGCTGGTTTAATTCACGGATTAACCCTATCTGTGTATTTTGGATTTATTAAGACCAAAAGAACAAATTCAGATATTTTTTTAGCGATTCTATTATTCTTAATGGCATTTAGGGTTGGAAAATCCATCATATTTCAGTTCAATGCTAATCTTGAACTTTTATTTATCTTTTTAGGCTTATCAGCATTATTAATAATTGGCCCATTACTAAATTGGTATACAAAATCGTTACTGAGTCCAAATTTTAACTTACCAAAGCATTATTACCTTCAATCAATTCCATTTCTATTTGTTTTTTGTACAAGTCCATTTTTATCAGAGCAATGGTTCATAGACAATGGAACATATTGGTTCTATATACTTCTAATTAGTATATATGTACATTTAGCCCTTTATATTTATGCTTCATTTAGACTTATCTATCATTTCAATAATTCACTTTTTGACAAGCAAAAAACGAAATCTCAAGAACGAATTATTAAGTGGTTACAATTGGTAATGATTGGATTTGCTTTAATTTGGGTTTCTTATGTTCTAAACATATTCGAAAAACAAGTGCCGTATATTACAGGTCCTATAATTTATACTCTTTGTATATACTCGCTTACGTATATAGCCTATAGATTAAAAATTAATGAAATAAACTCCAAATCATTTGAACTACTAAACGATAGTTCACATATTTATTCGCAGGTGGCAGATCTTATAAAAAATAATGAGCTATACCTGTCATCTGATTTGTCATTAAATAAATTGAGTGAATTAACAGGTTTTAGTAGTCATAAAATTTCATCGAGTATAAATGAATATTCCAAGATGAATTTCAATAATCTTATAAATCAATATAGAATACAAAATGCAAAAAATATTCTTCAGAATGAAGCCTCTAGTAAATATACAATTGCATCAATTGCCTATGATTCTGGCTTTAGCAGTCTATCTTCGTTTAATACTTCCTTTAAAAAATTTGAAAAAATCACTCCTTCAACCTATCGTAATTTAATAAAAACTAGTGAAGTTATAATTTCATCAGATCAATCTATAATTTCTACATAAATTCATTGTGATATAGTATTCTTTTGTGTCAAACAAAATAATAACTAAACAATGAAAACTCTATTTACAGTAATACTATCACTACTGACTTTATTTACCGTACAAGGTCAAAATCCTACCTTTGATACCAATCGTCTTACCGAAATCAATCAATGGATTGAGAAAGATGTTGAAAACGGTGAGATACAAGGGGCAGTTGTAATGATTGCCGATAAGGATAAAATACTTTATTCTTTTGTTGGTGGTACTTCAGATATTGAAACCAAAAGGCAATTACAAAAGAATGATTTTTTTAAAATAGCCTCCATGACTAAGGTAATTACTACTGTAGCTATTTTGCAACTTTATGAAAAAGGTTTAATTGATTTAAGTGACCCAATTTCCAAATATTTACCTGAATTTAAAAACGTTAAAGTGCTTAGTTCTGAAGAACATAAAACTGATTCGTTAGTAAATGCAAACAGCGAAGTAACCATTAAACAACTGTTGAATCAAACATCTGGTTATGCTTATGGGGGGTTAAAAATTTCAAAGCTTTACAATGAAAGTAATATTGATTTTTCTAATCCTGAAGGAAATAGTTTAGGCGAGTTTATGGAAGTATTAAGTAAAATGCCATTAACATCCCAACCTGGTGAAAAATTTACTTATGGGCCATCAACAGACATTCTTGGATATCTCATAGAAAAGCTTACTAATATGGATCTTGAGGCTTACTACAAAGCGTATATTTTTGAACCTCTTGAAATGCATTCAACTGGTTTTAATGCGCACAGTAGTGATACCAGAAGATTAGTAGAAACGTACAAACTGAATGAAACTGGAAAGCTTGTGTTATTTAATAAACCTGAAGATTTTGATAAAGGTAAAACCACAAAAGTATTTATGGGTGGTAGCGGACTTATCTCAACCGCGGAAGATTATTTGAAGTTTTGTCAAATGTTACTTAATAATGGCAAATATAAAAATATGAGAATATTGTCTAGAAAATCTATTGAGTTAATGACTCAAAATCAAATTCAAGACCTACTATATCCGGAAGGATATAATCGTCTATTAGGGAAAGGAAATACTTTTGGGTTTGGGGTTAATATCATTACTGAGAAAGGAAGTGTAAATGAGCTATATTCTATTGGTAGTTATTTTTGGGAAGGCGCATATTCTACCTCATTTATTATTGATCCAAAAGAAGGGTTTACAGCTATTATTATGACACAAATTGGAGGTTCAAAATCTCTAGAGATAAGAAAGAAGTTTAGAAAATTTGTCTATAGTGCATTGAAATAGTAATTAGCTATAATACCCAAGTTGTAAAAGCACTTTTATGATTGAAACGAGGGTGTAAAATAAACTCTGTCTGAATAGAATTATTTATTAATTTCATTCAGATAGAATTATGACAAC
Organism: Gillisia sp.; assembly: GCA_041743165.1. Classification (GTDB taxonomy): domain Bacteria; phylum Bacteroidota; class Bacteroidia; order Flavobacteriales; family Flavobacteriaceae; genus Gillisia. The sequence continues at coordinate 2,723 of JBGTNH010000027.1, read as the reverse complement.
AAAAGAACAACAAGAATTCGAGAAGAAGGTGCTTGACCAGTTCATGTCTGGCAAGAGCCTTTTTGGTGCAGACGGTGCTTTTGTACCGATGCTAAAGAACGTTATTGAGAAAGCCCTTGATGCAGAGATAGACTCCCATTTGGATAGTAATGAACGCTCTAAAGGCAATAAACGTAATGGCAAGGGAAATAAAAAGCTCAAAAGTGGCTTTGGCTCTTTTGATATTGCAACCCCTGAAGACCGTCAAAGTAGCTTCCAACCCGAACTGGTTAAAAAGCGACAGACGATTCTAGCGGATTATCTTTCAGAAAAAATCATCGGTCTTTATGGACTTGGGATGTGCTACCGTGACATCTCCAGTCATATTAAGGAACTGTACGATACCGATATTTCCCATACGGTTTTAAGCCAGATCACCGATCAGATCATTCCTGATATCAAAGCCTGGCAAAGTCGTCCTTTAGAGCCTCTCTACTGCATTGTTTGGCTTGATGCCATGCATTATAAGGTTAAAGTGGATGGAAAAATCACCCATAAAGCACTCTATAACATCCTGGGTATTACAAAAGAAGGGAAAAAGGAAATTCTGGGAATGTATATCTCTGAGAGCGAAGGTGCTAATTTTTGGCTACAGGTTTTAACCGACCTTCATAACCGTGGATTACAGGATATCCTGATTGCCTGTACAGATAACCTCAAAGGCTTTACACAGGCCATCTTGAGCGTTTATCCAAAGGATCAGGTTCAGCTTTGTATTGTACATCAAATCCGTAACTCCCTCAAATATATAGCCTCGAAGGATCAGAAGGAGTTTATGAAAGACCTGAAAAAGGTCTATAGGGCCGTTGTAAGCTTCCCTTAAAACCGAACTGTTTAAAAGTAGGAATATTTCTTAAATTTAAACAGTATGAAAAAAAGTAAATTTTCCCCCCAGCAGATCCCGCATGATGCCTTAGGAAAAATGGCACCTATAGAATATGCAGAAATTAATTCCTTATTAGATCCTTCAGATAAAATCAAAAACAATAATTTTAGACAATCAAGCAGTTTTAATTAGGGGAAGCTTACAGCTAGGCTAAAGACTTGGCATGCTTTAAAAGTCCAATTATTTTTATCGCCTTTGTTATATCCCATTGCATCACTGCCACTATACTATGCATAGCGATAAGCCCTCTGTTCAGCGGTAATTTTTTTACAGTTCGCAATTCGGTCATTGATTCTTTGGCTTTATCATAACCATGATCCTCTAAAATATTTAGAACTACTACTGAATTTTCCTCTCCGGATATCATTCTCGCCTTTGGCTCATAACCTAATCTTTTAACTACCGCTTCGGCCACAGCCCAAGTAGACCATGGGTTTTGTCCTGTAATTAGATTTCCATCCTCACTTACTTTTTCCAGGTACATATAACCTTCATTAAATATTGCCCCATTTTCTACCAGCTTATCCTGGAGTAAAAATGGAAAAATTGACTTGGCATCTTTAATCAGCAGAAGCTCTTCTTTATTGGTAAAGGAGCTTACCTGCTTTCCATCTAATAACTGGCTTCCATCACTAAGTGTAACATTCACTAAAGCGGCCGGGCCATGACATACTGCACCAATGACTTTTCCTTCTTCATAATACTCACTTACAAGCGACTGGATATGTTCGTTCTGAGGAAAATCAAACATGGTACCTTTCCCACCAACAAAATAAACAGCCAAATAATCATCTGCGACTACATCCTTCATGGCTATAGTATTATTTACTTTTGCCTGTGCTTCATTATCATTTAAGAAAGCAAAATCAAATTCTCCCATATCCTCATCAATGACTACAGATGGTTTGCCGCCCTCAGGACTTGCTACATCTACCTCGAATCCATTTGCAACGAATACATAATAGGCCCTGGAAAGTTCTGTAAGCTCGTATCCCGTAGGCTTCATGCTTTCACCCATCACAGAACAACTTGTGACCACAGCCAAAACTTTACCCCGGTATGCCGGTAGATTTTGAGTAAGATAGTATAAGTCGCTGACGGTAGTCTCTTTTATATTTGCCGCTGCAGGGTCTTTAGCAGGCAGGAGACTCATAAACCAGTATCCAAAGCCTGCTGTCAATATTATTACGCTAACTAATGTAATTAATGACCACTTGATGATTTTTCTTTTTCTTGACATAAAGAGTTTTTTAATTTTTCTTCAAAACAAGGCATAAAACCTTTAACACCCTATTGAAATGATCATTTCGTCATATGAATTATAAAATTCCTCAGATGGAAATTAAAAAATTGTATGTGTTTCTCTAAGTAAACGGATAGCATTTGTTTATTTGGAGGGAGATGGCCTGAAAAATCAAATATGGGTATAATTGTTTAGCCATAACAATCTCCATGGCTTTAACGTCATGAACAAATCTCTCAAACTTTCCGAGGGAACCCTGAGCTCCTGCCTCCTTTAAGGCATTTTGGAATTAAACACCTGGTTGGTTTGTTTTCGTTTGTATCCTATAGATTTAAGGGATGCTTATCGCACAAAAAAAGGCTGCCTTTTCAGACAGCCTCATAAATCTTATTCAAAAGCTTTAATCGTTCACCACTGGATACACTGGAGCATGCTGACCCCCCTAAAGCCCACCATAAAGGTGCCTGCCGTTCTGGCGGATGCTGACCCCCCTTAGAAAAAAGAAGATAGCTAAATTTTAGTTTATTCCGGAGCATGTTGACCCCTCTGGATGAT
>JBGTNH010000026.1:0-24588 GCA_041743165.1 Gillisia sp. | reverse complement strand
GCTTTGGCTGAAAGGCCGCTACTACAATATTCCGTAACCAAATTGTACATTTCTTCCTGCTTGCTCATAATAATAGTATTTTAGGCAAAGCTAACGGTAGAAAGGCAGGCAGGCAATATGGGGTTGGTGGGGTGGATACGTCTGGCAGGGAAATATAACCTGCAAACCGACGGTGGCGATATACCTGTTGACATAAAATTTTCAGAACCATCTTTTTTTGATGTTTTTGGCTTTAAGCTACTGTCAGGCAATGCACAAAGCCTTGCAAATGATCCCACCACCCTTTTCTTAACTGAAAGTACAGCAGAAAAGATATTTGGCCGCACCAGCGCCTTAGGCCAGACTGTGCGGTTTGAAAATTTAGGTTCCTATACGGTTGGAGGAATTATCCAGGACCCTCCTTTAAGAACCCATCTGCCCGTTGAGGCCATGCTTTCTGTTAATGCTGCGAAAATGCTCGAAAAGGAAGGTGCAATCAGTGATATTTCGCTAAACTGGGAACACTTTAAGAGTTCTGCAGTTTATGCCCGTTTAAAATCAGAAGATAATTTAAGTCAGCTCAATACTACACTCCAAAACTACAACCGGAAACTGGATAAGAGCAATCTTAAGTTTCTTGCACAACCCATAAAAGATATTTCTATTGGAAACAAAGACATTAAAAATGACCCCAATGCCGGCCCCACCTGGGAGAGCATAATAATACAGCTGTCTTTAATTCTGGCTCTCACCCTTTTGTCTGCTTTCAACTATATCAGTTTGTCATTAGCTCGTGCCCTCACCCGGGCGCAGGAAGTAGGTATCCGCAAAACGATAGGCGCAACAAGAGGCCAACTTATTGGTCAGTTTTTAACGGAAGCGACAGTTATTGCCGTGCTTGCTTTGTTCCTTACTGTACCATGTGTTAGCTTTTTAATGGATCAAATACCCGATATGGAGGTGACGTTTTCCTGGGATTTAACTTTAATTTCAGGTTTGTTAGCCTACGCAGTTATCACAGGCTTAGTCGCAGGGGCTCTCCCGTCATGGATACTTTCAGCGTTTAAGCCCATACAGGCTTTGCGTAAATTGAAAAATGTTAAGCTGTTTCGGACTGTTTCTTTTTATAAGATTTTAGTTGTTGTACAATTTTCAGTTGTGATCCTCCTAATGATACAGGTTGTCATGCTGGCCGATTATGAAATAAAAAGCAGTGCCATTATTGAATCAACTGTGCCAGCCAACGTCCTGACACTGGATTTAAAAGGTGAAAATTATAAAAACCTGCAAAACGATATAAACCGGTTAAGCCAGGTAGAGACAACTTTGGCAACTAACTGGTATCATAAACCCATGAAACTGGGGAAATCTTCGGTAACAATAAATGATAAAATTCTGGAAATAAATTATGTAAGTATTGACCCAAAAACAATTGAAACAGAAGGAATCAGGTTAAAACGCGGGCAAAATTTTCCTGAAAATATGGCCCAGAGTACAGAGCAATTTGTATTGGTGAATGAGGCGGCCGCAGAATTATTGAAATCTAAATCGGAAAATATAGTGGGACAAAACCTATTACTGGATTCTACCTATGTACAAGTCATTGGTATAATGCCCAATGAAATTATAGACGAACAGCGCCCTCTGATGTATCGGTATTTGCCAAATGAAGTATCCACCCTTATCATAAAAACAAAGCCGAATACAGAATTGGCAGCGACCAAAGCCATTCAAACCTTATGGAATAACAATTTTCCTGAAAAAACAGCAAATCTTCATAATTTAAAAGAACTAAGTTATTCAGGAGCAAGCAGTGGAGACAGAATTGGCCTTTTGGGAGGCCTTGCCCTCATTGTTTTTATAATCGCCGGTTTGGGAATTTTAGGTGTGGCAAGCTACTCTGTAGAAATACGCACGAAAGAACTGGGTATAAGAAAGGTATTGGGAGCAGGCAAAATAAAATTGGTATGGACAGCTACAAGAAATTTTGGCATTCTTATGCTAATTGCGGGACTTATTGGTGTTCCGGCCGGCTTTATAGTCGGTGATTTTATTAGACAGGATCTGGGAAGCAATCTGGTTAATTTGAGTTTTATAAATATAAGTATAGGCTTTGGGTTGGTTACCATACTCGGTCTTATGGTTGTCTTATCCCAGACAATACGTGCCGGGGAAATTAAAATTGTAAAAGTTTTAAAAGCAGAGTAAAAAAGGTAAATTTTCGAGGGAAGGTTATGACGATGGCGAGAAATAAATTCTATTTCGAGACACCATAAAGACAATGTAACCACCAGCTACAAATAGTCACAAGAAGGCCACATGGTGCTAATGTAAGCTTTCTGCAATGCTACGATAAGGTTTATGCTTTAAGTTTTTTTATCTTCGTTTTAATATTCGGTTTCCGGGGACAGGTCGAGGCTTCGGAAGCGCTTCACTACAGAAACACAAAAGAATAAATAAAAGCAGTTTTATTTGTCCCATTCTCATATTATCCCTCTCCTGTTTACCCAAAATTATATCAGGATCTTTCAATATGCTACCTTTGCAGAAAAATAAATAAATTTATGGCATCTCCAACGATCTCTGTTATTATCAGTACCTACAATGCATTCGATTGGTTGGAAAAAACACTTATCGGGTACGAGGTACAAACCTGCAAAGATTTTGAGATTGTAATCGCCGATGATGGATCTAATACAGAAACACAAAAAAAAATAAAGGATTATATAAAGGCCTCTCCTATACAGATCTCCCATGTATGGCACGAGGATAACGGGTTTCAAAAAACAAAGATCCTTAACAAAGCGCTCCTTGATTGTAAGGGGGACTATATTCTTATGAGCGATGGCGATTGTATACCACGACAGGATTTTGTAGAAGTACATGTCAATAAAAGAAAACCGGGCCATTTTCTTTCAGGCGGGTATTTTAAACTTCCTATGGAGACCTCTCTTGCCATAACCCGAATGGTTATTCTTGAGCAGAAATGTTTTGATATCAAATGGCTCATGGACCATGGCTTTAATTCCTCCTGCATTAAAAATCTCAAGATTACAGCAAGTGGAATGAAGGCTGAACTTTTGAACAGGATCACGCCAACAACTCCCAGCTGGAACGGACATAATTCCAGCGGATGGAAAAAAGATTTATTGGAAATAAACGGTTTTGATGAAAGAATGCAATATGGGGGAGAGGATCGGGAACTGGGGGAAAGGCTGGTAAACGCAGGGATCAAACCCATACAAATAAGATTCTCCGCGATTTGTGTACATCTGGACCATTCCAGAGGTTATGTGAATGAAGAAGCAATGGAGGTAAACAGACAGATCCGTGCAGAAACAAAACGATCCAAAAAAACCTGGACTGAGTTTGGAATAAAATAAATCCCTAAAGGATTATTTTGCTTTCCTCACCTTTTCCAAAAAGGAATTTAACAGAGGAAAGAACAGCGTAGGTTTAAATCTACTATAGGCACTCTCTTCTGAATTGTGATCCTTCTTTACAGGAAAATCGTTAATGTGAACCGCAACATTCAGTTCATCCTGATACACGGCCCACACCTTTTTTTCTATTTGTGGGGAGAAAACAGAAAAGGTTGGAATTCCAATGGCTTTTGCCATATTCACCGCTCCGCCTTCATTTCCTATCAAAGCATCACAATGAGCAGTAAGGGCCAGGAACTCCCTGAGATTCTTTCCGAAAATATTTAAATGGCTATTTGTAATGGTATTGGGTTCACACTTTTGAATAATAGCCCTGGCTTCTGCCTCCTGCTTCGGGTTATAATTGAAGATAAGCTGCGCATTACATCTGGCTACCAGAAAATCCAGGATTTCTGCCATATAAGTTGCGGGGTAGGATTTTTCAGGAGAACTACCAAGAATTGCGATCATGAATAATGGCTTTTCCAGGTCTATGTCAAAATCCTCAAGGGTTTTCTTTGCTATTGATTTCTCCTGAGTTGATAAATATATTCGCGGCTTTATTTCCAAAGAAAAATCTTTATCGATGGCCTTTAATAAAAGCATCCGGTTTTCAATGGCAACCCCTGCGGGGGTGAGAGGTTCTTTTTTTAAATCAAATGTTTTGGTGTAAAACGAAGAAGTATACCATTTCTTATAGGAGATCCTCGTCTTCGCTCCGGAGATTGCCGTAATAATAGCGGAGTTGATCTTAGCGTAAACATCAATTACGATATCATATTTTCCAGCTCTTACTTGTTTGGCAAATTTTATAAGTCCTCTAAACCCGGAGTGCTTTTCAGGATCGAACAAGACCAAACGATTAATAAAAGGATTGTTTTCAACAACAGGGGCAGTATGAGGCTGGATGAGATAATGTAATTCAGCCGTCGGGAATTTTTTCCGAAGCGCCTCAAAAAGGATAGAGGATGTAAGTACATCCCCGATCATTTTCTGCTGAATTACAAGAATTCTCATAAGCCCCTCCCAACCTCCCCAAAGGGGAGGAGTTTTTTAATTTAATTAATATTTATTAGTACAATCCCGGTATTTGCTCCCCCTTCGGGGGTTGGGGGGCCTTACACCGCCACATTATATTCCCTCAGCGCATCGTTAAGCGAGGTCTTTTTATCTGTGCTCTCCTTTCGGGTGCCAATGATAAGCGCACATGGCACCTGATAGTTTCCTGCAGGGAATGTTTTGGTATAACTTCCCGGGATCACTACAGATCTTGCCGGAACATATCCTTTGTATTCTTTGGGTTCGTCGCCGGTGACATCAATGATCTTTGTTGATCCAGTCAAAACCACATTTGCCCCGAGAACTGCTTCTTTTTCAACTCTTATTCCCTCAACCACAATACATCTTGAGCCAATAAAGGCATTGTCTTCAATGATTACCGGAGCAGCCTGTAAGGGCTCCAAAACACCGCCAATTCCTACTCCGCCGCTCAAATGAACGTTCTTTCCTATTTGCGCACAACTACCTACAGTAGCCCACGTGTCTACCATTGTCCCCTCATCTACATAAGCCCCAATATTCACATAACTAGGCATCAGGATCACACCTTTGGAGATGTAAGCGCCATGGCGGGCAACAGCGTTTGGTACTACGCGAATTCCTTTTTCCGCATAACCTGTTTTAAGTGGGATTTTATCATGATATTCAAATATTCCCACTTCAAAAGTCTTCATTTTTTGAATAGGGAAATAAAGGACCACAGCCTTCTTCACCCATTCATTCACCTGCCACCCGGCAGCTGTGGGCTCAGCAACCCTGAGGTCACCTTCGTCAAGAAGTAATAATACTCTTCGTATTGCGTCAATTGTATTGGATTCGGAAAGTAAACTACGGTCTTTCCATGCTTTTTCTATGCTTTCTTTTAAGGCAATCATGTTAAATAATTTTACGCAAATATAACAGCTTAAACGCAAATTTTGGGAGCATTGCGAGATAAACCTTACATTTGCAGAAATAAAGAATATGGCGAGGATCCTTGCATTGGATTACGGATTAAAACGCACCGGGATAGCAGTTACAGATGAGATGCAGATCATTGCATCAGGTCTCGCAACTGTGGAGACCCGGGAACTTATTCCATATTTGGAAAAGTATTTCCAGACAGAAAATGTAGAACTTGTGCTAGTGGGAGAGCCTAAGCAAATGGATAATTCGGCTTCTCAAAGTGAACAGGCAATCCTGGAATTCATAACAAAGTTTACATCTAAATTCCCGACTATGCCTGTTAAAAGAGTTGATGAACGTTTTACTTCCAAAATGGCAGTAAGAACGATGATAGACAGCGGGATAAAAAAAACGAAAAGGAAGAATAAAGCCCTGCTGGACGAAATAAGTGCAACAATCATCCTGCAATCCTATCTTTATAAATAGATTCAAGGTTCAAAGTTCAAAATTCAAGATTCAAGATTCAAGATTCAAGATTCAAGATTTAAGAAAATACTCAATACTCAATACTCAATACTAAATTCTCATAAAAAAAATGATTTTACCCATTATAGCTTACGGTGATCCGGTCCTGAGAAAAAAGGGAAAAGTGATCTCAGAAGATTATCCAGATTTAAAAGATCTAATTGACAATATGTGGGATACTATGTATAATGCTTATGGGGTGGGTCTTGCGGCTCCGCAAGTAGGATTGCCTTTAAGACTATTTATAATAGACCCTGAACCTTTTGCAGAGGATGAAACTATTGAGGAGGAGGAAGCAAAATCTTTAAAAGAACTCAGAAAAGTTTTTATAAATGCCAGGATCCTTGAGGAAGAGGGGGAGGAGTGGTCTTTTAATGAAGGATGTCTTAGTATCCCCGATGTTAGGGAAGATGTCTTCAGAAAACCCAGGATTACCATTCAATACCAGGATGAGGAATTTAAAACACACACAGAGACTTATGACGGACTTGCAGCCAGGGTGATCCAGCATGAATATGATCATATTGAAGGCATTCTCTTCACAGATAAACTCTCAAGCCTCAAAAAAAGGATCATTAAAGGTAAGTTGGGAAATATTTCAAAAGGAAAAGTAGAAGCAGATTATAGAATGAAGTTTCCGCTTATGAAAAAAGGCAGGTGAATCTTTTGATATTAAGTACAGAGATATGATATTTGCCAGCCAAAATAATACGCTATGGGTTTAGAAAAAGTATTGTCGATTTCCGGTAAACCGGGATTATATGAATTAACCGCTCAAACCAGGGGTGGTTTTGTGGCTAAATCTATTACAGAAGGAAATAAGATCTCTGTAAATGTGCGCCATAATGTGAGTCTGCTAAGCGAGATAGCTGTTTATACTTATACCGAAGAGGTGCCTCTTGGAACGGTTTTTCAAAAGATGTACGAAAAGGAAGACGGAAAACCGGCAATTGACCATAAAGCATCTAAAAAAGAACTTGAATCTTATTTTGCTGAAGTTTTACCCGATTATGATGTGGACAGGGTGTACCAAAGCGATATTAAAAAGATCATCCAGTGGTACAACCTTTTGGTGACCCATGGTTATACAGATTTCTCAAAAGAAGAAGGAGAAGAAAAAACCGAAGAAGCAACATCTTCTGAAGAGCCAAAAACTGAGACTGAGGATAAACCGAAGAAAGCTAAAAACAAAAAAGACGAGGAGGAATAACCTCGTTTACATTTATATTTAATAGCAGCCTTTATAATGAATGGCTGCTTTTTTTATGGTATTTTTTAAACATACTCCCCTATAATCTCATCACAATTGTATTTTTACAAAAAAGCTAAACATGAATTCACGAAAAGACCAGCTGCTTGCTTTTGACAGGCTTCTTACTATAATGGATGAGCTACGGGAGCAATGTCCCTGGGACCGGAAACAGACCATGGAAAGCCTGCGTCACCTCACGATTGAAGAAGTTTATGAATTGGGAGATGCAATCCTGGAAAAGGACCGGGAGGAGATAAAAAAGGAACTTGGGGATATTTTGCTGCATATAGTTTTCTATTCCAGAATAGGAAGTGAAACAGGCCATTTTGATATTGGAGATGTCACCAATAGTATTTGTGACAAACTTATAGACCGGCATCCTCATATTTATGGAGATGTTGAAGTGGCAAATGAAGAAGATGTCATGAAAAACTGGGAGAACCTCAAATTGAAAGAAGGCAAGAAAAGTGTATTGGAAGGTGTACCCACCTCTCTTCCCGCCCTTGTTAAAGCCAGCCGGATCCAGGACAAAGTTGCCGGAGTAGGATTTGACTGGGAAGAACCGCAACAGGTGATAGAGAAACTAAAAGAAGAGCTGGAGGAATTACAATCTGAGATACAGGTGATGGACCGGGATAAAATGGAAGCTGAATTTGGCGATGTCCTTTTCTCAATGATAAATTATGCCCGATTCCTCAAGATAAATCCTGAAGATGCCCTGGAACGCACCAATAAGAAGTTTATTAAAAGATTCCAGTATCTTGAAGGGAAGGCGAAGGAAAATAGTACTTCTCTCCAGGATATGACACTTGCACAAATGGATGTTTTTTGGGAGGAAGCTAAGAAGCTTTAAACCTAGTGTAAAAAGATTTGAAAACCTGGAGATTATATTAAGCGGCAGAAAAGACCAAATAGCCCTTGATCAAATTTAATCAATTGATAAAAGCAGATTACTTAATAAAATGGGAAATTTAAAACCTCTGGAAATTCAAAATCTTAAGAAAATTCTTCGGGAATATTTAATTGAATAAACCTCTTTTTTTATTATTATTTGAAACGAAACCTAACAGGTTTTCAAATCCTGTTAGGTTTGGAATGAAATTTAAGATGAGCCAAAATTCAGTCCAAACCAAGGTGAAAGTATATTTTTATTCAATTTGATTTTCTAAATACCTCAATATGGTTACGATTAAATTATATCGTTTTCCTGCTTTTGACTTAAACTCATTTAATACTTTTTTATCGATTGCCCTTCCTTTAATAAAAACAATTTCAGGGTTTTCCAATGCTTGTAAATCTTCCAAAGGGTTATTTTTTAGAAGAATTAAATTAGCTATTTTGTGCTTCTCTATAGAACCTATGTCGCTCATTAAAGCATGTGTTTTTGAAGGGTTTATTGTTGCAGTTTTTAAAACTTCATAATTTGAAAGTCCTGCATTACTATATAACTGGAGTTCTTGATGAATTGATAATCCAGGTACTGTTACTCCTATTCCTGCATCAGTTCCGGAAACGATATTCACTCCTGCATCATGCATCTTTTTAATTGCTAAAAGATGAAAATTGTGTTGGTCAAGTATCTTCTTTTCAATTGCTGAGTTATTCTTTTTTGCATTTTCCCATCTGCTAAATTGCCCCTTACTGTCAAATAATTTAATAAGAGGATTCATATACTCCATTTCTTTCGAATTCAATATATCATCATTGATTATCATGTTGTAAATATTGTAATATACGATGAGAGTTGGGGAGAATGAAGTGTTAGTGGAAAGGGAAAACTCATCTACTAGCTGATTAAGTTCCAGTGTGTCTAAATGATAGTTTAATGGTTGCTGTATAATGTCTTCAGCATGCTCTATTGTAATGATTTGTGAATTGAAGTGATAAGAATAAGGAACCTTATGGGATGGGTGAGAAATTATATCCATTTCAGAAGCTTTTGCTTGTTCTATTATTGCGTCAAATATATCTTTTGGCAGGCCATTGTAAGTTTTTATAAAATCATAGCCTTCTGCTTTATAATTCTTAACCTTTTCAATTGCTTCTTCCTTTGAAAAAACTTGCAAATTATCTGACCCAATATAATCGGGCCCGGTAAGTTTTGGTCCAGTAGTGAAAAACATAGGTGATAAAATTTTATCAGCACTGATTTCATTTTTGATTCTTAAATGCATGGGCATTCCCCAAACATTTCTTACCGTAGTAATCCCATTAGCTAAATACAATCCAAGTTCTTGCTTATCCCAAACGTGTACATGCATGTCAACTAAACCGGGCATTATAAATTTATTTTTGCCATCAATGATGGCTACGTTTTCAACTTCAAATCTATCTGCAATAGCTGATATTTTCCCTTCTTTTATGTAAACCGTTTGATTGACTAAGACAGTATCTTGTGTCATAGGGATTACATTTACATTTTGGATTAAATAAGAAGTTATTTCAGTATTATAATTGTTGCTAAGTTTTAAATAGGAGGTTTTTTGCCAATCAACTATAAGTGCGACTACAATTATAAGAATCAGAATAGTTATAAAAATGAGGATGTATTTTAGGGTCTTTTTAACCAATACCATTTTACTTCAATTTTAATATTTCATTTAATATAGACCTAACTTGCTTTCTGCGCAATATGTAAGGTATTATTTGAACATCCATTTAATTATTTCGAGTACTAAGCAGTTTATAGCTATACCCGCTCTATAACGGTTTGGTGGCTAAAAGGCGAGGCGATCATTAATCCATAAGACCGGAATTACAAACCCGGCAACTTGAGGCGGCTTGATATAGCACATTAATTACATGCCTACTATCTTCGCAATAATTTTATCTGCAATTTCATCATCATCCATAAGCAAATGTCCGGCTTCGGCTATGATTTCACTATCACAATTCTTTAGTTGCAGGGCAAATTCTCGTGCAGGTCCAACGGGTACAAGTGTATCCGCTTCGCCATGCCATAAGAAAAGGGGAGATTTTATTTTATCAATATGTAGATTCCAAGGTCTGGAAATCAAAAACATATCCTGATAAGCACCTGAAATACCTTGTCTATATGCCTCCTGAATAGACTTTATGAAAATTTCCCGATCTTTTGGGCTGTAGGTGTCAATTACCCGTTTATCCCAATCACACAGTTGCGGATACATTTTCTCAAAAAACTTATCCGGATGCTTCTGTAAATATGAGGCTGTTTGTGATTGCATAAACTTCAAAATAAAAGGCATATGCTTGGCAAAAAAGAAGCTTATTTTATTACCTAATGACATTCCTTTTGAAAAATCTGGCATTTCCGGTGGTGTTGCAGCTGATATGAGTGTTGTGCTTATTACATATTCAGGCAATTCGATTGCACAGGCAAGCGCATAAGCTCCACCTCCTGAAGCTCCAGCTACATGAAACTTGCTAATTTCCAGTTGATCAGCTAGCTCTTTAATATCCATGGCCCAATCAGAAATTTTCCGATTTGGAAACGGGTCCGAAATGCCGTAACCGGGTCGTTCAGGTGTTATAAACCGTACATTAAATTTATTCATTAGAGGGCTATCCTCAAGCCCACCAATTCTTGAGCCCGGTGTTCCATGAAATATGATGATAGCAGTATCGGTCTTATCACCATAATCTTCATAGCCCAGCTTTCTATTGTCAGTTAATACAATGTGAGTGTTTTTCGTTTTTGAGATCATTTACAATCTAGTTTAATATTCCATTTACCATCAACTTGTAAAAAGTTGACTGAGCATTACAACTTGTAGCAAAAAGTAGAAGTATTATGATTGTGATACTGTTAATTTTAATCTTCTTGGGTCTTTTGAAATGCATGCTAAGCTGTTTTATGATTTATAAAATAGTTGTTTGGGATATAAATTATTGGCATTTTGAGAGTTTTTTTACTATATGTTGGTAGTCTTTAACTGTTGTATTCAATACTATGATTAAAATAATTGCTGTTGAATACCATTTGTCTCTTTTTTGAACTAAGTTACAAAGTCTAACAAAACTTTTATTTAACTCTTGACAAAAGTCAAGAAATCTATAATCATTTTAGCGTTGGATTAAGTACTGTAAAATTGTAACGTAAGTAGTATATATATAATTAAAGTCAAGAAAAGAGATTAGGAAAACAAAATAAAACCTGGGAAGTGTTACTGATAGAAGTATTTTTAATTTAATAGATAAAAAAGATTAACCTAATTAATAATTGTATAGGGTCTGTAAAGTATTTACACGAGAGACTCTCTTAAGATAGTCCCTAATTTTGAAATAGCATCTTTTCTTGACTTAAGTCAATGAATAAGAAGAATAAACCCGTGTAACTTTGCTTAAATTAAACTTTTAATAGCAAACACAAGGAAATTTGGTCTATGATTTTTCATTAGCAATATTTACCTTATGTAACATTTTTTAAATAAATCATCCAATGGCTCCATCACTACTATTTACGTACACAGCTTGTGGAATTTTCTTTCTCACTGGTTTAATCACTGGCGTTTGGAAGTACTATCATATCCATTCATCGAAAGAAGCACAAGCGCCTGTCTATGTGGATATCGCTCATCGAACCGCGCTATTGTATAGTTTTGCCACTTTGGTCCTAGCCAAATTTGTGGAACTGAGTCCCTATTCCGAGATGGTGACTTTCTGGTCGGCAGCAGCTCCCATCACGTTTTTCGCTCTTGCACTTTCAACGTATGTGATTCATGGAATTCTGAAAGACACCAATAATCAGATGAAAAAGCCTCACAAACTAGGAGCATTTATACTTCCTAATTGGATGATTATCACATTTATGGTGGCGCTAATCATAGCTGAGATTGGAGGATTTGTAATTTTGTTTGTGGGATTCTTAAGTACGCTCTAGCTAACCTTCACCCACTCATATTCCGCATGGCTTTTTGTAGCATAGCGTATAAGTGTTAATTAAGCAAATCTCTAATTTATCAAGATAACAATTATTAATCCATTAGAAACTATATAGTTTATAGCAGAACTAAATCTATAAAGTTTTGACTCATCTACAATTTCTTCATTGATTAGATTAAAATGAATATCTAGTCTTTGCTGCATCATATCTTTCGTTTCCAGTAAAATAGATTAGTTTCTACCACTACTTGGAGTCGTGGCGCGAGTGATGATTAATCCTCAACCTCTGTGAAATCCTCTAGAGTGCGATTCAGTATAAATTAAGGTTTAGACAGTTTTTAACCTTGTGGAGAAGTGTCAATTAAAGACCTGTTGTTGATTGCCCCCTGAGCTTTGAAAATAATGCCTGAACTTATTCAAAATTTTGGATAGTGCAATCATCGGGGAAAATTGTAGTTGAAATAATAAATAACGAACACAAATCATTAGCTATAAAATTTAAGGCAGGCAGTGGTTTTGCAAGTTCAGTTATTTGTAATTACTTTTACAACGTTTATCAATTATTCACGTTGAGCTCTCTTCGTTTTATCGCTTACCGCTAGGTGGTGAATTATAAATATACTATTAAATGCACTAAAATGCTCCGTGGGATTGCCCCGGAGAAACTTACTTTAGGATTTTGCTTGTTTAATAAAGCGACTTGATCTTCTCAAGTTTCTCCTGCCAGACTTTCAACTGATCTTTATGATCCTGGATATTCTTATGAACTTCCTGTACCAGGGGATTATCATCATCCACATAGGCAAAGAACTGCAGATTATTTTCCAGCTGCCTTATTTCCGCCTTGGTTTCTTCCACTTTTTTGGTAAGGAAATAATGTTCATTGCGCAGTTTCTTATCATCATCGGCTTCGTTAAGAGCATGAAGTTTATTTTCATACTTCATCATCTCAGCCTTATTATTATCTACATCCAGTTTTGCAAATAGCTGGTCCAGTAATTTATTGAATTTACCTTCAATAAAACGCTTGTTATAAGGAACTTTGCCAATTTGTTTCCATTGCTCGATCGCGGTTTTGATCTTTGGAAGATCCATTTTCTTATCCCCCGTAAGTTCTACAGTTTTAAGGTTGTCAAGGATCTCCTTTTTCTTTTCAAATGCCAGATTTTCATCAGCATTCTCTTCCGTTGTCGATTTATGTAACCTGTCAAAATAATGATTACAGGCAGCTTTAAAATGTTTCCAAACCTTATCACTATCCTTACGTGGCACATGGCCTATTTTTTTCCAGTCCTGCTGGATCTTCTTCATAAGAGGAGTGGTCGACTTAAAATCATCATTATCCTTATTATCCTCTGCAATTTTTATAAGCTCCTTTTTCTTCTCCAGATTTTCATACTGTTCTTTTTTAAGGCTCTTATAATAAGCATTTTTATTTCGGTTAAACTGCCTTACACTTTGCTTAAAAGCACTCCAGGTTTCTTCATTTTTTTCTCTTGGTACTTTTCCGGCTTTAAAGAATTGATCTCTGAGCTCCTCAATTTCCCTGATCTTTTGCTGCCACTGGTTATGTGAATTATACTGCGTTCCTGAAATCAACACTATTTTGGCTATTATCTCCTGCTTTACGATCAGGTTATTTTCATACTGCGAATCGAGTTGATCGTAATATTCCTGCCTGAGATCATGGATCTTTTTGGTAGCCTCACTAAACCTCGCCCAGATATCTTCACGAAATTCCTTGGCCACAGGTCCAATTTCTTCTTTCCACATTTTGTGAAGCATTTGTAATTCCCTGAAAGCCCTGCTCGTATCCTTTTCCTGGGTAAGTTCCTCAGCACGGTCAATTATCTTTAATTTTTGTTCCAGATTATGTTTGAAATCCATATCCCGGAAATCCCTGTTAAGATGCAGGAAATCATAAAAATTTTCAACATGGTGGTGGTATGTATTCCACACGGTATTGTATTTATCCCGAGGAATAGGACCCGCAATTTTCCACCTGTCCTGTAATTCCTTGAAGTGACGGTATGTGGTATTGATATTTTCTTCAACATCCAGCAGACCTTTTAATTCTTCAATAATTTCCAGGCGTCTCTCAAGATTCTTATTAAGGTCCTGCTTTAGTTTCTGGTAATAATTGTTACGCTTTTCCTTGTAATCAAAATAAACAGAACTAAAATGTTTCTTTAAGGGGGTTGAGTAGTGAAAGTCTATTATGTTGCCGCCTTCAGCAATAAATTCTTCCTTCTTTTCCTCCAGCTCCTCGTCAAATTTGGCATTGAACTCGGCTTTTATCTCTTCCACATGTTCCTTTATAGCCTGGATCTTCTCTCTCTTCACCAACAGCTCCAGTTCTTCCACGAGCTGTTCCTTGGTCATTGAATGGTAATCCTTTTTTTCTATACCGTGTCTTTCAGTAATAGTTTCATCTTCGCTGTCTTCAGCAACAGATTCTTCAAATTCTGAATGTGCGTTCTTTTTTTCATTTTTGGCGGGAGTTTCCTCTTCATCATCCTGCATTTGCTCTTCGGAAACCTTTGTGGTAGCAGATGGTGGTGCTTCCACAGGAACTGGTTCTTCGAGGATTTCTTTTTTATCCCCTTCTGAGAGAGGTGTGGCAATTGAAATGTTCTCATTTTGATCCCTGGTTGCGCTGGCATCCTTAGATTCATCACCTGAAATCTTATCTTTAACGGGATCTTCGGAAGGTTTCTCACTCTCCCCGGCGCTTTCATCAAAAGTTGCGGAAGGGGGGGGCGTTACCTGGACAGGTTCTACCAGAATTTCATTTTTATTTTCTTTAGAAAGATGTTTTTCAGTAGAATCTCCTTCTGAAGCTTTTTCAGCAGATCTTGTTGATTCAGAAAGTAAAGCATCGGAAATTTCATCCCCTGATGTTTCTGAATCAGGCATTTTTTCTTTAGTAACAGCTTTCTTTTCAAGAGAACTATCAGATGGGCTTGTGGATATATCCTTTCCTACTGAAGTCTTATCATTATCGGCCATAAGGCCATTTGAATATTCCTTTTCTTTTTCCTGGCTTTCAGATCGTTTCCCGGTCGCATTGGTTTCATCCAGCATGGCATTTTCCAGATGATCATCTTTATCCCGATCCAGATCTAATAGTGGTTTTTCTGATGCCGAAAATGTTTTTTCCCCGGTATCTTCTTCATTCTTACCCCCATTTTTCCCTTTCATATTCCCTTCTGAAGCAGGTTCAGAGTTTAGTGGGTTCTTTTTATGGAGGTCTTTCTTTTCGTTATCATTTTCTTGCTGAGACATATCTTTCAATGTTAAGGTTCTTAAATCCTGATTAAGCCTGAAAGATACTAACAACCTAAAAATAACCCAAGCTTTTCCCGGACTTTATAGACTGACTATTGAAAATTAGGGTATTTCCCGGTATTCCAGATCTCCCATGCTCTTTCGGCCTGTAATTGGAGCATTTGATAACCATTAATTACCCGGGCTCCCTTTTCCTGTGCAAGTTGCATAAGGAGGGTAACAGGTGGATTATAAATGAGATCAAAGATAACGTGACGGGAAGTGATAAACCCTGTGGGAATAGGGGGGGCAGAAGCCAAATCGGGATAAGTGCCCAGAGGGGTGCAATTAATAATGAGCGTATATTTAGTAAACTCTTCAGGACCTAAGGAGGCATAATCCAGCATACCATTCTGAGTTTTTCTGGAAACAAAATTATATCTTATCCCCATTTGTTCCAAACCATATGCAACAGCCTTTGAAGCTCCACCTGTGCCAAGTATAAGTGCGTGAGAATGGTTATTTCCAAGAAAAGGTTTAATGGAATTGATAAAACCATAGTGATCTGTATTATACCCCGTTAAACTTCCGTCCTCTTCAATTTTGATTGTATTAACCGCGCCAATTTTTTTGGCTACCAGGTCAAGCTGGTCCAGATAGGGTAGGATCAATTCTTTATAGGGAATTGTAACATTGAATCCCGCAATACCGGGTGTTTCTGCAATTATATTATTAATTTGATCCAGACTTTCAAGATCAAAATTTCTGTATTCGGCAGTTATGCCCTCCTTTTCAAATTTCTCAGAAAAATATTTTCTTGAAAAAGAATAAGAGATGTTTTTTCCTATGAGTCCGTAAATTTTCATTTTGCTGAATTTCGCTTTTCATACCAGCCCAATCCCAATACGATTAAAATGCCTATAATGATGAATGTTATAACATACCACGCAGATGGGTTTGTAAAATCCGGCCAGTACCTGTCATAATTATCAATAATCATATTCTCATTTGCATCGAGAAGAATCTCTCCATCGGCATTTTTTCTGAATATTTTCTCCTTCCAGGGCCATACCACTCCAAGGGAGCCGGTTATAAATCCTATGATCATAGCATAGGTCTCCTTTTTCCATCGTTTTATAACGTACCCAAGCAAATGGGAAAGGCTAACAAGCCCGGCAAGGGAACCCAGGGAAAATACCAGCAGAACCTTTAATAGCCTGATGCGGCCGGGATTATCCATAAATGAATAATCCCCGGTAAAAAGCTCGGCTATTGTGAAGAACAAGGCATTAACCGAATCTACCAGTAATAAAACATAATTACCAAATAGAATAAGTATAAAAGAGCCTGAGAGACCTGGAAGGGTCATTCCGGATACCCCAACAATTCCACAAAAAAATACAAACCATAAGTTATCATTTTGCTTTGCAGGTTCCAGAAAACTAATAGCCACCCCAACAGCAATACCTGCGATTACAAATAAAATACTTCGCGGACTCCACTCATCAAAATCCTTGCTGATATAATAGATAGAGCCTACTATCATTCCAAAAAAGGCACCCCACACATACAATTCATAATGTAGGATCAAATAATCGAGAAGGAGAGAAACACTAAAATAACTTATTACCATTCCAAGAATAAGCAATCCCAGGAATTTACCATTTACATAATTATATAAAGACCGGAATCTGCCACCAAGAAGTAATTTGAGGGCTTTTAAATTGATCTTTTGAAGTGAGTATATAAATTCTTCATAAAATCCAGCTACAAAAGCAACTACGCCACCGGAAACCCCGGGTACCTTATTGGCGGCACCCATGGCCAAACCTTTAAGAACTAAAAAAAACTTATCGCTAAGCGTTCTGGTTTGTTGTTGCATCTGGGATTGGTATTTTTGTGGCTATGCGTTCCAGGAGTAATATGAGAATTAATCCGAAAAGCATCAATATTAAAGCAGGAAATAAATAGGGTTCTCCTTCAAAATTCCATGGCAATACAGAGGTTTCTCTTATAATAACAGTTTTTTCACCAAATTCTGCGGTTTCAAGGGTTTTTTTCCAGGGCCAGATCTTATTTAATGAACCGGCTATAAAACCTGTGAGTACTGCCAGGGTGATATTGCTGTAATGGGCAAAAAGCCATTTTAAAATCCTGGAGAAAGTGAGGAGTCCTGTAATAGCTCCTACCGCAACGATAAGAATAGTCTTCAGGTCAAAATCGCGCACTGCTTCTGTAATAGGTTTATAAGCGCCCAATAATACGAGGATAAATGCCCCGGAGATCCCCGGCAAAATCATGGCACAAATAGCAATTGCCCCCGCAAGGAATAAAAACCAGTCACTGCTCGTACCTACCATGGGTGGCAGGGAGACAATGTAGAATGCTACTGCGGCCCCCAGGATAAGACCCGTAAGCAGCTTCCAGTTCCATTGAGGGATCTGTTTTGCCACGAACCATACGCTGGCAAGTATTAACCCAAAGAAAAAAGACCATATATGAATGGGGTGTTCCTCCAGAAGATAATTGGCAATTCTCATTATAGTAAAAATGCTTATAAGTATACCGATAAGCAAGGCCAGGATAAATGGCCCGTTGAGCTTTTGCCACATGGCTTTAAACCCATCTTTTTTCCACACATTAAGCAGAGAGAGATTCACCCCACTTATAGTAGTGATGAGTTCCTGATAAATTCCCGTAATAAAGGCGATTGTCCCTCCGGATACTCCGGGAACCACATCTGCAGCTCCCATTGCCATTCCTTTAAGTGTAATTGTGATGTAGTCTTTTATGCTTCTATGCATCCATATTTACTTTACCCGGTAAAAGTAATTAAATCAGGAGGCTTTTAGGTAGGAATTAATCATTTCCTTAACACTTTTTCTACTAAAAATTTTTGGAAATAATTCTTCAATTATAATATAATATTCGGCATCTATTTTTAATCCATTGTTTAAATGAAAATATCCCTTGTCCCCTTCATTGAGATTAAAATATAAACCTGCAAGGCGGTATTCTATTTCTGCTGTTTCCGGGTAAAATTCAAGTGCCTGCATTAAATTTTGGATAGCCGTTTCATATTCCCCCAGGTTGATGAGGATGTCACATCTTCTTATCCAGGTTTCCATTTCGTAGTTACCCAGATCAATAGTTTTTTGATAGCCGCGTTCTGCCTCCTCAAAGAGATTTAATCTACTGTTGATCTTTGCATAGCGCTTCCAGTAAAGCACATTCTCCTCATCAATATTGATAGCTTTATTGATGTAATAAAGAGCTTTCTGGTAATTTCCTTTTTTGAAATAAAAATCTGTGATTGCGATCCATCCTTTGTCCAGTAAAGGATCTTCATGTACAGTCCTTGAATAATGTTCCAAAGCCAGTTCATCATACTCAAGCTTTTCAAAACATTTTCCTATGCGTAAATATGCAAATGAAGTAGGGTCGTCAAGATCAAGGGTTATCCTGTAATTTTCAATAGCTTCATTGTAACGGCCCAGTTTTTCCAGTACTTTTCCTTTTTCAAGATAAGCCCCAATGAACATATCATCGCTAATAATTGCGAAATCAAATGCGGTAAGGGCCTTTTCAAATTGTTTCAGGTCAAAATATTGTTTTCCTATCTGGTGCCAGGCAACTTCACAATATGGATTTTTATTTAAAAATAAATTGAGATAATCTATTGCTTCGTTCTTCTGCTCAAGAAAATCAAAACAATACATGATATTGTAGAGGGCAGAGTAGTCTTCTTCATCTGCCTCAAGGCATTTCATAAAACTAAACTTGGCATTTTCAAAGTCCTCCAGAAAGAGATATTCCATCCCCAGCAGGGAATAAACATCGGCCTCATCCATGGTGATATCAAGAGCTTTATGAAGCATTTTGATAGCTTCATGATGATCATCACGCTTTGAATATATATTTGCTTTCTGGATATAAACTTCCTCATTGGAAGATTCCAGATCATGTAATTCATTTAATAAACCATCGGCCAGATCGAGTTTGTCTTCAAATACAAGAATTTCAACTCTGAAAAGTTTAAGGTTAGTTGAAGTTGGATGCTGAGCCAATCCCAATTTTACAGCCTTTTTAGCCAATGCAATCTTGCCATTCTCCAGGTAGTGGTGAATGATATCCTCAAACTCTTCAGAATCAAAAAATAAGACATCATTGGTCTTCAGCATTGACTCGAATCGTGTAAGTGAGAAATTGTTTTCTTCGTTATGACTCAACTGCATAATGTGGGGATTACTGGATTTCTACAGTTCTAAAGTTATAAAGGTAAACCACTAATACACTTAAAAACACATATTGTTTTTAACAAAGTAATTAACAGTTTATCTTAAATTATATATTTCTTCAAGGATGTCAAGAATAATGCCACATCCTTTTTTGATTTCTTCCACGCTTATGGTGAGGGGAGGAGTAATCCTGATGGCATTCTTTTCAATTAATAACCAAAACAAAATTAAGCCATTTTCCTGGGCTTTTAAAATTACGGAGGTAGCAATTTCTGCGGTAGGGACAATCAAAGCAAGCATTAAACCTTTACCCCTTATCTCTTTTATGAGAGGATGGATTAATAACCGGCGCATTAGAATTTCCTTTTTAATAATCTCTGCCATTAGGTCAGATTCCAGAATTTCCTTTAACGTGGCAAGGGCTGCGGCAGCAATTACAGGATTTCCCCCAAAGGTGGTGATATGCCCTAGCTTAGGGTTGTCCCTGAGACTGTCCATGATCTCCACGGAAGAAGTAAAGGCCCCAACGGGAAGGCCTCCCCCCATACCTTTACCCATCACCAAAATATCCGGGGTCACCTCAAAGTGTTCAAATCCAAATAACTTTCCTGTTCTACCAAAGCCGGGCTGGATCTCATCCAGGATAAATAAAGTTCCCGTCTCATCGCATCTTGTCCTTACTTTTTTCAGGTAATTATTCTCCGGCAAAATGAATCCCGCTCCACCCTGTATTGTTTCCAGAATAACGGCAGCAGTATTATTCGTTATATGCTGAAGCTGCTCTTCAGAATTATAATCTATGAAGGAAACATCGCCAATAAGCGGCCGAAAGGGTTTTACTCTTTCCTCATAGTCCATTAAACTTAAAGATCCCATAGTATTTCCATGGTAGGCATTTCGGGCAGCGATAATCTCTGTACGACCTGTATATCTCCTTGCAAGTTTAAGGGAACCTTCTATCGCCTCGGTGCCGGAATTGGTGAGGTATGTTTTCTCAAGGGGTACCGGTAAATTTTCTGCCAGTAATTTGGTTAACTCCACTGCCGGTCCCTGCGCATATTCCCCATAAACCATCACATGTAAATAGCTGTCCAGCTGCTCCTTAATTGCCTTAATAACCCGGGGATGGCAATGACCTAAGCTGGTTGCCGATACTCCAGCCACAAAATCCAGATATTTTTTACCTTCTAAGGAATAAATATAACTTCCGGAGGCATGGGAAACTTCCAGGGCAAGAGGATGGGGAGAGGTCTGGGCCTGGTATTTTAAAAAATCTTCTTTTAATTTATTTTTTTCCATCCCGGTCCTCTTCCTCTTTTCCCGGTTTAAGCAGGACCGGAGTCCGGACCTCAGGTGCGGGAATTGTATCTATTTTCCTATCCTTCAGATCTTCCGGTTTTAAACGGGAATTTTCATTTAATAAGGGAGTTTCCCTTTCTGTATCATCAAAAAAATCTCCATCCACCTCGGGTAACGGAATTCCCTGTATTCTAACCAACTGAGGAGGAGGTTTACCAGCAAATAAGTCACTCTTCTGCATAAGCTGTTCATCTCCACGCCAGTTAAACCCGGTAAGTAACCGTACATTTTGAGGAACCTCATCTTCCGGAGACAGCGTTCCGTCCACCTGGGTGTAGTAGTAAATATCTGTGATTTCCCTGTTTTCAAATAAAACTTTAATGGAACTAGATAGGGTTTTATTTATCCCTATAAGTTCTTTTTCCTCATTTCTGGAATAATAAAGAGTTTCAGTATTCCGGATTATGTCTACCTGGTATAGATCATTATCAATAAACAATCCTGTTAACTCTTTACCCTTTATCTGGTTATATCCTTCTATGCTATCCTTTTGAATGAGAAACGCATTGTCAAAGACGAGCAAAGAATCGAGTTTTTCAGTTTCGGGATTGCTTTTAAGATGGATGGTGTCCCCAGTCATTTGGCTGGGGCCGGACCAAAGCACAGGATTTCTTCGTCTGGTGATACTGGTAACGGGTCCCCGGTTTATATTTATAAGTTTGGTAAGCCCGGTTTTTTGATCCATGAAAATGGAATCGCTCTTACCGCTCATATCGCTCTTGTACATCCTTACGTCGTAATATGCCCGTACTATCCTGTTATCGGGTTTTCCTGTGATCAAAATTGTATCTCCGTGAACAAATACTGAATCCTGATCCTGAAGTGTAGCTGCCAAAGGGCGTTTTGTTATAAAAACTGAATCCCTGTCTCGATAAACTTCGGCATAATGCCCGGTTATAAGACTGTTATTGAGCGTATCTGTTACTTTGATATTATTGGTGCCTGATGCAAAATTGGTATTTCGGTCAAAATAGAGACTGTCTCCCTCAAGGATCCTGTTCTCATAATCTATCCTGGAATTTTTTACAAAATAACCCCGGTCCTGCCGGGTGTCATAAAAACCTCTCTCGCAATATATAGTGCTTGTCTCGCTCTTTATTGTTGTTGGACCATACATATAAGCATGGCCAGTCTCAGAATATAAGTCCAGTTGCTGAGAATTGATAACGTATTCAGGATTGGTTAATACAACATTTGAGATAAAGGAATATTTATCCTGTTCCATAAAATATCTTCCTATATTACTGGTAAGTACACTGGCGGTGTCGCGTACAGTACCGCCACTGCGATAATATGCCTGCTGTTTTAACCTGTCAAAAAAGAGGCTGTCTGTTTCCAGGGTAGATTGTGGCCGGGTCATTTTAACCCTGCCGCTGGCAAAAGCAAACTTGGTATCTCCATTATATTCGGCATAATTGCTTTGCATGGTCACCGTATCCCCCTGCTGCATCCTCACGTTACCATAGGCTTTAAAAAAATTCTGCTCCTGGTAAAAAACCGCATTATTACACCATACTTCAATCCCTTCATGATTAAAATACACCTGATTCTCGACACCACTTAAAATTAAAGCGCCAGGGTACCGGGCTTCATTCCTTAAATTCCGGTCACTTTGAAAATCAATCGTCCTGGCTTCCTGGCTCATGGAAAATTGGCAGGAAAACAGAATAATTGTCAATAATAATAAGGGAAGCAATTTCAAAATAAATAATTTGAATCAAAAGTAAAGAAAACGCAAATCATTAAGCAGATATTTTATGGAAATCGGGAGTGCCAACCTTATAATAAGTAATAATAATTTTATTAAAAAATGAACATTTTAAAGTTTGTATTGAAAACTCCTCAATAAACAACTCATAAACTATTCTAAAATTTAAGGATAATTGGGATTTTGAAAATGTTTTTAATAAATAATTAACCTCTGTCTCAAAACCGTCGAAGAGTTTCTACCGTAAGTTTGGTAATAATCAATAACTCAATTATGAAAAAACCAATCGAAAAAGTGCCCTCTAAAGGGATGGTACTTCAAAAAAATGACAATTCCAGAAGGCAATTTTTAAAAATGGGAGGACTTGCAGTTGTCGGTTCCAGTTTATTGCTTTATGGATGTAGTAATGATGACGATAACATGCAGCCCCAGGAAGTTTTTGATCTGGGATCTGGAGATGTGGGGATATTAAATTACGCCTATGCGCTGGAGCAGCTGGAAGCAGCTTTTTATACTCAGGTCTTGTCTGGTTCATATTGGATGGGAGCTGATGCAAATGAGAAAAGAATTCTTGAAGATCTTAGAAACCACGAAGTTATTCACAGAGAATTCCTTAAAACTGCAATTAGTTCAGTAGCTGAATCCAGTAAAGTTTTACCTGAATTAGAATTTGACTTTAGCAGTGTAAACTTTACCAATAGGATGTCGGTTTTGAACACCGCAAAACTTCTGGAGGATACTGGAGTTGCGGCATATAATGGAGCTGGAAAATTGCTTTCAAATACAACTTTTCTATTGATTGCAGGTAAAATAGTTTCGGTTGAGGCACGACATGCTGCAGCAATTCGAGATCTTTTAAACCCAAGATCTACAGATTTTGCGGGTGATGATGTATTAGTAAACCTTGCAGGGTCAGGAGTTGCTTATGATAAAGCTACCCCTCCATCTGATATTCTTGCTGCGGTAAGAGGTTTGAATGTAGTAAAAACTCCATTCACAGCTAATCAATTACCAACGTCGTAATTAAGTTTAACCTTAAAACTAAAAAAATGAATTTTATAAAAATATTAGAAACTATTTCCAATCCCGATGTATTGAATGCAAAGGGATCCAGGAGAGAATCCCTTTTAAAATTTAAAAGCGCAGGAAAAAATATAGCCCTGGCATCTATTCCATTTGGTTTAGCCGCAACCAGCAGTAAGTCTAAGGCTTCAACAATGAATATGGCGGCTGCAGCCTTTCAGGCAAGCCCTACTGACGTATTAAATTTTGCATTAACCTTGGAATATTTAGAAAGAAATTTCTATAGGATTGGATTGGATACTGCCGGATTAATCCCTCAATCTGATAGAGCAGTTTTTGCCCAAATTTCAAAACATGAAGATGCCCACGTTGACTTTCTTAGGACCGCGTTAGGTGGTGCCGCAATAGCCGAACCTACATTTGATTTCACAGGGGGAAATCTAATGTTAGACACCTTTCAAAATTATCAAACATTTCTGGCACTAGCCCAGGGATTTGAAGATACTGGAGTACGTGCCTATAAAGGTCAGGCTGGAGCCTTGGCAAATGATAATGATCTTTTAACCTTTGCACTACAAATTCATTCCGTTGAAGCAAGACATGCATCACAGGTAAGAAGAATGAGAAATGAAAAAGGCTGGATAACAGGAAATGACAATACTTTACCAGCAGCGTTTAGCACTATTTATGCAGGAGAAGCGAACACCGTACAAGGAGGAGTTGATCTCGCAGGAAAGTTCCAGAACTTTGGGGGTAACGCTGCAGTTACAGCTGCATTTGATGAGCCTTTAACAATGGCAGAGGTAAATGCTATAGCAGGAATTTTTATTAAATAAATATGTTGGGTTTTTTTGTTTGAATGAAAAATGCTTTTCAGTTTTCTGAAAAGCATTTTTATGTATATCAAACCATCAAACCATCAAACCATCAAACCATCAAACCATCAAACCATCAAACCATCAAACCATCAAACCATCAAACCATCAAACCATCAAACCATCAAACCAT
>JBGTNH010000025.1:0-2288 GCA_041743165.1 Gillisia sp. | reverse complement strand
GCTTTGGCTGAAAGGCCGCTACTACAATATTCCGTAACCAAATTGTACATTTCTTCCTGCTTGCTCATAATAATAGTATTTTAGGCAAAGCTAACGGTAGAAAGGCAGGCAGGCAATATGGGGTTGGTGGGGTGGATACGTTTGAGAAATATTTACTTCTTCAAAAACAACTTGCAATAGAGCGACCAAATCCAGATCATGATCCTGGGCCTCCTAATGATTAATAGGCTGTAATTATACATTCATAAAGAGATGAGATCATATAAGCTAAACCTAATTTCCTATCTTTGTCATTAGAAATTATTTAAAACTTAATATATGTATCCAGCAGAATTAGTAAAACCAATGAGAGAAGATCTTACCCGTGAAGGTTTTCAGGAATTGTACAGTGTTGACGAAGTAGATGAAATCATGAAAAAACCGGGCACTACCCTTGTAGTTGTGAATTCGGTTTGTGGTTGCGCCGCAGCCAATGCACGTCCCGGGGCAAGAATGTCTTTGAAGAACAGCAAGACACCAGATAATCTTGTTACAGTATTTGCAGGAGTAGACCGTGAAGCCACAGACAGGGCAAGAGGATACATGGTACCCTTCCCGCCATCTTCCCCATCCATGGCTTTATTCAAAGATGGCGAACTGGTACATATGCTGGAACGACACCATATTGAAGGCCGCCCTGCCGAAATGATTGCTGAAAATCTGGTGGGCGCTTACAATGAATATTGCTAAGAACTATTGATTATACAAGGAAGCCCCGTTTTGCGGGGCTTTTTTTATACCGCTGTTCTTTCTTTTTACTATCTTCCCTTGTCTTATTTAAGAACCATGAAAAAAGTCTTAATCTTCTTTAGCCTGGCCGTTTTAATTTTAGGCTGTGATGTTCTTTCGGGTCAGGAAACTGTCAATCAATCGTATCTGGAAGCGCAATTGAAGGAAATAAACGATTTCGTTCAATCGGGAAACTGTGACAACCAGGCTCAATGCAATTATCTTCCTATAGGCCATAAGGCCTGCGGAGGTCCTGCGGGTTATGTTGTTTTCTCCGATAATATAGATGTGGAGGCACTAAATAAAATGATTGAGAAGTATACAGATGATCAAAGAATTTACAATAAAGAAAATAATATTATCAGTGATTGCAGCATGGTCAATCCTCCTGAAAAAATTGGCTGCATAGATGGTAAGTGCAGCGAAATAAGAGAATAGGCTGTTGTACATTTTTGGGATAAAAATGTATTTTTACCTGAGTTATTTATCCAAATGAAAAAATTACTTGCCTACCCCCTTTCCCTGGTCTCTTACTTTTTCTTTTTTTTGACGCTACTTGTCTTTCACGGGATCCAGTGGCTTTGTTTAAAACTGGGAGGCTATCAGGCCCACAAGAAATCTGTAGACATCTTTAACTTCTTTTTAATGCGATGCCTCAATATCCTGGGCACCCGTTTTAGCATTGATAACCCCTATGATATCCCGGTAGACAGATCCTGTATTTTTGTGTCAAATCACCAGGGAATATATGATATTCCCCCAATCATCTGGTATTTGCGCAAGCATCATCCAAAATTCATCAGTAAAAAAGAATTATCAAAAGGTATCCCCGGGATTTCATTTAATCTGCGACATGGCGGTTCTGCACTTATTGATAGGCAAAACCCCAAACAGGCCATTGCCGAGATCCTGAAATTTGCAGATTATCTCAATGAAACCAAACGCTCTGCTGTAATATTTCCTGAAGGGACGCGAAGTAGGACCGGGAAACCAAAGCAATTTGCTAAAACAGGGATGCAGGTGCTTTTTAAGAAAATGCCAGATGCCCTCATAGTACCTCTTACAATAAACAATTCCTGGAAACTTTTTGAATACGGCAGTTTCCCATTGGGAATAGGGGTGCAAATAAAATTAAAGGTTCATGAGCCCATCCCTGCCAATTCCAACGATCAGGACGGTCTTATAGCCCTGGTTGAGCGAACCATAATTAAAGATATAATTTAGACAGCCTCCTCTTCCCTATGGACAAAAAAATGATAATTGAGAACACCAAAGCCTTTGTAAGAAAATCTCTTGAAAACGCTGAAGGTGGCCATGACTGGTTTCACATTGAAAGAGTATATAAAAATGCCATGCTTATAGCAAAAGATGAAACAGCCGTATCCACCCCACCAACTACATATAAAAGTTAGCCTGACTTTATTTAATTCATAACTCCTGTAAAACTTCCCTTAGGTATTCTTTAGTTTTTTATAATTCTGGGGATACAGATTCCGGATATCTTTATGGTTAATGGTCAT
>JBGTNH010000024.1:0-5373 GCA_041743165.1 Gillisia sp. | reverse complement strand
TTTTATTGTCAATGATTAGACAAATTACATTTCTTAAATTTATAACGCACAAATGGACGGCCCCCACCGTCCATTTGTGCGTTATAAATTTACCCCATAATTTTAGAAATGAAAATCAACGAATTGATTTTGCTTATAGTTAAATAACAAGATTAAAATTGTTTTTAAAGGTTGCAACCTCTACTTCTCTAAACTGTAACTGAACACCTTGTCTTATCCTTTAATGTTAAAGGATATGTTATTTCTATACTAAACCCCTATACTTGTAAATTATGATCAGTGATAATATTTTGAATCAATTCATTATGTAGGAGTGGCAGGAGAAGCTATTTGGGTGATTCTTTTGTTTTCAACGGGCATAAATACTTTTAATGTAAAATATGCAACAAGATAAATTAATAGGAGAATTACAGGCTGGAAATCACAGGTCATTTGAAAGGATTTATGTATTGTATTCTGAAAGCATTTACGGAGTTATTTATAGTATAACACGCAATACATATATATCAGAGGAAATTCTCCAGGACGTTTTTATGAAAATATGGGAAAATGCTTCTTCTTATGAACCTGATAAAGGACGCTTTTTTACATGGATAATAAATATAGCCCGCAATGCATCAATAGATAAAATAAGATCCAAAGATTTTCGCAACAACAAATTAAACTTGCCCAGTGCTAATTTTGTGGATATATTGGAATCTAAATCTAATATTTCATGGAAGATTGACGCCATAGGACTCCAAAAATATATAGACTTATTGGACCCCGTTGGCCGAAAGATTATACACTTGTTATTTTTTCAAGGATTTACTCAAAAAGAGACAGCAGAGGAAATGAACATACCCATAGGAACGGTAAAGTCTAAAAACAGATTCTATATAGATAAGTTAAGATCTTCCATAATGAATTAAAGAAATATAAACTTAAATTAATTAAAGCATTTTCAGTCCAACATACTTCAATCCTTACCTATTAAATCGACCTCCTAATTACTCCACATTTGTTTAAACGTACCAGCTGTAGAACTTTGAATGATAATCAAATTAATTTTGGAATGATATAATTCAGAATTGTTACAGTTTTCTTTTTTTTTCTACAACATGAAATTTTAAATCATAAATAATGGTTAAAACTCCTTATTAGGGGAATTCCACTATATGATCTTACCAGTGTCAGTTCTACTTTTACAATTCTCCGTATAATTATAGTTTAAGGTGGTGTGGATGCTAATTCCATGAGGTAAATTATTTATATCCAACTCTTGGTAATATGGTTATTTAAAAATTTTGTCCCCACTGGCTGGATACCATTTTCACTTTTCACTTATTTGTAAGAAATAATTTACATCTTTTCAAATTTACGGTTGATTGTCATAGAATCATGTAGTTTGTCTATTTTATTAGTTTTTTAACTTATTGAAAATCAATAAATTACTAAATTGTTGATTCTATTTGCATATGTTCAATGTGCAATTTTTATTCTGCCCCCGAGTTATTCTGCCCCCCAGTTTTAGTTTTGTATCTATTAACCAAAATATAAATATTATGAAAAAACCAGTAATTAATGTTGAATTTGCAGATCAGGGAACTGATGGAAAGCCAAACTCCCGCCGGAGATTTTTAAAGAATTCCGGCCTGCTGGTGGCGGGTACCGGATTATTTATGTATTCCTGTAGCGACGATAGCTTGGAAGAAGAATTACTTACAGCAGATGCTAAAGCAGATATGCGGGCGGGAAAGGTGTTCAACCTTGGTAAGGGAGACCTTGCCATTCTCAATTACGCCTATGTATTGGAACAATTGGAAGCCGAATATTACCGGCAGGTGTTAGAGGGTTCATACTGGGCAAGCGCCAATGCTGAAGAAAAACAAATCCTGCAGGATCTGTATTATCACGAGGTAATTCACCGGGATTTCTTAAAAATTGCAATCAGTTCGGTTGCATCTCCCGGGCAAGTTGCTCCAGATCTTATTTTTGATTTTAGCAGTGTAGATTTTGGCAGCAGAGCTCAAGTGCTTGGTGTCGCACAGGTTCTGGAAGACACAGGTGTTTCGGCCTACAATGGGGCAGGGAACCTGTTAGAGAATCTCGATTATCTTTTAGTGGCAGGAAAAATAGTTTCAGTGGAAGCCAGACATGCGGCTGCCATTCGGGATCTTATAGCTCCGGGTACGACCAATTTCGCATCAGATGATGTCCTGGTGGATTTATTGGGAACCGGAATAGCTTATGATAAGGCAACTGACCCGCGTGATGTGCTGGCAGCAGTTGCGGCAACTGGTTTTCTGGAAACCAAAATCATAGCCAATAATGTACCCACTAATTAATTTATTCACCACTAAAAAATAACGATCATGAATATTATAAAATTTTTAGATAGTTTATCAGAACCGGAATTGTTGACGAACCCGGTTTCACGCCGAAATGGCCTAAAGAGTCTGGGTCAAAAAGGAAAAGATCTGGCATTAGTATCAATTCCGTTTGCATTGGCTGCAACCAGCAAGAAAACCTCAGCTGCAACTATGGCCATGCCGGCTGCAATGTTCCAGGCTTCTCCTACAGAAGTCCTTCAGTTCGCCCTTTTTCTCGAATACCTGGAGCGGGATTTTTATGAAATGGGACTGAAATCCGGGGTGATTCCTGCAAAGGATGTGAATATTTTCACTTTGATTAGAGATCACGAAAGTTCTCACGTTGTTTTGCTTGATGCCGCGTTAGGAAGTAATACTTTTCCTGCACCGGAATTTGATTTTTCCGGCGGCCTGGGACTTGATCCTTTTAACAATTACGATCAATTCCTGGCCTTGGCGCAGGGATTTGAAGATACAGGGGTAAGAGCTTACAAAGGCCAGGCGGGAGCCTTGGCAGATAATGACGCACTGCTGGAATACGCCCTTCAAATACATTCAGTTGAGGGAAGACACGCCTCACAGATAAGGAGAATGCGGGGAGAAAAAGGATGGATCACCAGAAATGACCACACATTGGGCGGCGCTTTCGATGCGGTTTATGCAGGAGAGCAAAATACCGTGCAACTGGGCGTAGAACTTGCGGGTCGATTCCCCAATTTTGGAGGTGTAGATGCAGTAACCGAAGCTTTTGACGAGCCGTTGACAATGGCCGAAGTCAATGCTATAGCAAGTATGTTTTTAGCATAAACCATTAAGTGTTTATTAATCTCAAAAATCTGTTTGGAATTTATCCCAAACAGGTTTTTATGTATTTATTAAACAAAAAATGCTCGTGTTAAATATTTGAAAGCTTGATTAAATATATTGCTCTTTTACCAGTTTCTTTCACGCATATTAAACCAAGCCAGGAAAGAAACAAGGTTCAAAGTTTCAGGTTAAATTAGTTTACATATAAAGATATTGGAGTACCCGGTCCCCTCATTACACTTTTAGGCAACAGCAAAAGTGTTTTAAGTTTCCAGGTACTACTTTTATTACCTTTCCTATGCCTGTATATTTCCTTCATTATTATTATAATTATTTTTAAAAACTATAATTAAAAGTTATAGTCTAATAATAAGGTGTACATTTGTAATCAATCTCCTACTCTAAGAGGCTTACATTCTTTCCTCCGTTAGGTAAAAAAGCTTACTATGTTCCATAAACTTTCAGAAAGACTTTATATAAACTGCTCTATGATATTTAAAGTGTTAGCATCTATCGCCATAGTTGTATATTTTATTTGGATGCTATTGGAATTTATTATTTTATAAAGGTATTTTTTTAGATTGAGGAGGTTTTTGGGGAAATCCTCCTCTTTCATTTTTGGAGGGGTAAACGTTAGGGGTAGCGTT
This sequence comes from Gillisia sp., assembly GCA_041743165.1. Lineage (GTDB taxonomy): Bacteria > Bacteroidota > Bacteroidia > Flavobacteriales > Flavobacteriaceae > Gillisia. The sequence goes on along the minus strand of JBGTNH010000024.1, from coordinate 1,568 downwards.
CCCCTCCTTTTTTTATTTCATAATCCTTTCTCTATAAAATTGGGGTTGCAATCAAACTTCCACTGCCGGATGCGGGCATAGGAAATCTCCTTATTGTTGGTTGATCTACTCCTAGTTCTCTACCTGGATCTCCAACCAACATTCCAGTGAAAATATTCAGTTTTAAATCTTGGCCGTCATTGTACCGATTCTTATTTGCATACACATAGTTATTTCGGTAGTCTTCTTGATCTTTAAAAACCTTCAGGATCTGATCACCATCAAAGGCGGCTTTAGATCCTCCGCGCATTCCCTTTGTCCCGGTCTGTTGGTATATGATAAAAAACCATTTTCCATTGAAGGCTTTTCTTATATCCCTATCCAGGTCAACGTCTGCAGGTAACTTTTGGAAACTGTCAAAAAATATACAGTCATATTCCCTTATCGTTTCCCTCTCCGCATTCCAATCGGTTACTTCGTCTATTATGCCAATGTTTTGCATGTTGGCCGGGGATATATATTGCTCTACCTTATCTTTAAATAATTTACTGGCCGGGTGTTCTTCCAGGGAGTAGAATAAACATCTTTTACCCATTCCTGCCAGGGCATTTAATATCTGGAAAAATAACCTGGTTTTACCAGATCCTTGCTCTGCATCCAAAGTTGTAACTACCGAGTGAACCGGCTTAACTTCTACCTGGCCTAAAAACCGGCCTAAATCTCCGGGAATTGAAATTATTGGATTTTCGATTTTCTCTTGCATCGCTGTGGCTAAATTCTTTGCCCTGGTTGGTTTATTCTTAACCGGGGACGGTTGGACCGGTGTAGGATCTGGTGCAGGTGAATTTAATACACCGGTGACCTTTCTTCTTTTTTTTCTGGTTCCAAACAATCCAACCTGGTTACTGCCCGCATTTACATATTTCCCTTTATCCTGGTATAATAACTGTAGTTCCTTTTGTAGCTCCTGGATCTCTGTATTGTATTGAGATATTTTATTATCTGCTATATTCTTAGCTATCTGGTAATCTTTAGCCTCCGGGCTTATATAGTTTTTACTGGAAGGGTTTAAAAACCGCTGCTTTATTTCATCAATATTTTTCTGCCTGGAAGAAATCTCTTCTTTAATAACTTCAACTTCCCCTTCATATACATTTTCTCCTTCAGTCTTATATTTAAACTTTGCAAGGTTTAAAGGATCTGAATAATCGAAAAACATATCACCGGTAATACTGGTGATCTTCTGAAGGAAATCAGATTTTGAAGAAATTCTTTTAGATAGGTTGGTATCATTGAGAAATTTAAACATTTCCATTTCCTGGGGATCTGTTAACTTCTCATTCTGCCTTCTGGCCTGGCCAATCCAATCTGCGATTTTTTCAACCTTTACGCTGCTGTCCTTATCCGTTGCACTTTCAAATCTGGTTAAGCTTTCGGCAACCGGACCTTTGGGGTTTAAGTAACTAAGATTTAAAATATAGCTACGGTTTTTCCCTTCAATTTGAGCTGCAGTATCAATTTCTTTTTTGCTGTCCCCGTTTAAGCGCATTTCCCTGTAGATCCTTGCTCTTTCGTGTGGTTGTTCCAGG